>CAIUOG010000119.1 GCA_903900705.1 uncultured Acidobacteriia bacterium
CGCATCCACAAGTTCTGGGTGACCATAGCGAGAGGGTCCCACCCGTTCCCATCCCGAACACGGAAGTTAAGCCTCTCAGCCCCGATTGTACTGCACGCGCAGGTGTGTGGGAGACTAGGACGTCGCCCGGTTAAATTCAAAAGCCCGACCCCCAAAAAGGTCGGGCTTTTTCATTTTGGTACAAACTTTCCCTGAGAGCTTTCCCCGCATCCCGGCACTAACTATGCACACGCACATTGCAAACTGCAGCTCTGGCCGTTGCACTGGCCGCCCTTTCTCTGGGGGCACAGGCAGCGCCGATCCCGGTTCCCGCGACGATCGATTCCCCTCTCTTTACGGTTACGGATTTCCTGGCCTCACTCAATCCCCGGATTGATCTGGTCGCCCCGCAGAACGAACTATTCGAATCGCTCACACCACCTCCTCCGCAACTCGGGGATTTTGATGGCAGCGTGCCGCCGATTCCCGGGCCGGTTCGGGGTGCAGTGCTGGCCGCCGCCGAACCACCGACATTTCTGACGCTGCTCGGCCTGCTGTCCGGCGTGGCGGCAATTCGGGTCCGGCAACAGTTGGCGATCGAGAAACGCCGCCGGTACCGTCGCCGAATCCGAATCGACTTTCGTCAGTTGGCCTGAACCGTAAAGGGGATGTAGGCCTCGGTGTTTTCCCACATCAGGGCCAGTGTCCCTCTATTCCCGCCCTCGTTGCGAAGTTCGATCCGGAAGGTCTCCACTGGTTCGGTGAGCTTCCGGACCAGCATGCGGGTCCGGCCAATGTCCCGGGCGGCGCGATAGTTCAGGTGAAACTGACCAGTCTCCCTGTTGATGATCAGGGTCCAGTCCTTCTCGGTGGGGATGGTCCAGATGCTGTAAGAGCCTTTGGGGATCTTCAGGTCTCCGAGCCGGATATCCGCGCCGAGGTTGAACCCTGTCGCAATGTTCGCTCCGGTGCACCAGACCTCGCCATACGGAACCAGTGCGCCCATGATCCTGCGACCGTGTGCGGAGGGTGCGAAGTAGTCGACGGAAAACTCCCTGCCAGCAATGGAGACGCTCGCCTTCGCTTCGGGGCTCGTGTAACGCCCACGCTGTGCCGTAGACACGCCGCGTCCGAGAACGGTTCCAAGACTCAACAGAAAAGAACGCCGGAAGAGCTTCATTCCGCCATCCTACCCCATATCGGGGCACCTATCGAGACGGAGCAATTTCCAGGCGCAACGGGGTCAGGCTATCACGAACTGCAGGAACTCGCGGGCGGCGCGGCTCAATTTCTTTTTCTTCCGGTGGATGATGGCGACGGGGCGCCGCAGTTCCGGGGCATGGAGGGGGATGGAAACCAGGCGACGCTGTTCAAGCTCCGCCTGCATGGTGCGTTCCGGCAGGATACTGATGCCGGAGCCCAGCGCCACCGCCTCTTTGATGGACTGGATGTTATCGAGCTGCATGACGATGGAAATCTCCACATCGCTTTCCCGGAAGAAGCGATCGAGTTCCCGGCGGATGATGACTTCCTCGTCAAACGCAATGAAGGCTTCTCCGTGCAAGTCGCGCGGCACCACCATCTCACGACCGACAAATGCGTGGGATGGATATGCCGCGACGGTCATGCGCTCTTCCCGCCAGGGCACGACCGTCAGGTCGCGCCGATGTTCCGGATAACTGATGAAGCCGAGGTCCGCTTGATCTTCGAGCACGGCTTCGTACACTTTGTCCGGGCGAAGCAACTGCACGTGAATGGCGGCGCCGGGGAATATCTTGCCGAACTCTTCGCGCAGCCGACCCATTTCGGAAAGACCGATGGAATAGATAGATGCGATGCGGATCACGCGTTCCGCGGAATCCTTCATCTCTTCGAGCGCGGCGGTGAAGTCTTCGGCGCGTCGAAGCACGTCGCGGCAAAGGTCGGCGTAGAGTTTGCCGGCGGTGGTTAGTCCCAGCGGCCGGGTGGAGCGGTCGAAGAGTTCGATCCCCAGCCGCTTTTCGAGATCCTGAATATGCTGAGTCGCTGCGGACTGGCTGATGCCGTTCAGCTGCGCGGCCCGGCTCAGACTCTTGGCATGGACTACATCACGGAAAAGCTTGCAATCAGCGAAGATCACCTCCGCCACTATATCATAAGTAAATCTAATGAAGGCTGTAATCTAAATTTCGTTTGCGTGATAATATCTCAACCTGCTAAGATTGGGAAACTACCCAACGTATCTACCCAAGGGCTAGCTATATGAGCCACTCTTCCGGCATTCCAGTTTCTCTTCTTCCCAATGACTCCGTCGCCATGGGCCTCCCGGAGGCACAGGGTCTTTATTCTCCAGCCAACGAGCATGACGCCTGCGGTATCGGCTTCGTAGCGAACATCAAGGGCCATAAATCTCACGACATCATCGAAAAAGGGATTCAGATTCTCATCAATCTGACCCATCGCGGCGCCTGCGGTTGCGATCCGGAAACCGGCGATGGCGCTGGTCTGCTGATCCAGATCCCCCATCGCTTTTTTGCCCGCGAAGCCAAGGCACTTGGATTTACCCTGCCGGCTCCCGGCGATTACGGCGTGGGCATGGTTTTCATGCCGGTGGAACGTCACGAGCGGCTGGTCACGGAAGGTATTGTGGAGCGGATTGTCCGCGAAGAAGGCCTTCCCTTGCTGGGCTGGCGCGATACGCCGATTGACGGCAACGCCATCGGCCGCGTCGCCCGGGCGTCGCAGCCTTACATCCAGCAGATCTTTGTGGGACGGCCCTCCAGCATCACGCCGGATCAATTTGAAGCTCGCCTGTACGTGGCCCGCAAGCGGATGGAGGCGGAAGTCGCGGCGGAAGCGGAGGAGTTGCCGAACCGCGGGATGTTCTACGTCCCCTCGCTCTCGGCGCGGACCATCATTTATAAGGGCCTGCTGCTGGCTCCTCAGATCGCGAAGTTCTACATTGAGCTTTCAGACCCGGACGTGATGAGCGCGCTGTGTGTGGTCCACCAGCGTTTTTCGACCAACACGTTTCCGACCTGGCAGCTGGCGCACCCGTTCCGCTATGTGGCCCACAACGGGGAAATCAACACCGTCAAGGGCAACGTCAACTGGATGCATGCCCGAGAGTCGATCCTGCAGTCGGACCTGTTTGGTGACGAGATCCAGAAGCTTCGGCCGATCATTCAACCGAACGGCAGCGACTCCGCCGCCTTCGACAACGCACTGGAACTGCTGGTGCAATCGGGACGCTCACTCCCGCACGCGGTTGCGATGCTGGTGCCCGAGGCCTGGGACGGTCATCCGTACATGGATGACAAGAAGAAGGCGTTCTACGAGTACCACTGCTCGCTGATGGAGCCCTGGGACGGTCCGGCGGCGATTACGTTTACGGATGGCCGGGTGATTGGCGCGACCCTGGATCGCAATGGTCTGCGTCCGGCCCGATATGTCGTGACGCATGACGACATGGTGGTGCTTTCGTCAGAAGCCGGCGTGTTGCCGGTTAAGCCCGAAAACGTCAAAATGAAGGGCCGTCTGCAACCAGGCAAGATGTTCCTGATCGACCTGGAACAGGGCCGAATTGTTTCAGACGACGAACTGAAGGGCCAGCTGGCGAACCGCCAGCCGTATGGCGAATGGCTGAAGGAATACCAGATCACACTGGACAAGCTGCCGGAACCGGCCCGTGTGCACGGGTCCGACCATGCCACCATCATCGCCCGCCAGCGCGCCTTCGGATATACGGACGAAGACGTCCGGATGCTGATGACGCCCATGGCGGCGAACGGCGAAGAGCCGCTGGGCTCGATGGGTGTGGATACGCCGCTGGCCTGTCTGTCCGACAAGCCACAGCCCCTGTTCAACTACTTCAAGCAGCTTTTTGCGCAGGTGACGAATCCGCCGATCGATCCGATCCGCGAAGAGATGGTGATGTCGCTGGTCAGTTACATCGGCCGCGAGCAGAACATCCTCGCCGAGACGCCGCAGCACTGCCACACCATGAAGCTGCCGCATCCGATCCTGACCAATCGGGATCTGGAGAAGCTGCGCCGCGTCTCCCGCGGCGACTTTCTGGCCACCACGCTGCCGACCCTCTTCCCGGCCGCCGATGGCGAGGTGGGGCTGGAGCGCGCGCTGGACGGCGTCTGCCGGCGGGCCTCGCTCGCCATCGATGCGGGCTACACGATCCTGATCCTCTCTGACCGCGGAGTGGACCCGAACTATGCTCCGATTCCGAGCCTGCTCGCGCTGACCGCGGTTCACAACTATCTGATCCGCGAAGGCAGCAGAACGCAGGTGGCGCTGATTATCGAATCCGGCGAGCCGCGCGAGGTGATGCATTACGCGCTGCTGATCGGATACGGCGCGAGCGCCATCAATCCGTATCTCGCGATTGAAACGCTGGAAGATCTGGCGATCCGGGGCAATCTGCCCGAAGGCACGTCCTTCGACAAGGCGCTTTATCACTACATCAAGGCCATCAACAAAGGGTTGCTGAAGGTCTTCTCGAAGATGGGCATCTCCACGCTGCAGAGCTATCGCGGCGCGCAGGTGTTCGAAGCGATCGGCCTGAACAGCGAGCTGGTCAAAAAGTATTTCACGGGTACGGCTTCGCGGATTGAAGGCGTTGGGCTGGATGTTCTGGCGCGCGAAGCCACCATGAAGCATTCCATCGCGTTCCAGCACCTTACGGACGCGGACACGGAACTGCCGGTGGGCGGCGCTTATGCATGGCGCGTCCGGGGCGAGGATCACCTGCTGAATCCGGCGACCATCAGCAAGATGCAGCACGCGGTGCGGCAGTCAAGCTATGCGACCTTCCGCGAATACACCGACACGATAGACCTTCGGAATCGGGAAATCTGCACGCTGCGAGGCCTGTTCGAATTCAAGCCGGGTACGCCGGTTCCGATTGAAGACGTGGAACCGGCCAGCGAAATCGTCAAGCGGTTTGCCACGGGCGCGATGTCGTTCGGGTCGATTTCGAAGGAAGCCCATGAAACCCTGGCCATTGCGATGAACCGCATTGGCGGCCGGTCGAACACGGGTGAGGGCGGGGAAGACGAAGAACGTTTCAAGCCGGACGCCAATGGTGATCTGCGGCGCAGTTCCATTAAACAGGTTGCCAGCGGGCGCTTCGGCGTGACCACGAACTACCTGGTGAATGCGGACGAACTGCAGATCAAGATGGCGCAGGGAGCGAAGCCCGGTGAGGGCGGTCAGCTTCCCGGTCACAAGGTGGATGACGTGATTGCGAGGGTGCGGCACTCGGTCCCCGGGGTGGGGCTGATTTCGCCGCCGCCGCACCACGATATCTACTCGATCGAAGATCTGGCGCAGCTGATTTACGATTTGAAGAACGTGAATCCGAAGGCCCGCATTTCGGTGAAGCTGGTGGCGGAAGTAGGCGTCGGCACGGTGGCGGCGGGCGTTTCGAAGGCGCACGCGGACGTGGTGCTGATCAGCGGACACGATGGCGGCACCGGCGCCTCGCCGCTGACTTCCATCAAACATGCCGGCGCACCGTGGGAACTGGGCCTGGCGGAAACGCAGCAGGTGCTGGTGCTGAACGATCTCCGCAGCCGGATTCGGGTGCAGACGGACGGCAAGCTGGCCACCGGTCGCGACGTGGTGATCGCCGCGCTGCTGGGCGCCGAAGAGTTTGGCTTCTCCACGATGCCGCTGGTTGCGATGGGCTGCATCATGATGCGCAAGTGCCATCTGAATACCTGTCCGGTCGGTATCGCCACGCAGGATCCGGCGCTGCGCGCGAAGTTTGCGGGGCAGCCGGAAGACGCCATTAACTTCTTCTTCTTCATTGCCGAACAGGTGCGCGAAATCATGGCGCAACTGGGCTTCCGGCGGATGGATGACATGATCGGCCACGTGGAGCATCTCGATACCCGGAAAGCGGTGGACCACTGGAAGGCGAAGGGGCTGGACTTCTCGGAACTGCTCTACAGTCCGCCAACGCCGTCCCGCGTGGCGCGCCGCTGCACGATTAAGCAGGATCACGGCCTCGACGAAGCGTTGGATTTCAAGCTGATCGATCACGCCAAGGATGCGATTGAGAGCCTGACTCCGATTGAAATCAAGCTGCCGATCAAGAATATTCACCGAACGGTGGGGGCGATGCTGTCGGGCGAAATTGCCCGGCGGTATGGGTCGGTCGGGCTGCCGAAGGACACCATCAAATTCAAGTTCAACGGTTCGGCGGGGCAGAGCTTCGGGGCATTTCTTGCGCCAGGCGTCACGCTGGAACTGGAAGGCGAATCGAACGATTACGTGGGCAAAGGCCTCTCCGGCGGGCGGCTGATTGTCTATCCGCCGAAGAACTCGACCTTCGTGCCGGAAGCGAATATCCTGGTGGGCAACGTGGTGCTGTATGGCGCGACCAGTGGCGAAGCCTTCTTCAACGGCATGGCAGGCGAGCGCTTCGCGGTGCGGAATTCGGGAGCGAGCGCGGTGGTGGAAGGTCTGGGCGACCACGGCTGCGAGTACATGACCAACGGTCTGGTGATCGTGCTGGGCAAGGTGGGCCGCAACTTCGCGGCGGGCATGTCGGGCGGAATCGCTTACGTTCTGGATGAGACCGGGCAGTTCTCGGCGTACCGGTGCAACAAGACCAGCGTTGATCTGGAACAGGTCTTTGATCCGGCTGACCAGGCGCTGCTGAAGGACTGGATCGGACGGCATCTGGAAGTGACGGGCAGCCCGCGGGCGAAGTGGATTCTTGACAACTGGGCGGCGATGCTGCCGAAGTTTGTGAAGGTCTACCCGCATGAATTCAAGCGGGTGATGAAGAAACGCGAAATGCAGGCGGTGGCAGCCGCGCAACTGGCTGCATCACAGATCTCCTCATCTCAGCAGGCGGTGACGAACTAATGGGAAAAGTAACCGGCTTCCTTGACTACTCACGCGAAACGCCCGGCAGGCGTCCGCCGGCTGATCGCATTAATGACTGGTTTGAGATTTACCAGCCGTTTCCGGAAGACAAGATCAAACAGCAGGGCGGTCGCTGCATGGATTGCGGCGTGCCGTTCTGCCATACCGGTTGTCCGGTTTCGAATATCATCCCGGACTGGAACGACCTGGTGTGGCGCGGGCGCTGGCGGGAAGCAATTCGCGTACTGCACAGCACCAACAACTTTCCGGAATTCACGGGCCGCATCTGTCCGGCGCCCTGCGAGGCATCCTGCGTGCTCGGTATCAATGAACCCGCGGTCACCATCAAGAACGTTGAGAAGACCATTGTGGATCGCGCGTGGGACCAGGGCTGGATTGTGCCGGAGATTCCGCCGTCCCGCACGGGCAAGCGTGTTGCCGTAGTGGGGTCGGGCCCGGCCGGCCTGGCGGCGGCTCAGCAGCTGGCGCGCGCCGGCCATTCGGTGACAGTTTTTGAAAAGAGCGACCGCATTGGCGGCCTGCTGCGCTACGGGATTCCCAACTTCAAGATGGAGAAGCACCTCATTGATCGCCGCGTCGCACAGATGACGGCGGAGGGTGTGGAGTTTGTGGTGAACGCGCATGTGGGCGTCACCGTTCCGGTGGCGGAACTGCAGCGCGACTTCGACGCGATTCTGCTGGCGGGCGGCGCTGAACAACCGCGCCACCTGAAAGTGCCGGGGCGAGAACTGAACGGCATTCATTACGCGATGGAATTCCTCCCGCAGGCGAACAAGGTCTGCGAGGGCGACACCGTTCCGGGTCAGATTCTGGCGACCGGCAAGCGGGTTGTCATCATCGGCGGCGGCGATACCGGCGCGGATTGTCTGGGGACAAGCCACCGGCAGCGCGCCGCGCACATCACGCAGTTTGAACTGATGCCGAAACCGCCGGAGTCCCGCGCGCCGCAAACGCCGTGGCCGCTCTGGCCGATGCAGCTTCGTACGGAAAGCGCGCACGAGGAAGGTGGTCTGCGGGACTGGAGCGTCAACACGGTCCGGTTCAGCGGCGACGAGCAGGGAAATGTGAAGAAACTGCACGGCGTCCGCGTGGGTCCGCCGCCGACGTTTGCGGCGATTCCCGGCAGCGAATTCGAGATGGATGTCGATCTGGTGCTGCTGGCGATGGGCTTCACGGGGCCGGTTCGCAACGGACTGCTGGAAGAACTCGGCGTGGCGCTCGATAACCGCGGCAATGTGCAGGCGAATGCCAGCTACATGTCGTCGGTGCCGGGGGTTTTCGCGGCGGGGGACGTGCGGCGCGGTCAGTCGCTGGTGGTGTGGGCGATTGCGGAAGGTCGCAAGGCTGCGCGTGGCATTGACGAATACCTGATGGGTTCCTCGAAGTTGCCGGTTTAATCCTCTTTTATGATTCGCGCTGCCCAGGCGGAAGACCTTGCGGAGGTTCGGGAGATCTTCCGCGAGTATGCCGCCTGGGTGGGCAACGATATCTGTTTTCAGGCTTTTGAACGCGAGCTGGCGACCTTGCCGGGACGCTACGCGCCGCCTTCAGGCCGGCTTCTGCTGGCATTTTCCGGGGAACGGCTGGTGGGTTGCGCCGCGTTGCGGGGGCTGGAGCCGGGTGTCGGTGAGATGAAGCGGCTGTATGTGCGGGAGGAAGCCCGTGGCGCCGGTCTGGGTCGCGAATTGGCGCAACGGATTATCCGCGAGGCGCGGGAATCGGGGTACCACAGCCTTCGTCTCGATACGCTACCCCGGATGGAATCCGCCATACGACTTTATCGGGATCTGGGCTTTTCAGAAATACCACCCTATGGCGATAACCCTCCCGAAGCGATCTGTTTGGAATTGACCCTGCCACATTTGTAAAAAGTCCGGATGGAAGCCCTCAGAAATCTGTTATAACCAAAGAAACTCTTGCGTTCGCGCTGTGTTTGCGTTGAGGTAGAGTGTGAGGGCCGCGGCTCGGGGAAGCTGCCCGGAGGGTGATTCGCTTGATCAAGACCAAATGGACGGCGCCCGCTGTGGCGTCCGTAGTCGCACTGGGGATATGGGGCTTAACGCCGTCCCGGGCGCAGGAACCCGTGCCGCAGTCGCGGACGGAAAAGCAAACCGCAGTCAATGCTGAGGAAGACGCGCTTCCGGTGGAGCATGCCGAGTGCAGTTTCTTCGGGGCGTCGCGGGAACGATTCCTGCCTCGCATTCATCCCAAAGCGGAATCCGTCCCTGGCCGTCTGACGCGCCAGTTTGGCACGCTGGCCGCGCGCCTGAACACGAATCGGGAAAAGCCGTTTGCGGCCGCTTCGTCGGGCAACGGCAACCTGATCGACAAATACATCTTCGCTGACCTGCAGGCCAACAACATCACCCCGGCCGGAAAGACCACGGATTACGAATTCATTCGCCGCGTCACGCTGGACCTGACGGGCCGCATTCCCACGGCGGATCAGGTGGCGCAGTTCGTTGCCAGCACAGACCCGGACAAACGCACCACCGCGATTGACCAGATTATGGTCCGCTCCGAGTGGGTGGACAAATGGACAATGTTCTATGGCGATCTGTTCAAAAACACCGCGAGCGCGGTGCAGGTGCAGATTCGTCCGGAAGGCCGCAACGCTTTTTATAAGTACCTGCACAACGCGCTCAGCACGAACCGGCCGTATAACAAGATGGCGACAGAAATGATCGCCGCGCAGGGGAACAACAGCTTCGACCAGACGAACGGCCAGCTCAACTACCATGTGCTGGGCGTGGTGACTGGTGGTCCCACGCAGGATATTTTCGATAATCAGGCCGCCAACGTAGCGGACCAGTTTCTGGGTCTTGCCCATGTGAACTGCCTGCTCTGCCACAGTGGCCGCGGCCATCTGGACAGCCTCAGTCTCTGGGGCTCGCAGGTCACCCGCGCCCAGGCCTGGGGCTTCGCGGCATTCATGTCGCACACCTGGACCCGCAGCATCGCCACGCCGCAGGATCCAAACAACGCGAACGCCCGCTACAACTATTTCTCGCTGGATAAGTACACCACCGATTATGCGCTGAACACCACGACCGGGAATCGCCCGGCGCGGCAGCCGATTGGCAGCACCAGGACCATCACGCCGGTCTATCTGTTCGACGGCAACAAGCCGTCAAGCGGAGAGGATTACCGCGTGGCGCTGGCCCGCAATGTGACCGGCGATTTCCAGTTCGCCCGAGCCGCCGTGAATTACATCTGGGCGGCGTTCTTCGGCCGGGGTATTGTGGATCCGCCGGATCAGTTCGACCCGGCCCGCCTGGACCCTGACAATCCGCCGCCGGACCCGTGGACTCTGCAGCCTTCGAACGCCCGGTTGTTGAATGCCCTGGCGCAATATTTTATCGACAATAACTACAGCGTTAAGTCCGTACAGCGCCTGATTCTGACTTCCGATACCTATCAGCTTGCCTCGGAGTACAACGGCACGTGGGACCCCGCGTGGGAGCCTTACTTCGCCCGGCACTTTGTGCGCCGGCTGATGGCCGAGGAACTGCATGATTCCGTGGTCACCGCGATCGGTACGCTGCCGACTTATACCGTGAACGGGTTCTCGAACGACTCCACGGTATACGGGGTGACCTCGCCGGGCTTCGGCAAGATCAACTATGCGATGCAGGCGCCGGACGTGGTCAATATGCCGGATAACGGCGGCGCGGTCAGCCAGTTCATGGACGTCTTTCTGCGCGGCAACCGCGACGACCAGCCCCGCAAGACAGAAGGTTCGATCCTGCAGGCCCTCGGCCTGATGAATGACGCGTTCATTCAGAACCGGATTCATGCGACCGGCGCCGGCGCCACGGCCACGTTCCTGACAAAGTTGCTGGCACAGTATCCCACCAATGAAGACGCTCTGGTGAACAGCCTGTTCCTGAATGTTCTGAATCGCTATCCCACGGCCGATGAGAAGGCTGACTCAATTGCGCAGCTGAACAGCGGCCAGAAGCTCGCCAATGGCATCGGCGTGAATCTGAAGACCAACGCGGAGGATCTGCTCTGGGCGTTGTTTAACAAAGTCGACTTCGTGTTCAATTACTGAGTGAGGATGCCATGAACGAACAGCAGAAATTCGAAAAGCAGTTTCGCGAACGTCCTCACGCGGTCCGGAGTTTTTCCGAAAAACCGCATCTGTCCCGCCGCCATTTTCTCTCGATGGCGGCCGCCGGTGTGACGGCTTCGTGGCTGGCGCCGAATCTGAAAGCGGCGCCGGTGATCACGGCGACTCCGGTGCAAACGATGAACACGGCGAAGAACGTGATTTTCATCCTGCTGGCCGGTGCGCCGAGTCACACGGATACGTTCGATCTGAAAGTTGTGAACGGCACTACGCCGTCAACCTTTAATCCCGCCACGGTCAACGGTGTTCTGTTCCCCACGGGCCTGATGCCGAAACTGGCGGCGCATATGCCGGACATCGCGCTGGTGCGCTCCATGCGCTCGTGGGCGCTGGTGCATTCGCTGGGGCAGACCTGGACGCAGATCGGTCGGAATCCGTCCGGCGTGCTGGGGAATGTTTCGCCGAACATCGGCAGCGTGGTGGCGATTGAGAAGGCCGCGGAACGTACGCCGGGTCAGGTTTTTCCGACGTTTCTCGCGCTGAACTCGGCCGGTGGCGTGGGGCCGGGCTATATGCCGTCCGCGTTCGCGCCGTTCAAGGTCACGCCGTCGAACGCGGGCCTGAAGAACACCACGAACCCGGATGGACAGGCGCGGTTCAGCCAACGCTGGGACTTTCTGCATCACATCGACGATCCCCTGCGGGTCAACTCGCCGGACGGCGTGCAGATGGACGACTATAACGAGTTCTACGCGGCGGCCAACGGCATGATGTACAACCCGGTGGTGACGAAAGCCTTCAGCTTTACCACGGCTGACTCGGCTCTCTATGGCAGCACTTCGTTCGGCAACGCCTGCCTGATGGCGAAGCAGGCGCTGGCGGCCAATCAGGGCACCCGGTACATCGAGATCACACTCGGCGGCTGGGACATGCACACCAACATCTACGTCAACAACCAGTTGCCGACGCTCACGAAGACTCTCGACAACGGGCTGGGGCAGTTGATCACGGACCTGAAGAGCCTGGGCCTGCTGGATGAGACGATGATCGTGATGGCCGGCGAGTTCGGTCGAACGGTCGGCAAGGTCACGCCGGCGGGCGGTCGCGACCACTATCCGCAGCAGTTCGCGTTCTTTGCGGGCGGTGGCGTGAAGGGCGGCAAGGCCATTGGATCCACGGACGCCACGGGTGCTTTTACGGTGGACCCGGGGTGGTCCCGCCAACGTGACGTGAAGCCGGAGGATGTGGAGGCCACGATTTACTCCGCGCTTGGCATCAACTGGACCACGGTGCGCTATGACGACCCGCTGGGTCGCGGTTTCTACTACGTTCCGAATTCGGATACCGATCTCTACGGTCCGATCAACGAACTCTTCCACTAATCCGGGTTAGGTGAGTTCCGCCTTCTTCGTCTCCGGCAGCGTGAAAATCAGCGCGGCTCCCAGCAGGAAGAAGGCGGAGTTCAATGCCAGTGACGCGCCGATGCCGTAGCGATCGGCAAAGAATCCCACCACCCAGGGCGCCATGGAACTCATGCCGCGCCCGATGTTGTAGACGAAACCCAGTCCGGCCCCGCGCAGGGCTGTCGGATACAGTTCCGCCAGCATGGCTCCGAACAGGCTGAAGAAGCCGGTGCCCAGGAAGCCGATGACGGGTCCGAGGAGCAGCAGGGTGCGTTCGTCATGGGAAGCCCCATAGAGCGGCGTCGCGATCGCCGCGCCCAGCACATACAGCACAAACGCGGGGCGGCGTCCGATCCTGTCGGCCAGCCAGCCGAAGGCCACGTAACCGGCGAACGCGCCCATTTGCATGGGGACGACAAACGCGCTGGTCTTCACGATACTGAGTCCCGCGCCGCCCTTCGCGGGGGAGGCGGAAAGAAAGCCGGGGACCCAGGTGAACAGCCCCCAGTAGGCAAAGAGTACGCTGGTGGCGAGCATGGACGCGAGCACGGTGCGGCGCAGCAGCAGGCCTGAGAAGATGCCCCGGATGCCGACGCGCGGCTGCAGTTTCTGCTCCTTCCAGATGGCGGGCTCCTCGATATTGTTGCGCAGCGCGAGTGCCAGGAACGCGGGGAAAAGCCCGGTGAGGAAAAGCGCCTTCCAGCCCCAGCGCGGCAGCACCACGGCGGTGATTCCGGCGGCCAGCAGGTAGCCGAGCGCCCAGCCGGACTGCATGATTCCTACTGCTTTGGCCCGGTGTTCCGCCGGCCACGTTTCCGCCACCAGCACGGCGCCCGCGGACCATTCGGCGCCGAGACCGATGCCCACCATGGCGCGCCAGAAAAGCAGGGAAGCCAGGTTCCAGCTGAACGCCGTACCCGCCGAAGCGATGCTGTAGATCAGAATCGACCAGATCAGCGACTTCGCGCGGCCCATGCGGTCGGAAAGAATGCCAAAGCCGATGCCCCCGATGGCGGAGAAGGCAAGCGTGAATGAACTGACCAGGCCCGCCTGGGTGGCGCTCAGGTGGAACTGCTCACGGATCACGTTGATGGCGAAGACGAACAGCAGTACGTCCATCGCGTCCAGCATGTAGCCGGCCTGCGCGCCGAAAAGAGTGAGCCATTGCTGGCGGGTGATGGAGCGAAGGCTGGAAGCGGGATAGTCCGGAGCGGGGGCCATTCGCTCGATATTAGCGCGCGCCCCCCATCAGCTATGGTCGCGTGGGCCGAGGTGGAACTTCTTTTTGATGTCCGGCCAGAATTCCTTCAGGCAATTCGAGATGGAGTCTGAGATCAACTGGGACGCCAGCCGGTTCGCCGTGTCGCCCGCGCTGCGCTGACCCGGATAGTATGCGGCGGCAACGCCCGCCGTGATCGCGTTCCCGGTGAATTCGGAGAAGTTGAAGCGGTACGTGTCTCTGTCGGTCCGGGTAACGAAGATCCTCGAAAGGGCCCACGCCGCGCGGACCGGGATCGAGCCATGTGCGCGCCTGTAATAGCGCGGGTCTTCATGCAGGAGGGTAGGCAGCAGGCCCTCGGTCATCATGTTGCCCATCATCTGGTCCGCGTAGGTGGTCACGTAGCGATGCGCGTAACCCTTTAAGCCCTGGCCAAACTCCGGGTTGGTGTTTTCCACGTGATAGATCAGGGTGTACCAGGCGGCTATGGCGTAACCGGGCGGGTCAAAGGAATCATGCACGGCGATGGTGAACTTCTGCTTCGCGGTCAGGGGCGCAAAGGGCTGACTGGAGTCGGCGGTCCTGTAATTGGGAAGAACGCCGAAGAGATGTTTGTCCGGTGGCTTCTGGTCCGGCTCCGCCTGCGCCTGCGCCCGCAGCTTCACTGTTCCCGACACAAGAAAACACGCAATCAGAAGAACCAGTTTTTGTTTGGACAAACCTCAGCTTGCCAGCTCTTCGTTATTCGGCTATGACAAAACGGCTAAGATTCCAACCGTTTCAGGACGTTTTCCACGGCTGCAATGACGCGGTCGACCTCGGCCTGGGTGGTGCGCCAGTTGGAAACGCTGACGCGCATGCAGCGACTGCCGTGCCAGGTTGTGCCGCCGAAGAAGGCCTCGCCGGAGGCCAGGATTGCCGCGATCACTTTGTCGGTCCACGCGTTGTCGTCCAGGCCGGCGGGGTCCGGGAAGCGCACCAGCCCCTGATTGATTTGTGGCTCCCACACGATTTCCGCACCGGGCAGCGCGCCGACGCCGCGCACCAGTGCGAGCGCCAGATCGCAGCACCGGTCGACGAGCTGTTCGACGCCGGACCGGCCCAGCTGGCGGATCGCCGCATAGGCGGCGAAGCCACGGGCGCGGCGGGAGAATTCGGGATTCCAGTCCATCTGATCGCGCGCGTTGCCGTCGTAGATCAGATAGGATTCGCGGCTGGACATGCTGGCCAGATGCGCGGCATTGTCGCGCACGAAGGCGAAGCCGGAATCGTAGGGGACGTTCAGCCATTTGTGGCCGTCGGTCGCCCAGGAATCGGCCAGATCCACACCATCGGTCAGGTGGCGGAACCGTGCGCTGGCGGCGGCCCAGAGGCCGAAAGCGCCATCCACATGGACCCAGGCGTTGTACTTCTTCGCGATCGGGATCAGTTCGCGGAAGGGGTCGAATGAGCCCGTGCAGAGTTCGCCCGCGAGCAGGAGGACGATGGTGGGCCGGTCCGGCTCGCGGCGCAGTTCAGCTTCGAGGTCCGCGGGGCGGAGCCGGTACTGGTCATCGGCCGGGATATCGATGACGCAGTTCTTACCCAGGCCGAGCAGACGCAGCGCGCGGGTGGTGGAGCTGTGGCGCTGATTGCCGGAGATTACGCGGATCGCCGGAGCACCCTGCAGGCCGTCGGCTTCCACATCCCAGCCTTTGGATCGGAGAACCGCGTTGCGGGCGGCGGCGAGGCAGGTGGCGTGCGCCATCTGGCAGCCGGTGACCAGGGCGAAACTGGCCTGTCTGGGTAAGCCGAGGAGTTCGCTGACCCAGGCTCCGGTGGCTTCTTCGGCGATGGCGGCGGCGGGACCAGCGGCGTAAAGGCCGGCGTTCTGGTCCCAGGTGGAAGTCAGCCAGTCCGCTGCCAGCGCAGCCGGGACGGAACCGCCCACCACCCAGGCGTGGAAGCGGCCGCCGGCGCTGCCGACAATGCCGCCCGCGGAATCCGCCACCAGTTCGTCGATCACCTGTTCGGCGGGCAGAGGGCCGTCGCCGAGAGGCCTGAGCAGACGCCGGCGCATGGTGGCGAGATCCACGGTGGGCCCGACCGGGGCGTATGGCAGTTGGTCCAGGTGTTGGAGGGAGTGGTGAATTGCCCGCCCGAGCGCGCGCGTTGTCTCGTCTTGCATTGTCTTCTGATGCCAACGCTGCTCAGGCCGTCGCAAAAGACGGTTCCGGGTGGTGCTGAATGCGGTCCACCACGGGCGTGTAGCGCAGCCGTGCGGCTTCGAAGCCGCCGGAGGCCAGCACGCGGTGAAGATCTTCCAGCCAGCTGCGCCAGGCGGGAAACTCCACGTGCGTCTGCCATTCCTCGTAGCGCAGGGTGGGGTTGATGGAGTAGGGAAGCTTCGCCAGCGCGTCGAGAAAACGCTCGATCTCACGAGGCGGCACGGAAACGGTGACAGACAACAGGTCGGTGATACGCACGGTTCTCCTTTAGCCCTTTTTTAACGTGGTGGCAAGTAGATGGCCCGCAATGCTGCGAACCTAAATCACTCCACGAACCTTCATTCTGCACCCTGGCGGCGGGTTTGGTCAAGCGGGTGACTCCTGTTACAGGACCCTGGCGCGGAAATGCTAGTCTGTTCGTGAGGAGTTTTATATGAAGCTAGTCACAGTCGCCGCGCTCGCGTTTTCCGCCTGCGCGGGGCTCATGGCGCAGACTCAACCGGTGCAGCCCCTGAAGGTGGGGGATGTTGCGCCGAACTTTACGTTGAGCTCCACCATGGGCGGCAAAGTGACGCTGGCCGATTTCAAAGGCAAGAACCCGGTTGTTCTGGCGTTCTTCCCGGCCGCGTTTACCGGTGGTTGAACGAAGGAATTCACAGCATACCAGGCTGGTATTGCAAAATTCGAAGGCAATGAAACAAAGGTTTTTGGCGTCAGCACGGACAACACTCCCTCGCAGAAAGTGTTTGCCGAGCAGCTCAAGCTGACTTTCCCGCTGCTCAGTGATTTTGGCACCCGCGAAATGGCGAAAGCCTACGGGGTGCTGCGTCCGGACGGCATGTGCAATCGCATCACGTATGTGGTGGATAAGGAAGGCAAGATCGCGTTTGTCGAAATAGGCAACACGGCGATTGATCCGACCGCCACAGACGAAGCCTGCAGCCGGCTGGCCCATCGGGCGGCAACAGCCAAATAGCAAAAAGGGGGACCGGCGGCAACGTCGGTCCCCCTTTTTAATCCCGTCCGTTCTTAGTAAGACTTGGCGATGACAACGCGCCGGTCCACTTCCTCGCCGGTCACGATGCATTTGCCCGCGCCGTCGTACTCGTCCACCAGCGGAATATTGCGAACGGTCGCCTTGAATTCCTTCAGGCGCGCGTCGCAAATCGGGTCGTCCTTCACGTGGGCCATGACGAACTTTCCACCGCCTTTTTCGGCGGTCACTTCGCGCAGAATCTCTTCCACTTCGCCGAGAGAATTGGCCACCACGGTATTGGCCTGGAGCCGCGCTTTGGCGGCGTTGTAGAGGTCTTTCTGCATGGTGTCGAGCACAGTCGCGAACTTCACGCCCACTTCGCTTTGCGAAATGATTTCCTTCGTCCCCGTGTCGCGCCGCTTCAGCACAATGTTGTTGGAGGCGAGGTCGCGCGGACCCAGTTCCAGCACCACCGGCACGCCGCGCCGTTCCCAGTGGAAGAACTTCGCGCCGGGCGACTGCCCTTCGCGATCATCGACCTTCGCGCCCAGTTCTTTCGCGATGCGATGCGCGGCTTCGAGCACCGGACCCTTCTCTTCTTCCTTGCGGTAAATCGGCACGAGAACTGCCTTGGTGGGAGCAAGTTTCGGGGGCAGCACGAGCCCCTTGTTATCGGAATGGCTCATGATCAGGCCGCCGATGAGGCGCGTGCTCACACCCCAGCTGGTCTGCCAGACATGTTCCAGCTGGCCATCCTTGTTCTGGAACTGCACGTCGAAGGCTTTGCCGAAGTTCTGGCCGAGGTCATGGCTGGTACCGGCCTGCAGCGCGAGGCCGTTCTGCATCATGGCTTCGATGGAGTAGCTCCGCAGCGCGCCGGCGAACTTCTCCGCCCGCGACTTTACGCCCTTGATCACGGGCATCGCCATGATGTCTTCCGCCACCTCGGCGTAGACGTCCAGAATGCGGAGCACTTCCTCCACCGCTTCCTGGTGATTCGAGTGCGCGGTGTGGCCTTCCTGCCAGAGGAATTCCGTGGTCCGCAGGAACATGCGGGTGCGGAGTTCCCAGCGCACCACGTTGGCCCACTGGTTGTAGAGCAGCGGGAGATCGCGCCAGCTCTGAATCCACTTCGCGAAGAAATGCCCCACGATGGTCTCGGAAGTGGGCCGGATGACATAGGGCTCTTCCAGTTCCTTGCCGCCCGCCACCGTCACCACAGCCAGTTCCGGCGAGAAGCCTTCCACATGCTCGGCTTCCTTTTTGAGGAAGCTTTCCGGAATCAGCAGAGGGAAGTAAACGTTCTGGTGGCCCAACGCCTTAAAACGTCCGTCGAGTTCGCGCTGCAGATTTTCCCAGACCGCGTAGCCGTTGGCCTTGATGACCATGCAGCCCTTGACGATCTCGGCGGGTTCCGCCATGTCTCCCTGCAGGACGACGTCCTGATACCATGCCGCGAAATCCTTCTCGCGGGGTGTGATTGGTGATTCTGCCATGAACTTTCAGGGTAATTCACGGGGTGCCACCGGCGTGGTGTTACGGGCGAGCCTTCTACAATTCAGATATGTCTTACAACGGCCTCCGCGTTCTGTCTCTTGAAAGCCGCCGCGCTGAAGAGATGGCCACGCTCATCCGCAAGCAGGGAGGCGAGCCGTTCGTTGCGCCGTCCATGCGCGAGGTGGAGATGGAAAGGCACGACGAAGCCTTCGATTTCGCGGAGCGCCTGCTCAGAGACGAGTTTGATGGGGTGATTCTGCTGACGGGAGTCGGTACGAAGCTGCTCTGGCAGACCATGCTGTCGCGCCATGCGGAAGCGGACCTGAAAGCCGCGCTGCAGCGCACCACGGTGATTGTGCGCGGCCCCAAGCCGTCCGCCGCGATTCGCGGGATCGGGCTGATTCCGAACGTGCAGGTGCCGGAGCCGAACACGTGGCGCGAACTGCTGGAGACGATGCGCCCGCGTCCGGAGAAGCGCGTTGTGGTGCAGGAATACGGCAAATCCAATGCGGAACTGCTGGCCGGTCTGCGCGAACAGGGCAGGGAAGTGAGCGCGGTCCGCATCTATGGCTGGGATCTGCCGCTTGACACCGGGCCTCTGCGTGAAGCCGCGGCCCGCCTTGCCGCCGGGCAGATCGATGTGGTGCTGCTGACCACGTCGATGCAGGTGGTGAACCTGATCCGGATCGCCGAAGAGGAGGGAATCGGGGGGCAGGTGCGTGAAGCGCTCGCTTCGGCATGGATCGGCTCCATTGGACCCACCACGAGCGAGACGCTGGAGGACTACGGTTTGAAGGCCGATTTCGAGCCGAGTCATCCAAAAATGGGGCTCCTGGTCAACGAGTCGGCAGGCCTTGCGGCAGGAGCCCTGGCAAACAAGCGATAATGAAAGATTGTCTGCTGTGCCGGAAGCCTCTTCACAATCGCCGCTCAACGTCCACCTCGATCAGTACGATGGTCCGCTCGACCTTCTGCTCGATCTGATTCGGCGTCAGCAAATCGATATCCGCAATATCCCGATTGCGACCATCACTTCGCAATATCTGCTTTATCTTGATAAGGCGCGCGAGATGGATCTCGACATCGGCGCTGAATTCGTCTTTATGGCGGCGACGCTGATTCACATCAAATCGCGCATGCTGCTGCCGACGGACCCGGCTCTGAAGCGGGAAGGCGACAAGGATGAAGATCCGCGCGAGGAACTGGTGCAGCGGCTGCTGGAACACCAGCGCTTCAAAGACGCGGCGGAAATGCTGCAGCAGAAGCGGATGATCGAAGAGAACGTCTGGTCGAATCCGCAGATCAAACAGTTTATTGCGGATGATGAGGACCCCGGACTTGCGGTCAGCCTGTTCGATCTGGTCAAGGCATTTGGCGAAGTCCTGGAGAGGGTGAAGACCCGCCCGGTGTACGAGGTGCGGGACGAAGAAATCTCCGTCAGCGATATGGTGACGCTCGTCCGGAAGCTGCTTTCGGAGACGGGGAAAACCAGGCCGCTGTTCATTCTGCAATTGATGGAGAAGCAGCGCAGCCGGCGCGCCATGATCTGCCTGTTCCTCGCCGTGCTGGAGATGGTGAAGATGCACACCGTCGAGATTCTGCAGAAGGAACTGTTTGGCGAGATCGCGCTGGGCAAGGGCGACCGGTTTGACGAAGCCGTGGAAGCGCCCGCAGAGATCGAAGAGGAATACAAGTAGAACGAATGGAAACCCCCGAAACAGAACCGGTTTCAACGGAAGAATTGACGGAAGCGCCCGCGGTGGAAGGCGAAGCACCGGCGGTGGATGGCGAAGCGCCCGCGGTGGAAGGCGAAGTGATTGCCGACGCGCCGGTTGCGGAAATCGATATCGCCGTTGATGAGGACGAAGAGTTCTTCCTGCCGGAAGAAGATCCGCATGTATTTACGATGCCGGTGGCTGACGCGGAACTGAAGGCGGTTCTGGAAGCGATCATCTATGTGACGGAAGAACCGCTCACGCTCGACCAGCTCTGCGCGGGTCTGGACCAGCCGCGTGACCGCGTGCTGGACATTCTGGAAGAACTGGCGGCCGATTACGAGCAGTCGCACCGCGGGCTGACGATCCGGGAGATTGCCGGCGGCTTCAAGATGGCGACGAAGCCGGAGCATCACGAGTCGGTCCGGCGCTTTGTCCGGAATCTGAATCCTCCGCTGAAGTTGTCTCTGCCGGCGCTGGAAACGCTGGCGGTGATCGCGTACAAGCAGCCCATCACGGCGCCGGAGATCATGGAAATCCGCGGCGTGCAGGGCGCCGGCGTGCTGAAAACGCTGATCGACCGCAAACTGATTGCCACGGCGGGTCGCAAACAGGTGGTGGGCAAGCCGATTCTTTACAAGACAACGCGCGAGTTCCTGGTTCAGTTCGGGCTGAAGAATCTGGCCGAATTGCCCACGCTCAAAGAATTCCAGGACATTGGCCGCATGGATTCCGATGCGGGCGCGCCGGCGGAAGCGCAGCACACGCCTTCGCCTTCGGAGCCGCTGCTGTTCCCCGCCGCGCCGCATGAAGAGGCGGCGCCGGAACCGGAAACCGTACTCGAAACCGCACCCGAACCCTCTGCCGAAGAACCTGAGACCGGCATACAAGCAGAAACAACAGCCCCGGAAGAGGTTCAATAATGCCCGAAGAGCGCCTGCAGAAAATCCTGGCCGGAGTGGGTATCGCCTCGCGCCGCAAGGCGGAGGAACTGATCCTCGAAGGCCGTGTCACGCTGAACGGTCAGACGGTTACCGAACTTGGCACGAAGGCGGACATCGAGCGCGATCACATCAAGGTGGATGGCCGTCTGCTGCGCCCGGTCACCAACCACGTTTACATCGCGCTGAACAAGCCCGATTCCGTGGTCACCACCGCTCACGACCCGCAGCGCCGCACCACCGTGATGGATTTGCTGAAGGGTCTCAAAGCGCGCGTCTATCCGGTGGGGCGGCTGGATTATCACAGTGACGGACTGCTGCTGCTCACCAATGACGGCGAGTTTGCCAACACCATTATTTCCGCGAAAAGCCACATCCCGAAAACGTATTACGTGAAGGTCAAGGGCGCTCTCACGCTGGAGGCGGAAGAGAAGTTCCGCACCGGTATTCCGCTGAGCGGCAAGCGCACCGCGCCCGCCGGGCTGAAGCTGATCCGCAAGGGCGATAACCCGTGGTACGAAGTGACGCTGATTGAAGGCCGTAATCAGCAGATCCGCATCATGTTCAAGCACCTGGGGCACCTGGTGGAGAAACTGCGCCGCGTCCGCATCGGCGTGGTGGAACTTGGCAAGCTGAAGCCGGGTGAGTTCCGCTTCCTCGACCAGGAAGAAGTGGCGAAACTGATGAAGATGGCGAAGCGCGAGGGCGGTCCGGTGGATCTCGTCCGCCCGCGTCCGGATTCGGCCCGGCTGCCGCAGTCTCCCGCGAAAAAGACGGCGGCGAAAAAAGCGTCTCCGAAGGCGACAAAAAAACATGTCGGCACAAAGCGACCAGCTCCTAAAAAGCGCTAAGACAATCGCGGTGGTCGGGCTCTCCGGCAATCGCTGGCGGCCCAGCTATGGCGTCAGTGAGTACATGCAGGCCATGGGCTACCGCATCATTCCGGTGAATCCCAAAGAGTCTGAAGTGCTGGGCGAGAAGGCGTACGCCACGCTCGAGGAGATTCCGGAGCCGGTGGATATTGTCAACATCTTCCGGCAATCGCATTTTGTGCCGGAGATTGTGGATTCGGCGATCCGGATCGGCGCGAAACTGGTGTGGATGCAGGAAGACGTCATCCACGAAGAGGCCGCACGCAAGGCCCGTGAGGCTGGTCTGGAAGTCGTGATGGACCGGTGTATCCTGAAGGACCACCGCAGGCTGATGCGACCGGCTTAGCCGCTATTCCGCCAGCTTCGTCGCCTGCCGGGAGACCAGTTGCCAGCCCGCCGGGGTTTTGGTCCAGACGTGCAGCACGTTCATGTGGACGATGTTGGTGCTGCTGTGCCAGAGATCCACTTTCGCCCGGACCAGCGCCACGCTCTGGTCGCCGCCGTAAAGGCGCACCGTGGTGTTGGAGAAATCCATGCGTTCGATGGGGCTCGCGCCCTTCATGATGGAACTGATCACATCGGCCTTTGTCTGGAACTCCCCGCCGGAGTGCACATAGGCGAGGTCCGGCGCGAGGAGTTTGCCGAGAGCGGCGTCGTCCCTGCTGATCATGGCGTTCCTGTAGGCGTCCATGGCTGCGAGGACCTCGGTTTCGAGGGTGGCGGCGGAGACCTTCGGCTTCCAGGCGGCGGCGAGTTTCTTTGCTTCGGAAAGCTGCGCGGGAGTGAGCTTCAGGGCAAGGTCGTCTCGCATTTCCGCGACGCTCACCTGATCGCCGCCTGTGGTGCCGGCGGCTGCCAGCAGGTACCACATATAAGCCTGGACGAGGTCCTGCTTCACGCCGCCTTTGCCAAAGCCATAGAGGATGCCCAGGCTCGCCTGCGCGAACGGTTCGCCCTGATTGGCCGCCTCCCGATACCAGTGTTCGGCCTGCGTGAAGTCTTTCGGCAGCCCGATGCGCCCGGTTTCATAGTTCTTGCCGAGGTCGAACTGCGCGTCAGCATCGCCTTTGAGCGCGCGTTCGAGCAGCCGTTCGCGCAGGGGCCGCGCGGGTTTGCCGCCGCCCGGAGGTTGCGCCAGACAGCACGCCGCAGTCAGGAGAAATGCCGCCAGAGATCGGTTCCGCACGGCTACGATGCTATCACGCGATTTACGGGGCCAGCACGATGGGAGCCTGCCAGAAGGACGCTTTCTGGCCGGCGGGATCGAGTACGGTGACCTGGCAGTTGTAGCGGCCGGGCTGCAGTTTCCCGAGCGACAATACGAACTTCAGGGGCACGGTATGGAGCCGGTTCGCCTGACCTTCGGTGACGGGCAGGGGCGGTGTTTCGAAGGCCTTCGTCTGGCCGCGGTAGAAGGTCACGAACGCCACCAGCGGTTGTGTGGTGGTGGCATTCGGCTCATAGGCCTGCAGGTAGACGTACATGTCCTTGTTGCGGCTGAAGACGCGGGTGACGTTGGGCAGCAGTTTCTGCCCGTTCTGCACCAGCGGATTCGCCACCAGGCCCTTGTCCTTATCCTTTGCCGTGAACAGCGCGTCGCGCATGTCCTGCAACTGGCTGCTCAGGACCACGGAACTGAGCGGGATCCGCTTGTCTTCCTTGTTCAGGTTGGGGATGAGGAACTTCGTGATGTAGGTGCCGATGCGCCCCGTTTCGTCGTCACGGGCCAGCACTTTGATGGTGTAATTGCCGGGCAGCAGCGTGAAGCCGGTGTCGTACTGAATCGGGCGTTTGGCCAACTCCGCCACGGTTGCGCCGGTGAGTTTGATGTCCACCTTGTCGCGCACGTTGCTGACGGTGGTGCCGTATTCGTCCTTCACCTCACCGATGAAATCGATCACAGTGCGCTCGGAGCCGCCGCGTCTGGCGAGCGCGAGTTCACTGCCCGGAATCTTCATGGCGAGCGGGACGAAGTATTCGGCGCGGTTGATCTGGAAGTAGTCGACTTCGAGGGCGATGGTGAGGTCGGTAATGGGGTCGCCCTGCATGAGCGCGTCTTCGAGTTGCCGTTCCTTATCAGCGGTGGTGAATTTGCTGAAGGTTTTGCCGGCGTAGTAGCCCTGGCGGTAATCGAGTTTCGCGGAGGTGTCGGCGAGGGAAATCTTCACGCGCCGGAACTTGCCGTCGAGCGCCGGCTTCGTCGTGTAATAGCCGATGATGTAGTAGCTCGAAATGGCCTGCTGGGCCTGGACGATGCCCTGGGCGAGATCGTTGTAATCGAGCAGGGCTTTGCCGCCCGTGTCCGCCGCGAGGGCGTACAGGGTGTCCTGCGAACGCTGGAAATTGGAGGATGCCGCCAGCGCGGAGGCCCCCGAATACATGCCGGCGCCTCCCGGCGAACCCACGGTGGCATCGCCGAGGGGCGCGCCCGCCACAAGACCGCGCGCGTCGATGGGGAAGAACGATACGTTCGCGCGGACCGCCGCGTTGGTGGTCGCCTGCAACTGCGCCTGGTTGTTGGTGCCATTCAGGCGCAGGCCGCTGGCGAAGTAGATCAGCGATTTCTTTTCGTTGAGCGACCCCAGCATTTTCACCGCCGTCTGCAGGGCGGCCAGTTGCCGGTCCGTATTGAAGATGTTGAATTCGGCGTCGTCCTGCCCGAAGGCGCTGCCGGTATCGGCGGAACTCGCATCGGCGGCATTTTCATCGAAGCCCTGGCCGCTGCCGACCACCAGCGTCTCCACGGACTTCAGCAGTTCGGTCTTATCGCTGGTGAAGTCATTCAGTACCTTCACGGCCGCGCCTTCATACTCCAGAATCGACATCATGTCGGCGGGCTTCATCTGGTTTTTGATGAACTTCTGCGCCGAACTCAGCGCGCGGATCTGATCCGGCACGGGCATCGAACTCATGTCGAAATAGATGGCGAGCATGCGCTTATCGCGATAGCGGATATCGCCCGGTGGCTCCGGCGTGATCTGCCCATGCGCCACGGTGGTGACGTTCCGGGAGGCTGGCGGAGGGGAGGCTGGCGTGGGCCCGGTTGCGTCAGGCTCATCCAGTTTCTGGAACTCGCAGAACTGAATGGTTTGCGCGACGCCGTCTTCGGTGAGGGTGAAGTCCTTCGCGGTCAGGCCCTCCACCGGCTTGCCGTTTTTGTCTTTCACGATGACGGCCTCCACCACGAGCTGCGTGTTGGTGGTGAACTTCACGACACCGTCATTCGACTGTGTGGCGTTGGACTGAGAAGAGGCCGCCTGCTGGCCGGTAAGGGGCAGCAGAAAGACGAGCAAAGAGGCGATCAGTTGCCGGATCATCATTAAAACCTCACCCGGACGTTGGCGCTTACCGTCCTCATTGGATTTGCCGCATTGGGCAGGCCGAACTGGGAGCTTGTGACCGTGGTGTTCCAGCTGGGGAACGTCACGTGGTTCAGGGCGTTGGCGGCGTCCAGGCGAACGTCCATCGTCACCCGGTCATGCAGCGGGAAGGTACGCGCCATGGAAGCGCCGAGGTTGAACTGGCCCGGGCCGGTGATGGAATTGCGCCCGGCGTTGCCCCACTGTCCCGCGGCGGGTGCGCGGTACGCAGCCGGGTTCAGGAAGAGCCCGGTGGGGGCGCCGTAAAGCGCCGCGCCGGTGTAATCCGGCCGGATGCTGCCCGTGACGCCGGTGCCGATCACGTTTGCCACATAGACCGGCGTGAGCGGCATGCCGCTGCCCGCCGTGATCTGCGTGCTGATGGTCCATTCTTTGAAGGCCGCGCCGCGCCAGCCCGTCATCAGCGCGCCGCCCTTCACGCCGACTCCCGTGCTGTACTGCGTCTGCACCGTCAGCACATGGCGCTGGTCGAAGTTCGAAAGTCCGCGTTCGCCGCGCAGGTTCAGCCAGTTCTGGGCGATGAGTGAGCCGCCCTGCCCGCGCCCGCCCAGTGCCGCATCGTCAAGCGCTTTCGAGAAGACGTATTGCGCGGTGGCGGTGATGCCGTTGTGCAGGCGGCGACGCAACTGGAACTGTCCGGATTCTTTGGAGGAATTGCCGTTGGACGTCAGGTAGGTATAGCCGGCCTGGCAGGCGGGGCAGGGGTTCGGCGCGCCTGTTGGATAGGTATTCGGCAGGAAGGCCTGCTGCGCGCGGGTGCCTTTGATGCCCAGGTAAGTCGTTGTCATGACGAGCGAGCCGGGCAGATCGCGCTGCACCTGCAATTGCCAGCTCTGCGCGTAGCCGATTCGGAAGTTCGGGTCCACCGCGAACGTGTTGGGCGTGGTGGTGGGCGAAAAAACGAAGCCATTTGCGAGGGTCAGGGGATTCGCGGCGGTGTTCTGCACGCTCAGACTCTTCGAGAGCGGGGATTGCTGCGCCATCCGGCTGGCGATCGACTGGTAGACCGAAGTGTCATACGTGATGCCGTAGCCGCCGCGCACCACGAGCGACGAGCCCGGGATGGGCCGCCACGCAATGCCGATGCGCGGCTGGATGGCGTGCTTGTCGGGATTCACCAGGGAGTCGGCGAAGCGCAGGCCGGTGAGCGAGCCGGTGGGGCTGTTGGCGATCACGGGAGCTTCGGCGCTGAAGCCGGGCTTGATGTCGAGATTCACGAGCCGGCCGTACTTTTCGGTGGTCGGGGCGTTGTACTCCCAGCGCGCGCCGATGTTGAGGGTGAAGGACGGCGTCAACCGCCAGTCGTCCGTCATGTAGAGGTCATAGAGCGCGGAGCGGAAGTATTTGTCGGCATTGCCGAAGGCGATGGAGCTGGTGTCCGGGGTGCCACGCAGAAAGTCGCCGAAGTCGGAACCGGTGGCCGCGCCGGTGAAGGCAAAGCTGCCGCGGGGATCCTGCTGGCCGAGGAAGTTCGATTGCAGCTTTTTGTAGTCGCCCCCGAAGGTAAAGTTATGCGGGGAGCGGTTGAAGTAGCCGTTGAAGCCGCCCGCGGCGGTCTGGCTCCGGTTGTAGGACTGCTGTGCATCGGACAGGGGATAGATGCCGCTGGCGAAGCTGAGAGCCGGGGGCCCCCAGTTCAGAGCGTCCTGGTTGTTGCCGGTGATGCCGGCCGCGCCGGAGACGTTGGTGCGATTCGCGAAGTACGGCGTGCTGCGCTGCGCCAGGCGGTTGAACTGGAGCTTGTAGGTGGCAAAGAAGCGCTGGCTGAAACGGTGCGCCCAGTTGACCGTGATGTCGAATCCGGAGGAACTGTTGGTGTCAGTGAAGCCGAACAGGCTGTTCGATTCCCCGCGAATGCTCTGAAAGCCGAAGGTGCCGAACACCTGGTTGCTCCGCCCGAGGGTCTTCGAAAGGCGCGCCTGCACGCTGTCCTGATCGCTGACGCCAGTGAGCGCGGTCTGGTAGTTGTAACGGCCGATGGCGTTGAAGTTCGGGAGAGGATAGAACTTCAGCAGCGCGAGCGCCTGGGGACTGATCAGGCTGGCTGGTATGACGCCCGTTCCGGTGTCGCCATCGCGCTGCGCCTGCGTTGGCACCAGCGCGGAGACCGTGTTGGCGTTGCGATTCCGCTGGGACTGGTAAGCGATAAAAAAGGCGGGCGGCGTGGGCGAGTTGATCAGGTGGGGAATGCGCAGGGGGCCGCCGAAGGTGCCCATCACCTGCAGATGGGTGTAGGCTGGCTTCGGCGTGTCCTGGCCGGTGAGCGAGTAATTGCGGGCATCGAGAGCGGCATTTCCGAGTACAAAACCGGCGCTGCCGTTGTAGAGCGAGCCGGGTCCGCGACGGTTATTGCCGAACGCGCCGGACATCCCGAACGGAGAAACGGCGGCGTTATTGGAGCTGCCGTTGATGGCGAAGGAGTCTGCCGAGCTTTGATTGGCGTCGCTGGGCGCGGCCACGGTGTCGGCGGTCGGCGGTGCGGCGGAAGCCTTCACGTCTGTGCGCTGGAAGCCGGCTTGCGGGGTTGCCGCGACGGTCGGTTTGGAATTCTTTTTGCCTTTTGCCGGCGCCTTGTTTTCCGTCACCACGGTGGTGGGCGCGGGAGTTGGCGGCGCGGGTGGGGCGGCCGGCGCACTCGCCCTGATCTCGTCGAAGGGCAACAGTTTCAGTTCCCATTCCAAAGCCGGCGCGGACGCGGACACCGTGACGGTCTGTTTGAGAGGCGCGAAGCAGAGCATGTCCACTTCCATTGACCAGACGCCATCCGGGAGATCCGGAAACGAGTAGGCGCCGTCCGGGTTCGTGACAGCCGTGAATTTCTTTGCCTCCGGCGCAGCGCCCTGGCCCGCCGTGATGGTTGCCGTGATGGTTGCCGTGATTGTTGCGCCCGGAACCGGCAGGCCGGCGAACTTCACCGTGCCCTTCTGTTCCGTGGCGAAAAGACCGGTTGCAAACAGCAAAATGAGGAACAACTTACGCATGCGCGGCGGATTCTCCGATCACCACAACCTCTGTAGACTCCAGTGTCAACTACTTTGGACGCTGCCCGAAAGATCCCGTCCTTAAGCTATTCCGAAGCAAACGTCCCAAAAGTTCCGCGAAAGTCACCGGACGCTACAATTAAGGGAATGTCTATGGTCGTCGTTGGCTCCGTCGCGTATGACGGCGTCGAAACCCCGCACGGAAAAGTGGAGCGTATGCTTGGTGGCGCGGCCACCTATATCGCCCTTTCCGCCAGCTTCTTCACGCAGCCCAAAATCGTCGCGGTCGTCGGCGAGGATTTCGCCCAGGAAGATACGGATCTTCTGGTCTCGAAAGGCATCGATCTGACCGGTCTGGAGCGGGTGCCCGGGAAGTGTTTCTTCTGGGCGGGCAAGTACTCGCCGGATATGAATGACCGCGAGACGCTGGTTACGGACCTGAACGTTTTCGCCGATTTCAATCCGAAGCTGCCGGACTCCTATAAATCGACTCCCTATCTGCTGCTGGGCAATATTCAGCCGGGGCTGCAGAAGGCCGTGAAGGCGCAGATGGATCCGTCGGTCCGGCTGGTGGGCGGCGACACGATGAACTACTGGATTGCCGATTTCCGCAGCCAGTTGCTGGAAACGATTGCGGAATGGGACTTCCTGCTGATCAACGACGGCGAAGCGCGCATGCTTTCGGGCGAGAACAACCTGAAAAAGGCCGCCGCGAAGATTATGGACATGGGGCCGAACACGCTGGTGATCAAGCGCGGGGAATACGGCGCAATCCTGTGGCGTCGGGACGGCCATTTCATGGTGCCCGGCTATCTTCTGGAAGACGTTTTCGACCCCACGGGCGCGGGTGACTGCTTTGCCGGCGGCTTCATGGGGTATCTGGCGGGCCAGGGGATCGACCTGAAAGATCCGAAAGTGGATCACAACGAAGTCCGCAAGGCCGTGATTTACGGTTCCGTGATGGGCAGTTTCTGCTGCGAACGCTTCGGAGTCGACCGGTTCCGCACGCTGACCCGCAGTGAGATTGATGGCCGCTTCGAAGAATTCAAAGCCTTCACGTCGTTCTAATTCTTCCTCCGCCCCCGGCAACGGCGCGCCGGCCACGCTTCTCTGCCTGGCCGTCTGCCTTGCCGTGATGGCGGCGGCGGTCGCGTATTTCTTTGAGACCGGCGCCACTCTCTACTCCGGCGATGCCGAGGCGCACCTGAATATTGCGCGGCGGATTGTCGATTCCCGCACGCCCGGCTGGGCGCAGATCGGCACCACCTGGCTGCCGCTTCCCCACCTGCTGATGCTGCCGCTGGTCCGGCTGGACTGGTACTGGAAAACGGGTCTGGGCGGCGCGATTCCCTCCGGAATTCTGATGGCGGTCGCCGCCACCTTCCTGTTCGCGGCCATGCGCCGCGTTTTTGGCGATGCGCTGCCCGGCGTGGCGGCGGCTGCGATTTTCCTGCTGAATCCGAACACGCTGTATCTCGGTTCCATCCCCATGACGGAGCCCGCGCTTTATGCCTCACTGTTCGCGCTGCTCTATTTCACGGTCCGTTTTGGTGACACGCAGGGCTGGGGCGCGCTGCTTGGCGCGGGTCTGGCGGCCTGTGCGGGAACCCTCACGCGTTATGAGGCCTGGTTCCTGCTGCCGTTTGCCGCGCTCTATATCTGGATCAAGGCGCCGGGAAAGCGCTGGGCGTCCGCGGCGGTGTTCTGCGGGATCGCGGGAGCCGGGCCGCTGCTCTGGTTCTGGCATAACTGGTGGTACTTTGGCGATCCGCTGTATTTTTACCGGGGGCCGTGGTCGGCCCGCGCCATTCAGGGGAAGGCCACTTATCCGGGAAAGGGCGACTGGCGGAAGGCGGCGTATTACTTCTTTGAGGCCGGGCGGCTTGTGGTGGGGCTGCCCGGTTTGGTGATTGGGGCAGTGGGCTTTCTCGCCGGGTTTGCCACACGGCGCGCCCATTGGGCCCTGCTGCTGCTGGCGCTGCCCCCCGCCTTCTATATCTGGAGCATTCATTCTTCCGCGACGCCGGTATTTGTGCCGCAGCTGGAGCCGCATGGCTGGTACAACATTCGCTATGCAATGGCCTTCCTGCCGCTGGCCGCCATGGGCGCGGCGGCGCTGGTGAAGTTCGTGCCGCGGTTCGGGAAGGCGGCGGTGGTGGTGCTGCTGGCGATTTCGCTTTCACCCTTTGCGCTCGACTGGAAATCGCCCGGCATCATCTGGCAGGAGGCGGAAATCAACTCCCGGGGCCGCCGGGAATGGACCGCGCAGGCGGTGGCGTTCCTCCGGGTGGCCCGCGGTCCGCACGAAACCTTCTTTACCAGCTTCAACGACATGACGGCGATTTACCGCACGCTCGGCATCCCGTTGCGCGAAACGCTGACCGGCGACAACGGCACGCAGTTCATGATGGCGCAGGCGCGGCCCGAGTTCTTCCTGTGGGAGGACTGGGCTCTGGTGATGGGCGGCGATACCGTGCAGGGCATTATCGACAAGGCCCGGCTGCGCGGCCCGAAGTATGAACTCAGCCGCCGCATATTCGTGAAGAATCAACCAGTCATTGAGATTTATCACCGACTTTATGAAGATCCCCTTCGTTAAACTCCACGGCGCAAAGAACGACTTTCTGCTGACTTTCGTCGAAGACGCTCCCTCGCAGAATCTTCCGGAGATCGCCATCGCCATTTGTGATCGCTACACGGGCGTGGGGGGCGATGGCTGGATGCTGGTGGATCGCGCCGGCGGTCCCGGCTACGACGCCTCGATTCGTCTGTTCAATTCCGATGGCAGCGAGCCCGAGCTTTCCGGCAACGGCACGCGCTGCGCCGGAGCACTGCTGCTGCTCGACCGCGAGGAGGGCGAGGTTCGCATCCGCACCGGAGCGGGCATCAAGCACCTGCGCCTGATCGGTCGCAATGGCCCGGAATACCTGTTCGAAATGAACATGGGGACGATTCGCGTGGTGGAATTGCACGCCACGGTGCAGGGTCGCGATGCGGTAATTGTGGACGCCGGGAATCCTCAATGCGCCATGCCGGTGGAGAGTTTTGACTTCGACTGGCGCTCGGTGGGCGCGGCGGTGGAGCGCGATGCGCGCTTCGCGAACCGTACGAATGTCTCGTTCATCCGGCCGGTGGATCGGCACACCATCGAAGTCCGCATCTGGGAGCGCGGGGCGGGGGAGACGAACAGTTCCGGCACCGGGTCCACCGGCGCTGCTGTTGCCGCGGTTGCCCGTGGCATGGCCGAAAGTCCTGTGACTGTTCGTACAGTGGCGGGGCCGCTGGTGCTCACGCTGGGCGAAGAGGCTTCCCTGCGGGGTCCGGCGGAGTTGGTTGCCACCGGAACTTACCACCATGAGATTATAAAGGCGTAATTACGAAGGATTCAAATGAGCCTCTCTGAAAAAATCCTCGCAAAAAAAGCGAGCGTTGGCGTTGTGGGCCTTGGCTACGTCGGCCTCCCTCTCGCTGTGGAATTTGCCCTTGCGGGCTTTCATGTCACCGGCATCGATCTGAACGCGGACAAAGTGGCCCGCGTCAACGCCGGCGACTCCTATGTGGGCGATGTCCCTTCTTCCGTGCTGGCTCCTCTGGTGCAGCAGGGTCTTATCAAGGCGACCACCGATTTCGCGTGTCTGGCGGAACTGGACACGGTCAACATTGCGGTTCCCACCCCCCTGCGCAAGACCAAAGACCCGGACATGAGCTACATTGTGTCGGCGACCGAGGAAATTGCGAAGTACATTCACCAGGGCATGCTGGTGATTCTGGAATCGACCACCTACCCCGGCACGACGGATGAACTGGTCCTGCCGATGCTCGAAAAGTCCGGCCTCAAGGTAGGCGAAGACTTCTATCTGTGCTTCTCGCCGGAACGCGTGGATCCGGGCAATCCCAAGTTCCAGACAAAAAATATCCCGAAAGTGGTGGGCGGCAAGACCCCGGTTTGCACGGAGTTGGGCGCGCTGTTCTATGCGCAGGCGCTGGAACACGTGGTGCCCGTGAGTTCCACCCAGGTTGCGGAAATGGTGAAGCTGCTTGAAAACACCTTCCGCATGATCAATATCGGTCTGGTGAACGAGATTGCCGTGATGTGTGATGGCATGGGGATCGACGTCTGGGAGATTATCGACGCGGCGGCCACCAAGCCCTTTGGTTTCATGCCTTTCTACCCCGGCCCGGGGCTGGGCGGTCACTGCATTCCGATCGATCCGTTCTATCTTTCGTGGAAGAGCAAGCAGTCCGGCATCGAAGCCCGGTTTATCGAACTGGCGGGTTATATCAACGGTCAGATGCCGCATTTTGTCGCCACCAAGGTGCAGAATGCGCTGAATGAAGTCTGCAAGTCGGTGAAGGGTTCGAAGATTGTGATCTATGGCGTCGCTTACAAGCGCGACATTGATGACGTGCGCGAATCCCCGGCGCTCGATATTATTCACCTGCTCAAGAAACGCGGTGCGGAGATCAGCTACATCGATCCTTATGTCCACCAGATCCGCTTCGATGGCGAGATTATCCATTCGAGCGGCGATGAAGCGCTCTCCGCGGCGGACTGCGTTGTGATCGTGACCGACCACAAGTGTTTCGACTATGCGGCGCTGCTCGAAAAAGCCAGTCTGATTGTGGATACGCGGAATGCGCTGAAGGGTGTGAAGTCCGACAAAGTCTTCCGCCTGTAAGGCGACTCCTGGCGTTCGCCCGGGTTCTTTGTACTGTTCCGTCGCCTCCCGAGGGGTAGAAAGTCCGGCACCCATTGACTTTCTACCCCCGCGGGAGGATCATCAACGACAAGGGGAATTCTATGTACACCCATAAGCGCTTGGTTTCCGTCGCGGTTCTGGTTGGTATGACAGCCGCGGCTTCCTTCGCTCAAAGCGTTGTTTCCGCCCACTCCGGGACCCTGCATTATTTCGACGGCGATGTTTCGATCGACGGCCAGTCGATCCAGTCCAAAGTCGGGAAGTTCTCTGAAATTAAAGAGAACAGCGTCCTGCGCACGGGCATGGGCCGTGCCGAAGTGTTGCTGACGCCGGGCGTTTTTCTGCGCGTGGGCGAAAATTCCTCCATTAAGATGCTGGACAACCGGCTGCTGAGCACGCGTGTCGAGGTGATTTCCGGCACCGCGCTGGTGGAATCGGATGACCCGGAAGTGTCGGTGAAAGACCCGGCGGTCACCATTGTTTATAAGGACTACCAGATTCAGCCGGTGAAGTACGGCATCTTCGAGATCACCTCAGACCCGAGCCAGATGAAGGTTTTCAAGGGCCAGGCGTCGGTGGTGGCGGGGTCGAACAAGGCTCTGATTAAAGAAGGGCGCCTGATGCCCTTCGAAGCGGCGCTGGTTTCGGAGAAGTTCAACGAAAAACAGGCCGATGACCTGTATCTCTGGGCTCGCGACCGTTCCGCTTACCTTTCGGCGGCGAATATGTCCTCCGCCCGCTCGCTGGCCTCGAACGGCTATTCGCCTCTGGGACTGTATGGCAATGGCTACCCCGGCCTCGGTTTCAATGATCGTTTCCAGGGCGGATGGTACTACAATCCGTACCTGAGCATGTACACCTACATGCCTTACGGCGGTACGATGTGGAGCCCGTTTGGTTACGGCTACTTCAGCCCCTACACGATTTACGGCTACTACACGCCGGGTAATTACTACTGGAATGGCGGCGGTACGCGTACGTCGGCCGGTGTGCCGCTCTCGAACATCGGGACTTCCACGCTGGCGGCTTCGCAGGTGATCCGCGCCGGTTCGGGTACCAACACCCATCCGACCCTGGGGTCGCCGGTTCGCAGCAGCAACGGTTTCTCCGGCACCAACGGTGCGGCGACCGGCGGGTTCCGCGGCGGCTTCAATGATGGTATGGCGCAGCGCGGCGGCAATTCGAATCCCGGTTTCGCCAGCGTAGGTAACGCGGCTCCTTCCAATTCCGGCGGCTTCTCCCCCGCTGTTTCCGCGGGCGGGATGGGTTCCGGTGGTATGGCTCCCGGCGGTGGAGCGGCCGGTGCGGCGCGTGTGGGTGGCGGCGCCCGCGGCAAGTAACGGTTTTGTTTCAGCGTCCTGCCTGGCAGGATGCTGAGCAGAGAAGACAGCGTGTTATCCTGAAGCTTCGCGTCGAATCCTGGCGCGAAGCTTCTTCAGTTTGGCCCGGCAATTCTCAGCGGCCCGTCGAAGTTCTTCCCGGAGAGGTGGCCGAGTGGTTGAAGGCGCACGCTTGGAAAGCGTGTTTAGGGGAAACTCTAACGAGGGTTCGAATCCCTCTCTCTCCGCCATTTTTTCCTGCTCCCGTTCTAAGCCCTAAGCCCCCACTTATTTTCCGGCAAATCCCCCGCTCCGGCATCCATTCCTGCAGATGCGGGTTTTTCTGATTGGTGCAGCGGGCGGGATTGGTTCCGCCACGGCGCGGCGTTTGGTGCGCGAGGGTGTCGAGGTCATTCTGGCGGGTCGGACTCCGGACAAGCTGCTGGCACTGGGGGCGGAACTTGAGTCGCGCCATGTGGTGGTGAATGCCGCCGATTTTGACGCTCTGGAGCGCGCCGTGACCGAGGCCGGTCCGCTGGACGCGGTGGTCAACTGTGCCGGGTCTTTGCTGCTGAAGCCCGCCCATCTGACCACGGAACGCGAGTTTCGGGATACCGTTGAACTCAGTCTCACCACCGCCTTTTCCGCTGTCCGCGCGGGCGCGAAGGCCATGATGCGGACTGGCGGTTCCATCGTGCTGTGCGCCACGGCGGCGGCGCGGACCGGGTTGCCGAACCATGAGGCGATCGCGGCGGCGAAGGGCGGGGTGATGGCGCTGGCGCTGTCTGCCGCGGCTTCGTATGCGGGCCGGAATATCCGCGTGAACTGCGTTGCGCCCGGGTTGGTGGAAACGCCACTGACGGCGCGGATCACACAGAACGAGTCCGCCCTCAAAGCCTCCCAGGCCATGCATGCGCTGGGTCGCATCGGGCATCCGGAGGATGTTGCCTCCGCGATTGCGTGGCTGGTGAACCCGGAGAACTCCTGGGTCACCGGTCAGGTGATTGGCGTGGACGGCGGCCTGGGCACCCTCCGGTCACGCTGATGCGTCGGGATTTCAGCACGCGCGAAGACCTGGCCCGATACCTGCGTGCTGAGTTCCCGAAAGCGGCGGCGCGGGACGGCGCGGTGAGCCCGATTCGGGGCGGAAAAGCCGCCGCCGAGCAGCAACTGCGGTTGCTGCGGCCTCTGAATTACGGCCCGACGCGGAACTTTCTGAACGGGGCGGTGACCCGCCTTTCGCCTTACATCCGGCATGGTGTGCTGACTCTTGCGCAGGTCCGGGACTATGCGGTTTCGCTGATTCCGACCCCGCAGTCCGCCGTGAAACTCATTTCGGAACTCGCCTGGCGGGATTACTGGCAGCGGCTTTACGCGCACTGTGGCGATGGCGTCTGGGTGGACCGCGAAGACTACAAGACGGGGCTTCCCGCGTCTGCCTATGGCGAGACTTTGCCTGCGGATCTGGCGGCTGCGGAAACCGGGCTCGCCTGTATGGACGCCTTTTCGCGGGAACTGCGGGACACCGGCTATCTGCACAATCATGCGCGAATGTGGCTGGCCGCGTACGTGGTCCACTGGCGCAGAGTCCGGTGGCGGGCGGGGGCGCAATGGTTCCTGACGCATCTGCTGGATGGTGACCCGGCCTCGAATAACCTGTCCTGGCAGTGGGTGGCATCGACGTTCTCCAACAAGCCGTACTTTTTCAATCGCGAAAACCTGGAGCGCTATTCGGGCGGCGTGTTTTGCCGCTCGTGCGCGGCCCGGGAAAGCTGTCCGTTCGAGGATTCCTATGAGAGTCTCGAAAAGCGATTGTTCCGGATTGGCGGCGCCCGGTGAGCCGGCTCTTCTGGATGCACACGGACTGCCTGGCTGTGCCCCCGTGCGAACCCGCCGTCTTTGTGTTTGACGACGAGCAAATCGAAGCCGGCCAGTGGGGGCTGAAGCGTCTGCTGTTCCTCTACGAATGTCTGCTGGAACTGCCGGTGGCGATCAAACGTGGGCGGACGGTTGAGGCACTGGTCGCTCTGGCGGGGCAGGACACGGTCGTGGTCACGGTTTCTTCGCCCGACCCCTGGATTCGGGAGCAGATCCGGTTGATACGTGAGCGGGTGGCGGTGGAGGTGCTGCCCGCTCCGGAGTATGTCGAACTTCCTGAAAACGTGGATCTTACCCGGTTCTCGCGTTACTGGAAACGAGCGGAGAAGCTGCTACTGTGAGGATTGAGACAAACGCGTAACTTGTCCGCCATGGGACACGCCATACTCCTTCTGGCCCGACAAAAGGATTCAATGACCAAATTCGCTCGCCGGAGCTCTCAGGCTCTGGTTGCATCACTCGCCCTGCTCGCTGTCAGCGTTGCCAATTCCGCTCCTCCGGCGGATAAAGCAAAAGCCAAAGGCGCAAAAAGCGCCGCCACTGCTGCGCCATCCTTCGGCAACGCCGATGCGATCACCGAGGAGGAACTCCGGGTTTTCCTGTACTTCCTGGCCTCTGATCAGATGGAAGGGCGCAATCTGCCCTCGCGAGGCTTTGACACTGCGGCGCTTTACGTGGCCAGCCATCTGGCGGAGTGGGGCCTGAAGCCGGGCGGCAGCACGAACAAAACCGATGGCCCGCTGCAACCCTACCTGATGCCGATGGAACTGGTGAGCAAGAGCATTGTTCCGGCTGAGAGCAAGGCCACTGTCAGCGGCATCCCGCAGGGCGGCGGACGCGGCGGGCGTGGTGGTGGTGGCAATGCCGGCGCTGCTCCGGCAGCGGGCGCCGAAGGCCGCGGCGGGCGTGGTGCGGCCGCGGGACCCCGCAGCCTGGATCTCGAATATGGCAAGGACTGGAGCGTAGCGGCCGGTGGACGCGGTGGTCCGCCGCTCGATTCGTTTGAAGTGAGCGGCAACCTGGTTTTTGTGGGGAACGGCTACGTCATTCATAAGACGAAGACGGACCCGTTCGCCGGTCTCGACGTGAAGGGCAAGATTGTGGTGGTGGCTGGTCTTCCGGCCGAACTCGCCGCCCAGGCGGGTGGTGGCGGGCGCGGTGGACGTGGTGGTGGACGGGGAGACGCGGCGACGGCAGAGGCGCCAGCACCTGCAAGCGGCGCGGCGGCCAACCCGGCACCCGCCGCCGCAGCGGCCGGCGGCGGGCGTGGAGCAACCAATCCACTGGGTGAAAACTGCGTCGACTTCCTGACGCCCGAAGAGGCTGCGGCCAGGAACGGCGCGGTCGCCGTGGTGACCCTGGCGAACTTCCAGGAACTGAGTACACTGGCAAATCCCAATGCGGCGGGCGGCGGTGGCCGGGGCGGTTTTGGTGGCGGCGCGGCGCTGAATGGTCCGCAGTATCGTGTGCCGAAGTTGCAGGCGCCTCCGGCCTGCCCGGCGGTGCCGGCGGTTTCGGCGGCGCTCGGCCTGACCAATGCGATCTTCCAGGGGGAACGCACTTCTGCATCGCAGGTCTTCTACGCGGCGGGTTCCAACGCGAAGCAGGATTCCTTTGCGCTCTCGGCGGAAAAGAAGCTGAGCCTCAAAGTGGTGACGAAGACGGAACCCAACCACGGCGAGAACGTGGTGGGCATCCTCGAAGGCGGCGACCCCGTCCTGAAGAACGAATACGTGGTGATCAGCGCGCATCTGGACCATATCGGTCTGGCGGCTCCCCTGCCGGACGGCCACAACGTCAACAACGGCGCGGACGATGACGGTTCCGGTTCGGCGGCCATGCTGTCGATGGCGCATGCCTACGCGGCCGGCGCGGCAAAAGGCATCCGTCCGAAACGCAGCATCATCTTCCTCTGGAACGCTGGTGAGGAGAAGGGCCTGTGGGGTTCGCAGTACTTCGCGGAATACCCGCCGTTCGACATCACCAAAGTGGTGGCGGACCTCAACATGGACATGATCGGCCGCACCAAAGGCCCGGGTTTTGTGGATACCGACCCGACCCACGTATTGGTGAACCCCGGTGAGATCCTGGTGGTGGGCCCGCAGATCAGCAGTGACGAACTGGGCAAGACGATTGAGACCGTCAACAGCGGATATCAGAAGCTGACGCTGAACCACTTCTACGACACCACCGCGCCGGATGCGACCCATGACAACCTGGGCCCCCAACCGAACGGCCAGCGCATTTTCTATCGCAGCGACCACTACAACTTCGCGAAGATCGGCATCCCGATCGCCTTCTTCACCACGGGTCTGCACCCGGATTACCACCGGGCGACAGATACGCCGGATAAGATCGACTACAAGGAAATGCAGGTGGTGGCCCGCACGGTCGCCGCAGTGGGCTGGGTGCTGGGCAATCAGGACGGGCGTCCGAAGATCAATGAGAAGCTGCCCGAACAGCTGAAGAAGGACATGAAGGCCGCGAAGGATCAGGGCTGGGGCAAGACGACTCCGGTGCTGGATCCGCTGCCTGGCGGCCCTCGCTAAACCGGGGGCGGTAGTCTGAAGTCAGCTATGAAGAAGATTCTTGTTCTTGCAGGCGACTACGTTGAAGACTACGAAATCATGGTGCCTTATCAGGCGCTGAAGATGGTTGGCTACACGGTCCACACGGTTTGTCCGGGCAGGAAGGCCGGGGATTCCGTGCGGACCGCCATCCACGACTTCGAGGGCGACCAGACCTACTCGGAAAAGCGCGGCCACAACTTTACCCTGAACGCGACCTTTGAAAACATCCGCGCGGAAGACTATGACGGGCTCTACATTCCTGGTGGCAGGGCTCCGGAGTATCTGCGGCTGGATGAAAAGGTGCTGGACATTGTGCGCCACTTCGCGGAAACCAATAAGCCCATCGCCAGCATTTGCCATGGCGCACAGTTACTGACGGCGGCGGGCGTGGTGAAGGGGCGGGAAGTGAATGCCTACCCCGCCGTGGGGCCGGAAGTCACCCTGGCCGGCGGGACGTATGTGCCGTTGGGCTGGGAAGACGCGCACGTGCAGGGAAACCTGGTGACCGGCCCGGCATGGACCGCACATCCCGCGTTTCTGGCCGGATTTTTGAAGTTATTGGGCGCTACGATTACGCTCCAGTAGTTCCCGCTACGCCAGCAGGTCCTGGATCACATTGCCCGCCACGTCTGTCAGGCGCATATCGCGGCCGCTGTAGCGGTACGTCAGGCGTTTGTGGTCCAGCCCGAGCAGGTGCAGCATGGTGGCGTGCAGGTCATGCATGTGGACCTTGTTTTCCACCGCGAAGTAGCCATAATCGTCGGTTGCGCCGTAAACGAGGCCGGGCTTCGCGCCGCCGCCCGCCATCCACATGGTGAAGCCGAACGGGTTGTGGTCGCGGCCCACGGCCTTGTTGAAGCCGCCATCGCCCATCTGCGCGCAGGGGGTGCGCCCGAACTCGCCGCCCCAGATGACCAGCGTTTCGTCGAGCAGGCCGCGCGCCTTCAGATCTTTGAGCAGCCCCGCGATGGGCTTATCCACGGACTGCGCGTTGATGCGGTGGCCGTCTTCCAGATTGGAATGCTGGTCCCAGCGGTCGAAGCCGGAGCGGGCGGGCGTCAGGAGTTCGATAAAACGGACGCCGCGCTCTACAAGTCGGCGAGCCAGCAGACACTCCCGGCCAAAGTCATCGGTGAGCTTGTCGCCCAGGCCGTAGAGCTCTTTGGTGGCGTCGGTCTCTTTCGAGAAATCGAGCAGGTCCGGGACCGCGCTCTGCATGCGGAAGGCGAGTTCGTAGTTCTGAATGGTGGCTTCCACCTCGCTGGAGGCGGCGAAGCGCTCCACCACGCCCGCGTTGAGTTGGCTCAGCAGCGCGAGCTTTTCGCGCTGTTTGGTCCGTTCGGCGGCAGGTGGTTCGAGGTCGGCCACCGGGGTTGCGCCCTTCCGGAAAAGAGTCCCCTGATAGCTGGCGGGCAGGAAGCCTGCGCCGAAACAGTCGATGCCACCGGGCGGGATGAGGCCGCTTTCCAGAACGATGAAGCCGGGCAGATTGTCGCAGACGCTGCCGAGGCCGTAATTCACCCATGCGCCCATGCTGGGCCGCCCCTGAAACCCGGAGCCGGAGTGGATGAAGTAGTTGGCCGCCGTATGTTCCGAGTGGTCCGCCACCATGCTCCGGATGATGGTCATGTCGTCCACGCAGGTTGCGGTGTGCGGGAAAAGCTCGCTCACCCATGCGCCGGATTGCCCGTATTGCCGGAAGGAAAACGGCGAGCCCAAAATCTTGTCACTGATATTGAAAACGGTGGTGGGCGGCTTGAATGGCAGAGGTTTCGCGTGTTCCTGGCGCAGGCGCGGCTTGGGGTCGAAGCTGTCCATCTGCGAAGGTCCGCCATCCATGAAGAGGAAAATCACGCTCTTCGCCTTCGCCGGGTAGTGTGGCGCGCGGGTGGCGGCATTGAGGGAAAGGGCCGCCAGGGCTCCAAAGCCATTGGCGGAGCGAGCCAGAAACTGACGCCTATTGAACATAGGAAAACTCCGCTGTGTTGAAGAGGACATGCGCCAGGTCGGCGCGGCTATCCTCGGTATCGCCATGCTGCCTAAGATAGTCGAGTGCGGCGGCCTGCTCTGCCGCGGAGGGCGGACGCGCGAATGCTTCCTGATACATGGAACCCACCAGGTTCGGTAGAGTACGGTCTTCGACGAGGGTGCGCCTGGCCCACAGCCGCGCCTGCCGCAGCACGAATTCATTGTTCAGCAGCATGAGAGCCTGGCTGGGTACGGCGCTTGAACCGCGCGCGCCGATGGTCGAGATGGGCAGCGGGTAGTCAAACGCGAGGAACAGGGGTGTGAGGAAGTTGCGGCGCACCTGGATGTAGATGCTGCGGCGGCCGTCGCCATCGAGCGGGCCGCTGGGCGGCTTGCCGCGCCCGTCCTGATATTTGCTGATGAATGGCACCACGCTCGGCCCATAGAGTTTCGGGTCGAGGTGGCCGGAGAGTTGCAGCATCGCATCGCGGATCGCTTCCCCTTCCAGACGCCGGATGGGAACCGTTTTCTCGTACGCGTCGGTCAGCAGAATTTCACGGTGCAGTTGTTTCAGGCTCCAGCCGCTGTCGATAAAATGCCTGGCGAGCGTGTCTAGTAATTGCTGATTGGCGGGTTTCTCGCCCATCACGCCGAAATTGTCGGTCGACTTCACCAGCCCGGTGCCAAAGTGGTGCATCCAGACGCGGTTCACCATGACGCGAGCCAGCAGCGCCTGCGAATCGTTCGTCAGCCAGTCGGCAAATTGGAGCCGCCCGGAAGTCTCGCCCACGGGCCGGGTCTGTTGGGTCAGCACCCGCAGGAACCCTCGCGGCACTTCCGCGCCCAGGTTCTGGTGACTGCCCCGGATGTGAATCTTCACGTTCGCGGGGTCTTCATCGTGGCTGATCATGGCGAAGGTGGATTCCGGCAGCCGGGCTTCGAGCGCCGCATCCGGCTCAACCGGCGCGATAGACGGGGCTTCCACAATCGCGGGCGGATCTTTGTGATCCGAGATCACAATTGCCGCCACCGCCATGTACCCGGTGCGCGAGCGGTCCACCAGTTCGAAGTAGCAGGTGCGGTCTTTCGAGAGCGTCATGCGGTCGGATTTCCAGGTGAAGCCTTCGGCGCCAGTGGGGAAGAAGTGCGAGCTCTTGTAGTCGTCCGCCACCACGGTCAGCCGGAGATCCCCTTCACCCAGGCGCGGTTTGGTGTACTTCGTGCCCTGAAACAGCACATGGACGTAGAAGCGCGGCATGCGGAACTTCGGGGACGTGAGCGATCCCACCGCGGCCAGTGACCCGGGGCCCGCCGTATCGGCCACGCCGTTCGAGATGGTGATGCCCTGGCCTTCCTGATGCCACTGCGCGAACTCCGTGAAGAGTTCGTCGCCCTCGCGGAGTTGCAGTTTCGGGGCTTTGGCGGCGGGTCGCGCGGGGTATTGCCGCATCACCTCCGCGATTTCCGTCTGCCGCCGGGGGCTGTCGATCACGGCCTCGCGGACCCGCGTGGAATGCATCACGCCCGCGAGCGCGTAGTAATCGGCGGTGGGGATGGGGTCGAATTTGTGGTCGTGACAGCGGGCGCAGGCGACGGTCAGACCGAGGAAGGTCTTGCTGAAAACGTCGATCTGGTTGTCCACCTGGTCGGCGCGCGATTTCACGGAATCGGTGGCGGAGTTCAGGATTTCGCCGAACCACCAGGCGGTTGTGCCCAGGGGCGATTCCAGATACGATCCGTCCTTCGAGAGCCGGGGGCGGGGCAGCAGATCACCCGCCACGTGCTCGCGGACGAACTGATCGTAGGGCAGATCGTCATTCATGGCGCGGATGACGTAGTCGCGATAGCGCCAGGCGTCGTTTTTATCGTGATCGTATTCGTGGCCGTTGGTCTCGGCATACCGGACGAGGTCGAGCCAGTGGCGTGCCCAGCGCTCGCCGTATTGGGGGCTGGCGAGCAGTTTTTCCACGGCGGCGGCCTTGTCCGGGTGGCGCTCGAACGCGGTCAGCGCTTCGGGCGTGGGTGGCAGGCCCGTGAGGTCATACGTGACGCGGCGCAGCCAGATGTTCGGGGGAACGGCCTGACCCTGCGGCTTCAGAATTGCGTCGATGGCGCCCGCGGTCGCAGGTTTTCCTGAGGCGGGCAGCGGCTGAAAGGCCCAGAACTTCCGGGCCTGTTCGGGATCGAACTGTTTGGTGAGGGGCTTTGGCGGGCTGGCGGGACCCTCGGAGCGCGGGTCGGGCGCGCCCAGGGCAATCCACTGGCGGAAATCCGCGATGACGTCGTCGGGCAGTTTGCCGGTGGGCGGCATCTGCAGGTTCGGATCTTTGTAGAGAATTGCCTGGTAGAGGCGGCTTTCGTCCGGTTTGCCGGGGATGATGGCGGGGCCGGAATCGCCGCCCTGCAGCAGGGACTGGCGGGAGGTGACGCGGAAATTCGCTCGCGGCGACGCGGCGTGACAGGCCTCACAGCGGGAGGCGAGGATTGGCCGGATGTGCTTTTCGAAGAACTCGGTCTGGTCCGGCGTCTGCGCGAAGGCGAGTGTGGCGGACGCGACGAGGATAGAGATGGTCGGGCGAAGTTCCATCGCGATGATGGAGACCATTATCTATCAGGGGAAGGAAAAGATGGTGAGTCGGGCGGGACTCGAACCCGCGACCCTCTCATTAAAAGTGAGATGCTGCTACCAACTGAGCTACCGACTCAGACTCAAAACCATGATACCAGCCCGGCACGCGTGGTCCGCGCCGCTGCTATAATTCGAATCGGCCTACCCACGCGAACGTGGCGGAATTGGCAGACGCTCTGGATTTAGGTTCCAGCGCCCGAAAGGGCATGGGAGTTCGACCCTCCCCGTTCGCACCATGGTCCCCTCAGCGTTTGTCGCCGGAACCTTTGGCCGGAACAATCCCGCGGGCCTCATCCACCAGCAGCATCTGATTGGCGGGCACGCCGGAAAAGCTCTGCTTCGTCCCGCTGGGCCATTCCACCTGAATCGATTTGACCACCGTGTCCGCACCCAGGCCGAACGTCAGGGCCAGGTCGCTCTGGGAGGCGTAGCTCGAGCCGCTGCGGACCGTGCTCCATTGTTTGCCCGACGCGCTTTCGATGCGCACCACGGCGCCGATGCCATCCCGGTTGGACTTCGTCCCCGCCGTCCGGATGGAGATCCAGTGGTTCCGGTTACCGCCGTCGTTTCGCAGCAGCCGCGCCGGACCGGAGTTCACGGAGAACAGCACGTCCAGATCGCCGTCGTGATCGAAGTCGCCGTAGATCGCGCCGCGCGCCACCATCGGGGTGGTAAAGGCATCGCCCACTTTGGCCGAAACATTCTCGAACTTTTTGCCGCCGAGGTTCCGGAACAGCAGAGGCGGTTCCCTGTACTTGATTTTCGGCTGCACGCGCCCGATCTCTTCTTCGATATGCCCGTTGGCCGTGAGGATATCCGGGTAGCCATCCAGATCGTAGTCGAAGAAAAACACGCCGAACGCGAGAGATAGCAGGCTCTCCCGGCCCACGGTGGAGAGCGGCGCTTCATCCACGAACAGGCCCTTGCCTTCGTTGTGATAGAGGCCCAGCATCTGGTTCGAGAAATTGCCGACGAGGAGATGCGCGCGGCCGGTGCGGTCATAATCAGCCCAGTCGACGCCCATCGCTCCGCGCGCCACGCCGTCTTCGCCGAACGCCACGCCGGCGGACATGCCGAGTTCGCTGAAAGTTCCGTTGCGGTTATTGCGATAGAGCTTGTTGGGCTGGGTGTCATTGGTCACGAACAGGTCCGGCCATGTGTCCCCGTCGAAATCGATCACGGTGACGCCCAGGGACTTGCTGGTGGCGTCGCCCATGCCCGCTTTCACCGTCACATCCTCGAAACGCCCGTTGCCCAGGTTGTGATAGAGCTTGCTCTGCGTGCCTTTGTAGGATTCGGGTGTGCAGTAGGATTTCGTCGCGCCATCGAGCGAACACCAGATGTCGCCTTTCTGCGTCCACTGCACGTAGTTGGCGACGAAGAGGTCGAGCTTGCCGTCCTTGTCGAAATCGAACCAGGCGGCGCTGGTGGCGAAATTCGCGTTGCTGATGCCGGAGGACTTTGTCACGTCCTTAAACTTGCCGCCGCCCTCGTTGTGGAACAGGCGGTCGCCTTCGAGCGCGGTGACGTAGATGTCGTCGCGGCCGTCATTGTCGAAGTCTGCCACGGCGACGCCGATGCCGTACATTTCCACGTCGAGACCGCTTCCCGCCGTCACATCGGTAAACGTGCCGTTCTTATTGTTCCGGTAGAGCGCGGGCAGGGAACGCTGGCCGCGCGGGCTCCAGTCCTTCCCGTTCACCAGAAAGATGTCCTGCCAGCCGTCGCCATCGGCATCGATAAACGCCGCGCCCGCACCCAGCGTTTCCGGCAGATACTTCTTGCCGGTCTTCCCCGCATTGTGGGTGAAATGGATGCCCGCCGAAGCCGTGACATCCGTAAAATGCACCTCGGTCACACCCGCCGGAATCGCCAGTAAAGCGGCGAAAAAGAAACAGCCCCCAACTCCCCCGATGACTCTCACTCAGACCCTCCCTGGGCTGCCACTGCTTTGCGTTTGGCGGTATTCAGCACCACGGTTTCGTGATCGTGAATGTTCTGCCGCTCATTGTTATCCTCCGGGCTCACCAGACGCCGCGCGCCGGTGATCGCCTGCGAGGATTCCTCCGCCTTGAAGCGCCGGAAGAGTTTCTCTTCGCGGGCCGCCGCCTGCACATCGCCCAGGCCGCGCCAGGCCAGCATCGCGGTGTAGTGCATCTGCAGATCTTCCGGATCCACCTGTTCCACGCGCTGCAGGGCATCGAGCGATTCCTTGTATTTCCGCTGCAGGAAGAGGATGCGCGCCACCTGATTGAGCACCACGCGGTCGCGCGGATATTTCGAAGTCACAATGGCCAGCGACTTCAGCGCGGCATCGTAATCGCCATCCGCCTTTTCCGCCAGCGCGCGGAAATAATAGGTTCGTCCCAGGGAGGGGTCAATGGCGAGCGACTTCTGTACGTAGGGCTTCGCCGCCTCCACTTCGCCTTCCTGAATCAGGGCGCGCGCCACGTTCAGCCAGCCATCGGCATAACCCGGCTCCGCTTCGGTGACCTTCTTAAAGGCGTATTCGGCGCCCTTCAGATCGCCCTGCAGCAGCATGCCGATGCCCCAGTCGTTCCAGCGCTCGCGGTCGGCTTTGGTGGCGACTTGATTCCACTGCGTTTCCGCCGCGTTGTTGGTCAGGTCGAGCCTTGCTTCCGCCCTGGCGAGAACGATAATCGGCAGGTCCGGAATGTGGTCTTTGATCGCGCCGGAGACATTGGCCGGGATGTTGGCCTTGTCGAAGCTGTACTGGGCGCTGTTGTGCTCTTTATCGATGAGCGCCGGGTCCTGGCCTGGCTTTGGTTTGCCCGCGTAGGCGAATTCGGTGTAATAGCGCGTGAATTTCCGGTAATTGAGTTTGGCGCTCAGCGTGACCGGGCCTTTGGCGTCCTTCGGAATGCGCACCAGGAAATGGACGGTATCGGCCGCGCCGGGCTGGATCTGCCGGGCGTAGAGCACGCTGCGGGCCTGCCAGGCGTTGCGCTTATCGATGGGATTGCCCGCCGCGTCCAGTTGCGCGGCTTTGTAGAAATGCGCGCCCGGGTCCACCCGGCCCTTGCCGTCCTCTTCCACCTGGCCGCTCCAGAAAATCACCTTGCCGGTGGCATCCACCGCCTGGAGTTCCAGCCAGATATCGAAGGAGTCGATGGTGCCGCCGGGGAAGAAATGCCCGATCTTGCGCGTCCGGACAACGGCATCCACGCGCGCCGTTACGCCCGGCGTCAGTTTGAGAGCGGCTTTGTTGAGGGGCGCGGCGACCTTCCCCACTTCGCGAATAAACGTATCGCCAGCCTGATCGGACTCCTCTCCCACCGCCGTACCGCTCATCACCTGCGGCCCGGTGGCGGCGCGCCGCACCATTCGTGTGCCGCTCTTTTCGTCCACGGGCGAGACGGCAAAGATATCCACCGTAATGAAGCCGGAGGTCAGAAACTTCTTCGTCGCTTCCATTTGCGCGGCATCCTGATTCACGGTCGGCAGCGCGGTGTTCGCGGCTATGAAGCGGTGGGAATGGATCTTGCCATCGTGATGGCCCGCTTCGCGGGAAGGTTCCGTCGGCATATGGCAATCCGTGCAGGTCTGCCCTTTGGGTGGATAGTAGAACGACCGCGCGCCCTCGCCAAAACCGCTGGCCTGCCAGTTGTCGTAGTCATTGAAGCCGCGGAACCAGCGGTAATCGTTCACAGGGACATCGAGATGAACCTTGTGGCAGGCGGAGCAGAACTCTGAAGTGCTCTGCGTCATGAACGGCTTCAGGAACGTGCGGCGGTGGGGCTCCGGGTTCAGATAAGTCATGAAGTCCACCATGGCCTTCATGTACTTGTTTTTGCTGGTCATCAACTGGTGCAGCGGGGGGTACTCGATGGTGAAGCCGCCGTTGCCCATGGTACCTTCCACATGCGTGATGGCATGGCACGACGTGCACGCCAGACCGGCCTGCGCTTCCGGCGTGTCGATCTGGTCTTTGATGGGTTTATCGAAACGGCCATTGAAGAACACCGCATGGTCATGGCAGCCGGCGCACCACTTGCTGGGACCGGGGCCCTTCACTTCCTGCATGTACTCAATGGCTTTCCGGTAGAACTGGTTGTTGAACGAACCGAAATGATGGCTGGAGCTCTTCCACTCGTCGTAGGCCTGCTTGTGGCACTCGCCACAGGTTTCGGAATCCATGAAGAAGTTGGAGGGGATTACGCCTCCCACATTGGTCTTTGCCGAAGACGGGAAGAACGGCGACTTCGGGCCGCCGCCCTCCTCTTCCATGGAAATCGGCGCGACCGGAGGGTTCACAATCTTATCCGCCTGGTTCGGCGCCGCCCTGCGATAGCCCAGCGTCAGCAGCGGCAGCCCCACCATGACGATACAGGCATACTGGAAGCCCTTCCGGAAGCCGGGTGTAGCCTGCCGGCGGATCCACGGGATCAGGGCCGCAGTCCCCAACACCCCAGCCACAATGTGCGCGATCAGCACAGGGCGAAGTTCCAGCAGACTGCCCTGCCAGGTCAGATAGCCGCCCGCCAGAAGTGTGATTCCGAACAGCAGAGTCGCCACCGGCGCGCGGCGAGCTGCGGAATCGGGCTTGCGAAGACTCCAGAGCAGCCCCAGCGCCAGCCCGATCCCCAGGAGAACATGGAACAGCACATTGCCCATATAGAACAAGGTGGCGGAAGCGAACGCGGCCAGATACCCGGCGTTCACCAGCAGAATCAGAAAGCCGACGGCCAGCCGGTTCTCAAATAGCTTCTTCATTTTTGGTGTTCTTCCATTATCTTGAGTCCGGCAGGCCCGGGGAGTAATAGAAAAATACTAGGGGAGTGAAGGTAAAGTATGTCTGAATCCATTGAGTTCGCCATCGTGGGCGCCGGTATGGCCGGGCTGACCGCGGCCGCGATGCTCCGTCAGAACAGCCGGCGGGTTGTCCTTCTCGACAAAGGCCGCGGCGTGGGCGGACGCCTGGCCACCCGCCGGGCCGGCGAGAGCCGCTTTGACCATGGCGCGCAGTTCTTTACCGTACGCGATGCCCGGTTTCGGGCGGCCGTCGATCAGTGGCGCGCCGCCGGCTGGGTTACGGAATGGTTCACCGAAACCGGGCATACTCGCTACCGGGGTACCGGCGGCATGAACGGTCTGGCCAAAGAACTGGCGAAACCCTTCGACGTTCGCACGCAGACCGCGGTCACCCGCATCGAAGCCGCGGACGGCGGCTGGCTTCTGGTGACCGGGGCGGGCGACGAAATCCATGCCGGGAACCTGCTGATGACCGCTCCGGTCCCGCAGTCGCTTGCGCTGCTGGCGGGCTGCCTGGCTGCGCTCGCGCCCGATGTTTTTGAGGACCTGCGCGGGATCGACTATGATCCGTGCTTCGCCTTGCTGGCAACGGTCGAAGGACCAGGCCTGGTGCCCGCCCCCGGCTATGTGCGCCCGGAAACCGGCCCCATCGCTTTTCTGGCGGACAACACGCGGAAAGGCGTTTCCACGGGTCCCGCCGCGCTGACGATTCATGCGAGTCCCGGCTTCACGCGCGATTATTTTGATGCCCCGCACGAAGAGATCGCACGGCTTTTACTGGAAGCCGCCGCGCCCTGGCTCGGCGGCGCCGTCACGGCGTGGCAGGTCCACCGGTGGAAGTTCAGCCAGCCCATAACCCCGGTTTCGGCGGCGTTTCTGTACTCAGCCACCCCCGCGCCGATCGCGTTCGCCGGTGACGCTTTCGGCGGACCCCGCGTGGAAGGCGCATTTCTCTCCGGGTTGAGCGCCGCCGAAGCTTTCCTCGCGCTACACTAAGCGGAAAATGAAACTCTGCCTCGGGTTTTTCGCCGCTACAGCCGCACTTTTCGCCCAGACCCCTCCCGCCGCCCCCGCCGCCGAGCCGGATCCCATCAAAACCGTTGTCAGTCGCCTCGATCTTGAGAAATACAAGGCCACCATCAAAGGTCTTACCCGCTTCGGTGACCGCCGCCAGGGCACCGAACGCAATCGCGCCGCCATTGACTGGATTGAAGCCCAGTTAAAGAGCTACGGCTGCGCGAATATCGAACGCATCAGGTACGACTATCAACCGCCCGCCGGTCGGGGACCTGCGCCCAACGCCGACGGAGGAAATCCGCCTGCTTCAACACCCGGCGCAGCGCCAGCGGGCGCGGGTCGCGGTGGTCGCGGCGGACGGCAGGGAGGCGGTACGCCGCGTGGCATCCGCGCGAAGACCGGCGTGAATAACGATCCGAATTTGCAGCCCGATGAGAAGCTTCGCGCCCTCAATACGCCCCCGTCGGTGGCTGGCGAGCGCCAGGAGGTTTTTTGCACGAAGGTCGGCGTCACGCATCCGGAAGAGATGTATATCGTCAGCGCCCACATGGACGGCATTGGCTGGGGTGAAGCCGCCAATGACGATGGCTCCGGCACGGCGATCGTGATGGAGGCCGCCCGCATTCTCAGCAGCCCCGACGTGCAGACGGAGCGCTCCATCCGCTTCGTCCTCTGGAACAATGAAGAGTCCGGCACGAACGGTGCGCAGGCTTATGTGACCCAGCGCAACGAACTGCAGGGCAAGGAGTCGCCTGCTGGTTCCGGCAAGTATCCGGAGCCGAAATGGCTCGGCGTCATCCAGCATGACATGATGCTTTTCGACCACGGCATGCCTCTTAAAGACGGTACGATGCCCAAAACGCAGCGCCCGGAAGCCGACGTCAATATTGAATTCCAGAGCGCTTCGAAGATGGCGAAGGAGTCCGCCGAACTCGCGTGGAAGATCCAGGCCGCCAACGAGAAGTACGCCACTGATTACCCCGCGACCGTGGGCGCGCACATGACGAACACCGATTCCGGTCGTTTCCAGGACCTGGCGCCTTCCGTCAGCCTGCGCGAAAACGAACGTGGTCCGCAGATTGGCAACGGCTGGGACCCACACTGGCACCAGCCCACCGACGTGTACGCCACCTTCAATGACGACGATTTCCGCCTGGGTCTGAACGCCGCGCAGACCACTCTGGGGGCCGTCTCGCAACTGGCCGGATTGAAGCTGAAACAGTAGCGCCGCACATGCCCGGCGGGGCCGCCTATCTGGTATTGTGATCTCAAATGATTCTCCGTACCGGTCTGGCTTTCCTGCTTTCGATCTCCGCGCTGGCTGCGGAGACGACATCGCCGGCGCTGCTCATTCTCTCCAAGTCCGATCAGACGCTTTCGATTGTCGACGGGAAGACGCTGAAGGTCGGCGCGCGCCTGCCCTCCGGTCCGGACCCGCATGAAGTGGTGGCCTCCACGGACGGCCACTACGCTTTCATTTCCAACTACGGCGGCGGGGCGTACAACACCATTTCCGTGATTGACCTTGTGGCGCAGAAGGCCCTGCCCGCTGTGGATCTGAGCCCTCTGCGCGGACCGCACGGGCTCGACTTTTATGGGGGCAAACTCTGGTTCACGGCGGAGATCAATAAGGTGATCGGCAGCCTGGATCCCGCCACGATGAAAGTCGATTTCATCCTCGGCACCGGTCAGAACCGGACTCACATGGTTTACGTGCTGCCCGATGGCAAACGCATGGTGACCACCAACGTGAATGCGGGGACGGTTTCGATCATCGACAAAACGATGGCGCCGCAGGGCCGGGGCCCGGGTGGTCCACCTCCGGGTGGTCCGCCTCCGGGTGGACGCGGTCCTGGTGGCCCTCCGCCACAGGGCGGGCCTGCGCGTGGACCGGGAGGACGCGGTCCTGGTGGTCCGCGCGAAGACTGGGATGAGACGGTCGTGAAAGTCGGACCTGGCGCGGAAGGCTTCGATGTCTCTCCCGACGGGAAGGAACTCTGGACCGCCAACGCGCAGGACGGCACTGTTTCCATCGTGGACCTGCCGGGTAAGAAGCTGAAAGAAACGCTGCAGGCCAATGTCACTGGCGCGAATCGCCTCAAGTTCACGCCGGATGGCAAACTGGTTTTGGTTTCGACGCTCGGCGGTCCTGATCTCACCATCATCGATGCCGCCAGTCACAAGGAACTGAAGCGCTTCCCCATTGGCAGGGGCGCGGCGGGCATCCAGATGCAGCCCGACGGCGTCCGGGCCTTCGTCGCCTGCACGCCGGATGACTATGTGGTGGTGGTGGATCTGAAGACTCTGCAGGTCACCGGCAAAATCGACGCCGGGAAACAGCCCGACGGCATGGCCTGGGTTCCCGCCAAATAGGAAAGCGCCTGACTTCCGAGCAACAGCTTCGCGAGAAGCTTCGTAAGATCTCCGCGCTCTTCGAGGGCGCAACCACCAGCGGAGAGCGCAACGCCGCTGCCGCCGCCATTGAGCGCGTGAAAGCCGCTCTCGCCGCGCTGACGAAAACCGAGCGCGCCGCCGAGGTGCAGTTCACGCTGCCTGACCGCTGGCAGCGCCGCCTCTTCGCCGCACTCTGCCGCCGCTACGGCCTGAATCCCTATCGCTACAAACGCCAGCGCCACACCACCGTGATGGTCCGCGTGCCCCGGACATTCCTCAACGAAACGCTGTGGCCCGAATACATCCAGCTGAAGGAGGCTCTCGACATCTACCTGAACGAGGCTACCGAGCGCATCATCCGGGAAGAGGTCTATGGCGATGACGAAGAAGCGCAGGAGCGCGGCGGCTGATACCCCGGGCTATTCGGTGGTGGCTCGCCGTCGCCGGGACCTTTTCTTCGCCTTCTCACTGTTGCGCTGTAACTGCAGGAAATAGGCGGACGAAATCGCGGCCATCAGTCCGGGAAAGCGTTCCTGCAACTCCGCGCAGCGCGGGGTATTGTGCATCTCCACGCCCTGCCGTTGCCCCCGGATCAGCCCCGCTTCCCGCAGGGCCTTGAAGTGCTGGGACAGGGTGGATTTCGGGATCGCCTTCTCATTGACCCGGAGGAAGCTCGAACAACTCGGCGCGCAGTCGCCCTTCACGATATCCGCAAAGATCGCCATCCGCACGGGATCGGAAAGCGCATGCAGAATCCCCTCCAGAGTAACGTCGTCGATTGAGGGGTGAAACAGCGGCCGCATGTGCCACCATCTTACTCTCCGCCGTATGTTGTCGTCCATTAGTTCACAAGTTCGGAACTCATGAATCCTGCCGGAACGGGGTTGCATCTGAACAGGCAGCTGGACAGAAAAGGAGAACAAAAATGAGCAGACTGACAGGAAAAGTTGCAGTTGTAACGGGCGCGTCCAAGGGCATCGGCGCGGCCATCGCCCAATCTCTCGCCGCGGAAGGCGCCGCGGTGGTGGTGAATTACGCGTCGGGCAAGGCGGGCGCCGACGCCGTTGTCGCCGCGATCACGGGAGCGGGCGGCAAGGCTGTGGCGGTGGGTGGCGATGTCTCGAAGGCCGCCGACGCGCAGGGTCTTATCGACGCGGCGATCACGCATTACGGACGTCTCGATGTGGTGGTGAATAACTCCGGCGTCTACGAGTTCGCGCCGCTCGAAGCCATCACGGAAGAGAGCTTCCATCGTATGTTCAACATCAATGTGCTGGGCACGCTGCTGGTGACGCAGGCTGCCTCGAAGCATCTCGGCGAAGGCGCGAGCATCATCAATCTGGGTTCCGTCGTGACCCGCATCACGCCGCCCGCCTCCGCCGTCTACAGCGGCACCAAGGGCGCTATCGACGCGATCACCGGCGTGCTGGCGCGTGAACTCGGGCCACGCAAGATCCGCGTGAATTCCATCAATCCCGGTATGGTGGTTACCGAAGGCGTACAGTCCGCGGGCATCCACGAGAGCGACTTTGCCACTGCCACTGTGGCGCAGACCCCGCTGGGACGCCTCGGGCAGCCGGGCGACATCGCTGCCGTTGCGGTCTTCCTGGCCTCGGACGAGTCCGGGTGGCTTACCGGCGAGACGCTGCTGGCAGGCGGGGGCTTACGTTGAGCGCGGAAGCCTCTCTGGTGGACTCGGCGTTGCGCCTCTGGAAGAGCAACGTGGAGCGTGCAGGGCAGTTCTTCTCTTCTCTCACCGAAGAGCAGCTCTCACAGGAGATCGCGCCGGGCAGGAACCGGCTCCTTTACCTGTGGGGGCACCTCGCGGCGGTGAACGACGCGATGTTGCCGCTCCTCGGCTTCGGCGACCGCCTGCACCCGGAACTCGATGCGATGTTCCTCAACAACCCGGATCGTGCGGTCAAAACCGTCTCCGCCACTGAGCTGAAGCGGATCTGGGAGGAAGGCACACGGAAGCTGGATGCTGCTTTCGCCGCACTGACCGCCGAACAATGGCTGCAACGTCATACCGCTGTTTCCGAAGCGGATTTCGCCCGGGAGCCACATCGCAACCGTTTCGCAATTCTGCTGAGCAGAGCGGGCCATATCGCTTATCATCTGGGCCAGACGGCGCTGGCGAACTAAGGCGGGGAGGTGCGCTTACCGGCGCACCTCCTGCTCCCGCGTCGCTGGCCCTTCCACTGTCAAAACCTGCTGATCCGCGTCGAGCGTCGCCATCACGCCCAGGGGCAGCGTCACCTGGTCGATGGTATGACCGAAGCTCAGGCCGTAAAGCACGGGGATCTTCAGATCTCCCAGCAGGTAGTCGATCACCTCGCCCAGGGAATAGGCGGAATCATGACCGGGAGGTGGGCAGTCCTTGCACTCGCCCACCACGATCCCGGCCGCGGCCTGTAGCTTTCCCGCCAGCTTCAGCTGCGTGAACATCCTGTCGATACGGTAGATGTCTTCCCCGATGTCTTCCATCAGGAGAATCTTTCCCGCCGTCTCCACGCCGTATGGCGTCCCCAGCGTGGTCGAAAGCAGCGTCAGATTCCCGCCCGCCAATGCGCCCCGCGCCTTCCCGCCCCGCACCGTCCGCAGCGTATGCCCGGCGCGCAATGGGTTCGCTTCCGGTGGATTCGTGACCGCTCCAATCGGCGCATGCCCGAACAGTGCGGCCCGCAGGTGCTGTTGTGACCACTCCGTGAGATGGCTCAGCGAAACCGGCCCGTGAAACGTCACCAGACCGGTTTTCTGCCCGATCGCCACATGCAGCGCCGTAATATCGCTGTAGCCCAGAAACACCTTCGGATTCGACCGGATCAGCCCGTAATCGAGCTGATCCAGCATCTGTGCCGACCCGTAGCCGCCCCGAATGCAGATAATCCCCTGTACTTCGCGGTCGGCAAACATGGCATGAAGATCGTCCACACGCTGCTGTGCCGTGCCGGCCAGGTAGCCGTAGCGCTGGCCCACCGAGCGGCCCATCTTCCACTTCAGCCCGAAGAACTCGCAGAAGCGTTTGGCAAAAGCCAGTTCGTCGGGGTCCGAAACATAACTCGAAGGGGTGATCAGCCCGATGGTGTCCCCGGCCTTCAGCGCTTTTGGCAGAATCGGGGCGGGCGCGCCGGGAGTGGATGCCGATTGCGCGAGTAGCGCCGAGCCCGTCAGGGTTTGCTGGAAGAACGTCCGTCGAAGCATCTTAGACATTCCTCACAGTGTAAAGCCCGCCGTCCGCCCATGTGCCGTGACGGGCTTGACAGGATATTTTTATCCGGGTAATATTCGGAGGTGTCTAACTCCTGCACCGCCTTCCATAGCAAGATCCGCCTTGCCTCCGGACCTCTGGCCGATGTCGTCCGGCGAATGGAGGAATTCCGGCGGCAGGACTCTACCGCGCAGATCCTGATTTTCGATGACAAAACCGGGGAGCAGATCGACCCTCCGGTGTCAGTCGCGGTTCCGACGCCTAAGCAGCCCGGGCGACCGAAACTCGGCGTGGTCGCCCGGGAAGTCACTCTGCTGCCCCGTCACTGGGATTGGCTCTCGACGCAGCCGGGAGGCGCTTCCGTCGCATTGCGCAAACTGGTGGAACAGGCCATCCGAACGAATGGCGAACAGGATGGACTCCGCCGCGCCCGACAGGCCGCTTATCGTTTCGCCACGGCGTTGGCCGGCGATGAACCCGGCTATGAAGAAGCACTGCGGGCGCTGTTCGCGGGCGATCACCCGCGGTTTCTGGCGATGATGGAACCCTGGCCTCCGGATATTCGCGACTACGCGGCGGCGCTCGCCTTCGGGCGGGAAGAAGCCTGAAATGCTCTCGAAAGAACAGCGGAAACAGGCCGCTCATCAGTTTCGGGAAAGGAAGGTGCGCGCCGGGGTTTACGCGATCCGCTGCACCACCACCGGCAGCGTCTGGGTGGGCACTTCCCGCAATCTCGATACGGCTCAGAACAGCAACTGGTTCGCTCTCCGGATCGGCGGGCATCGCGATAAGCCCCTGCAGGACGAATGGCTCGCGAATCAGGAACCGGCCTTCACGTTTGAGGTGCTGGAAAGTATCGAAGAAGATACGCCGGCGCTGCTGGTTGCGGATCAGCTGAAATCCGCAAAGCAGCGCTGGCTGGCAAGGCTGGGAGCGCGCGGCCTGCTGTAGCTCGTTCAGACTTCGTGGACTACTGCTTGCTGGAAGGCGGCACCATGTCCTTCAGCCGCATGTAAGTCACCAGGTTGCCGTAGTGTTCCATAGTGTGGGCCGCATTGAAGTCCATGATGGAGATGCGGGTCATGGGGCGGCCGAAGAAGGTCACGGTTTCGGCAGCGGAGGATTCCGTCATCTTCTTGTAGCCCGCCTCGCAGTAGGCGAATGCCTGAGTCAGCGCGGCTACGACTTCCGCCTTTGACTTCGCTGTTTTTTCGATGCCCTTGTCTACCGGCTTGCCTTCAAGCGCTGCGCCGCAGAATTCATACTGGCCGTCGGCGATGTGCGCGAACAGTTCCCCGAAGGTGCGGACCTTCGGAGTGGGACGCCAGTTCCACAAATCAGCGGGAATCTGATCCGCCGATTTCACGACATTGTTCTTTGCATTGCCGAAAAGCACCATCGAACTGGAAACCTGCGGACCGGCGGCGGGAGCCTGCGCGAAGGTGGTGGCGGCGGAAGACAGGACTAACGCGGCGGTCAGGAAGCGGGAAATGGACATAACCCAATTATCGCTCAAACCGGCCAATTCAAATGTTATCGATGAGCGCATTCCCTGCCTCATCAGGCAAGCCGTTCCGCACGATAAATTCCGCGTTTTTTCTGAGCTTTCTGTCGACAGATGTGAAGGTCCACAAAGGAACTCGGAAAAAAGGACGAATCCCCCGGGGGGCGGAGGGGATCAATGGATCGTTTCGACGCCCTCAGGGTGCAGGGTGCCACCGGTCATCCAGTCTTCTTCCCCCGCCTGTAGCAGTTTTGTCCGTAAATTTCTGAGGTGTCTCTCCACCGTTTCCGGCCTGCAACGGAGCCTTTCCGCAACGCCCGCCACAGTGGCCCCACTCTCGAATACTGAGTGCGCACCGCGCGTGAACAGAAGAAATATGAGGAATTCCCGGCTGGAGAGCGTCCGCAGAACGGTAATTGTGTTTTTGTTCACCCGTTTGTGATCCGGAGGTACTACCGGCGTAGCCGAGGTAGACATGCCCGAATTATATACGACTCCTGTAGTTTCTGTCGCCGGGATTTTGTCCGCCGCTAATTTGTCTGGGGAATCCTCAGCAACACCAGAGTTCATTTCGTTTGGATAAGCACCGTATGACCGTTTGCTTAATCGCTGTCTTTATCGTTTACTCTATTGACCCGGCTCCACGCTTGTGATAGCTTCTCCCACAGGTCATTTCCATTTCAGTCCGCCCAGGGGAGTCACACAACCATGTTGTTTTCACGTTCTCGCTCCATCGTCCTGTCTGTTCTCTTTTGTGCTCTGTCCGCCATCGGCTTGCAGGCGCAGATGACGATCACCGGCTCCGTTTCCGGTAACGTTTCCGATCCCTCCGGTCAAACCGTTCCGGGGGCATCCGTCACTCTCACCAGCGAAAAGACACGCGAAGTCCACAACACCAAAACCAACACCGCCGGCGCTTTCAGTTTCAACGCCGTTCCGCCGGACGCCTATACTCTGAAGGTCGAACACGCCGGTTTTAAGGCTTATGAAAAGACTGCACTGGTGGTTGCCGCCAACGAGCGCATCGCCCTCGGGCAGATCACGCTCACCATCGGCGCGGTGAGCGAAACCGTGAGTGTGAGTTCCGAAGCCGCGCATGTGGAAACGGACAGCTCTGAGCAATCGGCCGACCTCACAACGGATCAAGTCGGCAATCTGACGGCCCGCGGCAGAGACGTGGTTTCGCTGCTCCGCACCATCCCGGGCGTTTCTTATCAGGCGGATCAGGATACGGTTGGTGGCCAGTACGGCACCGGCTCGCCGTCTATCCGCGGCGCGTCCAGCAACCAGAACATCATTGCCGTCGATGGCGTGGTGAGCAATGACATGGGTTCGCCAAACGTCTTTTCGAGCGTCACCACGATGGACGCCATCGGCGAAGTGAAGGTCATTCTGAACGGCTATCGCGCCGAGTATGCCGGTAATGGCGGCACCGTCGTGCAGGTGGTCAGCAAGTCCGGTGGGCGCGATTTTCATGGCAACGCCTATTACTACGGACGCAATGAAGCCCTGAACGCGAACGATTTTTTCAACAACCGCAACAAGGTCAAGCGCCCGGAATACCGCTACAATACGTTCGGTTTCTCGGTGGGTGGTCCGCTCTTTATCCCGGGCCGGTTCAACCGGGACCGTAAGCGCCTGTTTGCCTTCTATAACCTGGAAGAACTGCAGGATCGCGTGCCTGGCGGCCTGACGCAGTACACCATGCCGTCGGCACTGGAACGCAATGGCGACTTCTCGCAGACTTACGACACCAGCGGCAAGGTAATTCCGGTGAACGACCCCTACAACCTGGTGGGGGGCAAGGCGCAGCAGTTCCCTGGTAACGCGATTCCCGCGAGCCGGCTTGATAAGAACGGTCTCGCGCTGCTCAAGATCCTGCCGCTGCCCAACTTCGTGAACCCGTCCATCACCAGTTACAACTACAACTATCAGATTCAGGAAGTACAGGTTTTCCCGAAGCGCAGCAACCTGTTTAAGATTGACTGGGTGCCCACCGATAACGACCGGGTGTGGTTCCGCGGCAAGACCTGGCTCTCACAGCAGGAAGGCTACTCCGTGGCCTCCGGCGCGACTCCGGTCGGGTTCTTTGCCCAGTGCTATTGCTTCTCCGAACAGGGCATCGCAACCGGCTGGACGCACACGTTCACTCCCACCCTGGTGATGGAACTCACCGCCGGCGTCCGCACGAACCACGAAGGCTGGACGCCGTACAACGACACCACGACGCCTGCCCAGCTGGTCCCCACGGCGGGCAACCCGCTCTCCACCGTGCTGCGTTCCGCGGTCGGCTTCACCGCCGGCCAGTGGTATCCGTCTTCCAATCCGGATGGCATCATCCCCCGCTTCAGCTTCAACGTCGCCAGTTCGCCGAACGTGAGCTTTGATGACCGCTTCCTGAAGAATGGCACCGACTTCACCTTCAGCTTCAACGACAACTTCACGTGGACCAAAGGTCAGCACACCGTGAAGGCGGGCATCGACGTCTACCGTATCCGCGAGTATGAGGGCGAACGCAGCACCTTCAGCGGTACGTTTAACTTCTCCAAGGATACGAACAATCCGCTCGACACCAACTATGCCTTCTCGAACGCGGCGCTCGGCGTTTACCAGAGCTATACGGAATCGAACGCGCGCTTTGGCGCGAACGAACGGCAGGCGATTGTCGAATGGTTCGTGCAGGATACCTGGAAGGTCACCAAAAGACTGACGCTCGATTACGGCGCGCGCTTCACCTGGGCCAATCAGATGTATCCGCATTACGACGGGCAGCAGTCGGTTCTCGCGCTGAGCCGCTACAGCGCGAAGAACGCGCCCACGCTGTTCCAGCCGGTGATTTCAAACGGCGTCAGAATGGCCTTGAATCCGGTTACCGGGGCGCTTCTGCCGCAGACCTATGTAGGCGCCTTTGTGCCCAACACGGGCAATCCGATTAACGGGGGCGTTCTTTCGGGCGACGCCAGCTACCCGCGTGGCTTCGTGAACCAGCAGCCGATTCACGTCGGACCGCGGCTCGGTTTCGCCTACGATGTGTTTGGCGACGGCAAGACCGCCATCCGCGGCGGCATCGGCATCCTCTATAATCCGCGCTTCAGCCTCTGGAGCCCGACCACCAATAACCCGCCGGCCGTGCTGACTCCCATCCAGTATTACGGGACCATCAATACGCTGCTTCAGACCGTTGGCGTGCTCGCTCCCAGCAATACCAACGCACTGAACGTCGCGGGCAAAACCCCGCGCAACTACAACGGTTCGATTGGTGTGCAGCATGATTTCGGGCACTCCATTCTGCTCGATGTCTCCTACGCGCTGGTGCTGGGCCGCGATCTGCAGCAGAGCTACAACATCAATACCGTTCCCTACGGTTCGCGTTTCCTGGCGCAGAACACCGATCCGACCACCGGCAAGCCGCTGCCGGACAACTTCTTCCGTCCGTACCCCGGCTACAACAACGTCACGTTCCTCGACAATGCGTTTTCGTCGAACTATCATGCGCTGCTGGTTTCTTTGAACCGGCGGTTCTCGAAGGACCTGCAGATCGGCGTCTCCTACGCGTACTCGAAGTACATGGACTACACCGGTATCCCGGTCTACCGTCCGCTGCGGGTATGGGCGTACGGCCTTGATGGCGCGGATCAGACGCAGAACATGACCATCAACTACATCTACAACTTCCCGTCGGTGTCGAAGCTCATTCCGAACAAAGCGGTTGGCTATGTGCTGAATGGATGGTCGCTGTCAGGGATCGCGCAGTTCGCAGTCGGCACGCCGATTGCGGTCGGATTCAGCACCACGGACGGAACCGACCAGACCGGCGGCGGCGATGGCCAGCGCATCAATGTGGTGGGAAATGCGAATTCCGGCACCACCCACACGTTCCTGCAGTGGTTTAACACCGCGGCCTTCGCCCGCCCGGGCATCGGCGATCCCGGCAACGCCGGCAAGTACGATGTGCGCGGTCCCGGCATCAGCAACGTGGATGCCGCTCTGGCGAAGATGTTCCCGCTGAAGAGCGAGAAACGCAATATTGAACTGCGCTGGGAAGCCTATAACGTCTTCAACCACACGCAGTTCTCCGGCATCAACGCCACGGCCCGTTTCGATCCCCTGGGGAACCAGACCAACGCGTTGTTCGGTCAGGTCACCTCCACACGCGCTCCCCGCGTGATGCAGGGTTCGCTGCGCTTTATCTTCTAAACTGCGCGACTACGCCTACACCAGCGGCTGCCACTTTCTCTATGGAAGCGGCAGCCGTTTTCTTTTGTCATACGATATGCAGATGCGCCTCCCGCCACGAATTGTTCTCCCCGCCCTTCTGCTGCTGGCCTCCGCCACGTGCTTCTCTCAGCTTTCGCCGCGCATGCCACAACTGAAGCTCGAAGACACCACGGGTGAGCAGCGCGCGCTGGCGGAACGCATGCTGAAGCAGACGCGCTCCGGCCTCACCGGGCCCTTCAACGCTATGCTCCGAAGCCCGGAGATGTCGCAGCCGCTGATGGATCTGTATCTCTACTTCCGCTACAAGACGGCGCTGCCCCGGCCGCTGATCGAACTCGCCATCCTGATCACGGGCCGCGAATGGTCCGCGCCGTTCGAATGGTATATGCACTATCCGATTGCCCGCAGCGAAGGTCTCTCCGCGGCCGTGCTGGCGGAACTGCGCGAAGGCAGGCGCCCGGCGACGATGAAGGCGGACGAGGGGATCGTTTATGACTTCTCCACCGAACTGCTCCGAACGCACCGGGTCGGTGATGTGACGTACCAGAAGACGCTCGCGCATTTCGGAGAGAAGAACCTGGTCGACCTGACAGCACTCATCAGCGCCTATTCCACCTATGCCGCGCTGCTGAACGTGAACCAGTTGAAGCTGCCGCCCGGCGAGGGTCCCGAATACCTTCCCGTAAAATAACCGGTATGCTTCCGGATGTCCGCACCACCTGTCTGCAACACCTGGCTTTCATGCGCTGGGCAGATGAACGCATGCTCGGCGCCGTCGCCGAAAACATGCCGGACCAGATCTCCGTACTGAGCCACATTTATCTGGCGGAGGCCGTGTGGCTGGGCCGCGTGAAAGGGCAGGCGGACCTGATGATTACGCAGTTGCCCGCGCCCCCGAATATGCCGGAGCTGCAACGGGTCTGGCCGACCCTGCATCAGGAATGGCTCGATTGGGCGAATGATCTCGCAGCCTGGGATACCCTTGTTCCCCACCGCAACCTGCAGGGCGCTCTGTTTCAAATGCCCGCCTGGCAGATTGTGCTGCACCTGGTAAACCACGGCAGTTTTCATCGCGGTCAGGTGGCAGCCATGCTGCGTGCCGCCGGGTTCACGCCACCGGCCACGGATCTGATCGTCTACTACCGCCTGCAGTCCTGATCTGATCAGGCGGCAGACTTCCACTTCAGGCCCAGCCCCAGTTGCTTCTGTGCGAACTCGATGCTCCGGCCCAGATCGTTGCGCTGCTGTTCCTTCAGCGCCTCCATATACTCGGCCGGCTTGCGGCCCGGGGAATCCTCAATCACCATGGAACCCATGAACGGATGCCCTTTTTTCGCCAGTGCCGCGAACCGCGCGAACTCGCTGGCGGGCATCTTCGGGAACCACTTCCACCAGTCTTTCTCGTAATACGGAAGAATCTGGGGCGGCCGCCCGGTGATGATCTCCAGTTGCAGCAGTGATTTCGGGCAGGTCTTCTGGTAGAGCGTGAAGAACGCCGTCCAGTCGATGATCCCCTCGCCCAGGGTGACCCACTGCGCCGCCGCGCCACGCGGGTGTTCGAATACCACGGAATCGCGCACGTGTGTGGAGACCGCGTAAGGCCCCAGAATCTCCAACGTTACCTGCGGATCTTCCATCACCCACATGGGATTGCCGGTGTCGAGGCAGGAGGCTACAAAATCCTTGCCCGATTCCACAATCACCGTCCGCGTCTCGCTGGCCTGCATATCGCCCGCGTGGTTTTCGAGCGCGATCTTTACGCCGCTATCCTGCGCCTGCGACCGGACGTTCCGAAAGACCTTAATGGTGGCTTCCATGAAGTATTCAATCGGCTTGTCACTCCGCCGGTCGTCCATCGAGCCCATAAAACAGCGCATCGACTTCGCGCCCACGGCCTTCGCGATCTTCAGGCCATTCACCAGGCGCTGTTCCGCCGTCTCGCCGTTGCTCTTCCAACTCTTCGAAACCGGGCAGATGCAGCCAATGCCGGAGTCGATTTCGAGGCCCAGTTTGTCGGCATGCGCTTTGACGGTGGCGAGGTGCGCCGGTTCGAGGCTGCTGTAATCGCCGGAGTCCGAGATCTGCACCGTGTCGACCTTCAGGCTCGCCGCATAGTCCAGCAGCTGAATGTCCTTCCATTTGAAGGCCCGGACCGAGTAGGTGTCGAAGCCCAGTTTGATTCCCGCACCCAGAGGATTCGCCATGCCAGTCGCCTGCGCGAACGCAATACCGGACCCGCCGATGCCCGCGGTGGCCGTCTTTAGAAAGGAGCGCCGATGCATGTCTGTCTTTGTATCACGGGAAACGGAGTCCGCCCGAAAGTGCCCGCTCCCCGGCGATTGGATCACGCGGTACGCGGAAATATTTGCTGTGACCATAACTGCCGTCTTCTGAACGGGATGCGGGTGGTCTCGCGGGCCGGCCGATGCCTGCCTCCGGGCCTTTTTCCTTCCCCTCTGCTACAGAATCGAACCGGAAGGGAACCCACCGATTGTCTGAACGCGTTTATAAACTCCAGCCGGACCGAACCATCAGTCTGCGCGGCTTCGACACGTTTGCCGCCGCCGCTGCGATTCACTCCGCCTCGCCCACCGATTTTACCGTGAGTGGCACGTTTCGCGACCCGGCGGACTTCGCCGTCGCCGTACTCCACGATGCCGATAATTTCTACGAGCATCCTTCCATCAAATACCTGCCCGATTTCAACTTCGCCGGGCTCACCCTGAACTTCGATCTGACCTATAGCGACGGTCTGCAGCCCATCGATTCCCCCAAGTACAACTGGATCGACTGGGCGACGCTCGATTGCATCCGCGCCGATAACACCACGGCGCAAATCCGCCTCTGGGATAACGCGATGCTGGCAGGGTCGGCATTCCCGGCGGCTTCCGCCACCTGCACGCTGCGGACCACGGACACTGGCATTGAAGCGTATGACCGCGTGACGCTCTGGTACCAGAATCTGGCCTTCGACTACATCGTGCCGGAAGGGCAGAAGACCGTGGAGTTTCAGTTCTACGCGGGTGGCACGGGCACAGCCCACTCCATCACCGTGAATGGCCGCGAATATTCCTACACCGAATCGGACCCGATGGGGGAAAACAGCGCCACGGTGGCAGCCGGGCTTCTGGCGCAGCTCGGCGACGATGCCGACGTCACGGCATCCGGCGGCAGCACGACCAACGCCATTCAGCTCACCGTCCGGACGGAAAAAGCCGGGAATAGTTTCCCGGTCAGCGCCTCTGACGGCAATGCCGCCGCCACCATGCTGCTGATGACCCCCACCCTGGTGGCGGCCAGCCTGACGGCGGAAATCAACACGACGAATTGGGTTTCCGCCAACACCACCTATTCCCTGCTGGCGGTGGCGACCGGGCCACAGATTCAGATTACGGTGGGGCGGTACGGCACGGCCAACGTGAGCGGCACTTCCGTCACGTGGAATTCCGGGCACGTCTTCTCCGGCATTGTTCCGGGCTCGACCATCCTGCTGGGCGGCGCGACCTACACGGTGGGCTCCGTGCAGTCGCCGAAGCAATTGACGCTCACCACGTCGGCGTCCGCCGGGTCCGGCGTTGCCTTTGTCAGTCCGCGCGGGGGCCGCGACGGCAATCTGATCCGCCTTTACGCCACCTCAAAAGCAGCCACCCTGACCACGGATCAGACGCAGTATCAGATGACCGGGGGCTCTTCCGCCGCCACCTGGAACTGCACCCTCGATTTTACGGCGCTCGGCATCGACCAGCTTCGCCAATGCTGGCTTACTTTCGCGCCGTCCCTGGTCTCGGGCGACTATCCTTCTACGGAGTGGCAGGCTGTCTTCAGCAACTGGCTGCTCACCGGCGATGAAGCCGTGAGGACACTCAAGGTCGCCGGTCCGGGCAGCGTCCGCATTGAGGAATCGAGCGCGGCCTGTGTCTTTACGCCGTCCACCTCCTGGACGACGGAGTCCGGTTTCTATTCGCGTTACTTCGCGGCGGCCACCAGAGATACCTCCGCCTCAGTCACCATCACCTATACCTGCCAATTCCCGCACGATCTCTACATCGGCACCTCGCTCTATTCGGACCGCGCCGTCGCCGGTGTGCAACTGGATGGCGATACCCAGACTTCGCTCGATTGCCGACTGACGTCGTCCTCCGCGGTGGTGACGCGCCGGAAGGTTCGCACGGCCGTGGCGGCGGGCAAACATACCGTCACCATTGGTTTGCAACAGGCCGGCGTCTTCTATTTCGACTTCCTCGAAGCCGCCGTGGTCTCCGACTATCCGGACGCTCTTACACCCCGCACCGGAATCTCCCCCGCGCTCGACTTCGACACCGACCACACCTACAAGCTTTCCCCGGAGCGGTTGCTGTGGATCTTCGACAAGCTTGGCTACGCCGGGCCGATGAACGAGTATCTGGGCGTCTTCTGGTGGAATGAGCGCGTGGCGTCGGGTGGTTCGTTCTCCACTGCGAAGGTGGGCTTCAGCGGCGCGTTCGCATCCGGCGACACGGTGTTCCTGAACCTGAACGGCGAGTCGATCGGCAAGACCGTCTTCCCGGCGGACACGAATGACACGATCGCCGCGCACTTCGCCTCCTATATCAACGGGGCGTTCGTGGGCGCCTGGGCCTCGTCCTCCGGCGCTATGCTGACCATCACGGGCCGATCCCCCGCACCCGCCTACAACATCAGCCTGGTGGTGTCGGCGACCTCCACAGCCGGCGTTGTCGCGATTACGCAGCTGCCGGCGGCAGGGGTCTATCCCACGTGGATGCTGAACGATGCCGCCAATCCCCCGCTGAACCGCGCCGCCCGGGACTGGCACGCCGATTTCTACGCGCAGTGCGCCGCCCGCGGGCGTGAGGTGGTGACGGCCTGCTCGATGGAACTGGTGAACCCTCCCGATGGCTATGTCGCCCGTTTCCCGGACACCGCCCGGACCGCCGTCGCCACCGCCACCGGCTTCGGCGCGCTGGTTTCCAACCACTGCGCCATCGGCTCCACCAAAATGCTGGCCTACCAAAAGGCCGTCTACCGCAACCTTGCGCAGCTGCAGGCCGCTGCCGGACTGACGCCCAATCTGCAATACGGCGAATTCCTCTGGTGGTACTTTGCCGGTTCGGGCGGTATGGCCTTCTATGATGACGAAACCCTGGCGGCGGCCGAGACCGCCCTCGGCCGCCCCCTGCATGTCTTCAGTACCCCGAACGACGATCCTGCCGTGAACGGCGGCGCCGACGCTCTTTTCCTTCGAAACCGTCTGCGGGACCACATGGCTGCTCTGGTTGCCGATATCCGATCCGTCTACCCGGCTGCTCAGTGCGAAGTGCTCTGGCCCTACGACGTGAACTATCCGACGCCGGTGCCCGCCAACGCCCCCTACCTGGGCGGTCGGCTCAATCGCTTCATCAACCTCCCGGCTGAATGGCAGAACAAAACCACCAGCGGACTCGACCGTATGAAAGTGGAAGCACTCGCCTTCTCATCCTCCATGCGAAGTCTCGATCTGGCCCGCGAGGCCATCGAACTATTCCCCGGTTTTGGCTGGCCCACGGACTCCGTGCGCTACCTGGTCCCGGTCTTCGGAGTCGCGACACCATGGCACCGGGAACTCGCGCTCGCTCACGGCGCCGGGCTCCGGACCAACAACCTGTGGGCCTTCGATCACATCTGCCTCTTCAATCTGGAGGTGCCGGAGCGGGGACTCGAAAGACGCTCCTTTGTTCAGACCGCCTGAGCATGCCGTGCCGTTGAGTATCCTATAAGGGATGTCCTCTCAGGCGGAGCCGCTTACGGTAAAGACTCCCTGGCAGCGAGTCCAGAACGCGCGTCACCCGAAGCGTCCGCACACGCTCGACTATGTGCAGCGGATTCTGACGGACTTCCAGGAACTCCACGGTGATCGTCTGTTCGGCGACGATGCGGCGATTGTCTGCGGCATGGCCCGGCTCGACGGCCAACCGGTGATGCTGATCGGGGAGCAGAAAGGCCGCGACACCCGCCAGAAGCTGCTGCGCAACTTCGGCATGCCGAAGCCGGAAGGCTACCGCAAGGCCCTGCGCGCGATGCAGATGGCCGCCAAGTTCGGTCGCCCCATCATTGCTTTTCTCGATACTCCCGGCGCTTACCCTGGCATCGACGCGGAAGAGCGCGGACAGGCTGAGGCCATCGCGCGCAACCTTCGGGAAATGGCGCGCCTCCCGGTGCCGGTCGTTTCGGTGGTGATCGGCGAAGGGGGCAGTGGCGGAGCACTGGCTCTGGGCGTGGGCAATCATGTGCTGATGCTTGAAAACGCGGTGTACAGCGTGATTTCCCCGGAAAGCTGCGCCGCCATTATTTATCGTGATTCCGCCAAGGCCGAGCAGGCGGCGGCCGCTCTCCGGATGACCGCCTCCGACCTTCTCCGGCTCGGCATCATCGACGGCATCATCTCCGAACCCACTGGCGGCGCGCACGAAGACTACGACGAAGCCGCCCGGCTCCTGAAAGAACAGTTGATTCGTTCCCTTGCCGAACTGTCCCCGCTGTCCCCGGGTGAGGTTGTACAGACCCGCTACGACAAGTTCCGCAAGATGGGCAGCTTCTTCGAATCCGTTTAATCCGCTATGGCAAAGTCAAAGAAAAAGTGGCCGGTGGTTGTCGGTGTTCTGTTTGTCGCCATTGTAATTGGCGCTTTGGTCTATACCTCAGGCGGCAATAATTCCTTCCGCTGTGAGGTCTGCGTCACGTTCGAAGGCCGCACGGTCTGTCGCAACGGCGGGGCGCCCACGAAGATGGAGGCGGAGCGAATTGCCGCCGATACCGCCTGCACTGATCTTTCGAGCGGCATGACCAGCCTGATGCAGTGCCAGAACAACGCACCCCGAAAAGTCACCTGGAAGTAGTCCCGCAGACTATAACATTCGCTGTTTCAGTGGGTTAGATACGGTCTTCGCGTTTCCCGTGGTATTGTATGGATATCCACTGAACAATTCGGGGCGCGTCTGCGTCTATCGAACTTGGCGTCGTTTAACCCCCACACCGGAGTACTGTCAACGTGAAGACCAAATGGAAGATTGTCATCGGCATCGTGTTCCTTCTGCTGATTGCCGCGGGCGTTTACGGCGGTATCAAGTACAAAGAAAAGGACATTGTCACGGTTCAGACCGGCAAGGTTCTTAAGGAAGATCTCGCCAGCGTCGTCACCGCTTCAGGTGAAGTGAAGCCGCGCAACTACATTACGATCGGAGCCGAGTATTCCGGTCAGATCACTGACATTCTGGTGAAGGAAGGCGACCACGTCCGCAAGGGCCAGTTGCTCGCCCGCATTGATGAGGCGCAGTCGAAGGCCGACGTCGCCGCCCAGAAAGCGGCGCTGAGTTCCGCCGAGGCAGATGCCGCCGCCAGCGAAGCCTCTGTGCGCGCCGGTGAGGACAATGTGGCCGCGCTCGAATCCACCGTCGCCCGCACCAAATCGGACCTGGAGCGCTACGAAAAAGACTTCCGCCGCGGCGAGCAACTCTTCAAAGACGGTCTGATTCCGCGCTCCGATTTCGAGCAGCGTGAAGCGGTCTTCCAGAGCCAGAAGGCTTCCGTGGCCGAAGCGCAGTCCCGCGTGGTGCAGGGCCGCACGCAGCTCGCCCAGCTCCGGGCGCAGCTTGCCGGGTCCCAGAAGAAGATTGCCCAGGCGCAGGCCGGTCTCACTCGCGTCGATGACATCCTGAAAAAACACAACGCCACTGCACCTCTCGACGGTCTTGTCACGTATTTGCCTGTGAGAGTGGGTGAAACCGTGCAGCCCGGCGTTCAGAATTCCGCAGCCAGCACCGTAATGACGATTGCCGATATGTCGATCGTCACCGCCGAAGTGAAGGTGGATGAAACCGATATCGTCAACGTGAAGCTCGATCAGCCCGCGGAGATTACCGTGGATGCTATCCCCGGCAAAGTCTTCAAAGGCCATGTGATTGAAATCGGCAACACTGCGATTCTGCGTTCCACCGGTCTCGCCGCTTCCACCAGCAGCACGTCCAGCCAGGAGGCGAAGGACTTCAAGGTCGTTGTGGCGATGGATAATCCGCCGGATGAAATCCGCCCGGGTCTTTCCTGCACCGCCAAGGTCACCACCGCCACCCGCAGGGACGTGACGGCGGTTCCGATCCAGTCGCTCACCACCCGCACCAAGGGCGATTTGTTGCCGGAAAAAGACAAGCCGGTGAATCCGACTCCCGCTCAGGTCAAGGCCAACAAAGAAGAAGTGCAGGGCGTGTTCGTCGTCAATTCCACCACTATGATGGCGGAATTCCGCAAGCTCGAAACCGGCATCACCGGCTCAACAGAGATTGAAGTGCTTAGCGGCATCAACGTTGGCGAAGAGATTGTGACCGGCAGCTATCAGGTGATCCGCAGCCTGAAGAATGGCGCAAAGATCAAGATCGACAACAAGCCGCCCGTCGTGAAACCCACGACCTAGGCCAAGGCAGCAGACAGGCACCACCCGGAGAAAGTAAGGACATGGCACAGGCAACAGCCGACCAGGCGGTAGAGAAAGGCGAGCGGCTCAAACGCGAGGGCATCGTCATTCGCACGTTCGACATCTGGAAGACCTATGTGATGGGTGACCAGGTGATCAACGCGGTGTCCGGTGTGGATATTGAGATCCGGCGCGGAGAATACGTCGCGATTATGGGACCTTCGGGCTCCGGCAAGTCGACACTGATGAACCTCATCGGCTGCCTCGATACGCCGTCGAAGGGCGAATATTACATCAACGGACGTCTGGTCAGTTCGATGGATGACGACGAACTGGCCACCATCCGCAACAAGGAAATTGGCTTCGTTTTTCAGACCTTCAATCTGCTGCCCCGCGCCAGCGCGCTGCACAACGTGGAACTGCCGCTGATTTACAACGGCACGCCGCCCGCTCAGCGTATCATCAAGGCGAAGCAGGCGCTCCAGCAGGTGGATCTCGAAAAGCGCATGGACCACAAGCCGAACGAGCTTTCCGGCGGTCAGCGCCAGCGCGTGGCCATCGCCCGCGCCCTGGTGAACAGCCCGTCGATCATCCTTGCCGACGAACCGACCGGTAATCTGGACACCGCGACGGGTAACGAGATCATGGCCCTATTCGAGCGTTTACACGGCGAAGGGAACACGATTATTCTCGTGACCCACGAGCATGACATCGCGCTGCACGCGCACCGCGTTATCTCGATTCGCGACGGCAAGATCGAACGCGACGAGCCGGTCCCGCACTAGTCAGCCACGGTAGCTTAGAGCGCGGTTGTCTTTAAACGAGGACCGCTTTCACCACTTCTCCGGCCACATCCGTCAAACGGAAATCCCGGCCCTGGAAGCGGTACGTCAGCCTCTTGTGATCGATGCCCAGGCAATGCAGAATGGTTGCCTGCAGATCATGCACATGGACCGGGTCTTTCACAATGTTGTAGCTGTACTCGTCGGTCTCCCCGTAACTGATGCCGGGTTTGATGCCGCCGCCCGCCATCCACACGGTGAAACAGCGCCCGTGGTGGTCCCGGCCGTAGTCCGTCGCCGTTAATCTCCCCTGGCAATACACGGTCCGCCCGAACTCACCGCCCCAGACGACCAGCGTGTCGTCGAGCATGCCGCGCTGCGCCAGATCCGTCACCAGCGCCGCCGAGGCCTGGTCAACGTCCTTGCAGCGCTTCGGCAAATTGGCGGGCAGCCCGCCGTGGTGGTCCCAATCGCGATGATAGAGCTGGATGAACCGCACGCCGCGCTCAGCCAGCCGCCGGGCGAGCAGGCAGTTCGCCGCGAAAGTACCCGGCTTTTTCGCTTCGTCGCCGTAGAGTTCGAACGTGCCGGCGGGTTCCTTTGAAATATCCGTCAGATCCGGCACGGAAGTCTGCATCCGGAACGCCATCTCATATTGCGAGACTCGCGCGACGGTTTCGGGGTCACCAAACTCGCCCGCTGTTACCTGATTCATCTCCCCCAGGGCATCGAGAAACGTGCGGCGGTTCTTTTCCGAAAAACCGGGCGGGTTGGAAAGGTACAGCACCGGGTCGCCGCCGGACCGGAACTTCACGCCCTGATACCGGCTTGGCAGGAACGCGCTGCCCCAGAGCCGGTCATAGAGCGGCTGCCCGCCGCCATTGGTGGAAATCATGACGCAGAAGGCCGGCAGGTCATCCGTTTCGGAACCCAGCCCGTACGAAACCCACGCGCCCATGCTGGGACGCCCGCCCAGCCGGAAGCCGGTCTGGAACATCGTCACCGCGGGATCGTGATTGATTTCTTCGGTATTCACGGTCTTGATGAACGTCAGCTTGTCCGCGATCTTCGCCGTGTAGGGCAGCAGTTCGCCCACCCACGCGCCGGATTGCCCGCGCTGCTCCATTTTGAACCGCGAAGGCACCACCGGGAAACTCGATTGCGACGCCGACATCCCGGTGAGCCGCTGCCCGTTTCGGATCGACTCCGGCAGATCGGTTCCCTGGAAATCCATCAGCCGCGGCTTATGGTCAAACAGTTCAATCTGCGACGGACCGCCCGACTGGAACAGGTAAATCACGCGCTTCGCCTTCGGCGCAAAGTGCGGCAGTCCGGGCAGACCGTGCTGCACCCGCTCTTTGCCTTGTGCCTCGCGGCCCAGAAGCGATGCCAGTGCGATGCCGTGAAAATGTCTTCTGGTCATCCGTGATCTATTCCTTGTTGATGGTTTCGTCCAGGTTCAGAATCAGACTCGCCACGCCCGTGTAGGCCGCCAGTTCCACCGGATCGAGCCCGGCCTTCACCGGTGATTCGCCTTGACGGATGAACTCGGCCGCCGCCTTCGCATCGGCCTGGAAGTTTGTCTCGAACTTCCGGAAGGTCTTCGTCAGAAGTGCCAGTTGTTTGGGATTGGGCTTGCGCGCCAGCGCCAGCCCCCAGGCATATTCGAAGCGGGCTTCCGGGGTGCCGCCGCCCTCCGTCATCATCCGTTCCGCCAGCTTCCGCGAAGCCTCCACGAACGTGACCTCATTCATCAGGTCAAGCGCCTGCAGCGGTGAATTTGTACGGTTCTCAAAGACCGCGCACTGCTCCCGATTTGGCGAATCGAAATTCATCATGTAAGGATGCGGAATCGTCCGTTTCCAGTAGGTGTAGAGGCTGCGCCGGTAGAGGTCGCCGCCCTTCGACTGCACATAGCCGTTGTTGCCGGAAAGCTCCTGCCACAGCCCCGCGGGCTGATACGGCTTCACCGACGGCCCGCCGACCTTCTCGGTCAGAAGTCCGGAAACCAGCAAGGCCTGATCGCGGATCATCTCCGGCCCCAGTCGCAGTCGCGGGCCGCGCGCCAGCAGGCGGTTGTCCGGGTCCTTTTCGAGCAGTGCCGGACTCGCCGCCGAAGACTGCCGATACGTCTCGCTCATCACGATCCGCTTCTGGAGCGCCTTCACGTTCCAGCCGCTCTCCATGAATTCCACCGCCAGCCAGTCGAGCAGTTCCGGATGCACCGGCCACTCACCCTGTGAACCGAAATCATCCACGGTTTTCACGATCCCGTAGCCGAAAAAGCTCTGCCAGAATCGGTTCACAGCCACCCGCGCCGTCAAAGGATTGGAGCGGCTCACCAGCCACTTCGCGAGTTCCAGGCGATTACCGGGTTCTGTCGCGGCCTGAAATGCCGCCGGAATCCCCGCTGTCAGTTTTTCGCCGGGCGCATCATACGCGCCGCGCTTCAGCAGGAACGTATCCCGGTTCGCTCCGTCCGCCATCACCATCACGGTCGTAATGGAGTCATAGAACTTGTCGCGCTCCGTCTGGGCGGCCACCAGTTCTTCATGGGCCTCCCGGACGTCTTTCGGCGCAAAAGCTTCGAGGAATTCCAGATTCCGCTTCGCCTGCTGCTTGCCGGCCACCGCCGCCGCTTCTTCTTCACTCAGCGCGCGCTTGTAGATGCGGGCATCGCCAATCGCACCGGTGAAGCGCAGTCCACCACCGGCGCCTACCCGGATGGGCGTGTTCTTCTTGTTGAATGGCTCGGTGTTCTGGTCGAACAGGATCTTCACCGGGCGCAAAGCACCGTCCACATAGATCTTCACACCGCGCGCGAGGCGCTTGCCGTCATAGGTGACCAGCACATGCTGCCACTCGTTCAGCTTCACCGGGTCGGCGGTCTCGACGCGCAGCCCCAGATCGGTGAACCGCTGCGTCAGGTGCAGCCGCACCTTCCCTTTCATCAGATACAGGCCATGGCCCTGGCTTTCGATGTAGTCATCGAGCCGCGTGATGATGGCGCCATCGGGGGTTTCCGGCTTGATCCACGCGGAAAAGGTGAACGGCTGCAGATAGCCGAAGACGGCCGCTTCGCCATTCACCTCGATGAACTTCTTCCCGTCGAACCGGTAGCCCTTACCGGAGGGGCTGGTTTCGGCCGGCAGATCGGTGGGGGCCCAGTCGGACTTAAAGATCAGGTCTTTGGACGGCGTCCAGTCTTTCGGATGGGGTCCGAGCTTGCTCTCCCACTGTGCCTGCGCCGCCTGGAGTCTGGGTCGCAGTGCGTCAAACGCCTGCTTTGCTGTCTGGATGCGCGCATCCAGAGCGGCCAGTGTCGCCGCCTGGTCGGGAAGCGGCGCTTTGACGAAGGGCTCCTCCGGACCATAGTTCCAGGTAAAGCCCTTCTCGTCGGGCACCTGATTGAAGTAGGCGAACAGGCGGTAGAAATCTTTCTGAGAAAGCGGATCGTACTTGTGGTCGTGGCAACGGGCGCACCCCAGGGTCAGGCCCATCCACACCGTGGCGGTGGTCTGTGTCCGGTCGGCCACATATTCCACCCGGTACTCTTCCGGGATGATGCCGCCCTCGCCGGTGGTCCGGTGGTTACGGTTGAAGCCGCTCGCAATGCGCTGATCGAGCGTGGCATTCGGGAGCAGGTCGCCGGCCAGTTGTTCCACCGTGAACTGGTCCCACGGCATATTTTTGTTGAAGGCGTCGATCACCCAGTCGCGCCAACGCCACATTTCGCGAGGCCCGTCGGTCTGGTAACCATTGCTGTCGCCGTACCGCGCGGCTTCCATCCAGCGGAAGGCCATGCGCTCCCCGTAGCGGGGCGAGGCGAGCAGGCGATCCACCACCTTCTCCCAGGCGTTCGGCGTGGTGTCGGAAAGGAAGGCGTCCACCTCGGCCGGCGTTGGCGGCAGGCCGGTCAGATCGAGCGATACCCGGCGAATCAGGATGCGCTTGTCCGCCTGCGGAGAGGGGCGCAGGCCTTCGCGTTCGAGCCGGGCCTGGATGAAGTGGTCGATCGCGTTCTTCCCGTCCGGAACGGCTGCTCTTTTCGGAGGAATAAACGACCAGAATGCCTGCCGCTTCGCTCCCTGGGCGAGCCAGAGCCGCAACAATTCCACTTCGCGGGCGGAGAGTTTTGCCTTGCCGGAGTCTTTCGGAGGCATCTGCTCGGAATCCGAGGCCTGGATGCGCCGGAGCAACTCCGCCGGAGCCGGCCCCGCTCCCTCCACATCGAAGCGGATCCCCGCCTGACGGTGCGTCGCGTCCGGCCCATGGCACATGAAACAGCGGTCAGAGAGAATCGGCCGGATGTCGCGATTGAAGTCGACGGTCTGCGCCGACGCCGTGAGCGCCGCCATCAGGCCGAGCAGGAAGCCAATCCGCATATATAAGGAAGTCTACATCCGGAGCGGCTTCGCAAAAAGAAAACCGCCCGGGGTTGACCCGGGCGGTCGTCTGGTTGCCAGATTCAGCAGCGATTAATGCTTGCCGTAGAAGAAACGTTCGTGCACAACCTTGCCGTCTTTCCATTTCCGCACGGCAATCTGCGAGGCGGTCATGCGGTAGCCGTTCTTGAACGTGATGTCCATGAACCACTCGCCGAACGACACGTCGCCATTCACTGCCGAGGCGTCGAGCCGGCCTTCATGCCACTCCGCCACGCCGGAGAAGAAGGCGATTTCGAACTCCCGGTTGACGCTCTTGCCAACGCGGGGCGCCTCATCGTTTTCCTGCATCACGACGTCTTCAGCGTAAAGCTCTTCGAAAGCTTCCATCGCCTTGCCGGTCAGAATCATTTCGTTCAGTTTGCTGTCCAGAGCTGCGGTATCCATACTTTTTATCTCCTGAAAGTCGATCTGGTCGTGTTGTGTGAACAGCTCGCGAACCTGTTCCAGCTGGCCAATCAGAAGTTCCATATTGGCCCTGCCCAGCCTTCCCATGCGGTCGCGAAGGTAGTTCCGCAAAGGTTCATCCATGCTTCCCAGCAGCGCAAGGCCGTCGGGGGAAATCGATGCGACCACCGCGCGGCGGTCCTCTTTACTGCGCTCGCGGCGAATCAGCCCGCGCGTTTCCATGCGGTCCAGCAGGCGGGTGATATCCGGATCGTGGCTGATCATCCGCTCGCTCACCTGCGTGCAGGTCGCGCCCAACTCACCAGCGCCCCGCAGGATTCGCAGGACGTTGTACTGTGTTTCGGAAAGCTGATACTCCCGAAGGAATTCCGTCAGCTTCTGCCGGAGCACTTCGGCCGTTCTCGCAATGTTGAGGACGGCCTCCTCTTCGAGCAGGTCGAACGGTTTGTTCTGCCGGATCTCGGCTACCAGCTTCCCGGGCACAACTTCATATTACTCGTTATAACGACTATCGTCAAGAGGTATTTATTGCTTTTTCCGATTGAGCGCCTTTCCGAGCAGGGTGATTGCGATCAGCACCAGGGCGAGGGATACCAGGAAACCGGCGAGCATGGCCGTCGCGACAAGGTATGAAAGGAATCGCGGGTGTATCGTCGAGAGCGCTATCAATGCCCCGGTACCCCAGAGTGCGAAGGTCAGGCTACCCAGGAATATACGCGCCAGCGCGCCGAGGGCGAAGCGGATGGCATCGACGACCCGCAGTCGGGGGCTGAAAACATAAGGAACTGCAAACCGCTCATACTCGTCGCGTTCTTCCGGTTGATTGGAATCGAGCAGAGGGAACAGCAGCGGGCTCAATTCCCGCAGCCTGCGAAGCATCCGGGCTCGTCCGCTTTCGCGTTCGGTCATCCTTCCCCCGAACGATTATGCCAGTACCGGACCTGCCCAAAATCCCGAAATCCAAGATGTCCCGGTTTTGTCATTCAGTCGTAATTCCCGGGTTATATCCTTCTCGCTTGTCGGCAGTATCGCCGACTTACGCATCACCCACAAAAACAGGAGACCCATGGAACTATTTGGACAAACGTTATCACCCGGCTCAGGTATTTTTCTGCTGCTGGCGCTGGGCCTTGCGCTGAGTTTCGAATTCGTCAACGGTTTTCATGACACGGCGAACGCCGTTGCAACCGTTATCTACACCCACACACTGAAGCCGACCTATGCCGTAGTCTGGTCGGGCTGCTGGAATCTGATCGGCGTACTCACCTCCACCGGCGCGGTTGCATTCGGCATCCTGTCGCTGCTGCCGGTTGAACTTGTTCTGAACGTCGGATCGGGCGCGGGCTTCGCAATGGTATTCGCGCTGTTGATTTCAGCGATCGTCTGGAACCTGGGGACGTGGTACTTCGGTCTGCCCGCTTCCAGTTCACACGCGCTGGTGGGTTCCATTATGGGTGTGGGCCTGGCGAATTCCGTTCTGGCCGCTGGTCACGAGTTCGGCGACGGCGTGAACTGGGCGAAGGCGAAAGATACCGGAATGGCGCTGCTGGTTTCCCCTCTGGTGGGTTTCTGTTGCGCCGCGGCGCTGCTGCTGATCATGAAGTTCCTGATCAAACGAGAGGACCTCTATCAGGCCCCGGATAAGGAAAAGGCGCCGCCACTCTGGATTCGTGGTCTCTTAATGCTCACCTGTACCGGCGTCAGCTTCGGTCACGGCTCCAATGACGGACAGAAGGGCATGGGCCTGATTATGCTGATCCTCATCGGAATCGTGCCCAATACTTATGCGGTGGATCTGTCCACCGGTCCGGCGGCCATTCAGGAGCTTACCGCGACCACGCAGACGATCTCCTACCAGATGGATAAGCACGCGCCCGGCGTGGCGATGGCCGGTTTCCAGGCCGCTTCGGACGATATTTCCGCCTATCTGAAGACCAGTGGCAAAGCGGAGCCGCGCACCTTCGCAGCCATTGGCTCCAAGTGCCGCGAGATCTCGGAGATGATGGCCGGCCACAAGTCGCTTTCCGAAATCAGCCCCGAGAACCGCCGTCTTCTTCGCAGCGATCTGTACCTGACCTCCGAAGCCCTTGGCAAACTTGTGAAACAGCACAAGATCGAAGACCCCGCCGAGCAGAAGGCCGCCTCCGATCTGAAGGGTCACATGGATAAGGTCACGAAATTCATTCCCGTCTGGGTGAAGGTTGCCGTGGCATTCGCCCTCGGTCTGGGCACAATGATCGGCTGGAAGCGCATTGTGGTAACGGTTGGCGAGAAGATCGGCAAGACGCACCTCACGTACGCCCAGGGCGCCGCCGCCGAACTGGTCGCGGCCTGCACCATTCTGGCCGCCGACAAATACGGCCTGCCCGTCAGCACCACGCACGTTCTTTCCTCCGGTGTCGCCGGGACTATGGCTGCCAACCGGTCGGGCCTGCAGATGGAAACCCTGCGCAATCTTCTGATGGCTTGGGTTCTCACGTTGCCAGTCACCGTTTTCATGGGCGCGGGCATTTTCGCGTTCGTGCTGCGTGTCCTGTTGCCCATCCTTGGCGTGAAGTAACGCATCCTCCTTCGTGCCCAGGGGCCGGAAGCGAATCGCTTCCGGCCTTTTCTGTTTCTGCGCCGCGCCCTCCCAACCGTCACTACTCTGTGGCTATCCACGGTTAATATTCCTGCCCTGTGACAGTAATAGTCCTTCCGTTTCATACTGCCAAAACAAAAAACATGCCTGTTTTCTGTGTGTTGACGCAGGGAAACATGATCGCCTTCTCCGGACGTTTTCGTTCTTTCTAAGTGAGAGGGTATGCGCAGTGCGCTCCTCTGAAAGACCTTTCCGATTGGAATCTACTTGCGCCGGTGGCTGGAACCACCGGTTCGGAGGAAATTAAATGAAATCGAACCGAATGCACCTGGCGATGCTCTTGTGCACCGCCTCACCGTTTCTGGCTGGAGTGCTACAGGCTCAGACAGTCACCATTACGCCCGGATACGTCAACATCGGCGTCAATCAGACGGTGCAATACAGCGCGACCGTGACAGGCCTGACCAATACCGCCGTTACCTGGTCGATCTCCGGGGCCAATGGCGGCACCATCACGCAGACCGGCCTTTACACGGCGCCGCCTGTGGTGCCAGCCAACTCGGTTCTGGTGAATGCGCTTGCCTCGGATGGCAAGACCAGCGCGGTCGTTTATGTGAACGTGGCGCCTCCCGGTCCCGCCATCACGGCCATCAGCCCGAACCCCGTACCGGCCAACGGCGGCACGATCACGGTCACATCGAGCGGCATCAAGACCTACGCAACCATGGTCTGCAACGGCGTCCAACTCGGCGGCACGACCCTGACCTCGACCACGATCAAGGGCGGCGTGTATCTTCCCACCGGAACGAAGACCCTGACCTGCCAGATCGCCAATCCCGGTACCATCCTGGGACCTGCCTTCACGATTCCGGTCTCGGCATCTTCGTCTTCCGGGGGCGGCGGAACGCCCGGTGGTTCTGGCGGGGGCGGATCCGCGCCCGTTATCGCTCCTTCCAAGGTGACTCTCGTCCTTGGCGCAACGCAGCAGTTTACCGCCGCCGGCGCGACCTCATGGACCGCGACATCCGGCACCGTGACGAGTGCGGGCCTCTATACCGCGCCGGCCGTTTTGCCAGCCAGCGGTACGGACAAAGTGACCGCGACCAACCCGACCGGCAGCAGTTCCGCCACCGTGACTCTGATCAGCAATGTGGCTCCGGTGATCACGTCGATCGGTACTCCTTCGCTGCCCCTCGGAGCATTTTCCACGACGATCAACGGCACGGGCTTTCTCCCGGGAACCAGCACGGTCACTCTGGGAAGCGCCACTCTGATCGTGAACGCCGGGGCGTCCAGCACGACTTCGCTCGCCGTTTCCGGTTTCGCCAATGCCTCCGGCACCGTGAACCTGATCGTCAACAACGGACCAGTGGCGTCGCAACCCCTGCAGGTGCAGGTGGGTATCGCCAACGCTCTGGTCTCCGCGGCCACGGCGCGCCGCTTTCTGGAGCAAGGCGCATTTGGCCCCACGCCTTCCGAGGCCAATCATGTCCAGCAGGTGGGCCTGCAGGGCTGGCTGAACGAGCAGTTCGCCATGGCCCCGGTTTCGAACTATAACGCCATTGCTTCCAACAGCCAGGGTGGCCTGACCAACACCTTCCTCGCAAACGCGGTGACCAACCCCGACCAGCTGCGGCAGCGCGTGGCCTTCGCCCTCAGTCAGATTCTGGTGACGAACGTCAACACTCTCATCTGGAACGGCTCGGTAATCCCCTACCAGCAGTTGCTGATGGCGGACGCCTTTACCAACTATCGCCAGATTCTGGGGGATGTGTCACTGAGCCCGGCGATGGGCCAGTTCCTCAATATGGCCAACAACGCCAAGGCGATTCCCGGCACCACCAGCGTGGCGAACGAGAATTACGCTCGTGAGATTCTGCAGCTGTTCAGCATCGGTACCGCCATGCTGAATCCGGATGGGTCCGTCCAGAAAGACGCTTCCAATCTGCCGATTCCCACCTACTCGCAGTTCACCGTGACTGAGTTTGCCCGCGTCTTCACCGGCTGGACTTACGCCCCGGCCCCCGGCCAGCCCGTCAACTGGGGGGCATACATCAGCTACTTCGGCCCCATGGTGCCGTACCCGCCGCAGCATGACTCCGGAGCGAAGACCCTGCTGAACGGCTATTCCGACCCCGCCGGTCTCTCGCCGCAGCAGGATTTGAACGCCGCCCTCGATAACATCTTCAACCACCCGAATGTGGGACCGTTCATCGGGCGCAACCTGATCCAGCACCTGGTGAAGAGCAATCCGAGCCCGGCTTACATTGCCCGCGTGGCGGCGGTCTTCGCTGATAACGGCTCCGGCGTACGCGGCGACATGAAGGCGGTGATCACCGCGATCCTGCTCGATCCGGAAGCCCGGGCCAACGACAATGGCGGCAACGATCAGGTCACAGACGGTCACCTCACGGAGCCGGCGCTGTTCATTCCGGCCGTCTACCGCGCCTTCGGCGGCGTGATGGGGCCGCAGAACTACTTCCCGTTCGACATGCAGAACCTCAACCAGGACATCTACAACGCGCCGAGCGTATTCAATTACTTCTCGCCGTTCTTCCATGCCCCGGGTACGGCGCTCTATGGCCCGGAATTCCAGATCGACACGCCGAACAATGCTGTCTACCGCGCCAATCTGGTCTGGAATATGATCGCCAACAGCTGGAATCAGCCGGTGCAGAGTTACGGACCGGGTACGCAGATCGACTTCAGTCCCTTCGTTCCGCTGGCCGCCAACCCGGCCACTCTGACCGACGCGCTGGACCTGACCCTGACGCACGGCACCATGCCCGCCGCGCTCAAGACTCTGGTCACCAACGCCATCACGGCGGAAACCAACGGCAACGTCTTCCGTGTCCAGGCGGGCGTTTACGCCATCCTCACCTCGGGTTACTACAGCGTGTGGCACTAAGCCGCTCAGCAGACACCAAAAGAATACAAGGAGATCAAAACAATGTTTATTCGTTCCAGACGTGAATTTATGCGGAATGTGGTCAGCTCCGTATCGGCGGTGGGCGCCCTGGGTGGTTTGGCGAAGTTCGGTGAGATGAATGCGCTGGCGGCGAACTCGGTGTCGCCCGGCTATAAAGCGCTGGTCTGCATCTTTCTCGCCGGCGGGAATGACGGGCACAACACCGTGATCCCGATCACCACCGCGCAGCAGAACTATAACCTCTACCAGCAGGGGCGCGGCAGCCTCGCCCTCTCGCAGGCTTCGCTCGCGCCGGTGCATAACGGGAATGACACCTATGGCCTGCACCCGAAGATGGTGGAGATCGCCAACCTCTACAACCAGTCGAGTTCGCCGGTGGCCATCGTGGCGAACGTCGGCATGCTGGTGCAGCCGATGGACCGTAACAGCTACGCTTCCGCCGGCAGTTCCCTCGTGCCGAACGCGCTGTTCTCGCACTCCGATCAGCAGAGCCAGTGGCAGAGCGCTGTACCGACCGGGCTGGGCAGCACCGGCTGGGGTGGCCGTATTGCCGATATTGCGCAGATTCAGACTCTGAACTCGGGAGCGGCCTTCCCGGCGGCGACGTCAACCTCCGGATCGAGCCTGTTCTGCACCGGCGCCCAGTCTTTCCCGGCCGTGGTGCCTCCGGGCGGCACGCCGATTCTCTCCGCCTCCGCCGCCGCCACCGCCGGGCTGCAGCAGGTGGTCAACTTCAGCAACGGCATGCAGATGGTGCAGGCCGCGAATTCGAACACCACGCGAGGCGTCAACTATGCCACGCTTCTGACCAACGCGCTGAATGGCGTCACCATCACCACGCCGTTCCCGTCCGCGCCGGATAACGCCGTCAACCCTCTGGCGCAGCAACTCCGCACCGTGGCGGCGATGATCAAGGTGCAGAGCACGCTCGGCATCGGCCGCCAGATCTTCTTCTGTACGCTGGGCGGTTTCGATACTCACGGCGGACAGCTGGCGATTCAGGATTACCTGCTGCAGGAACTCAGCCAGTCCGTCGCCGCGTTCTATCAGTGCATCAACAACGAACTGGGCGCCGGCAGTCAGGTGACGACGTTTACGGCGTCCGAATTTGGCCGCACGCTCACCGGCAACAGCAACGGCGGCACGGATCACGCCTGGGGTAACCACCACTTCGTGATCGGCGGCGCGGTGAAAGGCGGCCAGTTCTACGGACAGTACCCGTCCCTTGCCCTGGGCAGCCTGAATGACACGAATCAGCGCGGCACGCTGATCCCCACCACTTCGGTGGATCAGTACGCGGCCACGCTGGCGCAATGGTTCGGCGTTCCGGCCGGCGCGCCGATGACGTCCATCTTCCAGAATCTGGGCAACTTCCAGAACAGCAACCTGGGCTTCATCTAAACAGCCCGTGCGGACGGCGTGCGCGCCTCAATAGCGCGCACGCCGCATCACCAATCCCCGCAATAGTTCGGCCTCCGCACTAAAGACGCTCCGCAAATCTGATAACGTGATATGCGTGCGCAGTCTTCTCTTCACCGCCATCGCATTGGCTTCGTTTGTTCGGGCGCAATCGCCGGACGCCGTCAGTCTTCTGAAAGCCAATTGCCAGCCCTGCCACAACGATTCTTCCAAAGCGAGCGGCCTCTCCCTGGCGAGCCATGACGCGATCGCGCAGGGTGGCAACCGCGGCTCCGCGCTCAACACCATTCAGCAGGCGATTGAACAGACCGGCGCCCTGAAGATGCCGCCGGGCAGGAAGCTGCCGGAAGAACAGATCGCCACTATCCGAGCCTGGCTGGCGAACGGCGCCGTCTTCCCGGAAGCAGTTGCACCGAAGGATGCCGCGCTCAAGCGGCGAAAAGGTGCGGACTGGTGGGCGTTCCAGCCAGTGAAGCGCGTAGACCCGCCCGCCGTGAAGCAGGCCGCCTGGGCGCGGAATCCGATTGATCGCTTCATTCTGGCGCGCCTTGAAAAAGAAAATCTGACGCCTTCGCCGGAAGCTTCCAGGGAAACGCTGATCCGCCGGGTCAGTCTGGACCTGGTGGGGTTGCTGCCGAGTCCAAAAGAAATCCGGGAATTTGTGGCGGATGCCCGTCCGGACGCGTATGAACGGCTGGTCGACCGCCTGCTCGCCTCCCCGAATTATGGCGAACGCTGGGGACGGCACTGGCTGGATGTCGCGCGGTATGCCGATTCCGACGGGTACACCATCGACGCGCCGCGCCAGATCTGGAAATACCGCGACTGGGTGATCAACGCCATGAATCGCGACATGCCCTTTGACCAGTTCACCATCGAACAACTGGCCGGTGACATGTTGCCGAATCCGACCACGGATCAGTTGATTGCCACCGGATTCCATCGCAACACCTCCAGCAATTTCGAAGGCGGCATCGATTTTGAACAGTACCGCGTGGAAGCCGTGGTGGATCGCGTTGCCACTACCGGTGGCGCATTCCTCGGGCTCACCGTGGGCTGCGCGCGCTGCCACGATCACAAGTTCGACCCCATCAGCCAGAAAGAGTTCTACCAGCTTTTCGCCTATTTTAATAATGTGGACGAGGTTTCGAGCGAGGCGGAACGGTATGACTTCAACCGTCCGTTTCTGGCCGTTCCGTCGGCGGAAGAAATCGCGCGGAAGAAGGCGTTCGATTCGCAGTGGAATGCGCTGAGCAAAGAACTGATTCTGTATGTCCGCGAACTTGCCGCAAATCGAAAGCCTGGCGAGGATCCCTCGCAGGACGCCGAACTTGCCGAACGCGTGCAGAATCTGCGCGAACTTCGAAAACGCGAACCCAAATTCACCACCACGCTGGTGATGAAGGAACTGCCGACGCCACGGGAATCGTACATCCACCTGGGCGGCGACTTCACGCGCAAGGGTATTCCCGTTCAGCCCGGGGTGCCGGAGGTCCTGCCCCCCCTTCCCCCCGAAGCCAACACGCGGCTGGATTTTGCGAAGTGGCTGGTCCGCGAAGATAACCCGCTCACCGCGCGCGTCACCGTAAACCGCATGTGGCAGGAGTATTTTGGCAAGGGCATTGTGGAGTCGGAAAACGACTTTGGCGCGCAGGGTTTCAAGCCTTCACACCTGGAACTGCTGGATTACCTGGCCAGTGAATTCATGCGGCAGAAGTGGAGCCAGAAGGCGATTCACCGGCTGATTGTGACTTCCGCGACCTACCGCCAGGCCTCGAAACAGCGCCCGGAACTGGACGAAGCGGACCCTTACAACAAGTTGCTGGCGCGCCAGAACCGCCTGCGCCTCGATGCCGAAATCATTCGCGACGCCGCGCTTTCCGCCAGTGGGCTGCTGACCGACAAACTGGGTGGTCCGAGCGTTTATCCGCCGATTCCCGAGGGCGCGATGTCCGTCACGCAGGTGGCCGGCGCATGGCCGGTGGCGACGGGGCCGGATCGCTACCGCCGCGGCGTCTACACGTTCTTCCGGCGGTCGGCGGGCTTTCCGGGTCTGACGGTTTTTGATGCTCCCGATGCCAGCGCGACCTGTACGCGCCGCGTCCGTTCCGATACGCCGCTGCAGGCTCTCACGACGCTGAACGACGAGGCCTTCACGGAACTGGCGGAAGGGCTGGCGGCGCGCATTCTCAAAGAGGCTCCGGAGGACAACACGGAGCGCATCCGTTACGGGTTCCAACTGGCCGTGGGCCGCGCGCCCCGTCCGGATGAAGAGAAGCGGATGGCGCGCTTCCTCGCCAGCGAGACCGACGAATACCGCACGAACCCGACGCGGGCCATTGAGCTGATTTACAAGGGCGGCAAGTTCAATGCCGATGGTGTGCCCGCCAATCCGCCACCCGCCAAACTGGCCGCCATGCTGCCGAAAGATCTGCCGCTCGAAGCCGCGTGGACCGGCGTGGCGCGCGTGCTGATGAATCTTGACGACTTTCTGACCCGGGACTAATCCAGATGACGAACGAAGACTTTCTCCTGCAATTTGAAACCCGCCGTCACTTCTTCCAAACCTGTGGTCTGGGCCTGGGCAAGCTTGCGCTTCTCTCGCTGCTGAATGAGGGCCGGGGTGTTGCCGCTCCGGCTGCATCGGGCAACCCGATGCAGGCCAAGCCAGGGCATTTTCCGGCCAAAGCGAAGAACGTCATTTATCTGTTCATGGCCGGCGCCCCCAGCCAGTTCGAACTTTACGACTACAAACCGGTGCTGCAGAAGTATCACAACCAGGTAGTGCCGGAAGAGCTGATGAAGGGCAAGCGCTTTGCCTTCATGGACACCTTCGCGAAGGAAAAGCCGAAGTTGCTGGGCACCACGCGCGCTTTCAAGCAGCACGGCCAGTCGGGCGCATGGGTTTCCGAACTGCTGCCGCATATCGCGGGAATTGCGGATGACATTACGTTTCTGAAGGGCGTCTCCACCGAGAATTTCAATCACGGTCCGGCGAAGTGTTTCGCCAATACCGGTTCCACGCGGTTTGGCCGGCCCAGTATGGGTTCGTGGATCACGTACGGCATCGGCAGCGAGTCGAACGATCTGCCGGGGTTTGTGGTGCTGCAGTCGGGCCCGCGCGGTCCGCGCGGCGGGGCGGCGCTGTGGTCGGGCGGCTTCCTGCCGAGCGCTTATCAGGGGGTTCCGTTCCGTTCGGGCGGCGATCCGATTCTGGATCTTTCGCGTCCCCGCGGTATTTCCGGGGAGTCCCAGCAGGAGACGATTGCCGCGATTCGCGACCTCGATCTCTCGCAATTCACGGAGACCGGAGACCCCGAAATCGCCACCCGTGTCGCGTCTTATGAAATGGCGTACCGGATGCAGACCAGCGGTCCGGAACTGATCGACTTCAGCAAAGAAACCAAAGAGACGATGGAGATGTACGGCGCGGAGCCGGGCAAGGCCAGCTATGCGAACAACTGTCTGCTGGCCCGCCGTCTGGTGGAGCGCGGCGTGCGTTTCGTGCAGCTTTATCACACCGACTGGGACCACCATGCCGATATCGGCCAGCCGCTCAACCAGGTGACGGGCGAGATTGACCGGCCGACGGCGGCGCTGATCCGCGATCTGAAGCAGCGCGGGTTGCTCGAAGACACGCTCGTCGTCTGGGGCGGGGAGTTCGGGCGCACGCCGATGGGCGAGGTCCGCGATTCCGGGAAGGCAGGCCGCAATCATCACATTGACGCCTTCACGCTTTGGATGGCGGGCGGCGGCGTGAAGCCGGGCCGGACTATCGGCGATACCGATGAGCTCGGTTTTTCGCGCACCGGCGACGCGATGGACGTGCATGATCTGCATGCCACGATGCTGCATCTGCTGGGCCTCGATCACCAGAAGCTGACCTTCCGCTTTCAAGGTCGCGATTTCCGGCTGACCGACGTGGCGGGCAATGTGCTTACGAAGCTTTTCACCTAGCAAATTGGCATAGAATAATCATCAGCTTTGCGCCTGAAACTATCCATAGCGTTGCTGGTCCCGTTCATCGCGTTGGCCGATAGCTCTGTCCAGCAGCTCATCACGTCCCGCTGCCAGAGTTGCCACAACGATCAGAACAGTTCCGGGGGCCTCTCACTCACCTCCGCAGCCCGCATGCGGAAGGGCGGCAACACCGGCCCCGCGATTGTGCCGGGCAAACCGGAGGAGAGCCTGCTCTACCGGCTGGTCTCCGGTGGCAGCCCGAAGATGCCGCGCGAGGGCGAGCCTCTCAGCGCCGGTGAAATTGCGCAGGTCCGGCAGTGGATTCAACAGGGCGCGCCGTGGACGGAAGCGGGGCAGTGGTGGTCCCTGCAACCGCTCTCCGCGAACCGCGCGGGCAGTATTGACTCTTTTGTGGAGCGCACGCTGGGGGAAAAGGGGCTGCGGCGTTCGCCGGAAGCCGACCGACGCACCCTGATTCGCCGCCTCACTTACGATCTGCATGGCCTGCCGCCCACGCCCGAAGAGGTGGAGCATTTTGTCGCCGACCCTTCGCCGAAGGCCTATGAACAACTGGTGGACCGGCTGTTGGCCAGTCCGCGCTACGGAGAGCGCTGGGGACGGCACTGGCTGGACACCGTTCACTACGGCGAATCTCACGGGTACGACAAAGACAAGCCGCGCCGCAATGCCTGGCCTTATCGCGACTATGTGATTGCCTCTTTCAACGAGGACAAGCCTTATGCCCGCTTTGTGCAGGAGCAACTGGCGGGGGATGTACTGTTTCCCGATGACCCCAAAGCCACCATCGCGCTGGGCTTCATCGCGGCCGGGCCGTGGGACTACGTCGGCCATGCCGAGCTTCGCGAAGACACGACGGACAAGAACATCACGCGCGTGCTGGACCGGGACGATATGGTCACGGTCACAATGTCCGCGTTCACTTCCATGACGGCGCACTGCGCACGCTGCCATGACCATAAATTCGATCCCATCAGCCAGGCCGATTACTACAATCTCCAGGCGGTTTTCGCGGGCGTGGACCGGGCCGATCGGCCTGTGGATGCCGACCCCGCCGTCTTCCGTCAGCGCAAGGCTTTGATCGCAAAGCGGCGCGACCTGGTGGTTGCGCTGCGGCCTCTGGAAGACGCGGTGAGCGCGATCACGACGCCGGAGATCATGGCGCTCGACAAACAACTCGCCGATTGGAAGCAGGTGAGCGCCACGGACCCTGCGCGCCGGCCCGCGGAAATTAATCAGAAAATTGCCGAGGGCGCCGCGCGCAGGAAGGAAATGGTGCGCGCTGCCACGCCGCCAGCCACGCTGGCGGAGATCGAAGGCCTGCGGGCCCGCATTGTCGCGCTGGATGCGGAGATGAGGGCGCTGCCCGCCCCACAGATGGTTTACGCGGCGGCCAGCTATTTCGAGCCGTTCGGGACGTTCCGTTTTGCCCCCGTGCCGCGTCCGGTGAACGTGCTGATTCGCGGTAGTGTGGAGTCGCCTGGTCCCCCGGCCACGCCGGGAGCTCTCTCGGCGGTTCCCGGATTGAAAGCGCGGTTCAGCGCGGCCACGGAAGGCGAACGGCGCGCGGGGCTGGCCCGTTGGCTTACTGACCCGAACAATATGCTCACATGGCGCTCCATTGTGAACCGCGTGTGGCATTACCATTTCGGCGCGGGCCTGGTCGACAGCCCGAATGACTTCGGGCATATGGGCTCACTACCCACGCATCCGGAACTGCTGGACTGGCTGGCCATTCAGTTTCGTGACAGCGGCGGGTCAATGAAGCAGCTCCACAAGATGATTGTGATGAGCCGGACCTACCGTCAGACATCCGCCGATATTCCGGAGAATTCGCGCGTGGATGCCGATAATCGCTATCTCTGGCGGGCCAATCGCCAGCGGCTCGATGCGGAATCGATTCGCGATTCCATCCTGGCCGTCAACGGGAAGCTCGACCTGACAATGGGTGGACCTTCGGTGGAGCAGTTCTTCTTCAAAGACGACCATTCGCCGATCTACGATTACGCCCGCTACGATCCCGACGCCCCCGGCAATTACCGGCGCAGCGTGTACCGCTTCCTGGTGCGCAGCATGCCCGATCCACTGATGGAGCGCTTCGATTGTCCGGATGTTTCCATGATCACGGCCAAGCGCACCACCACCATCACGGCGATTCAGGCGCTCGCGCTGATGAACAATCCCTTTGTACTGAAGCAGGCCGAACATCTCGCCGAGCGCGTGCATTCGGTGGAAGAGGCTTACCGGGTGGTGCTGCAGCGCCGGCCCACGGACGCCGAAGCCACGGCACTGAACAGTTATCTGGGGCGCGAAGGCATGCGGAATCTCTGCCGCCTGCTGCTGAATACCAATGAATTTCTTTTTGTGGACTAAGGTATGAACAGACGCGATTTCCTCTTCCACACGGGCGGCGGGTTTGGCGCGATTGCGCTGGCGGGAATTCTGCAGGCGGAGACGAAGGGTCTGCACCATCCGGCCAGGGCGAAGCGCGTGGTGCAGTTGTTCATGTCCGGTGCGGCCAGCCAGTGCGACACATTCGATTACAAGCCCGCGCTGATCAAACGCAATGGAGAGAAGTTCGACCCCGGCGGCAAGGTGGAACTGTTCCAGAGCGTGCCGGGAGCGGTGATGGAGAGCCCGTGGGCGTGGAAGCCGCGCGGGCAATCGGGAAAGTGGATTTCGGATTTAGTGCCCCAGATCGGATCCTGTGCGGATGATATTGCGTTCGTGCATTCCATGATCGCGAAGTCCAATGTTCACGGGCCCGCGACGTTCATGCAGAACAGCGGATTTATCCTGCCGGGCTACCCTTCGATGGGCGCGTGGATTTCTTACGCGCTGGGCAGCATGAATCAGAATCTGCCCACCTTTGTGGTGCTGCCGGATTCGCGTGGCTTCGCGCCCAACGGGGCGGGGAACTGGACCGCCGGCTTTCTTCCGGCCGCAAGCCAGGGCACCATGATCCGTGCCTCCGGCGCGAATCCGATTTACGATCTGTTTCCGCCGAAAAGCGCGGACTACATCACGCCGGAGAGCGAGAAAGACAGCCTGCGGGTGCTGAATGAAATCAATGCGCAGCACCTCGCCGCGCACCCGGGGGATTCGCGTCTGGATGCGCGCATCGCATCCTACGAAATGGCCGCGCGGCTGCAACTGAGCGCGCCGGACGTGATGGATATTTCGAAAGAAACTCCGGCTACCCGGGCGCTGTACGGCATCGACGACAAAATCACGGAAGACTTTGGTCGCAACTGTCTGGTTGCGCGCCGCATGCTGGAACGCGGCGTGCGGTTCGTACAGGTCTGGAGCGGCGCGGACAATGGCTTCCCGCGCCGCAACTGGGACAGCCATGAGGACCTGGCGAAAGACCATGGCGAGATGGCGGCGGGCATGGACAGGCCGGCCGCCGCGCTCATCAAAGATCTGAAGTCGCGCGGGATGCTGGAGGACACCATCGTCTACTGGACGACGGAATTCGGCCGCATGCCGTGCAGCCAGGGCAGCAGGGGCAGGGACCACAATCCCTTCGCGTTCACGTCCTGGTTTGCGGGCGGCGGTTTCAAGGGCGGCAGCAGCTACGGGCAGAGCGACGAATGGTCGTACAAGGTGGTGGAGAAGCCTGC
>CAIUOG010000120.1 GCA_903900705.1 uncultured Acidobacteriia bacterium
CATGAACCTCGCCTTCGGTCAACTTCAAATCAACGCTCTCCACCCGCCATGGCTCTCGAACTCCCAGAATCTGGGCATACAGGTCTCGGTCTTGCACCTGCCCATTATCCGAACCAACCCACTAGAATCCCCGAATGCCCCGGGAAAAAGCTGATGCCCACGCTGGCCGTGACGGAACAGTGGTGCCCCTCGATCCGGACCGATTGGCGGACGGCCGACAGGACGTCCTGTGCAATATCCTGCGCCGCGCAGTCATCCCAAAGCATAATTGTGAACTCGTCCCCGCCCAACCGCGCCACGTGACCGCTGCCACCGCCGCAAATCTCCAGGCGTTTGGCGACGTCGCAGAGAAACAGATCGCCCACGCGGTGCGAATACCGGTCATTGATGGCTTTAAAGCCGTCCAGATCAATAAACAAAAAGGCGAGACGGCGACTATTCCTGCGAGCCTCTTCCATGGCTTCGGAAAGCGTTTGCCGCATCGAAAGACGGTTCGGCAGTCCGGTCAGCGGGTCACTGCTTGCTTTCGCGGAAAGCCCGATATGCTCCGCAAGACGCTCGGCATAGCCCCGGCAGGTTCGATGAGATCGCAGCAGCAGAAACGTTGCGTAAAAGACAAAAGCCCATGTGGCCGCGCCGCGCTGGCCGTCCGGAAACAGGGCGTGGGAGAGAATCGGGGGCACAAAAAGAATCAGCAGATAGAAGCAGGTCAGGCGGAAACTGTGCAGAAACGTGGGTGCCCCGACCACCGCAACAGCCGCGTGGTAAATCAGCAGCGGGATTGTGTTTGGGTGGTGATAGCCATAAACATAGCAGGACCACGCGAGAAACAGGCCCCAGAGCGCGGCGCTGAGCAGCAGCACCGCATGCATCAGCTTGCGCCACAAGTCAGACCGGTCCATGTGGCGGAGCAGGTTCATGCGAACGATGAACAGCAGCGCGAACATTCCCGCCAGCGTGGTCATTTCGAGCGGGTGATCTTCCAGAAACGAGGTGGTCAGGAAGACCAGGCCCAGACAGACGGGATGCCCCCACAGTCCGTCCCGTGACCGGGCGGCAATGTCTTCGTTGATCCGGGTTGCGATCCGCTGTTCGGGCGGCTGCATGTACCCTATCTTATCGGTACTGGTACTCCCGGAGTTTAGGGTCGGCGCGGGATCCACAGATTCGGCTGCATGGCGAGGACGATTTCTCCATGCTGGTTTCGGGCCGTGACCTTCATGCCAACCACACCGTGAGTGGGTTTTGACCCGGAGACGCGGGTCGAAACAACTTCCAGTTCGGCGGCAATCGTATCATGGGGCCGTACCGGATTGGGCCAGCGCAGACCGTCCACGCCCAGACCCAGCATCGGTGCCCCGTCCATAATGTCCGCGTCCACCATCAAACGCATAACCGCGCAAGCCGTATGCCAGCCACTGGCGGAAAGCGGGCCCAGCGGTCCTGTGGCGCCCGGGTCTGTATCCAGATGCATGGGCTGGGGATCGTATTGCCCTGCGAATTGCAGTACGGCTTCGAGTGTCAGAGTGACGGACGGCGTCCGGAAGGTTTGTCCGACGTAGAAATCTTCGAAGTGGCGCATAGCGTGGATCTCTGTCTTCAGTCTGCCCCGCCCCGCTTAACTCCGGGGCACGTCTTCAGGAAAGACGTAGTGCTCAGGAGGCGGCGGGAACAGCGACTTCAGGCTTTCAAGACGCTTCCGCAGGTAGCGGCTGGGAAGCTGGCGGGGGCCCGCTTCCACGTCGATATCGCAGCAGATGCCGTGCAGGTACAGCGTGACGGTATCCCGGAAACTCTCGCGCGTATAATCGCGGAAGGGCTTCCCGTCCTTGCGTGCCGCCATGGGCCGGCGCAGCAAACCCTGCTTGAGACGCCAGCTCCGATCATCCACTTCCCCGTGAACTTCCGCGCTCAGTTCTTCGCGCAGAAGACGGTGCCAGTTCTCCTGCACTTCGTCCGGCCAGCGCTGGGAGAGCAGCGCGGCGATTTCATCGAACAGAAAATAGTGATAATCGGCCACTTGCTCACCGCGGGTCGTAAAAAAGAGCATGGCGAGTTCGTCATTGACGACGCGGGTAGACAGCACAAGCTTCGGCTCCGCCGGCTTCTTCTCCACCACTTCCACCGCCCCTTTGGCCGCGGGACGTTCCAGATAGGGCGCGAGAACGATGCCGATGCGGGGCAGCAGATCAATCACGGCAGGGGGCAAAGCCGCAACGGGGTCCGTCAGGTATTGGCGGTGATCTTCTTCGGCGATCGGGTAGAGAGCATGCCAGGAAAAGCGAGGAGTAATGACGGTCAGACCGCCTTTCAGGCGGCGCGCAAGTTCGTCTGTGGTGGAGCGTGTGGCGGCGCGGGGCGTAGTACGGGGACGGCCTTTTACTGGTGGCATCTTCAATGTGGGGGAACGGTTCGATTGTAACAGCCCCCACACACAGAAAACGCTAATCTGGAGTTTGGCGACCATACCTGAGACTGTTCTTATCTCCGCGGGCGAGGCATCCGGAGACCATTATGCGGCGGAACTGGTGGGACATCTGAAGAAACGGTGGCCGGACTGTGAGTTTTTTGGCTGCGCCGGTCCGAAAATGCGGGCCGCGGGGGTCAGACCTGTCATCCGGACAGAAGATCTCGCCGTAGTGGGACTCCTCGAAGTCGTCGAGCACCTGCCACGAATCTGGGGCAAATACAAAGAACTGGTGGCCGCCGCCCGGGCGAAAAAGCCCTCCCTCGCCATTCTGACCGACTCGCCCGATTTCAACTTCCGCGTCGGCATGAGCGTGAAAAAGCTGGGCGTTCCCGTGGTTTACCTGGTGGCGCCGCAGGTCTGGGCCTGGCGGCAGGGTCGGGTGCACACCATGCGGAAGTTCGTGGACCAACTGCTGTGCATTTTCCCGTTCGAAGAGGAGTTTTTCCGGAAGCACCAGGTCCCGGTGCGGTACATCGGGCATCCGCTGGCGGGTAAAGTGAAGCCCCGGATGACAAAGGAAGAGTTTTTTCGGAAACATAAGATTCCTCTGGACCGTCCATTGATAGCAGTTCTGCCGGGGAGCAGAAAAAGTGAGGCGCTGCGGCATATTCCCGAACTGAAACGGGCGATCGCAATCATGGCGGAGGGCAGGAAGATGAGTTTCGTGCTGCCAGCATCGCCCACGTGCGGTCCGGATTTCTTCCTGATGCCGCTGGCGGGCTGTCCCGCCTGGGCAATCGATGGCGACGCCTGGGAAGCCATGGCGTATTGTGATGTGGCTCTGGCGGCAAGTGGAACCGTCACAGTGGAAGCGGCGCTGCTTGGTACTCCGATGGTGACCTATTACAAGGTTTCGGACATCAGTTGGAAGATCGGGCAATGGCTGGTGAAAGTTCCGTTTTACACCATGGTGAATCTGATTGCGGAGCGAAAAGTGGTACCCGAACTGATCCAGGACGAGATGACCGGGGAACGGATTGCGGCGGAAGCCCTGCTGTTGCTGGACAATACGGAAGAACGCGAGAAGATGAAAGCAGGGCTCGCCGAGGTGGCATCGAAACTGGCCACGGTTCCGAACGGCGATGGGGATAACGATGTGATGGTACGGGCGGCGGATGAAGTTGCGAGGGTTTGGGAGGGTTCAAAGTGAAGACGTTCAGGATTCTCAGTGTTGGCGTGCTGGTCGCACTGGGTGCATTTGGTCAGCAGGAAGACCGCCGGTCGCGGATCGATGTGGAAAGTTACGTGATCGACGCCCAGGTCAATCCGGAAACCCAGACGCTGGCGGCGCGCGTGGCTGTGAAGTTCATTCCGCTCGACGATCAGACCACCACGGCAACGTTCGAGCTCAACAACAACCTGAATATCTCGAAGATCACCGATGCCGCCGGGCAGACAATTCCCGGAACCCGGAATCAGCAGGAAAACACGGTAAAACTGACTTTCCCGCAGGGCCTTCCCAAAGGCCAGGCAGTTACCGTGACCTTTCAGTACGACGGACGGCTGACCGGCAAGGAAGAGTCGCCGATCTATGGCATCAAGTTCGCGCAGATCGCACCTGACAGTACATTCCTCCTCTATCCCTCGCGCTGGTTCCCCATCAGCGGCTATACGGCGGACCGGTTCACGTCAAAGATGAACATCACGGTGCCGGCCGGATATCAGGTGATCGGCAGCGGTAGTTCGTCCACGTCAGGGCAGGTTTCCACATTTGAATTCAACAAACCTTCGTTCCCCGGAGACATCGCTGTCATGAAAGGTCAGCCGGTCCAGAACCGGACGGACGGCGTGACCACAACTCTTTGGTTCCGCGACGCGGCGGCAGCCTACGCCAACGCCTACGGCGCAATGGCGGCACAGATTGTGACACATTTCACCAGCGTTTTCGGACTGGCGCCTTACGTGAACATGACGATCGTGGAAACGGCGGACGGCGCTCCCAATGGTTACTGCGGACCAGGAATTCTATTTCTCGCCCCGCACGCGATCGTTAAAGATGTGAACACCAACGTGCTGGTGAACCAGATCGCGCGGCAGTGGTGGCAGGTGGATGTCTCTCCGGTGAACCGCAACCATATGTGGCTGGAAAACGGCATGGCGCTCTATTCCGAAGCCCTGTGGATTGAGAAGGAGAAAGGCGCCACGGCGCTCGATGCGCGCATGAAGGATGCCGCCATCACCGCTCTCACCGTGGATAACGTGCCGCTGATCCAGACCTCGCGCCTCGAAGACTATTCACCGGAATACTGGGCGCTGAGCGCCAGCAAGGGCGCCGTAGTGCTGCAGATGCTTCGCAGCACCATGGGCGATGAGAAGTTCTTCAAGGCTCTCAAGTTGTTCCTCGAACAGAAGAACTGGCAATCAGCGACAACCGAGGACTTCCGCAAGGCCTGCGAAGCCACCATGGGGGAGGAGTTGCAGTACTTCTTCATCCAGTGGGTGCAATCCAACAGCGCACCGGAGTTCAAGCTGGAATATACCGTCTTCAGGACGCAGAAGGGCTTCCGCGTCCAGGGCAAGATCTCGCAGGATCTGGATACGTTCCGGATGCCCGTGGATCTGCATATCGAAACCGAAGGCAATCCGGAAGACAAGCGGATCGAAGTGATGGGGACTTCGAGCGAGTTCTCCGTCGATACCTTTGGCAAGCCGAAAAAGATCACGATCGACCCCGGCAATAAGGTTCTCCGGATGAACCCGCAGGTCCGCGTGGAAGTGGCCATCCGCAAGGGTGAACAGTTTGCGCAGGTAGGCGAGTTTGCCGATGCGCTGAAGGAGTATCAAAAGGCACTCGATACCCAGCGGAACAGTTCGATGGCGCACTACCGGGTGGCCGAAATCTTCTTCCTGCAGCACAATTATCAATCCGCGGCGAATGAGTTCCGCGAGGTTCTCAATGGTGATGGCCAGCCGAAGTGGACCGAGGTGTGGACCCACATTTACCTCGGCAAGATCTTCGATATCTCCGGTCAGCGCGAGCGCGCCGTGAACGAGTACACGCAGGCGCAACGCACCCGGGACAATACTCAGGGCGCACAGGACGAAGTGGGCAAGTATCTGAAGACGCCTTATAAGGAAGCCAGCCGGGAGGCCGTGTAAGCGGGCCTCAGTTTCCGGCCCAGGCCCGCCAGACCCTGCCGGAACGTTGCAACAGAGCTTCGCGCTCACCTTTGACGTTGTAGCACTGCAGGGCTATGGGGCCGTCATAATGCAACCGGCGCAGCAAGGCGACGAAGCCTTTCACGTCGTACGCGCCGCTGTCGAGCGGCTGGATAAGCCGGTCCCAGTCGCCTTCATGCTCCGCGCCATTAATGCTCACCATGAAAGTGTGCGGCAGGGCGTCATGCAGGCGGATACTGAGATTCGATTCGTCCCCGCTGCGCAGGAAATGGCAGAGGTTGAAGACCAGGCCCAGATTGGGCCGTCCCGCCCTGCCAATCACGCGAAGCGCATCCTCCACACGGGCCACATGGAAACCGTAATGCGGGTAGAGCGCAACCCGTAGTCCGGCTTTGGCTGCCAGGTCGCAGACCTCCTGGATCACCGGCAGCGCCACATCGTCCCCGTTGCCATCTTTCGCTTTTCCTGAAATCGTGAACGTGATCAGCGCGCCGGAGCCCCGCAGTTGTTCGATAGCCCTGGGCAGGCCGGGATCATACTGCGGCCTCGCGTCGGCAAGATTCATGCCCGTATAAATCCCCACCACCTTCATTCCGCGAGCGGTATGGGCGGCGAGGAGTTCAGGGATGTTGGCGGTGCCGGACCAGAAGATTCCGGCGTAACCCGTACGCCGGGCCAGTTCGGTCTGCGCCTCCGGAGAAAGGTCGCCGCGGCCGGTTCCGTTGTCAAAAACATACAGCGGCTGAGCCGGGCGGGCAAGCTGAACAATCAAGAGGGAAAACAGAGCGAGTCTTTGGAACATGCTTTGCTGTAGTCTATCGTCATTTTTTCGGCTGGAGGCGCGCGCGTGATCAAACAAGGACTCGTTTTGGCATTCGGAATCGTTTTCGGATTGGAGGGGCAACCGGTTTACAGGCCATCTCTCGATGAATCCGCCATTGCCTACTCAGGCCCCGCCCGGGATGCGGTGAGTCTGCTGCGGGGGCGTCTCGAAAAGGGCGAAACGCAACTCGAATGGAGTGATCGTTTTGGCTACCTCGAGTCAGTGCTCAGGGAACTCCATGTGCCGGTTTCATCGCAGACGCTGGTGTTTTCAAAAACCAGTCTGCAGATTGCGAAGATCTCCCCGGAACATCCCCGGGCTCTCTATTTCAACGATGAAATCTACATCGGCTTTGTGCGCGGCGGCCTGCTTGAACTGGCCGCCGCGGATCCGGTGAAGGGCGCGGTGTTCTATGTGATGGAGCAGAAGAAAACCCCGAAACCACAGCTCCTGCGCAGGGATTCCGACTGCCTGCAATGCCACTTTACGCTCAACACCCTGCAGACGCCCGGCTTCCTCACGCGCTCCGTGTACTCAACCCGCGGCGGCGAAGTGATCCCGGAGGCGGGCGGGTTCTTCACGGACCAGCACAGTCCCCTCGAGCAACGCTGGGGCGGCTGGTTTGTGACCGGAACCAGCGGGGCACAGCGGCATATGGGCAACGAGTTCGCAGGCGGCGGGAAAAACCGGATCAACATGGACCACGGGTCCAACGTGACGGACCTGAAGGGCCGCGTCAACATGGCGCAATACCCCGTCCCGGACAGCGATCTGACGGCGCTGATGGTCCTGAATCATCAGATTGGCATGCATAACCTGATCACCCGCATGGGCTATGAGGCAAGGCTGGGGCGGGAGGAGCTTCCGCGAACCATCGAAGCTTCTTTGCGCTACATGCTGTTCACAAATGAAGCGCAGTTGCGCGACGAAACGAAGGGCACCTCGTCATTTCGCGCAGACTTCGAGGCGCTGGGGCCCAAAGACGGCCAGGGTCGCTCCCTGCGCCAGTTCGACATGAAATCGAGGATGTTCCGGTATCCCTGCAGTTTCCTGATCTACTCAGAGGCGTTCGACGCATTGCCCCAGGCGGCCAAAGATCCATTTTTGAAGCGTTTGTGGGAGATCCTGAGCGGAAAGGACCAAAGTCCGACTTTTTCGAAACTGAGCGCGGACGACCGCAAGGCAATTCTCGGGATTCTGGTGGACACCAAAAAGGGACTGCCCGATTACTTCCGCGCGAACCGATAATTCTGGCGCGTGACTTGCAGTAAGATCACGTCGAAAGGCCTGACACGGGCCCTTCGAAAGGAAACCCTATGCGCGTACTGGTAACAATCACCGCGGCATTGGCGCTGTCGGCCTCGCTGGGACTCAGTCAGGAAGCAGCCACGAAGATCAAGAAGGTACCCACCACTTACACAAATCCAACTTCCGGAGTGGAGATGTATCGCAACTATTGCGCCGCATGCCACGGTCTGGATGGCAAAGGCAGTGGACCGGCCGCGGCTGCGTTAAAGAAGGCCCCGGCGGACCTGACCGGCCTCGCGAAGAAGAATGGCGGCAAATTCCCCACTCTCGAAGTACAGCAGTACATTAAGGGCGAGAGTATTACCGACGCACACGGCAGCCGCGATATGCCGATGTGGGGCGATCTCTTTCGCAGCATCGGCGCGGGCAACCCCGAAATGGTCGTCACGCTCCGCGTGAAGAATCTGACCGAATACCTCGCCGGCATGCAGGTCAAATAAGACCAGCCAGCCAGAAAGCAAGTGACTTCAGGGGTCATACTCGACCGCCGGGTGGCAAGCCCGGCGGTTTTGCTTTTTGTGGTCGCCTTTTTGCTAACTACGCCGCGTGCTCTTTCGACGGGCTGTGGCGGGGTTCGTAGTCGCAGAGCGGGTCTGTGGCCAGAGCGTCCCCGGTCGCTTCATAGGCACGGGCACGGGAGCCGCCGCAGAGCGTGTGATATTCACATGCGCCACAGTTGCCGTGGAACGTGGAAGGGTCATGCAGTTGTTTGAACAGCGGCGCACTCCGGTAGACTTCCACCAGACGGTCCGTGCGAACATTTCCGGTCACCTGCGGCAGAAAGCCCGCGGGACAAATGTCCCCGGTGCTGGAGACGAAGACAATGCCATTGCCGTCCCGGATGCCGAACCCGCGTGCGGAAGGACTACGGCGGATATCTTCCCCGGTGAGCCCCTCGGACTTCATATGCTGGATGGCAATACGGCGGTAAGACGGGGCTTCGGTGGTAGCAACAATGAACGGCGCATCCTTCGAAAGCTCATAGACCCAGTCCATCAACTCCTCCGCCTTCGCGGCCGGCAGCGGCTGCAGAACCTTGCCGCGGCCCACCGAGATCAGAAAGAAGAGACTCCAGCGGGCGATGCGGAACTGCTTCAGCAATTCAAACACGGCCGGAAGATCCGGCGCCGTTTCCGCGGAAACCAGGGTGTTGATCTGCAGCGGGAGTTCCAGTTCACCGGCCCAGCGCATGGCCTGCAGCGTCCGGTCGTACGTGCCGGGAACGCCGCGAATGGAATCATGCCGATCCGCCGTGGAGCCGTCCAGACTCAGACCGATGCCTTCGACGCCATGTTCCTTCAGTTTGGCGAAGACCTCACGGGAGAGCATGGAAGTCGCAGCCGGCGTGATGGACGTACTGATTCCCAGGCGTCCGGCTTCGTCGATCAGTTCATAAAGGTCAGGGCGGCGCAGTGGATCACCACCGGTAAGAATCAGTTGGGGCAATGGCTGGCCAAACTCCGGAATCTGCCTGAGAAAGGCCATGCTTTCTTCATGGCTCAGCTCCCGCGGATGGGGCTGAGGCATCGCTTCCGCGCGACAGTGGCGACAGGCAAGGCCACAGGCCTGCGTCATTTCCCAGTAGACATTCATGGGAACCTGCGCGTAATCGCGCAGTTGATTGTGAGAATGACTGGTTTTTGTAAGCATGCACCGACAGAATTGCATGTTTTGGGCCAGAGCGCGCAAAACGGAGAGCCCATAAAGGGGAAATCACACAGTACGGAGGCCCTGTCACATGGCTGACAGACAGCGTTCATTCCCCTGCAACTCTGGCGGGGTAGCCTTAGTGGTTCTCTATGAAAACCCTCAAACTTTCTCTGGCTTTCGCCGGGCTTGCGGCGTGCTTATTGGCACCCGCGGGCTTCGGCCAAACGACGACCGAAATCACGGGCGGTCGCTGGCCCTATGGCCTGCATAGTCCTCTTGCCCCGAAGGCAGCCACGCCTCCCGCCTCGACGCTCACTCCCACCGGATTCTCCGTGACACCGCTCGCCGCGCCAGGGTCAGTATTCACTCCGATGAATCCGGGACTGCCCGGGCTTTCGAGCTATACAGCGGGTCAGCCGATGACCGCTGTGATGGGGCCGGACGGCAAAACGATGCTGGTCCTCACCAGTGGTTACAACCTGTTGAACGGACCGGACGGAAAGAATCTGGCGGCCGCGGGCAATGAGTACGTTTTCGTCTATGACACCACAGGCGGCAAGCTGACCCAACTGGGCGTCATCCCGATCCCGGCGGCCTACGCCGGCATCGCGTGGAATCCGAACGGCAGGGAGTTCTATGTCTCCGGTGGCGCGGGCGATCTCGTCTTTGTCTTCACGGTCGGCCCCACGGGTTTTGCGCTTGGCGGGACCGTGAAAATGAACCATCCGAATCCAACCGGCTTCGGCAGCGGCAATGGAATCGGAATGCCCTCGATTGTGGCTGGACTCGCGGTGAATGCCCGCGGCGATCGTCTTCTCGTCACCAACATGACCAACGATTCGGTCACGCTGGTCGACATTCCAAACCGTGCGATTCTGACGGAGTTTGATCTGCGCCCCGGCGTTTCCGACCAGACGAAGGTGGGCGTGGCCGGCGGCGAGTATCCGTTCTGGACCGTTTTCAAAGGGAACGACAAGGCATATGTCTCCAGCCTCCGGGACCGCGAAATCGTTGCTCTGAGTCTCGTCAACGACAAACCGACCGTGACGAAGCGCATGCCGGTCCAGGGGAATCCGAACAAGATGATCCTCGACAAAAGCCAGAACCGTCTGCTCGTTGCCGAAGATAACGCTGACGCCGTCGTGGTGATGGATACCAATCAGGACATCGTGCTCGATACGATCTTCACCACTGCCCCAACGCCGGGCTACATCACCTATCAATATTTTCTGAAGGGCAGCAATCCGAACTCACTGGCTCTTTCCCCGGATGAAAAGACCCTCTATGTAACAAACGGCGGCTCCAACTCCGTGGCCGTGATCGCCCTGAACACCTGGGACACGCCGAGCTACACGTTTGGTCTGATTCCTACCGGCTGGTATCCGCAGTCAATCACGTTGAGCGCCGACGGCGCAACCCTGTTTGTGTCGAATGCCAAGAACGTGCCCGGGCCGAATCCGCTGGCGTGCAAAAGCAAGCTGGGCACTGCCGCCGATGCCGATCCAACCTGCAACGCGGCAAACCAATACGTGTGGAATCTGGAAAAGGGCGGCATGCTCACCATTCCGGCCCCGCTCAACAGGCGGGCGCTCGATGCCCTGACGGCCCAGGTATTTACGAACAATAACTTCAACCCGTCCGCCAATCATGACGACAACCTCGCCACCATGGCCCAGTTGCGGCAGAAGATCCGGCATGTGATCTACATCGTCAAGGAAAACCGCACCTACGACCAGATTCTCGGCGATCTGCCAAAAGGCAACGGCGACCCCACGCGCACTGTTTTCGGCAATGCGTATACGCCGAACCAGCACAAAATCGCCAGCCAGTTCGTGACTCTTGACAACTTCTACGATTCGGGCGAAGTGAGCGGCGTGGGCTGGAACTGGTCCACCGCCGGGCGCGCAACCGATTACGTGGAAAAAACGGTTCCTGTTTCGTACGCGGGACGGTTCGGTCCCATCTTCTATGAGTACGAGGGGACGAACCGCAACCTGAACCTGAGCGTCGGCACCCTCGCCGAACGTCAGAAACTGCTGCCGATTCCGCTGCTGAACGACCCGAATTCCCTGCCCGGAACGATTGACGTCTCCGCGCCGGATTCTTCGGAAAACATGGTGGGCGCGGGCTATCTTTGGGATGGTGCGCTTCGCCACGGGCTCACGGTTCGCAACTACGGTTTCTATTGCGATCTGATCCGGTATCAGTTGCCTGCGCCTTTTACCGGCGTCAACCTGCCACCCTCCACCACGCCATTCGCTTCGAACCTGGTACAGGCGCTGCCGTCAAACAAGGCGCTCGCGCCGCTGACCGACACGTTCTTCCGCGGCTTCGACAACAACTGGCCCGATTATTACCGCTTCCAGGAATGGTCGCGTGAGTTCGATGGCTATGTGGCGAACGGCAATCTGCCCTCGCTCTCGCTGGTCCGGTTCATGCACGATCACACCGGGAATTTCGATACGGCGATGTTCGGCGTGAATACCCCGGAAGCACAGATTGCGGATAACGACTATGCCGTGGGCCTGCTGCTCGAGAAACTGTCGAAGAGTCCGTATGCTTCGAATACCCTGGTCTTCGTGATTGAAGACGATGCTCAGGACGGCCCTGACCACGTGGACGCGCACCGCAGTACCGCTTACGTCGCCGGTCCGTATGTGAAACAGGGCGCGGTGGTTTCCGGTAACTACAACACCGTGAACTTCATGCGGACCATCAAGGACGTGCTGGGAATCCCCTACTACGGCCTGAATGACGGCACAGCGGAACCCATGGCGGATATCTTCGACCTGACCCAGAGCACCTGGACCTTCTCGTCGCTGGTGCCGCAGATTCTGCGGACATCCACCACCCTGCCCCTGCCCACCCAGACGGCGATGAACAGTCTGCCGGATACCCGGGCCAACCGCGCGGCCGCGAAACCGAAACACACCGCCGCATGGTGGGCGAAGAAGATGGCGGGTCAGGACTTCGATAAGGAAGACGACCTTGACACTTTCAGCTACAACCGGGCGCTCTGGGAAGGAATGAAAGGGAAACACGCCCCCTATCCGGCCGACCGGAATGGCGAGGATCTCCGGGAAAACCGGGATGAATTGCTGAAAAAGTTGAAATAAGTAAGGAAGTCAGTACGGAAGCTCGAAAGGGCCGCCACCCCATTCCGGGTGGCGGCCCTTTTTTTTGCCCGACATGCGGCTTGACACGATTGCGCCCTGAGCACATAATGAACAGTGTTCATTCCATGGCCACCGCGCGACGAGACAGATTAAAGGCGGAACTCCGGAACGAGATCCTCGCCGCGGCGCGCGATCTGTTCGCCCGCCAGGGCTATGAGAGCGTCAGCATCCGGAAGATTGCCGAGAAGTGCGGGTGTGCGCCCGGGACAATCTACCTCCACTTCGAGGATAAAGACCAGATTCTTTCGGCCATCTGCGCCGAGACCTTCGCCATATTGAAGCAACGGATGGCGGCTATCTCAAAGGATTCGGGCGATCCGTTGGAACGCCTCCGGCGCAGCGGACGCCAGTACATCCAGTTTGGCGTGGACCATCCCTACCACTACATCGTCACGTTTGGAGTTGCGCCGGGGGCACCGGCGAACAAATCGGACGCGGACCATCAGGCCGGCATGGAGTGTTTTCAGTCCCTGCGCGAGTGTGTCCAAAGCTGCCAGCAGGCGGGACAACTTCGTTTCGCCGACGTGGAGGAAGTGGCACAGGCCCTCTGGGCCACCACGCACGGAATCGTGATGTTGTTGATTACAAAAGCCGGATTCCCGTTCGTGGAACAAACGCGACTGATCGAAACCACACTCGACATGGCGATCGAAGGGATTCGCGCCCGATGAGCGCATTTTTTTGCGACTTTTCATGAACACCGTTCATTTATAAAACGTAGTTACCGAAGAAAGTGAGTGCCCATGAACTTTGTAGCCTGGCAGATGCTGACGGGTGACCGTCCGAAATACATCGGCCTGATCTTCGCCATCGCCTTTTCCACGTTTCTGATGTCCCACCAGGCCTCGATCTTCTGCGGTCTGATGGACCGCACGCGCAGCCAGATTGTGGATGTGCGGGACGCCTCCATCTGGGTGATGGATCCGAAAACCCAGTACGTGGACGAAGTCAAGGCGCTGCCGGATCAGGATTTGTACCGCGTCCGTGGTTCGGAAGCGGTGGAGTGGGCGGTGCCGCTGTTCAAGGGGAATGCCCGGGCCCGGGTGCACCGGGATGGCAGCTTCCGGGCCGTGATCCTGATGGGGCTGGACGATTCCTCGCTGGTGGGCTCACCCCGCAACATGGCACTCGGAAGCTTTGAAGCCCTGCTGCAGCCGGACACGATTATCCTCGACCGCGTCGGATACAAATTCTTCTTTCCTGGCGAACCCCTCGAACTGGGCCGGCAACTCGAAATCAACGATCACCTGCTCACCGTCGGCGGCATCTGCAACAGTTCCGCGCCGTTCGTGAACCTGCCGGTGGCGTATGCGCGGTACTCAAAAGCAATCAATCTTGTGGGCGAGGAACGCAACCTCATGTCGTTTATCGTGGCGAAGCCGCGGGCGGGCCTTTCGGCAACTGAAGCCGCTCGGCGGATTTCCGCGGCGACCGGCCTGCGCGCGCTGACCGCCTCGGACTTCGGCTGGGAAACCATCTGGTACTACATCAAAAACACCGGCATTCCCGTCAACTTCGGTATCACGGTGATCATCGCCCTCGTAGTGGGGACGGTGGTGGCGGGACAAACCTTCTACCTTTTCACTCTCGAAAACCTGAAGCAGTTCGGGGCGCTGAAGGCCATCGGCGTTACGAACTGGAGGATCACCGGCATGATTCTGATGCAGGCCGCGATTGTGGGATCGATCGGTTACTGCATCGGGATCGCCATGACGGCCGCCTTCTTCGAAGCCACCAAAAATAATCTCGACCTGCGCGGCTTTTATCTGCTGCCGGAAGTGATGCGAGGCGTGGCCGTCACGGTGACGTTCATTGCCTTCCTCGCCAGCGTGATCAGCGTCCGGAAGGTAGTGGTTCTGGAACCGGCCGTAGTCTTTCGAGGGTAGTTTCTTTTCAGAGGACAACCATGCACACAAGCGATGCGGCGGTAACAACACGCGGACTACTCAAAGACTTCGGAACCGGGGACTCGACGGTGCGCGTTCTGCGGGGCGTGGATTTCGAAGCCAATCTGGGAGAGATGACGCTCCTGGTAGGGCCCAGCGGCTGTGGTAAAACCACGCTGCTCAGCGTGGTGGCAGGTCTTCTCGACAAATCCGGCGGCGACATCAGCGTGCTGGGTATGGATACGGGAACGCTCTCCGGCTCCGCGGCCGTCACCTTCCGGCGGAAGAATCTGGGCTTTGTGTTCCAGCAGTACAACCTGCTGCCGGCGCTGACGGCTGCCGAAAATGCCGCGGTCCCGCTCCTGGCGGCAGGTATGTCGCGGAAGCCCGCGATTTCGAAAGCGAAAGAACTGCTGGAACGCCTCGGGCTGGGTGCTCGGTCCGATGCCCGGCCCAACCAGCTTTCGGGTGGGCAGCAGCAGCGCGTGGCGATCGCGCGGGCCCTGATCCATGAGCCCCGTCTGGTGGTCTGCGACGAGCCGACCGCGGCGCTGGACCATGAAACGGGTCACACCGTGATGGGACTGCTGAGGACCGCGGCGGTCGCACCGGACCGGGCCGTGATTGTAGTGACGCACGATTCCCGTGTCTTCGAATTCGGAGACCGGATCGCGCACATGGACGACGGACATATTACGCACGTAGTGAAAAACCTGGAAACACAAATGGAGAAGAACTGAACCATGCTGACCAAATACGGCATTCCCCTGTTTGCGCTGCTCGCGCTGGCCTTCGCGGCGGTGAGCGTCGCGCGACTGCAACCCAACAATCCTCCCGTGGAACCTTATGCCACGCCTCCCTCAGCACCGTTTGCGGGCAAAGTGGGCGCGGTTGGTCTGGTGGAGGCTTCCAGCGAGAACATTGCCATCAGCCTGCCGGTACCGGGTCTGGTGACAAAGGTGGCCGTGAAGGCGGGCGACCGGGTGCAAAAAGGGCAGGTGCTGTTTAGTCTGGACGACCGGAACGTCCGAGCCGAACTCGCCTCCCGCGAGGCGGATCTGAAGTTCGCGCAGTCCCAGCTGGCACGCCTCGAAGCCTCGCCCCGCCCGGAAGAAATCCCCCCGGCGGAGGCGCGCGTTCATGAGGCGGAAGCGCAGTTATCGGACGCAAAGGTGCAACTCGACCTCATCGAAAGCATCTCGGATCCCCGCGCCATCCGGCGGGAAGATCTGGAACGCCGCCGTCGGGCCGTACAGATCGCGACCGCGAAGGTGGACGAGGAACGGACGTCTCTGAAGCTGCTGAAAGCCGGCGCCTGGACACGCGACCTTGAAGTGGCGCGGGCACAGGTCGTGCAGGCTGAAGCGCAGGTTTCCCGCGTGAAGGCGGACCTCGAACGTCTCACCGTCACCAGTCCGATTGCGGGCGAGATTCTGCAGTGCAAGGTACGTGCGGGCGAATATGCGGCGGCCGGTCCGCTGGCGCAGCCCCTGATTTTGCTGGGCGCGGTGGAGCAGTTGAACGTCCGCGCGGATGTGGATGAACGGGATGCACAGAGGGTCAAAGCGGAGGCGCGGGTGATGGCTTCCATGCGCGGTGATGCGTCCCGACGCTATCCCCTGCGCTTCGTCCGGTTCGAGCCCTTCGTGGTGCCGAAGAAGAATCTGAGCAATGATGCGACTGAGCGCGTAGACACCCGTGTTCTCCAGGTGATCTATGCGCTCGACAAGGACGTTCCGGTGCGACCGGGACAGCAGATGGACGTGATGATTGAGGCCAGATAACATGCGTATCCGAGGTGTGCTTCTGACAAATTTGCTTCTGACTTTGGTGCTGAGTGGAGTGTCATGGGCAGGGTCGAAACCGCCGGAGCCCAAACCGCAGGTGTCGATACCGGCGGCGTTCGGAAACCCGGTGGGCTCCATACAGGGCGGGGCGGACTGGTGGAAAGGCTTCGGGGATCCGTTGCTGGGCGAACTGATTGACAACGCTCTGGCCGCGAATCCCGATCTGAAGGTGGCGGCGGCTCGGCTGAGCGAAGCCGAAGCGAACCGGCGCGGCACGAAAGCGGCACTGGCCCCGTCGGTCGATGCCAACGCCTCCACAACCAGGCTCCGTGGCGGCGTCAATCAGGGCGTTATCAAAGTCCCATCCACATCGGCCGGGCAGGCGGGCGGGCAGACCGGAGGAAGTTTTGTCGCGCCCTTCGAGACGTCCGTCTTCTCCGGCGGTATGTCGATGCGCTGGGAGGCCGATGTCTTCGGCGGGCTTCGCAAATCAGACCAGGCAACTCAGGCCGACGCGCGGGCCGCCCGGGAGAGCCTCGCCGATGCCCGCCGCATCCTCGCGGCGGAAGTAGCCCGGAACTACGTGGAAATGCGCGCCGCCGAAGATCAGGCGGCGATTGTGCGGGCCAACGTGGCCGCTGAACAGGATCTGCTGGAACTCACCTCGGCCCGCGCCAAAGCCGGGCTGGCAACAGGCCTCGATGTGGAACGCCAAACCGTACAGTTCACCACCGTGAAAGCGGAATTACCCGGCATAGACGCTCAGCGACTGGCGGCGATCTACCGGATCAGCGTCCTCTCCGGCGAGGCTCCGGATACGCTCACCGCAAAGCTCGCCCAACCTTCCGCCCTGACGCCGCCGCCCATTCCCGCGGCAATCCCCGGCGAGGTGCTCAAGGCACGGCCGGACCTTCGGCGCGCGAGCGAACAGATCTCCGCGGCGTTCGACCGGGCCGGTTCGGCGCGGGCCGATCTGTATCCGAAATTCGTCATCACCGGCCTCGCCGGCCGCCAGTCCACAGACTTCTCCGGGCTGACCCTCGGCGGCGGGAATTACTTCTCCATCGGTCCCGCCGTCACCTTGCCCATCTTCAACTACGGGCGCATCCGGGCACACATCGCGCAACAGGACGCTCAGCTTCAGGAAGCACTGCACGCCTATGAACGGGACGTTCTGGCGGCCTTCGAAGAGACCGAGAATGCGCTCGTGGCGCGCGACCGCGCACTGCGCAGGCAGCGGGAACTGGCTGGCGCGCTCGATTCCGCGCGAACCAGCGTCAGCCTTTCAAAAGAGCTGTACGTGAAGGGCCTGGGCGACTTCCTGGCAGTTCTGGATGCCCAGCGCCAGCAGTTCCGGATCGAGCGGGACTACGCGGCGGCCCGGTCCGATGTACTGCGCGGTTCGGTCGCCCTCTGCCGCGCGCTGGGCCTGTAAGGGAGCGCTACCGCTTCCGTCCCGGCTTCTTCATACGGACACGGGAACAGTGGGGGCATTTCCACTTCCTGTTCCCGTGATAGATGTGGCCTTTGAGTTCCCTCATCGGGAGCCGACAGGCTTTACAGGTCATGCTCAGCGCTGCACGCGGCCGGAGCCATCGCCCTTCAGCAGGGTCTTGACTTCGTCCACCGTGAAGCGGTTGAAGTCCCCGGGAAGCGAATGCTTCAGGCAACTGGCGGCCACGGCGAACTCGAGGGCTTCCTGTTTGGTGGCCAGGGTGTTGAGTCCGTAGATCAGGCCGCCGGCAAAGGAATCGCCGCCGCCCACGCGGTCCACAATGTGCGTGATTTCGTAGTGCCGGCTCAATAGAAACTCATTGCCGTCATACAAACAGGCCGACCAGCCGTTGTGCGACGCGCTCTTCGATTCCCGCAGCGTAATGGCGATGGTCTTGATGTTCGGGTAAGCGGTACACACCTTCTCCGCCAGTGCGCGGTAGACATCATGGCTGAGGTGGCCGGAATGGACGTCGACATCCGCCTGAATCCCCAGCGCAGCCTGGCAGTCTTCCTCGTTGGCGATCACCACATCCACGTACTTCACCAGCTCGCTCATCACTTCGTGAGCCTGCTTGCCCCATTTCCAGAGGTTCTTGCGGTAGTTGAGATCGCAGGAAACCGTGATGCCTTTGGCCCGGGCCGCTTTCACGGACTCGATGGCGAGGTCCGCGGCGGAGGCGCTGATGGCCGGGGTGATGCCGGTGGTGTGGAACCAGCCCGCGTTTTCCAGAATCGTGTCCCACTGGAAATCACCGGGTTTGGCGAGCGCCATGGAACTGTATTCGCGGTCATAAACCACTTTGGAGGCGCGCTGGTTAGCGCCCGGCTCCACGAAATAAATCCCCATACGGCCCTTGCCGCGGACAATGTGGGAGGTATCGACGTTGAAGCGGCGCATCTCCGCAATCATCGAATCGGCAATGGGATTGGCGGGAACAGCCGTAACGTATGAGGCGGGAAGCCCGAACCCGGCGACGGACACTGCGACGTTCGCCTCACCTCCGCCCCAGGTGGCGATGAACGACGGGCTCTGCAGAAAACGCTCGAAGCCGGGAGGCGCCAGGCGGAGCATAATTTCGCCGAACGTGACGACGGTCTTGGGTGTGGATGGAGAAGACATGGAATCTAATTCTTTATCATGGCAAACGCGTTCATCGCGACCCGGAGGGCTTCTTCTCCCGTGTTTCCAGCGCTCCCTCCACGAATGAGATCACCTCCGCAATCCCGGCCGGCTTGTCTTTTCCCGGCGGCATGGTGCCGTTTCGCAGGCGCTTCAGAATCCTCTCCCACGCATCGCGATTCGAGACCATGGACTGCTCGCTATAGAAGTCCTCAATCGACAGGCCTCCCGAATTGGACCGGTTGTTATGGCACGCCGCGCAGTTGTTTTTGAGCAGCGGCAGAACGGTCTGATTGAACCCTGGCGTTTGAGCCTGCGCCACCACGGCAGACAGAACAGTAAGAATTAAGCGCGGAATCATCCTCATCCAAAAATCGGCACGCGACCGATCACGATACCATAACCGCATGTCTGCCCCTCTTCCGCGTCTGCGGAATGACCTCGACTTTATGCCATCTCCGGTCGAGGACCGGCCGGGGCTTCTGATCCGGGATTCCATGCAGTATTCCGACGCCGTCCTCATCATCCCGCCGGACCTGGTACAGTGCCTCAGCTGTTTTGACGGGGAACAGACGGCCCTCGATCTGCGGCAAATGCTCGTCACCATTACAGGCGATTTTCAGGTGGGCGAACTGGCCGACAACCTGTCCGAGGTACTCACCAAAAGCGGCTTTCTCGAAGATGAAAACTTCGGGCAGCTGAAAGCCGCCGCGGAACGCGCGTTCGCCGAATCTCCCGTGCGGGAACCGGCTCATGCGGGCAACGCCTATCCACCGGAACCTGGAGAACTCCGCGAGGTGATGGACGAATGGATGGCTGGCGACCCCGCACCGGCTGCACCCGGAAAACTCGTCGGCATCGCCGCGCCCCACGTGAGCCCCCAGGGCGGCTACGACAGTTACCGGTCCGCCTACCGGCTGATGACGCCGAACTACCGCGACAAGACCTTCGTAATTCTGGGCACGTCCCATTACGGCGAGAGCGAAAAGTTCGGACTGACCCGCAAGCCCTACCGAACGCCGTGGGGCGACGCCGTCACCGACACGCAACTGGTGGACGAACTGACCACCAAAGCCGGCGCAGCCATCGGGACCGAAGACTATTGCCATTCCGTGGAGCATTCCATCGAATTCCAGGTGCTGTTTCTGCAATCCATCTACGGGCCGGACATCAAAATTCTGCCGGTGCTCTGCGGATCTTACGCCCGCAGCCTCTACCTGGGCGGGAAGCCCGAGGCCGATGAGGGCGTGAACCGATTTCTCGGCACGCTGGGCGAGATCGCGGCTCGGGAGGAAGACCGGCTCCTGTGGGTTCTGGGAATCGATATGGCGCATATGGGACGGCGCTACGGCGACGCCTTTGAGGCGATCGCCAACCAGGGCGAGATGGCGCGCGTGGCCGTCCAGGACCGCATGCGCATGTCCCGCGTGGCCGAAAGCGATGCGCAGGGCTTCTGGGAACTGGTGCAGGAAAACCACGATGAACTGAAGTGGTGCGGCTCTTCCCCGCTCTATACCTTCCTCAAAGTGCGTCCCGGATTATCCGGCACAATTGAGAACTATGAGCAGTGGAATATCGACGAGCAGAGCGTGGTGAGCTTTGCTGGGATGTCTTTCCGGGCCTAACGTTTCATCACCACCGCCACGCCGGCAGGGCTTACCGTGACGTGGTCCACCCCGTATTGCAGCGGGAACCATTCGGCAACCATCGCGTAAGGAAACATCGGGCGGACGAAATTTTCAATCAGGAAGTCAAGGGCCGGGCCTTCGATGGCGACGCCGGAAATTTCCACCCGTTCCACATCCACCCGGCCGCGACCGTTCTCCGAATGGAATATGGCGCTGACCCGGACGGGCCGCTCCCCGGCGAGCAGGTTCTTCAGCAGCCAGTTCGGCGCAGCGCCTGTCGTCGCCTGATGTAGTTGCAGGAAGTCGATCTCGCCGTAGCCGGTTGCGCGTCCACTACCCAGTTCCAGCCGCAGGTTACGCGCGGCCCGCGGCGCGCGGGCCCGGGCCTCATCGGCAAGCCATCCGTTGATTTCCGGCGGAGTGAACAGCACGCGAGTCCCCGCCGCGGGGTGGCCACGTTCGATGAACTCCAGCTTGCGCCGGGCCGACTGTGAATCGTACACCGCCGCGCTCATCACAGCGGCCAACACAAGACTGGCAATCACGCGCACGTCTTCATTGACGCATAACCGGGCCCTTTGGGGACAATGGAGTTTTCAATGACCATCCGAGCCGCCGCCGAGCAAGACTACCCCGCCATCGCCAGGATTCAATTGCAGTGCCCGGAGGCGGCACAGTGGCCGGTGGGGGACTACTCCAACTTCCGTACTCTTCTGGCCACCGGCGAGGCCGGCCCCGTGGGCTTCCTCGCCTGGAGGCAGACCGCGCCCGATGAAGCGGAACTGCTGAACCTCGGCGTTTTGCCTTCCGCCCGGCGGCTGGGAGTCGCAGCCGCCCTGCTCGCAACTCTGTGCGAGGCAGCCACCGGCGAGATCTTCCTCGAAGTGGCCATCACCAATCCGGGCGCGATCGCACTGTACGGCAAGCTGGGCTGGGAGCAGATCGCCACCAGAAGGGGATATTACGACCAGGGCAAAACGGATGCGGTTGTGATGAAGAAACGTTCATGGTAAAGTCCTGGTTAGACAGGCAAAGCACCGCCTGCACTTCAAACTGAAGTGAAGCTTCCCACCGGGCCGCGGGGGTTCGCAAGCGGCACGGCGAGGCAACTCCACTCGAGGAGAGATGCCCGGAATGGACCGTAATACTCTGGAAGAAATCAAAGCGCATCTGATGCAGACGAACGAGCAATACCAGGACCTCATGCGCCAGCACCACGAGTTCGATGCGCTGGTAGAGGCGCTGGAGAACAAAGCTGTTCTTACGGCGGAAGAAGAAGTTGAGGAACATCGTCTGAAAAAGCATAAACTTCAGCTGAAGGACCAGATGGAGCTGATGGTGAAAGAGCATTCGCTTCAGCCGTCAGCAAGCTGAAGCCATCGGATGCGCTTATCGCATCAGTCTGAAAAGTAAGTACTTAAAACGAAAAATGCCCGGTTCGCCGCAAAGCGTCCGGGCATTTTTTATGGAAAGTTCCATGGAAGAAGAAGACCCTCCGGTTCGAATCCCCGTCACCGATATTCTGGATCTGCACACCGTGCCGCCCCGCGATGCGAAGGCCGTCGTCGAAGAGTATCTTTCAGAAGCCTGCTCCCTGGGCCTCAGCGCTCTCCGGATCATTCACGGCCGAGGCATCGGCGTGCAGCGGGAAATGGTGCGAGCAGTCCTTTCGCGAACCGCGTTTGTAGCGGACTATCGGGACGCCCCGGCGGAGGCCGGTGGTCGCGGAGCCACAGTCATCACGCTCCATCCGGATCGGTCATCCCGGCAGCCAGCGCAGCCAGTACCGCCGGGTGACGGTCAAATGCCCTGAAACCCAGCATCAGAAGATTACGCAGCAGTGACCGCAGCGGTTCTTCCAGTTGACGCAGTTGCTGAAACAGTTCTTCGGAATCCGGTTCCTGGATGTGCCAGGCCCAGCTCTGGCGGCCCGAATGCGCGTAGTCGGTTGCGGTGGCGGCGAACAGTCCGGCAGCCATGTGGGTGGCCTCCGCGTCCCGCACGCCGCACTGCCGCAGGATTCTGGCGATGCTGTCGAGCAGCGGCGTAAGTGCCGCGGTTCCCATCGTCATAGCCGCGTCAAACAAGACTTCGGATCCGGGCGCGATCTCAATAGGCTTCGCTTTCAATTCCCGGATCAGCCGATTGGCAAACGTCAGCGCCGGAGCGGAACCCGTGACAGTCAGATGCCCGGCCACACCACAGCGGCGCACACGGGCAATACTCGCACCGGACGCTCCAAACCGCCGCAGCAGCATGCCTGGGACGTCACAATCCCAGAAGATCAGCGATTTCCCGCTCCACTGAATCTTTGCGTCCAGAAGCAACTGCACCAGCGGCGAAACCTGTTCCGGAGATGACGAAAAAAGTATCAGGCGGTATGGATCCAGCTCATCGAAGGACGGCACAGGCCAGCCTGCTTTAAGGGAATTCGCTATCCGGCTCGCCACCCGGTACGATACCCCCGCCACCGGACCCAGGGCGCGAGCATGACCGGGCAAACGCCCCACCAGACTGGTACTGACCGCGCCGGCGCAGACAATCCCATATTCCGCGTCAGGGTTTCGTGTTTCGGATTTTTGTGCCATCAAACGGAACGGATCTCAGGCGACTGGACCTTTCGCCCGGATTTGTTTGATCTTATCCCGTAGCTGCGCGGCTTTCTCAAATTCAAATTTTTTCGCGGCCTCACGCATGCGCTCTTCGAGCTCAGAAACATATTTTCCAAGCTCATCCGCGCTCATCTCTTCTTCCGGCCGTTCCGGCTCCGCCGCTACGGTCACGTAATCGCCTTCGGCTATCCGGACCAGCGTGAGGTCGATCGGTTTGATGATCGACTGTGGCGTGATGTTGTTGTCCAGGTTGTACTGCAACTGGGTCACGCGGCGGCGGCCCGTCTCATCAATCGCGCGTTTCATGCTGTCCGTCATCACATCGGCATACAGAATCGCACGGCCTTCCAGATGGCGCGCGGCGCGGCCAATCGTCTGGATCAGCGCACCCGTGGAACGCAGGAAGCCTTCCTTATCCGCGTCCAGAATCGCCACCAGCGAAACCTCCGGCAGATCCAGACCCTCCCGGAGCAGATTGATCCCGATCAGAACCTCAAACACGCCCAGCCGCAGATCCCGCAGTATCTTCATGCGGTCCAGCGTGCTGACCTCCGAATGGAGGTAATTACACTTCACGCCGACTTCGGCGTAGTATTCTGACAGATCCTCCGCCATACGTTTGGTGAGCGTAGTCACCAGTACCCTTTGATTGACTGCGACGCGCTTGCGGATCTCATTCAGCAGATCGTCCACCTGGCCCTTGATCGGCCGGATTTCGATCTCCGGGTCCACCAGACCCGTGGGGCGAATGATCTGTTCCACCACCACGCCCTGCGACTGCGTCAGTTCGTAAGGACCGGGAGTGGCGGAAACGTACACCACCTGGTTGACGCGGTGTTCAAACTCCTCAAACGTGAGCGGACGATTGTCGAGCGCGCTCGGCAGCCGAAACCCGTGCGCCACCAGAATCTCTTTACGCGAGCGATCGCCATGATACATGCCGTGCAACTGCGGCATTGTCTGATGGCTCTCGTCGATAAACATCAGGGAGTCGGAAGGCAGGTAGTCGAGCAGCGTCGGTGGCGCCTCCCCGGGCAGGCGTCCGGAAAAGTGGCGCGAATAGTTTTCGATGCCATGGCAATAGCCGATCTCTTTGATCATTTCGAGATCGAACATCGTGCGCTGGTGCAGACGCTGCGCCTCGATCAGTTTGCCCTGCGCTTCCAATTGCGGACGCCACGCCTCCAGTTCGGCACGGATGTTCTCGACGGCCGCTTCCTTCGCGAGCGGCGACATCACGTAGTGGGTTTTGGGATAGATCGGCAGCCGCTTATAGGTTTGCAGCACCTGCCCCAGCAACGGGTCGATCTGCGAAAGCGATTCGATTTCGTCGCCCCACATCTCTATGCGATAGGCGTTTTCGTCGTAGGTGGGGAAAATCTCGATCACGTCTCCGCGAACCCGGAAAGTTCCGCGCCGGAAGTCGTGCTCATTGCGGTCATAGAGAATCTCCACCAACTTCGAGACAATCTCTTTGCGGGTGATCCTCTGACCCTGCTCCAGCATGAGCAGCATGCCGTAATAAGCTTCCGGAGAACCGAGGCCGTAAATACAACTGACGCTGGCAACAATCACGCAGTCCCGGCGCTCAAACAGCGAGCGGGTGGCCGCCAGCCGCAGGCGGTCCAGATCGTCGTTAATCGTGGCTTCTTTTTCGATGTAGACGTCGCTGGAGGCGATATAGGCCTCCGGCTGGTAGTAGTCGTAGTAACTAACGAAATACTCCACCGCGTTCTGCGGGAAGAAGGATTTGAACTCCTGATAGAGCTGTGCGGCCAGCGTCTTGTTGTGCGCCAGAACCAGTGCCGGACGGCCGGTCTGTTCAATCAGCTTGGCCATCGTGAAAGTCTTGCCGGAGCCCGTAACCCCCAGCAAAACCTGGTGCTTCTCACCCTCCTCAAGCCCCTTCGCAAGCTCCGCGATGGCGGTCTTCTGATCGCCTTTCGGACTGTAAGAGACGGCCAGTTGGAAGGACATGGCTCCAGTATACGGGGCGTAAGATACCCGATGGGATGCGGCGGACGTGAGGGAAGGTGCAGGTTTTCAGCAGTTTATTGCGTAACGAAAGTTAATTCTCCAGCCGCTGGTTCCAGTACTTTTCCGGGCCTGACGGTACAGGACTCAAGTGCTTTCCCTGCATTGAGATAAACCCTAGACTCAAACCAGAAGAGGACGATCAGATTGCGCACAGTTGTGAATGGAATTTCAGCCAGCGGATTCAGCATTTTGGCGGTTGGTTTCTTACTCGGCGGCAGCTTTGCCGCACAGGGTTCCGTGCTCCCCCTCAGCGCTGCGACAGGCTACAACGCGTTCGCTTTCAGTAACTTCACCGAATACAGCACAGACTCTCTCGGCAGAATCGCCGTGGGCGGCGATTTCAATCCCACCAGCGGCGGCTTCACCATCGCCAGCCAGCATGGCGGCGACGGCGCCGGCACCTACGATCTGGTGGTAGGTGGCAACTTCACAAACATCTACGGGTCCGTGGGTGGAGGCGACGTCTTCGTCGGCGGCAACCTGACCTGGAACGACCCGACTCTGCCGCACAACGTCTATGTGAACGGCAATTTCAGTAATCCCGCCTACGGTGGAACCGTCGGAGGCGCCGTTTACTATGGCGGCACATACTCCTCGCTCGCGAGCTTCAACCACGTGAAGGAAGCCCCCATCCCCGCACCAATCGACTTTCTCAGCGCCAAAACAGATCTGCAGTCCCTTTCCGCGAATCTCGTCTCGCAAACCGCCAACGGCACAGTCGCCTATGACGGCTACGGCACCTATACACTGACTGGCAACAGTTCCGCCATCAATGTCTTCAACCTGACTGATTCCACCTACAACAGCCGGACGATCAACATCACGGCTCCCGCCGGATCGACCGTGATCGTCAACGTCGCTGGTGGTGCGGATTCCTTCAACGGCGGCTCCATCAACCTGAACGGCGTCACCGCGAACGGCGTGATTTTCAACTTCGGCAGCGCCACCTCCCTCGCCCTGAGCTCCATCGCCTTCAACGGCACAATTCTGGCTCCGTATGCAAACTTCAACGGTACCTGGGGACAGCTCAATGGCCAGTTGATTGCCAACAATATCGCCGGCACCACGGAACTGCACGACTACCTCTTCACCGGCGCCGTGCCCGCGGGCACACAACAGGGCTTCACCAGCCAAAGCGCAACGCCGGAACCCTCCACCTGGATGATGCTCGGTGGCGGACTGCTTCTCGTTGGACTGGCCCGGCTCCGGAAGCGGTCCTGATCAGTTACGAGTATTCTCGTACCACTTCAGAGTGGTGGAGGAAATACACACGAGATCGATTTTGCCGTCGTGGTTGAGGTCGCCCGCGGCGCAGGCAGCGGCGCCCATGCCGCCGTCGTCCAGAATGCGCTTGTCCCAGCCGGACTTTCCAGCCTGATAGACGAATACGCTCTTCGCCCCCTGGCGGAAGCCCGCAATCACTTCGTCCCGGCCGTCGCCGTCCAGGTCTGCCGTGATAATCGTGTGCCCATCGGTGAGCGAATCATCGATCTGCTTCCTCTTCCAGACCCCACCCGTAAGCGTATAGATGGAGACCTGATTCCCATGCCACGGCTCGATCGCCGCCAGGAACTTCTCTTTCCCCAGATACCCCACCGCCACATCGCTCGAGCCGCACTTCGGACACGGTGACGGGTCCCCCTTCGCGATTTCCGTGCGAGTCCAGCCATTCGGCCCATATTGCAGCAAATGGATACCCGAAAAACTAGCGGTCAGGATGCTGTCGCGCTTGTCACCAGGGTTCCACCTGGTGACAAAAATCCCATGCTGCACGCCCTCATTGGCCTCGCTGATCACTTCACGCTTCCAGTCGCCCGGACGGTACATCACCAGCGGAGCATGATCGCCGCCATAGCCCGGAGGAACCGCGTGCGGACCGGTCAGCGCCGCGTTAATCGCGACTTTCCTGCCCGAACCGTCAATATCGGCCCATCGCAATCGGTGCGCGGTCGTGATTTCGTCGAACTGCCGCAGCTTCCACGGCTGGCGCGGGTCGCCTGCGTGCGTCAGAACGCCCACTTTCCCGACGCTGTTCGCGGCATTGTTCGCAAACTCCCACGCAATCACAATTTCCGGAATGCCATCGCCATCCAGATCTTCCGCAGCGCAGTTGATGGTGCGCGGCAGATTCGCGGCAATCACGTGCTTCTCCCAGGGATCGCCGGCTACGGCGGGGTTCTCGAACCAGACAAGCTCCGCACCGCCCGAGGCGAGCGCGATGATGTCCGGGCGGCCATCATGATTGAGATCCGCAATCACCGCCTGATAGCCGCCCTTCAGACTCGTGGTCAGCGTATGAGGGGTAAAAGGCAGCGAAGTCTGAGCATCCAGAGCCAGCGCGGCGGCAAACAGCAGAAGACTGCGCATTGCCCGCCAGTATATCGGCTCTACTTCGGTTCAGGGTCTTTGAACGTACCCTTCGCCTTCGCCACCGGAAGCAGCGTCGGGTAGAACTGGACGAAAGTGTTGTCCACGGCGCCATTCTGCGCATGGCAGGTGTAGCAGCGCTCCGTGCGCGGGAAGGGCTTGGCTTCTTTCGCGGAATCGCCCGCGCCAAAGCCAAAGAAGGTCCACTTGCCACCATCTTTCACTTCCGCTTCGATGGCCGCAACACCGGTCTGGAAATGTCCCGCCTGATTGATGGAACCCTTCGATTGCGAGGCCCGGATCTCCAGCACGAACACCGTCTTGTCCGGCCAGATACCAGTCTTCTGAAACGACTGGTAAGCGGTGCGATTCACAAAGACGTTATCAAAACGTTGCGGCGCATCCGGAGCGGGCGCGTTCGGGCCATAGGTCATGCCCAGACCGGAGCTCAGGAAGATCCACTCGCGGTAGTTGGCGGGCATCATCAGGGAACCGGATGCGGTGTAGCGGGGTCCGTCGGTGTCCTCCGCGGAGAAGGCTGCGGCGGAGAAAACGAGGGTCAGCAGAACGGCGGCAAAGCGCATGTTCGATGATATCGCGTTTTTTTGAACTTCCCGCGCGAAAGCCTCGTTACCGATTGCAGGAGTCGTTTATGTTCTGTACAACCTGCGGTAACCGGATGCTCGATCAGGATCGTTTCTGCGCCGCGTGCGGTAAGCCCGCAACCGTGGCAGCCGCGACTTACCAGACGCCCCCGCGCCCGCTCGAACGGGACATGTTCCGCAATAAGATGGGCGGAGTCTGCGCGGGCTTTGCCCACTATCTGAATGCGGACGTGTCGATTGTCCGGCTGCTCGTCGTTCTGGTCACCATCTTCACCGGCGTTCCCGCCATCCTCTATCTCCTGGGCTGGATCGTGATGCCCCGGAACGACCAGAGGCAGATCGTTCCGGTCCACTATCCCGGCTAGAACCGGTCGGTCGACGCCAGATGCGCCCGGATGTCTTTCTTCTCGCGAAGCACCGGGTGCAGCTTCTTCTCCGTCATCAACGGCAGCTGATCGGCCAGATGTGGTGATCCCGGCTGGCTGGAATTACCGTAGCTCACGGCGCAGTTTGCTTTCTGATTGGCGCTGAACTCCACCGCGCAATGGAAGGTATCGCCGTGCGCGGCATAGAACCTGTTGCCCTCTTTGCGGCTAAAGGCGATGGTTCGGAAGATACCAGAGTTCCCCGCCCCGCCATTGCCCGGCACGTCGCCCGTGCCGCTCCCGAACCGGTAAACGTCGCCCCATTTCACGTCGAGGGAGCCGTAGGTCTTGCGGCACTCCCCGGCCGCGCTGTTCAGTGCCGCGAGGGTGGCCGCGGGGTCAGCCAGACCATAGCCGGAGTGCATCGGGTCAGCCGGATCGTATTTCACACGCAGCTTCGCCGCGTAGGCGTTGGGGCCGGTGAAGAAGCGGTCGGCAAACATCTGGAACAGCACCGCGCCCCGGCTGTCGGTTTCCGTCAGCCCGTCCCACTTCTCCAGCACATTTGCAGCATCGGTTCCCGCGGCGGCTTTCAGCAGGTCGGGCAGAATGCGGTCCGCCAGTTCCATGCGCGTCGAAAGCTTGTCGGCCATCAGCTTTTCATAGGTGAGCTTCTCCGGCTCGGAGATCATTCGCAGTGACCGCAGCGTCCGCATCTGGGGCAGCGTGTCGCCTTTGGGCGCCACGTACGCGGCGTACTTCGCGCGGTCCAGCAGCGGCAGAGTCATGTCCCACGGCGGCTCGTTCGTATTATGAGCCCAGCCGGAGGGTGGATCGATCACTTTCGGCAGCTCGTCGAACGACAGGTACTCCGTCCAGAGAGTCTCCGAAGTGTCACCGCGCACCACCTTCGACCAGGCTTCATAATCACCCGATTTGCGCTTCGGTACCAGACCATCGAAAACCAGCATGATGTGGCCATCGGCATCCGCATAGCTGGCATTCCACATGGGGATCATCATCATGCGGAGGGCTTCTTTGAACTGCTCCAGGTTGCGGGCTTCCCCCATGCGGAACCACTGCTGCAACATTTTGGGACGATCGAGGCCCGCCACCCGCATGGCCACCGTGAGCTTGCCATCATCGAAGACCACGGGACCGTGGATACTGCGGCGGATCTCCAGTTTTTCCTCCGCCATCGTGCCGTTCGGCTGTTTGATCCGCAGCGTTTTCGTTTCGTGCTCGAAGGGCTTCAGCTGACCATCGAATTCGTACTGCCCGTCGCGCACCTTGAGTTCGTAGAAATCCACCGTATCGATGGTGTTCACGGTGCGGGACCAGCCGGCGCGACGATTAAATCCCACCACCGGCACAGGCAGGCCAATCTGCGGCGCGCCATACAGGTCATAGCCCGGGCCGGTCAGATGCACTTCCATATAGCGATAAAACGTATCGCCCCAGGCGAGGTGCGGATTGACAATCAGCATCGCTTTGCCGCTCGCGGAATGCGCGGGGCCAATGGCCCAGGTGTTCGATTCACCCGCAAGCTCTTCTTCCAGAGGCGTTCTCAGTTCGGCAACGGTACGGCCCCGTTGGTGAGCTGCCACCTCGCGCTGCATCCGTTCCCTGGAACCCATGTACATGTAGTGAACGATGCGCAGCGAGTGACCCACCACATCAATGCCTGTGACGGGCAGCACTTGCCGGTACTCTTCGCCGATGGAATTCGGATGGGCCCTGGCATAGTCGTTGATGCCGGCTGCGAAGGCGTCCAGGTACTTTCGGAACTCGGGATCCTGCGCGGCATACCACTGTTTCGCGCGTTCCGGCACTCCATTCAGCTGCACCCAGCGGTCCAGTTGCAAATGGGTCGGCCCCCAATACTCCGCGGCCCGCCCTCGCGACTCGCCATAGAGCTTCAGCAGCAGGTTAGCCTGATTCTGCGCCTGCGCCCAGCCGTGAGCATGGAACATGCCTTCGCGGGTAGTGGCGAAAATGTGGGGGACGCCGTAGGTGTCCCAGAGTATTTCTGTTTTGTCGGCGGCAAAACAGGGCGCAAGAAAAAGAAGGAAGAGAGGCAGCAGGCGCATAGATTTGGGAATCGAACGGCTGGCAACCTGGTCAACCGGTTCGTTTGGCCGATTCTAACACCCTATGCTGCAGTGGCAGGCGCTGCGAACGTCGCGCCAGCCATACAGACGGAATAAAAACGAAAAACCGGTGTGTCTCTCACGAGTCACACCGGTTACCTGACGAGCGTGGTTGAGGGGGACCACGCTGGTCTGGCGCTGATCCGTCCGGGTGACAGAGGGGTTGCCGTATCCCGGCGGAAAAGCACCGTCCAGTCTTGCTAAATGTGGAGACGCCCGGATGGGGCCAACGGTTATCAGTGAAATGTAAATTCATGTAGATTGTCGGCCAGGCTGTAACCGCGGCGGGCCGCCTGATAAATTCAATGGGCGATGAAGAAGAAACTACTTTTGGCCCTGGCGCTCGCGCCTCTGTTCTCCGCCCTGCTCTCCGCCCAACTGGTGTACGTCGGAACCTACACGGAGCCCCAAAGCAACTCCAAAGGCATCTACGCCTACCGGTTCGACAACAAAACCGGCAAAATGGCCCCCCTGGGACTGGTGGCCGAGGGTCCGAATCCGACCTTCCTCGCCGTTCACCCCAATGGAAAATTCCTCTATGCGATCAACGAGATCGACGAATACAAGGGGAAGAAATCCGGCGCCGTCACCGCTTACTCGATCGATAAGGCCACCGGCAAACTCACCCAGCTCAACCAAGTCTCTTCCGGCGCAGCCGGCCCCTGCCACATTGTGATTGACGCGACCGGTAAAGCCGCGCTGGTGGCCAACTACTCCGGCGGTGCCTTCGCCTCACTCCCGGTGATGGCCGATGGCAAGCTGGGCGAACCGGCCTCCGTGATCCAGTTGGAAGGTTCCGGCCCGAATAAAGCCCGCCAGGCCGCGCCCCACGCGCACTCCGTGGTGCTCACGAAGAACAATAAATTCGTGTTCGGCGGCGATCTCGGCACCGACCGCGTCATGAGCTATCGCCTTGACCCCGCCACCGCGAAGATCGCCCCGAACAATCCGGCCTTTGGCATGGTGAAACCCGGTTCCGGCCCCCGCCACCTGGCCTTCTCGCCCGACCAGAAACATGCCTGGGTACTGAGCGAAATGGCTTCCACCATTACGACTTTTGATTTCGACGCCAACACCGGCACCCTCAAAGATGTGGACGTCATCTCCACCCTTCCCTCCGACTTTAAGGGCCAGAGCACCACCGCTGAAATCGAAGTCGACGCAAAGGGCCAGCACGTTTACGCCTCCAACCGCGGCCATGACTCCATCGCCGTTTTTGATGTGGATTCGAAGACCGGCAAGCTGAAATTCGTGCAGGCGGTCACCACCAGTGGCTCCATCCCGCGTGCTTTCGTGCTCGATCCTTCCGGGAACTTTATTCTCGCGGGCAACCAGAAGACCAACAATATCTCGGTTCTGCGCATCGACAAAGCCACAGGCAAGCTCACGCCGCTGGGCGACAGGATTGAACTAGGCGCGCCTGTGACGTTTGCGTTTGTGAAGTAGCTTCAGAGGCCCGAACGAAACAGTTCGGCAATCGGCAGGGTTCCGGGTTGCACTACCGGAACCCCGTTCATCACCATATGGGGCGGCACGCCCAGCGCGGAGTAAATTGTCGCAGCCAGCTGCTGCGGATCGACCGGGTTCTCCCTTGGCTCCGCCCCCAGCCGGTCGGAACTGCCATACACCTGCCCGCCCTGAATTCCTCCACCCGCCATCACCACCGTGGAGCATTGCGGCCAGTGGTCGCGGCCCCCGGTCGGATTAATCTTCGGGCTCCGGCCGAACTCTCCCATCGCGACAACCAGCGTATTTTCCAGCATGCCGCGCCGTTGCAGATCTTCGAGCAAAGCCACATAGGCCTGATCGAACATCGGACCCACATGATCGCGGTAACAGGAAATCGGACTGAATGGCGCGGCGCCATGGATATCCCACGTGGTTTCGCCGAACACCGTTTCAAACATGTTCACGGTCACGAAACGGCTGCCCGCTTCCACCAGACGCCGCGCCATCAGGCAGCTTTGGCCAAACCGGTTCAACCCGTACGCGCGTCGCGCACTCTCGGATTCACCCGATAAATCGAACCCGTGGAACGGCAGCAGCAAAGGTTCGAAATCCCCGCCCAGATAGCCCGCACCCTGCCCGTGTGGCATGTTACCGCCGGTCGCGCCGATGGCAAACGGAAGGACCACCGGCCGCGCGCCCGTGACACTCGAAAAAACGGACCCAAAACAGGGATGCTCCGGCTCATCGCCCTCCGAAAACCGGCCCGTCTGCATCAACTGGTGGCCCGCGTCGTGATACGACGGCCCGTCGTGATAAACCGACCGGATCAGCGCATACTTCTCCGCATGACGCGCCATGCGGGGGAAGATCTCAGAGATTTCAATGCCCGGAACATTGGTTTTTACGGGACGAAACGGACCGCGGTAATCGGAGGGAGCATCCGGCTTCGGGTCCCATGTATCCAGTTGGGAAGGTCCGCCGACAAGCATCAGGACGATGCAGCTGGCCGGCTCACGAACCGATTCCTTCGCGAAGCCAAAGGCCCCCGGTAGACCAGGCGCCGCCAGCGCGCCCGCCCGCAGAAAATCCCGTCGCCGCATGACGTGATTCTATCGTTACTGGTTCTCTTCGTACTCTTCGTGCCATGCCATCTGAATGGCTTCCAGCTTTCCTTCGCTGGATTTGGCCGGATCGTCGTCAAAGTCTTCCAACTGGGTCACCCATTTGTGCAAATCCGTAAAGCGCACCGTCAGGGGGTCTACGTCCGGATGCTGTTCATAAAGAGCCAGAGCGATATCTTCGGCGTTGTCCCACGCAAGTCCTTGCATGGAGTCATGCTATCCTGCCGGTGGATCAGAGTGCCACCACCCCGTTCGATATTTTTTCGCGCCGCACGATTCTTTACAATCGCGAGTCTGGCGGGCTGTCTTTCCGGCCAGCTGACACCCAACCAGAAGGTCGGGACCATGGACTCGTTCGAGCAGGTCTGGCGTACCGTTCGCGACCGTCATCCCGATCCGAAACTCAACGGGCTTGATTGGCAGGCCATCCACGACATCACAAAACCGCGCATCGCAAAGGCGCAATCTCTCGACGAAGTGCGGGCAATCCTCTCGGAGATGCTGAGCAGACTCAGCGCCTCCCACTACGCAATTATTCCGGGCGATCTGTACAAACCTCTCAGCGATTCCGGCACTGCGCCTGACGGTGACGCTTCGTCCGGCATCACGCCCATGCTGATCGACGGCAAAGCCGTGGTGGGCCGCGTGGAACCCGGTTCCCCGGCGGCTCGCGCGGGCGTGAAACCCGGCATGGTTCTCGACAGCATCGGCGGGGACAGCGTCGCGCCATTGCTCGAACTCTCCGGGAAACTGAAAGATCAGGAATCGCAGCGCATTGTGCAGCGTTCGGTGTCGCGTCGGCTGAACGGCCCCGCGGCCGAACCACTGCAACTGGATGTTCTCGATGAAAACGGCGCAAAGAAACACCTCGAAGTGGAGCGGCAGCCCGAGGGCAAGCTGGTTACCTTCGGGAATCTGCCGCAACAGCGCGTCACGTTTGAAGCGCGCGCCCTTGCGTCCGGCGCGGGTTACATCCGCTTCAATGAGTTTCTGGACCCCGTGTCGATGATGCCCCGGTTTGAGGCTGCAGTGAAGAGTTTCGCCAAATCCCCCGGCATTGTGCTCGATCTTCGGGGCAATCCCGGTGGCATCGGAATCATGGCGATGGGGATTGCGGGCTTCTTCATCCATCAGTCCGGCCTCAAGCTCGGCGAGATGAAAATGCGGGATGCCACGCTGAAGTTCGTCATCTTCCCCCGCCCGGAGACTTACGCCGGTAAACTGGCCATTCTGGTGGACGCCGGAAGCGCCTCCACCACTGAGATTCTGGCGCAGGGATTACAGGATCTGGGACGTGCGCGCATCTTCGGCACGCGGACCGCGGGCGCCGCCCTGCCATCTGATATTGTTCGTCTGCCCGATGGCGATGGTTTCCAGTACGCACAGGCAAGCTACACTTCTGACAAGGGGAAAGTGCTGGAGGGCAACGGTGTAACGCCGGACGTGGAAGTACGTCAAACCGAGGGTGCACTCCTTGCCGGGCACGATCTTGTTCTTGAAGCAGCGGAAAACTGGATTTCGACGCCTGCTGGCCGCTAGCCTGCTCTTCGCAGCGGGTACCCTGGCCGCTGCCCGCCCGAACGAACTCCCGCCAGCCAAAGCGGTCCTCGATCGCTATGTCACAGTCACCGGCGGGGATGCCGCCTGGCACTCCCGCAGGACGGAGCACGAGGAGATTGAAGGCCGTTCGCTCGATGGAAAAGATGTCCTGCTGCGGGCCGGCATTTCTCTTACCCGGCAGGGTGACTTTATCAGCAACGTTCAACTGCCCGAAGCAGGGAGCGAGGGCGTCTATAAGGGCGTCGCATGGTCGTGGACTCCACTCTCCGGCCCCCGCATCCGCAAAGGTCCGGATCGCGACGAAGCGCTCCGCGCCCGGCGCATGCTGGAGGAAGCTGACTGGCATTCTTTGTATCCAAAGTCGCGCGTGGAAGCGATTGAAACCATCAACGGCAAACCCTGCTACCGCGTAGCGCTGCTGCCATCACCGGAGCAGAAGACCGAATGGTTCGACCTCGCCACAGGCCTGCTGGAAAAGCGCTCGCTCGTTTCTTCCGGCGGAGCGGTTCTGGAAAGTTACACGGTGGAAACCTGGCGCGTACAGGACGGCTTGAGGCAGCCGGCCACTCTGCTGGCAGAGCGCGGCGATCTCCGCTACCGGCTGTCCATCCTCCGCGTTTCCTATAACGATCTGCATCTTCCGGATGATGTCCGCTATCCGGCCCCGGTGGAAAGCTATCTCAACGAACAGCGCGCGGGTGTGGCTCTGCCCAATGCCGAAGATCTCATTGAGAGGCATATCTTCGAATCGGGCGGCGCCACGGCGTACGAACGCCTCAAAACCCAGCGCATCACCGGCACTCTCAACTTTTTGTCGCGCAACATGCAGGCACGCACAGAGACGTTGTCATCCGGTGACGGGCGCTACTATCAGTGGGTCGATATTCCCGGTCTGGGCAGGCAGGAAGAAGGCAGTGACGGCCGCGTGGCATGGGAACGCTCCCCGGTTCTGGGACCGCGCGCCAAACCCCGCCGAAACCTGACGGGCCTCGGCCTCACGATGGATGCCGCTGAAGTTATCGGCTGGCGTTATCTGGTGCGCGAAGTCCGTACGGAGGCCATCGAAAAACTGGATGGGCATGACTGCTACCGGGTTCGCGTCAGCAGTCGCAATGGCTCGCAGACTGCCCTCCGCTGGTATGACCGTAAAACCGGCCTGCTTTACCGAACCAGCGTGTCCGCAAAAACCGCCATGGGCGATGTCCCCACCGTTCTCACCTATCAGGCATGGCGCGAAGTGGAAGGGCTGAAGTGGCCGGTACAGATCCACATGGCGGTTTCCGGCCAGGAACTCCTCTTCACCGCGGACGACGTACAGCTCAATTCCCGCCTCGACGACACTGTATTCGACCTTCCCGATGAAATCCGCAAACTCGCCGCGGATGACCCCGCCGCGCAGCAATAAATATGCCCCGTAAATAAAACGTGCGATTGCACTCATTTCATAGTACTTTCGTGTTAATACTTTTCCGATAATTCGGGATAGTATCGGGAGTTGGCATTCGCATGACGGAAGACCTGAAACCGGAGAATCGGCTTCGGGCAGTGGTGGACACAGCTGTCGACGGGGTGATTCTGATCGATGCAAGTGGCACAATTGTAATGTTTAATCCCGCCTGCGAAAGACTGTTCGGGTATCCCGCCGCCGACGTCATCGGACTAAATGTCCGGGTTCTGATGCCCTCTCCTTTTCATGAGGAGCACGATAAATATCTCGATAATTATCGCCGTACAGGCGAGCGAAAAATTATCGGAATAGGCCGTGAAGTTGTCGGCCGGCGTCGGGATGGTTCCACCTTTCCGATGGACCTTTCCGTCGGGGAATCCCATCAGGACGACGAAACCATCTTTGTCGGGATCATCCACGACCTGACCGAGAGGAAGCGGCAGGAACAGGTTCTCAGTGAGTTCTCGTCGCGACTCCGCGCCGTGGTGGAGACCGCGGTGGATGGCGTGATCCTGATCGATAAGATGGGCCGGATCTCCATGTTCAATCCGGCCTGCGAGCGACTCTTCGGCTACACGGCGGAGGAGGTCACCGGCGAGAATGTCAAGCTTCTCATGCCAACTCCTTTTCATGAGGAGCACGACGGCTATCTGAAGAACTACCGCGAGTCCGGCGAGCGCAGGATCATTGGCATCGGACGCGAAGTAACCGGCAGACGCAAAGACGGTTCGACTTTCCCAATGGACCTTTCGGTGGGAGAAGCCATCGAGGATGGTTCGCCGATTTTCGTCGGGATCATTCACGATCTTACCGAGCGCAAAAAAACCGAAGAGCAACTGGTGCAGGCGCAGAAAATGGAAATGGTCGGCCAGCTTTCCGGCGGCATCGCGCACGACTTCAACAATCTGCTCACCGTAATCGTCGGCAACGCCGATCTTCTTGGGAATAAGCTCCGCGCCCGGCCGGACCTGAAGGCCTTTTGCGAGACCATCATTAGCGCGGGTGAGCGCGGCGCGGAACTGACAAGGCGGTTGCTGGCTTTCAGCCGGAAACAGACGCTGCAACCGGTGGTGCTGGACTGCGTCCACCTGGTGGAGGGTATGCGACTGATACTGCGCCGCACGCTGCGGGAAGACATCGAACTGCGACTGCTGCTGGACGAACAACTGAACAACGCCTACGCCGACGCCGCGCAACTCGAATCGGCCATCCTGAACCTGGCGCTGAACGCGCAGGATGCCATGCCGGATGGGGGTGTGCTGACGATCTCCGCCGAGAACGCCATTCTGGATCAGCACTACAAAGACGCACACCCCGAAATACTGCCCGGCGCCTATGTGCAGATTGCGGTCACCGACGACGGCATCGGTATGACGGCCGAAGTGCGGGACCGCGTCTTTGAGCCCTTTTTTACCACCAAGGAGGTCGGCAAGGGAAGTGGCCTCGGCCTCAGCATGGTCTACGGTTTCGTAAAGCAGTCGAACGGCCACGTTTCCATTTACAGTGAAGCCGGGCTGGGCACCACCGTGCGGCTCTATCTGCCCGCGGGAAAAGCGGGCGTGCCGGTCCGACCGGCCGTGCTTGAGCCGGAAGAAGATTTTGAACGGGGTTCGGAAACTGTACTGGTGGTGGAAGATGATCCGTTCGTGTGCGGCTATGCCGTCGGCAGTCTCGAAAGCCTGGGTTACCAGGTGGTCACCGCGGTCAACGGCCGGGAGGCTCTGAACGAGTTAGCACGCCTCGGCGATCAGGTGGACCTCCTGTTCTCCGACATCGTCATGCCCGGCGGCATTAGCGGCTGGGAACTGGCCGAGAAAGCCCAGGAACTGCTGCCGAACATCAAGGTCCTGCTGACGTCCGGGTATCCGATGGAATCTATGACCGCCCGGGCGAAGCCGGACTCCAAAGCGCAAATCCTCAACAAACCCTACCGGAAAGCCGAGTTGGCCCACCGTCTCCGGGAAATGCTGGCGACCGGTCGGCAACGCCAATAAGTTCCCTTCGCCCGCTTCACCTCCCGCCACCGCGCCTCAGCTAAACTGAAAACACCTCCCCCGATTGAAATGGCGCCCGGGCAACCGACGACGGTGCTGTTGCCGTTTGCATTGTCAGAAATGCATTGTCAGAAATGCGTTGTCAGAAAAACTATGGCTGAGACTCCCTTCGTTCATCTCCACAACCACACAGACTATTCCCTGCTCGACGGAGCCTGCGAAATCGACCAGCTCATGCAGGTCTGCGCGGAACAGAACATGCCCGCCGTCGGCATGACGGATCACGGCAACCTGTTCGGCGCGGTCCAGTTTTATAACTCCGCCAAGGCCAGGGGGATCCATCCCGTCATCGGGTGCGAAGTCTACGTTTCGAATGAAGGCCACAAAACTCGCTCCACCACGGACCGCTACAACCACCTGGTGCTGCTGTGCGAAAACCAGGAGGGCTACCGGAATCTGATCGACCTGGTTTCCACCGCGTATATCGACGGTTTTTACTACAAGCCGCGTATTGATAAGGACCTGCTGGCCGGCAAATCCAACGGGCTGATCTGCATGTCGGCCTGCCTGCGCGGGGACCTGAATGAAGCGGTGCTGCATGACAAGTACGACGAAGCCAAACGCCTCGCCTACAGTTATCGCGAGATGTTCGGCAAGGAAAACTTCTTTCTTGAAATCCAGGACCACGGCCTCGAACAGGACAAGCGCCTGACGCCGGAGGTCAACCGGCTCTCCATCGAGACCGGAATCCCGCTCGTCGCCACCAACGATTCGCACTATCTGCGCAAAGCCGACGCCCGCGCGCAGGACATCCTGATGTGTATCTCCACCGGCAAACTGGTCAGCGAAACCAACCGGATGAAGCTGACCACGCCGGAGTTCTATCTCAAGAGCCGTGACGAAATGATGGCCCTGTTCGGCGAACTGGAAGACGCCGTCAATCGCCCCTGGGAAATCGCGCAGCGGTGTGCCATCAAGCTCGAAAAGGTCAAGGATCCCTTCCCGCGCTTCGACATCCCGCAGGATTTCACCACTGATTCCTACTTCGCCTACGTCGCCCGGCAGGGCTTTGAGCGTCGCCGACCGCGCCTCGAAGCTCTGCGGGCCTCCGGCTGGCTGAAGCACGATCTGGCGGAGTATGTGGAACGTCTGGATCGCGAAATCGCCATGATCCAGATGATGAAGTTCTCCGGCTACTTCCTGATTGTCTGGGACTTCATTCGTTACGCCAAATCGATGGATATTCCGGTCGGCCCGGGTCGCGGTTCCGCCGCCGGCAGTCTGGTCGGTTACGCCATGTCGATCACCGACGTCGACCCCCTGCAGTACGGTCTGCTCTTTGAGCGCTTCCTGAACCCGGAACGCATCAGCATGCCGGATATCGATATCGATTTCTGCATGAACCGCCGCGGCGAAGTGATTCAGTACGTCACCCGGAAGTACGGGCGGGAGCAGGTGGCGCAGATCATCACGTTCAACACTCTGGGAGCGCGTGCGGCCATCAAGGATGTGGGCCGCGTGCTGGAGTTCAGCGTCGCGGAAGTCGAAAAGCTCACCAAGATGGTTCCGAACACGCTGAATATCAAGCTGAAGGAAGCCATCGAACAGGAGCCCGGGTTCAATGAGGCGGCGAAAGATCCGCGCGTCAAAGAACTGCTGGATATTGCGCAGCGCCTCGAAGGCTTTGCGAGAAATTCGTCGGTCCATGCGGCGGGCGTCGTCATCTCGCCGGAACCGCTGAAAACCCTGGTTCCGCTCAGCCGTACGAACCGGGACGAAATCGTCACGCAGTACGACATGAACGGCCTCGACAAACTGCAACTGCTCAAGATGGACTTTCTGGGTCTCACGACCCTGACGCTCATCGACGAAGCGGTCAAGGGAATCCAGCGCCGCCATGGCGTGAAGCTCGTCATGGAAGATCTTCCGGTGGAAGATCCGGGCGCTTATGAGGTCTTCTGCAAGGGCCTCACCTCCGGCATTTTCCAGTTCGAATCGCCCGGCATGCGGGACATTCTGCGGCGCTACCAGCCCAGCCGCATTGAAGACCTCACCGCGCTCAACGCACTCTATCGCCCGGGACCGATTCAGGGCGGCATGCTCGACGACTTCATCGAGCGCAAGCATGGAAGAAAAGCCGTCATCTATGACGTTCCGGAGCTGAAGGAACTGCTGGGCGAGACCTTCGGCATCATCCTCTACCAGGAACAGGTGATGCAGATCTCCAACCGCCTGGCGGGCTACTCCCTGGGCGATGCGGATATGCTCCGCCGCGCCATGGGCAAGAAGAAGCTCGAAGAAATGGTGAAGCAGCGGGAACGCTTCGTCAAAGGCGCGCTGGAACGCGGGCATCCGGAGAAGAAAATCATCAAGATCTTCGATCTGATGGAACAGTTCGCCGGCTATGGCTTCAATAAATCGCACTCGGCGGCCTACGCGTTTCTGGCCTTCGTCACGGCCTACCTGAAAGCGCATTACCCCGTCGATTTCATGGCGGCGCTGCTCACTTCCGAAACCGGCAACACGGCGAAGGTCGTGAAATATATCAACGAATGCCGCGAAATGAATATTCGCGTGCTGCCGCCGGATATTAACGCCAGCCAGCTGAATTTCACGCCGGTGAAAGACGCACAGGGGGATGCGATCCGCTTCGGCCTCGGCGCCGTCAAGAACGTGGGCGAAGGCGCGGCGCTGGCCATCATCAAGGCTCGCGAGGAACACGGCGGCTTCAAGTCGATTTACGAGTTCTGCGAACACGCCGACATGAGCGCCATTAACCGGCGCGTGATCGAAAGTCTCATCAAAGCCGGCGCGCTCGACACCCTCGAAGGCACCCGGCCGCAGTTGATGCTCGCGCTCGACGGCGCGATGGAAGCCGGAGTGCGGGCCGCTCGCGACCGCGCGAGCGGCCAGGAAGGCCTGTTCGGCCTGATGATCACGGAAGACGCCCCCGCGCAGGTGCTGCCCAAAGCCAACGATTGGACCCTGCGCGAAATGCTGAGTTATGAAAAAGAAATGCTGGGCTTCTACGTGACCGGACATCCTCTGGATGCCTACCAGGACAAGATCAGCGAACTGGCGAATCACGATTCCTCCACGCTCGAAGGCCTCGAAAAAGGAACCGAACTGGCGCTGTGCGGAGTCCTGACCGGTATCCAGCGACGCCGCAATCGCGAAGGGAAACCCTGGGCCTCCATGGTGATCGAAGACCGCATGGGGTCCATCGAAGGCATGGTGTTCACCACGTCTTACGAGAGCCTGAATTCCATGATCGTGGAAGATCAGGCGGTTCTGATTCGCGGCATGGCTCTGCCTGAAGAAGGCAATCCCACCAAGGTTTCCATCAAGGAACTGGTACCGCTGGACCTGGTCCGCGTCCCCATGCCCACCCTGATTGCCATCAAGGTTCTGATGGGCCGCAATGGTGAGGACCGCGCCGCGCAACTGAACGATCTGTTCCGGCGGAAACCCGGCGAGACCCAGGTCCGTCTGCGACTGGAATCGCGCGGCGACTTCTCCGTGATTCTCGACGTTCCTTCCAAAGTTCGCCCCGATAAGGAATTCAAGGGCGAAATCGCCCGCATCTGCGGCAAAGACATGATTGAAGTGATGGGCCACTAAGCGGACCACGAAGCAGACAACGAAGCAGAGCTAAAATGGGTCCGGCATGATGAAGAAAAATGTCCGGGCCACAGTGCCGGCAGTCGCCATCCTCACCGCGGGACTGGCCGCGGGCATCGCTTTTGGCGGTGCGAATCCAACCAGCATTCTCACCGGTGCGAAGGCATTCGCGAATTATTCCGATGTGAAGGCCGGCGTGTGGCGGCACATCACCGCGGCGGATCTGCCGAAGCCCGGCGCGACGCCTTCCTCCTCCAACGGAGCAAGGGTGGTGCCCCGCCCCGCGGACGCCTGGCCGGTGGCGCCCGAAGGTTTCAAGGTCGAACTCTATGCGACCGGCCTGAGGAATCCGCGTCTCATTCGAACCGCGCCCAATGGCGATCTGTTCGTCGCCGAAACCCTTGGCAACGGTGAAATCAGAATCTTTCGCGGTCTGACCCCGGACGGTAAGCCGAAGGAGACTTCGGTGTTTGCCGGCGGCCTCAATGCTCCTTTCGGAATCGCATTTTACCCGTCCGGCGGGAACCCGAAATGGGTGTACGTCGCCAACACGGATTCCGTGGTTCGGTTCCCCTATCAGAACGGTAGTCTAAAGGCCGGCGGACCCGCCGAGACTATCATCTCCGGCATTCCGACTGGTGGCCATTCCACCCGTGACATCGCCTTTTCGCCCGATGGCGCGAAGCTGTTCCTCTCGGTCGGGTCGCGGTCGAATGTCGACGATCCGGACACCACGCCGGCGGAAAAACTACGGGCGAACATTCTGCAGTACACGCCCGAAGGCCGGTTCGTCAAAGTCTATGGCTCCGGCATTCGGAATCCGGTCGGCATTGCCATCAATCCGATCACCGGTGAACTCTGGTGTTCGGTGAACGAACGCGATGCGCTGGGCGACAACCTGGCGCCGGACTATGTGACGAGCGTGAAGGAAGACGGTTTCTATGGCTGGCCGTGGTTTTACATCGGCGGCAACCAGGACCCGCGCCACGATGGCAAACACCCCGAACTCCGGGGCAAGGTCCTCGTACCGGACGTGCTGCTGCAACCCCATAACGCGTCACTCCAGATGACCTTCTACGACGGCAAACAGTTCCCGGCGGAGTATTCCGGTGATATCTTCGCCGCCGAGCATGGCTCCTGGAACAAAGCCGTGCGCACCGGTTACGAGGTGGTCCGCATCCCGCTGAGCCAGGGGAAGGCCTCGGGCATTTATCAGGACTTCCTGACCGGTTTCGTCCTCCCGAATGGCGACGTCTGGGGACGCCCGGTGGGGGTGACAACCGCGCCGGACGGGTCGCTGATGATCACCGATGACGGTTCCCGGTCCATCTGGCGCGTGTCCTGGGCTGGTAAATAGGACGTTCCCGGCGGCTCAGTTCCCCACGTACCGCGAGTAAATGCTCCGCGCCACGCCGATCTCCGTGGTGCCCTTAATGATCGCCCGGCCATCCGGGAAGATGGTCACCTCATAGTCGCCATCGTGGAAGCGCAGGGCGAACTCGTTCGCCCGGACCGTGCCCAGGCCCTCCAGCGTCTTCGCCAGTTCGGGAAGGTTCAGAGGCCGGGTTCGCTCATGAATCTGCACCGCGTTCCGCCCGCAGAGACTGACGGGCGCACGTTTTTGCCCCAGCAGATACGTGAACTCGCGGCGGCCACAGGCCGGGCAGGCCGGGTCGCGTTCGGGCATGCTGGTCTCCCGCACCGGTCCATTCCACAAATCCGCCCGGAAAATCTTCCGCCGCACGCTGTCGGGTTTGCCGGCGAGGATCTTCAGGGCCTCCATCGCCTGAATCGAACCGATCATGCCGGTGACAGGCCCCAAAACGCCGGCCGTCTCGCAGGTTGGCTGCGCGCCGCCGGGCGGTTCCGGGTAGACACAGCGGAAACAGGCCGAATCGTCCGGCAAAACCGGCATGGCGATCCCGTAGCTTCCCACCGCCGCACCATAGATCCACGGGATGCCCTCGCGCACCGCAAAGTCGTTGATCAGCAGGCGGGTCTCAAAGTTATCCGTGCCATCGAGGATGACGGTCGCGCCGGCGAGCAGGTCCCCCGCGTCGGCCGGATTCAGGTCGGACACCAGAGCCTCAATCTCCACGCCGGAGTTCGCTTCCAGCAAATGCCGGCGCGCGGCCTCCGCCTTGGGCAATGCAGACCGCGCATCTTCCTCTGTATAAAGGATTTGCCGCTGCAGATTACTCTCTTCCACGTAGTCGCGATCAATCAGTCGCAACCGACCGACGCCCGCGCGGACCAGCAGCGAAGCCTGCACCGTCCCCAGCGCGCCACAGCCCACAATCACCGCCGTCGCGGCGCTGAGCTTATCCTGACCTTCCTGACCAAATGGCGCAAACCGGGTCTGCCGGCTGAATCGTTCCTGAATAGACAAGTCTTACCCGCCGTCATCTTAACAGGAGCACCTGAAACCAGTCTGCAATTGATAGACTGGAAAGGTTGCGGCATCGCCATGCCACGAGCATCCTCGCCGTTTGTCTGCTGAGCTTCGCGCTGCAGGCGCAGGAATCCGCCTCTTCGTTTGACGGACTCCTGATCGCCTCCATCGCGTTCGAGCCGTCCACCCAGCCGCTGGAAGCAAACGAGATCGCCCGGATTCTTCCCCTGAAAAAAGGGCAGCCTTATCAGGCATCTGATATCCGGACCTCCATCGAACTCCTCTACGCCACAGGCCGATACAAAGATATTCAGGTGGACGCGGAAGCGACCTCCGGCGGCGTTTCGGTCCGATTTATCACAAAAAACAGCTGGTTCGTGGGACATGTTGCGGTCGAGACGAGTCTTTCCGAGCCGCCCAGCCCGGGTCAGATTGTCAGCGCCTCCGATCTTGATCTGGGAATGCCCTTCGACGAAGAGCAGTTGCAGACGGCCGAAGAGAACATCCGCAAGCTGCTGCTGAACGACGGCTACTTCGACCCGCACATCTCGCACCGGCTCAAATTCGACGACACGTTCCAGCAGGTACAGGTGACGTTCATGATCGCGGGCGGGAAACGCAGCCGTTACGCGGCCCCGACGATCACCGGCGACACCTCCGTGATTTCCGCCTCCGAGATTGACAAGGCCACGAAATGGCACAAGCTGCTGATCCCGGGCTATCGGAACGTGACGCAGACCCGCACACGCGCCGGAATCGACGGCGTGCGGGCGAAGTATCAGAACGCTAACCGGTTGCGCGCCTCCGTTACCCTGGAACCCTTCGACCGCGAGCACCCCACGCCACGCATCACTGTCAATCCGGGCCCCTTCGTGGAAGTGAAAGCCCAGGGCGCCAAGCTCGGAAAGAACACACTCAAGCAGCAGGTTCCGGTGTTTGAGGAACACACCGTCGACGAGGATCTGCTCACGGAGGGCGCCAATAACCTGCGCGATTATTTCCAGGCCCGCGGCTACTTCGACGCGGATGTGGAGTACGAACAACAGGACGTTCGCAACGGCAAAACCGAGATCGACTACATCATCACCCCCGGCAGGAAGCACCGGCTCGCGTGGCTGGAGGTCACCGGCAACAAGTACTTCAGCACGAAGACGATCCGCGAACGGATGTATCTCATCCCCAGCACCTTCGAATTCCGGCAGGGCCGTTACAGCGAAGCCTCGCAACGCCGAGACGAGCAAACCATTGCGGATCTGTATCGTTCCAACGGATTCCGCGACGTCGAGGTGACAGCCTCCACCATGGACAACTACAAGGGCAGGGAGAGCGACTTCGCCGTCTTCTTTCAGATCAAAGAGGGCCCACAGTACACGGTGGAACTGCTGCGCGTTCAGGGGGTGAGCCAACTCGATTTGTCCAAAACCCTCGAATCCCTGAGTTCCCAGGCCGGTCAGGTCTTCAGCGAATTCAACATCGCCTCAGACCGCGAAACCATCATGCAGCAGTACGGGCAGAATGGCTTTGCGAACGCCACCTTCGAATGGGATTCCAAAGTGGACACCGAACGGCACAAGGCCGAGGTCACCTTCACGATTCACGAAGGCTCCCGGGAGTTTATCCGCCAGGTGGTAACGACGGGACTCTCCACCACCCGGCCGTCCCTGGTAAACCGGCAACTGGGTCTGAACCCGGGCGATCCCCTTTCGGCGGCGGCCATGGCGGAAACGCAACGCCGCCTGTATGACCTCGGCATCTTCTCCCAGGTGGACATGTCCATACAGAACCCGAATGGCGACGAGAGCCGCAAATATGTTCTTTTCGACATGCAGGAGGCCCGCCGCTATTCCCTCACGGGCGGCTTTGGCGCGGAGTTTGCGCGCATCGGCGGCAGCAACGCCATCACAGATCTTTCCGACCCCGGCGGAGCGGCGGGTTTCAGCCCCCGGGTTTCGCTCGACCTCACACGCCTGAATCTGTTCGGCAGCGGTCAGTCCCTGAGTCTGCAAAGCCGCGTCTCCACCCTGCAGAAGCGGGCTTCGATCAGCTACTTCGTACCGCGCGTGTTCAGCCTGGCGAAGTTCGACGCCACGCTCTCCATCCTCTACGACGACACGCACGACGTCCGGACCTTTCAATCGAAGCGCGAAGAAGCCTCGGCGCAGTTCGTGCAGCACGTATCCAAATCGCTGACCGCGTTCTATCGCTTCAACTACCGCAACGTGGGGGTCTCGAACCTGAAGATCGACCCGCTGCTGCTGCCGCGCCTCGCGCAATCCGTGCGCGTCGGAATCTCGTCCTTCAACCTGGTGCAGGACCGCCGCGATGATCCCACCGATCCGCACAAGGGCGTTTACAACACCCTCGACGTGGGCTGGGCGACGCGTTTCTTCGGCTCCCAGACGAGCTTTGTCCGCGTTCTGGCGCGCAATGCGACCTATTACAGGCTGGGCGAGAAGATCATCCTCGCCCGTGAGACGCAGATCGGACTCCAGCCCGCCTACCGGATTCCCGCCAATGCCGATCCTTCCGATCCGATTCCCCTGCCCGAACGCTTCTACGGCGGCGGCGGCAACACGCAGCGGGGCGTTCCGGAGAATCAGGCCGGCCCTCGCGATGACCTGACCGGCTTTCCGCTCGGCGGCTCGGCGCTGTTCTTCAATAACACGGAACTGCGCTTCCCGCTCTACGGCGCAAATATCAGCGGGGTTTTGTTTGAGGATGCGGGCAATATCTATTCGAGTCTGCGCGACATCTCGTTCCGGGTAACGCAAAATAACCTGAAGGATTTCAATTACATGATCCATGCGGCGGGTTTCGGTATCCGCTACCGGACACCGGTGGGTCCGCTGCGTTTCGATCTTGCATACAGCCTGAATCCGCCGAAGTATAACGGTTTTCCCGGCAGCTACGTCCAGCTGGTACAGTGCTCCGCCGCCAACAATTGTCAGGCCTCGCTGCAGCAGATCAGCCACTTCCAGTTCTTCTTCTCCATCGGGCAGGCGTTCTGATGAGAAGACTCCTGCTGCTGCTGACTCTCGCGTTGCCCGCACCGGGCGTGATCGTGGACCGGGTGGCAATCTCCGCGGGGAATCAGGTGATCACAGCCAGTGAGGTGGATCTGCGGCTGCGGCTGACGGCCTTCCAGAATGGCGAAAAGCCAGAGGTCTCAACGGCGGCGCGGAAGAAGGCGGCGGAACAACTGATCGACCAGAAACTCGTGGAGCGCGAAATGGAGGTCGGGCACTATCCGCGACTGAGCGCGGAGGGCCGCAAACTGCCTCTGAAGAATTTCGCAAACCAGTTCTATCAGTCGGATCTGACGGCGCTCGAGCGCGCGCTGGCCGCGTACAAACTGACCATGCGCGACCTCGAAGAGGAACTGGGCCGACAGTCTGATCTGCTTTCTTTTCTGGGAGTCCGGTTCCGCCCGGTCGTTCAGGTATCCGAGGAAGACATGCGGAAGCGGGCGCAGGACAAGCAGATTTCGCTTGACCAGTTCCGCAATCAGATTGAGCAGAACCTCGCGGCGGAACGCGCCGATGCCGACCTCGAAGTCTGGCTGAAGGACCAGCGGAAGCGAACGAAGATCGAGTACCTCGATCAGGATCTGGCACCATGAAGTGGACGCTTCGTATCGCCGCCGTCGGAGTAGCCCTGGCGATTGCGCTGGCCGCCGTCGCCCTCTGGATCGCGCAAAGCGACTGGGTGCGGGAACGGGCTCGGAATTTGATCGTGCAGGAAACCGAGCGAGCCACCGGCGGCAGGGTGGAACTCGGGACCTTCCGGTTCGACTGGCATACGCTGACGGCCGACGTGGACCGTTTTGTGCTGCACGGGACTGAGCCCGCGGGCAGCGCGCCGCTGGTGAGCGTGAAGCATGCCAGCATCCAGCTGGAAGTCCTCTCGCTGGTCCGACGCGATTTCCGGATTCGAAAAAGCGAAGCCACTCAGCCGGATGGGCACCTGATTGTGGCGACGGACGGGCAGACGAATATCCCGCGGCCGAGGGTCCGGAAGGCCGGAAAGGGCGTGGCGCAAATGATCCTGGATCTGAAGATCGGCGCCTTCGACCTGCGGCAGGGCTCGATTCTGCTGGAGGTCGCCGGGCAGCCTCCGAAGATCCTTCCCTGGGACGCGCGCGGGGAGAATCTGACGGCGCAGGTGGCGTATGAGGAACTCCAGGGACGCTATTCCGGCACGGTATCGCTGGCGCCGCTGCACCTGAAGCAGTTCGATATCGAACTGCAGGCGTCCGCGTCCATGGAAGCCGACCGGATTCTGATCACCCGGGCTCTGCTAAAGACTGGGGAATCCGAAGTGGAACTCCGGAATACCATGCTGAGCCATTTCGCCGCGCCCGTCTGGACGGGACAGTATCAGGCGAAACTGGCGCTGAAGAATTTCACCAGGCTGGCGCGCGGCACCGTGAACGCGGTCGGCACCGCACGGTATGTTTCGCTTTCGGATTATCACGCTGCCGGGAACGTGACCAGTACAGACTTCGGCATCGACGTCTTCCGCAACATGCGAGTGCAGGCGGACTTCGAGGCTGACACCGACAAGGTCGCGGTGAAACGGGCGCGAGTGCAGACGCTGGGTGGCGAGATCACGGGCGCGGGCGAACTGTTGGATTTCGAGCGCTTCAAAGCCTCCGGCCAACTGGCGCACTTCAATCTCGCGCAGGTTGTGGCAAAGGTGGTCGCGCAGCAGACGAAGCAGAAACTGCCGTACGACGCCACGATCTCAGGGCCGTTCGAGGTGCGCGGGAGTCTGCGGCAGTTGCAGGGGTCGGCGCAACTGGAACTCGGTCCGGCCAGGGAAGGGCCCGCCGTTCGGGGGCAGGTCGGATTGAACTTCAATTCGGCGACCCGGAAGATCGATCTGGGGCATTCGGTGGTGGACCTGCCGCATTCGCATGTGGAAGCGACGGGAACACTGGGTGAAAGCCTGCAGGTGAAGCTCGATTCGGGGGACGCCGGGGACCTGTTGCCGTTTCTGCCTGGGGAGCGTCCCGACCTGGCATTTGGAGCGCTGCATTTCGAGGGGACTGTGCAGGGGCCGCTCGAGCATCCGCGGGTGGCGGGCTTCGCGACGGCGCAAACCGTCCGGTTTGAGAAACAGCATCTGGATGCGGTGGCGGGCGACTTTACGCTCAACGAGAACCAGCTGGCGATTCGAAAAAGCGAAGCCAATTTCGCCGGAATACCATGCCATGTTATTGGAAATATTGAACTTAAAAATTGGCTCCTCACGCCAAAATCGACACTCAACGGCACCGTGGACCTGACCGGATCGGAGTTGAGCAAGGTACTCGCGGTGGCCGGGGAGAAGGATATTCCGGTCACTGGCATGCTGAGTGGCACCGCGAAAGTCACCGGTAGTGTGGGCGACCCGCGCGCCGCGGGTGATCTGACGCTGGCGAAGGGGCAGATCTACGGTCAGCCGTTCGATTCGATTTCCGGCCATGCGCAAGTGGTGGACCGGAAGGCGGCGACTTTCACGGGGCTGTTCATTTCCGGCGCGAAACGGGTGAACATCAGCACGCGGTTCGACCAGGCATCGGAAGGCCGCGTCGAGTTTAACCTTACCAGCAATACCATGCCGCTGAACGAAATCCACCTGGTGCGGGAGAGACAACCCGATATCCATGGGTTCGGAAAGTTCCATGCCGACGGAGTGCTGCGAATCGCGCGGGACCGGAAGAATGAACAGCGGGTGGATCTGGAGAGCCTGAATGCGGACGCTTCGGCCAATGATCTGGAACTGACGGGCCGCAACCTGGGCAACGCGCGACTGCTGGCGCAAACGAAAGACGGCGTGCTGGTGGCCCGGTTCGATTCCAACGCGGCCAATGCCTCCATTCACGGCGACGGAACGATGCGCCTGAACGGTGACTACCCGCTCGAAGGCAAGGTAAAGTTCAGCAACGCGGGCCTGAATTCCCTGATCACCCTGATTCTGAAGGCGGACAGCCCCGCGAAACCGAACTTCGACGGGACAGCGGAGGGCGAGCTGAATTTCCGCGGACCGGCGCGGAAGCCGGAGCTGATCGCGGGGACGCTGGATATTCCGAAGATCGAGCTGCATGCGTTGCCGGGGACGGATTTTGCGCGCGCCCTGCCGAACTACAACATCACCAACAAGGGGCCGATTCAGGTTTCCGTGACGAGCCAGGCAGTGCGTTTCGAGAGCGCCCGACTGCAGGCGCCGCAGACGGACCTGGCACTCAGCGGCAGCATCGGTTTCACCGGACAGCAACCGCTGGGACTGCGGGTGCAGGGAAACATGAACATGGCGCTGGCGCGGTCCCTGAGTTCGGACATTACGGCGGAAGGGCAGCTTTCACTGGACGGCACCATTCGCGGCAACTGGAGCGCACCGCTGATCACGGGCCGGGCTTCCATTAAGAATGGCGAGTTCCACTTTGCCGATTTCTCGAACGGCCTGGCGAATGCGAACGGAGAGATCGCGTTTAATGGGACGCGGGCGACCATTCAGTCGCTCACCGCGGAATCGGGCGGCGGCAGGGTGGATGTTTCCGGGTTTACGACGCTGAACAACGGGCTGCTGGCGTTTCGCCTGGAAGCGAAATCGCGCGGGGTGCGGGTGCGGTATCCGGAGGGTGTCAGCTCCATTTCAGACGCCGATATTACGCTGGCCGGCACGCAGCAGAGGAGCGAAGTCTCCGGGTCGATCAGCATTCACCGGGTGGCGATCAACCCGAAGTCCGACGCGGCGACGATTCTTTCGGCTGCGGCGGAGCCGCTGAAAACGGCCTCCGTGCAGAATACGCTGGCGTCGAACATGAACCTCGACGTGCAGATTTCGACCGCGCCGGATGTGGCTCTGCAGACCAGCGTGACGCAGAGTCTGCAGGCGGATGCGAACCTGCGACTGCGCGGCACGGTGACAAATCCGGCGGTGCTGGGGCGGATCAACATCACGCAGGGCGAGATTGTGTTTTTTGGCAATAAGTACTCGATCAACCAGGGCACGGTTTCCTTCTTCAATCCGAGTAAAATCGAGCCGATTCTGAACGTGGATCTGGAGACGAAGGCGCGGGGCGTGGATGTGATTCTGACGCTCTCCGGACCGGTGAACAAGCTGAACGTGACGTACCGGTCCGACCCGCCGCTGCAGTTCTCCGACATTGTGGCGCTGCTGGCGACGGGGCGCACGCCGAATGATCCGACGCTGGCGCTGGGGTCATCGGGGCAGTCGCAGGGCTTTCAGCAACTGGGGGCGAATACGCTGATCGGGCAGGCGATCGCAAATCCGGTGGCGGGGCGACTGCAGCGCTTCTTTGGGGTGAGCCGGATTAAGATAGACCCGCAGCTGACCGGAATCACGGGAAGCCCGCAGGCGCGACTGACAATTGAGCAGCAGGTAACGCCGGAGATTCTGTTCACCTATATCACGGATGTTTCGAGCACGAGCACGCAGCTGATCCGGGTGGAGTGGGCGTTCAACAGGAACTGGTCGGCGGTGCTGATAAGGGAAGAGAACGGCTACGTGGGACTCGATTTCACTTATAAAAAACGGTTTAAGTAAGCTTCGCGATTACAGTAGAGGTTGGCGGGTATTTACATATCGTGGCCGTTCTGCGCGCAGAAGTGCACGTATTGCAACTTCGCTTCCGGCGTGCAGCCTAAGGAACTGGAAGACCAGTACATTCCGGCGCTACAGGCAGAGTACGCGGCGCATCGGTGGCAGTGGACGCCTGAGACGCTTTATCTGGGCGGGGGAACGCCGAGCGCTCTGGAGCCGGAGCGCATTCCGCAGTTGCTGTCCGGGCTGCCGGGAAGGCCGTGGCGCGAAGCGACGCTGGAGGCTGCGCCGGGTTCGCTGAATCCGGAGAAGTTGGCCGCGTGGGTGGCGGGCGGCATCAACCGGGCGAGCCTGGGCGTGCAGTCGTTCAACAAAGCCGAACTGGCGCGCACGGGGCGGAAGCATGACGCGGAGACGGTGCGGCGGGACGTTTCTCTGCTGCGCGATTTCGGCATCGGGAACATCAACCTCGACCTGATCAGCGGCCTGCCGGGGCAGACGGAGCAGAGTTGGCGCGTTTCGGTGGAGGCGGTGATTGCGCTCGAAGTTCCGCACGTTTCCGTCTACATGCTGGAGGTGGATGACGACAGCCGGCTGGGGGCGGAGATCATCCTCGGTGGCAAGCGGTATGGGGCGTTCGACGTGCCGGGGGATGACGAGATCGCGGGCTTCTACGAGTATGCGGTGGAGGAACTGGCGCGGCATGGCATTGCGCGTTATGAGATATCCAACTTCGCGCGGCCGGGCATGGAATCGCTGCACAATCTGAAGTACTGGAAACGGGAGCCTTATGTGGGCTTCGGTTCGGACGCTCATTCGTTTGATGGAACGATGCGCTGGCAGAACGTGGAAACGGCCCGCAAGTACGTGGACAAGTGGCGAAAAAGCGAACCCATTCGGGCCGAGACGAGCCGACCCAATCCGGTGGAAGAGAAGTTCTTTGTAGGGCTGCGGCTGGCGGAAGGCGTGGAGCCCGATAACCAGGACTGGGAGCGTTTTGGCCCCGCATTTGAGCGTTTTCTGGCCGGTGGCGTAATGGAGCGGGACGGAAGCCGGCTCCGGCTGACCGCCCGCGGAATGATGATTTCCAACGAAATTTTCGAGGAGTTTCTTGTAGCATGAGCCTGATTGATTTACGCAGCGATACCGTTACCAGACCCACGCCGGCCATGCGCCAGGCGATGTTCGAAGCCGAGGTGGGCGACGACGTTTATGGCGAAGACCCCACGGTCAACCGACTGGAAGCGCGCGCGGCGGCAATTGCCGGCAAAGAAGCCGCGCTGTTCGTCCCGACGGGCACGATGGGCAACACGATCGGACTCAAGGTTCTGACCAGCCACGGTCAGGAAGTGATCTGCGATTCCCGCGCGCATCTGCTCGACTGGGAACTCTCCATGCTGGCGTGGTTCTCCGGCTGTCTGGTGCGCGCGGTGCCGACCGAGCATGGAATCCTGACGTGGAATGACATCAAACATCTGGTGAAACCGGTGGGTCCGCATTGGGCGCCGACGGGCGCGATTGAGATTGAGAACACGCACAACATGGCGGGCGGGCGCGTGTATCCGCAGGCGGTGATTGACGAGATTTGCGATGAGGCGCATGAGCGCGGCGTGCCGGTCCACATGGACGGCGCGCGACTGTTTAACGCGGCGGAGGCGGCGGGGCGACCGGTGAGCGAGATTGTGGCGAAGGTCGACACGGTGATGTTCTGCCTGTCGAAGGCGCTGGGGGCTCCGGCGGGTTCGATGCTGGTGGGGCCGAAGAAACTCATCGACGAGGGCAGGTTGATGCGGAAGAGGCTGGGCGGGGGGATGCGGCAGGCGGGAATTCTCGCGGCGGCCGGACTGCTGGCGCTGGAAGATGGCCCGAAGAAGCTGGCCGACGATCATGCGAATGCGCGCTTTATTTCGCAACGGCTGCAGAGCATCGACGGTATTCGGGTAAATCCGGTGGAAACGAATATTGTGATTTTCGACGTTTCCGGAACCGGGCGGCTGCCGAAGGAACTGAGCGCGGCGCTGAAGGAACGCGGGGTGCTGATGAACGGCGTGAATGACCGGCTGATGCGCGCGGTGACACATTACGACGTGACGCACATGCAGTGCACCGCGGCGATCGACGCTCTGGAAGAAGTGCTGGGTTAGTTTTTCTGGTGAGCCGGGCCGTAGAGGACCCGGCCCGGGCGCTCCGCGGTGACCTCGCCGTTGCGCAGGGCGGGTTTGCCGTTGACCAGGACATCACGGAAGCCAACGGAATACTGGTGGGGATTGCGGAATTCGGCTTTATCGGAGACGGTGGCGGGGTCGAAAATGACCACATCCGCCTTCATGCCGGGGCGCAGGATGCCGCGATCCCACATTTTCAGGCGTTCGGCCGGGTAGCCGGACATGCGGCGCACGGCCTCTTCGAGGGTTAGGACGTGCTGCTCGCGCACATAGACGCCGAGGACGCGGGCGAAGGTGCCATAGCTGCGGGGGTGGGGTGAGGCCGTTCCGAAGACGGGGATTTCGCCATCGGAAGCGATCATCGTATAAGGCGATTTCATGATGCGCACGACGTCTTCCTCACCGATGGCGTGATAAATGGCTCCGCAGCCGCCTTTCGCCTGCAGTTCCATGGCGGTATCGGCAACGGTTTCGAAGTTCACCGGCGCGCCACGCGCGGTGGTGATTTCGGCGAGGTCCTTACCGGCCAGAGAGGCGTCGAAGGAGCAGGACGAGATGGAGACGTTTTTGGGATCGCCGCCGCCACGGTCAAACTGGAGATTGTTCACGATGACGGCCTTGATGCGGGCGCGGGTTTCCGGGGCGTTCAACCGTTCGACGACCGACTTCTGGCCGCCTTCGAGAGCCCACTGCGGGAACAGGGCCGCAATGCCGGTGCCGGAGGCGGTGTAGGGATACTGATCGATGGTGACATCGACGCCGCGGGCGCGGGCCTGTTCCACCAGCTTCAGAGTTTCCACGCTCATGCCCCAGTTGGCTTTGCCGATGATCTTGTGGTGGGTCACCTGAGTGGGCAGACCGCCCTCTTCGCCGATGCGGATGGTCTCGCGAACGCTGTCGAGCGAGTGGGACGACTCTTCGCGCATGTGGGAGATGTACATGCCGCCCATGCCGCCGGCCACTTTGGCGAGTTCGATCACTTCTTCGATGGGTGTGAAGTTGCCCGGCACGTAATACAGCCCGCTCGAAAGCCCGAATGCGCCATCGCGCATGGCCTGGGCGGTGAGCTGTTTCATCCTTTCGATCTCTTCCGGGGTCGCCTTGCGGTTGGCGAGGCCCACCACCTGGGTCCGGATGGTTCCCTGCCCCACCATGGTGGAGTAGTTGATGGAGACGCCTTTTTTACTGACGCTGTCGAGGAAGGGCGCGAGGGGCAGTGCGGAACTGCCGTCGGGCCCGCCCACGATGGTGGTGACGCCCTCGCGGAGATAGTTTTCGGCGGTGGGGACGCGGAGGATACCGCGGTCCCCATGCGAGTGGATGTCGATAAAGCCCGGGGCGACGACCAGGCCTTTCGCATCGAGCTTCAGTTTCCCGGTTGCGCCCGGAAGGCTGCCGATAGCGGCAATCGTGTCGCCGTTGATGCCGATATCCCCATAGAACCAGGGTGCACCGGAGCCATCGATCACGCGTGCGCCCGTGACGAGGACGTCAAACTGCCTGGTCTGGCCAGGAGTCAGCTGAACGATAGCGGGCAGCGACAGCGCGAGGATGGCAATCCGGTGCAATTTCAAGTTATTTCCCCAGGTATTCTTCCAGATCCGGGTGGAGCAGGGCTTTGATTTCCGGCTTTTCCAGATCGGCTTTGGTGATAACGACAGCGGCGAGATCCACCTTTTTATCAGGTGTTTTGCCGTTGAGTTTGTCGGTTACGACCCGCACGGCCTCATAGCCCATTTTGAAGGGGTCCTGAGCCACGAGCGCATCGATGACGCCGGCATTGAGGTCTTCAACAAGGCCATCGCTCGAATCGAAACCAACGAACTTCAGCTTGCCCTGCAGAGCGCGGGATTTGACGGCCTGGGAAGCGCCGACCGAACTCGGTTCGGAAGAGGCAAACAGGCCATCGAGCCGGGGATGCGCCGTGAGGATATTTTCGGCGGCGGACATGGCCTTGGCACGGTTCGACATGCCGTACTGCTCGGCCACGATCTGAATGCCGGGAAACTCCTGGGCCATGGCTTCCTTGAAGCCGCGTTCGCGGTCCATGGTGGAAGCGCTGCCGGGAGCGTTCTGGATCATGGCGACGGTGCCTTTGCCATGCAGCAGTTCGGCCAGTTTCCGCGCGCCGAGCTTGCCGGCGAGGAAGTTATTGGTGGCGACGAAGGAGACGAAGTTGTCGCCATCGACGGAGGAATCGAAGACCACGACCGGGATCTTTTCCCGCGCGGCGCGATCCAGAGAGGCGTTGAGCGTGGTCCGGTCCGCAGCGGCCACGACGACGCCTTCGACGTGCCGGTTGAGCATGGAATCGAGGATTTCCAGCTGGCGACTGTAGTCGGTCTCGTTCGGCGGGCCGTCCCAGAGGATATCCTCGTGGAACTCGCGACCGGCGGCGACGGCTCCGGCGTGCACAGACTGCCAGAAGACGTGGGCGGTGCCTTTGGGAATGACGGCAATTCTGCGTTGCTGCTGGCGATTGCAGGCAAGGGACAAGAGGGCTGCGGCGGCCAGCGTCCAGCGCTGCCAGCGCGCGGGACTACATTGCACACCAACCTCCGTCAATCAGAACGTCGGTACCGGTGATGAAGCCGGCATCGTCACTGCAGAGAAATGCGGCGAGCGCGCCGATTTCCTCCACCTTACCCCAGCGGCCAACGGGAATCTTCGAAACGAACTGGGCGTTGAGTTCGGGATTCTGCAGGATGGGGGTATTCATTTCGGTGGCAAAGGGCCCGGGGCTGATGCCGTTAACGGTGATGCCTTCCGGGGCGAGTTCGAGGGCGAGCGCTTTGGTGAGGCCGAGCAGGGCGAATTTGGTGGAGGAATAGAGGGTCCGCTGGGGCATGGAAACGTGCGCCATGATGGACGTCATGTTGATGATGCGGCCATAGCCCGAACCTTTCATATGCGGCACGAAGGAGCGGCACATGAGGAAGACGCTGGTGAGGTTGGTGTCCTGCACGCCTTTCCATTCATCGACCGTGAAGTCAGTGATGTTCTTCCGCAGGTTGGCGCCGGCGTTGTTGATGAGGATCTGGACTTTGCCAACTTTTGCGCTGACCTCTGTTTCGAGGGCGAGGACGGCTGATTCCTGGGTGAGATCGGCGACGAAAACGCTGGACGTGCCGCCGATTTCAGCGACCTCCGCGGCGACGCTCTCCAGCTTTTCCTTATCGCGGGCCACCAGAACCACATGAGCGCCGTGTTTGGCGAGAGCGATGGCCATGGCGCGGCCAAGCCCCTTGCTTGCTCCGGTAATGAGAGCGTTGCGACCTTTTAATCCGGTTGTGTTCACGTTCGGCATTGTAACAACAAGGGCGGGGGCAACAGCGGAAATTGAGACTCAGGCGAACCGTTCGGGTAGCATAAAACGAAGCGGAATTCGATGAGAGAACTGCAGATTCTATCCCCCGATGGCAAGAGCCGAACGATCCAGCTGGAAGGCGACCGGATCACGCTGGGGCGTTCGAGCGCGGCTGAACTTAGCTTTGCCGACGATAACGGCCTTTCGAGGCAACATCTTGCGTTTGAGCGGGAGGGAGACACCTGGTTCCTGCATGACCTCAACAGCAAGAACGGGACGATTCTGAACGGCGCGAAGGTGGCGGAGCGGACGGCGCTCAAGTCCGGCGACCGGGTGATGGCCGGGCACCTGATCCTGGTGTATGACGGCGCAACCGCCCGGGTGACGAAGCCAGTGGTGATTTTCGATCCGCTTGAAGAAGAAGCGGAGGAGCACACGAGTTCTTCGACGGTGATCACGAATCTGGAAGGCGTGATCAAGCCCGACCTGACGGAGAACTCCGGGATTGCGGCGGCGCAGGTCTCGGCGCTGGTCCGGGCGGGCAACGAACTGGCGAGCCATCGCCCGCTGCCGGAGCTTTTCCGGTTCATTCTGGACCTGGCGATTCAGGCGGTGAAGGCGGATCGCGGCGTGCTGCTCACGGTGGAAGACGGCGAACTGGTGGTGCGCGCCAACAAGGGCGAAGGCTTCCGGATCAGTTCGGCGGTGCGGGATCGCGTGCTGAACAGCGGGGCGTCCGTGCTGGTGCGCGACACGTCGATTGATGACGCGTTCAAGGAGCGGCGGAGCATTGTCGAGCAGAATATCCGGACGCTGATGGCGGTGCCGCTGCAGACGCGCGATCAGATTATCGGAATCATTTATGTGGACTCGCCGTCGCTGCTGCGGGAGTTCACCAAAGACGATCTGAGCGTGCTGACCGTGATGGCGAATGTGGCGGCCATCCGGATTGAACAGACGCGGTATGCCGAGATTGAGCAGGCGAGGCAGTTGCTGGCGCGCGATCTGGAGCAGGCGGCGGAGATTCAGAAGCGGTTTCTGCCGGGCGTGGCGCCCGCCGTGAAGGGTCTGGAACTGGCCGGGCACAATGCGGCCTGCCGGACGGTGGGCGGTGACTATTACGATTTCTTCCCCTACGAAGGCGGGCGCGTGGCGATGGTGCTGGGCGACGTTTCCGGCAAGGGCATGCCGGCCTCCCTGCTGATGATGGGCCTGCAGGCGCGCGTGGAAGTGCTGATTCAGGAACCGAAGGATCTGGCGGAGGTGATGACCAAGCTCAACCGCATTACCAGCGCCAACTGCCCGTCGAACCGGTTCATCAGCCTGTTTTTCTGCATTCTGGATGGCGAGACGGGCGAACTGACGTTCTGCAACGCGGGGCACAATCCGCCGCAGATCATTCGCACGGACGGGTCCTGTGAGCAACTGAAGGGCGGGGGTCCGGTGATCGGGATCCTGCCGTCGATTCAGTATCAGGAATACAAGGTCCACATGGAAGTGGGCGACACGCTTTGCATTTATTCGGATGGCGTGACGGAAGCGGCGGATCCGGACAGCGAAGAGTTTGAGACGGAACGGCTGGCAGAGGCGATTGCGAAAAGCCGGCATCTTTCGGCGGAGCAGATTGTGAAAGACGTAAACAAGGCGGTGGCGGATTTCACCCGGGGCGCGCCGCAATCGGACGACATCACGCTGATTATTGCCCGCCGCGTGCCGGTTTAAGCTGTTGCCTTACGAGACTGCTGCGATATGAAAATCGGCGTACTGGGGTTGGGATACATGGGCGCGACGCACGTGAGCGCCTGGAAAAACGTGCCCGGCGTGACGCTGGCGGCCGTGATGAGTTCGGACGAGAAGAAGCTGTCGGGCGATCTGACGGCGATTGAAGGGAACCTGGGCAATTCCGGCGAACTGCTGGATTTCAGCGCGGTCACGAAGCACCGAACCATTGAAGCCGCTCTGGCGGACCCGGAACTGGATGCGGTGGACATCTGTCTCCCGACAGATCTGCATTGCTCCACGGCGCTGGCGGCTCTGCGCGCCGGCAAACATGTGCTGGTGGAAAAGCCCATCGCGCTGAGCGGACCGGATGCCGGGGCGGTGGTGCTGGAAGCCGAAAAGGCGGGGAAGATTCTGATGGCCGGGCAGGTGCTCCGGTTCATTCCGGCGTACAGGATGCTGCGGGAACAACTCACGACGGCGGGGCCGCTGCGTTCGGCGTTCTTCCGTCGGCGGTGTTCCGCCCCGGCGTGGAGCCGGTGGCTGGCCGATGCATCCCGCAGTGGTGGCGGAGTGTTCGATCTGTTGATCCATGATGCCGATTTCTGCATTTCGATGTGGGGTATGCCGGAATCGGTGCGGGCAACGGGGTATGAGGATCTGGGTTCGGGCATCGACATTATTCATGCGGAACTGGACTACCCGGAGATGGGCCCGGTGGTGATCACGGGCGGCTGGCATCATCCGAAGTCGTATCCGTTTTCGATGGAGTTCACGGTGGTGGCCCACAATGCCACGTTCGAGTGGCCGTTCGCCGCAGCGGAGTTGCGAGAGTACAAGCTGGACGGAAGCCAGGTGAACCACGCACTGCCGTCCGGCGACGTGTTTGCCGAGGAACTGGCCTACTTTGCCGACTGTGTGCAGAACCTGCGCCAGCCGGTTTTTTGTCCGCCGAAGCAATCGGCGCAGTCCGTGGCACTGATGCGTTTTATGCTGGAATCGCGAAGCCGAAAAGGAGAAGCCGTCGCATGTCAGATCTGAACTTTCCCCCACTTGAATCCGGAGTCATGTTCTGGGCCGGCCGGGACCCGGCGGAAACCATCGCGGAACTGAAGGGAATGGACTTCCGGTGTGGCCAGCTGGCGATTCCAGGCGACCTGGACCTGAGTTGCGCGGTCGAGTGGCGCGAGGCCCTGCGAGCGGCCGATTTTACGGTCTACACGGTCTTTGCGACGTTCAGCGGCGAGAGCTACGCCGACATTCCGACGGTTCGCGATACGGTGGGCTTCATTCCCCCCGCCACGCGTGCGGAGCGCGAGAAGCGCACCTGCGACGTGAGTGATTTTGCTGCGGTGCTGGGCGCGCCGGCGATTGCGACACACATCGGCTGCGTGCCGCATGATGGCGGGGACGAAGCGCACGTGGCCGTGCGGGAGATGGTTCGCCGGATCTGCGATCACGCCGCGGCGAGGGGCCAGAAGTTCGCTCTGGAGACCGGCCAGGAGAGCGCGGCGGTACTGCTCGATTTCATTCTGGACGTGAACCGGGAGAATCTGGGGATAAACTTCGATCCGGCCAATATGATTTTGTACGGGACGGGAGATCCGATTGAGGCGCTGGGGTTGCTGGCTCCGCATGTGATGTCGGTCCACGCGAAGGATGGAGACTGGCCTCCGGCGGGCCAACCGGATGCGCTGGGAACAGAGCGGACGCTGGGCGAGGGTTCGGTCGGAATGGAAAGATTCCTGCGGCAGCTGATTCACATCGGGTATCAGGGACCGGTGGCGATTGAGCGGGAAGCGCAGGATCCAGCGGAGCGAATCCGCGATCTGGCGACGGGCCTGGAACTTTTGGCGGGGCTGAAGCAATCGATTTTGAAGGGCTGATTTCTGACCGGCGGCCTGTCTTCGGCATGTTTGTACTCTTTTTGACGCCGGACACGTTATTATTAAAAGCTTCATGCGTTTCCCACGCCAGATCCCGCGCATTCTCTGCCTGTCGTTCTGCCTGACAGCGCCGTTGTTTACAGGAACGTTACTGTCGGCCACGTTCGGGACTGTGGTGGCGCCTCCGGGCGGCGCATCGTACTCGGACATTGTGCTGGACGAAGCGCGAACGCGGCTTTACCTGGTGAACACACTGCTCAACCGGGTGGAGATCTACAACTACCGGACGAAGACATTCCTGGCGGCGATACCAACGGATGCGCAGCCGGTCTCCGCGGCGCTTTCGCGGGACGGGAAGTTTCTGTATGTCACGGCCTATCAGCCGCCGATTCTGGACATCATCGATCTGACTTTGGGCCAGATTCCGGGGAATGGCCGGATATCCATGCCGTCCAATCCGGAAGGGGTGGCGGTGGGCGCGGACGGCAGAGTGCTGATCACGGCGGTTCCGACTACGGGGACGGCCAACAGTCTGCTGATCTACGACCCTTCGCCCGGCGCGGTGAACTCGATTGCGAACGTGCCGGTGGTTCCGCCGCCTTCGGCATCGCCTGTGCTGCCGCCGCCTTCGGGCCGCGCTTTTGCGTCTTACCGAAGCCGACTGCTGGCGACTCCGGACGGAAAACGGATCATCGGAGTGAACGGGAACACGGCAACCACGAAGGTGGTGTTTGTTTATGAAAGCGCGTCCGGGACAGTGCTGCGGAGCCGCCAGGTGGCAAACCTTTCGACGGTACTTTCAGTGACGGCGGATGGCTCAAAGTTCATGGCGGGCTTCACGCTGTTCGATACGGCGACGCTGCAGGTGATAGCGCAGGAAAATACGGCGAACGCGCCGTTCATCTTTACGACGGCCACGAATGCGAGCGGCACGGCGACTTTCAATACCCAGGCTAACCAGGGCGGCAGCGTGTTTTCGCCGGACGGCACGGTGCTCTATGCGGCGTTCAACACTTCGCCGCTGCTGGCGACGAATCCGAACGTGAAGGAACTGCTGATCAACGATCCGGACAACCTTCTCATCCAGATGGGGCTGCAGCTGCCGGAAAATCTGGCGGGGAAAATGGTGATTGAGAGCAGCGGCGCGAACGTGTACGCGATTTCTGACTCGGGGTTCATCGTTCTGCCGGTCAGCGCGATTAACCAGCAGCCCATCGCGGTTCCGCAAAGCAATTCGGTGCTGCTGACCAACGATATCTGCGGCGTGTTCAAGGGAACCTCGCTGAGCGACGTGTTCACGAACGCTGGCAAGGGGCAGTTCAGCCTCAACCTGACCAACATCCCCTCGCTGGGCGGCGGTGGTCCTGGTTTCGGCCCGGGCGGCGGTTTCTTCGGGCCCACGATCACGGTGGCTGCGCCATCATTCTCGGTGGGCAATGTTTCCGGGAGCCCGGCGGCAACGTTCCGATTCAATCCTTCCAACGCCGTGAGCCCCGGCACAGCGGGACCAGCGAATTTCGTCGTCACGTCGCCCGAGGCCATCAATATTCCGGCGACGCTGCACGTTTATCAGAACAACCGGGATTCGATCTCCTCGGGAACGATTCTGCAGGTGCCAATCAACGGCACGACGACCGAAGGGCTGACGGACATGGTGCTCGACAGTGCCAGGCAGCGCCTGTATCTCGCCAATTCGGGGCTGAACCGGATCGAGATTCTGGATCTGAAAACGCGGACGCTGCTGACGCCGATCAAGGTGGGCCAGTTGCCCCACGCGATGGCGGTGACTTCGGACGGCAACACCATGTATGTCGCCAATACAGGCGGCGAGTCCATCTCGATTGTGGATCTGGTGAAGGGCGTGCAGACAGGGCGGGTGCAGTTTCCTGCGTTTCCGTTCAATGCCGCCACCACGATTGCCAATCCGGTGGCAATTGCGATGAGCGGGCGTGGACCGCAGTTCATCATGTCCGACGGGACCTTCTGGAAGATCGACAACAACCTTGCGATTCCGCGGCAGCTGAATACCGAGATCTTCGGAACGGCGAAGACGATCACGGGTGGGAATCCCTCGCAGTGGACCATGGCGGCAACGCCGGGCGGCGAGTACATCATGATCGTGAACGGTTCCGGCACTGCCTGGCTTTATGACTACACGGCGGACGACATCACCATTACGAAGCAGGTGCTGAGCGGAGTGGCAGGCTATATCGGGCCGGTGACGGCGGGGCCGCAGGGGCGGTATTACTCGGTTGGCGGAACCTTCCTGAATGCGTCTCTGACGCCGGTGCAGGGGGGGACAAACGGCCTGACCGTGGCAAACCGGCTGGTACCCGCGGTGACGGCTGTGTCGGCCAACCAGGTGGCGTTGTTTACGCTGCCGGTGCGTACCGGGGTGAACACGGTGGCGAGCGATGCAGGACTGGTGGAACTCTATGACCCGGCGACTGGCGTTTCAGCGGGCAACGGCGGGACCATCGAAGGAGCACCGACCACGATTTTTGGCTCCACCAGGACTTCGGCCTTTGCGCGTACCATGGCCTACGATCCGGCGAGCGGCACGGCGTATCTGATTTCGACCTCGGGCATCTCCATCGTCAAGATAACTACCGGGCCGGCGGGGGGCGGCACGAGTCTGAAACCGACCGTGAATGCCGGAGGGATTCTGAGTGCCGGCGACAATTCGCCTGGCCTTGCGCCGGGGGAAATCGTCTCGATTTTCGGCAAGAACTTCGGAAATGGCGCGACTGCGACACCACCTCTGCCAACGGTGCTGGGGGGCGTTTGCGTGACGCTGAACAATTCTCCGATCCCGCTGAGCATGGCGGCGTCCGGCCAGATCAATGGGCAGATTCCGGTGACGCTGGCGGCGGGACGATATCCGCTGGTGATCCGTTCGATCGATAACCAGGCCATTTCGTCCACCTCGACGGTGACGATTTCGAAGTACGCACCGGCAGTGATGGTGGGATCCGATGGGCAGGCGGCGATTATGCACACGAACGGGAAGTTCGTGAATTTAAACAGCCCGGCGAAGCGCGATGAGACGCTGTACATTTACGCGACCGGCCTGGGAGTGACCCACGGTGCGACGGTAACGACCGGCAATGCGGCGCCGGCGAGTCCGGCGGCGACGACGGACGCGGTTCAGGTGTTTTTCGGGAATCCGCTATACAAACAGGCTGCGATGATTGTGCGGTCGAGCGTGCTGGTTCCGGGAATGATTGGGGTGGCACAGATTACAATCACGGTGCCCGGGTTCCACCAGACCGGGGCGGCGGTGCCTGTGACGTTGAAGATCGGCGGGGTCAGCAGCTCGACGACCGGGCCTCTGGCGCCCTACGTTTCAGTCAATTAGCGGCATTTCCAGAAGAGCAAACACTGACCAGTACCAAACTGGTACGGAACTTTCAGCGGACGCGCGCCTCCGCGCCTCGTTTTTGTCCGCACAACGTACCGTTCCCCCCATTTTTGTAGGACAATAGTGAAAGTCAAAAGTATGCGATTTCTGGCACTTGCGCTCACCGCTCTCACGCTGATTTCCTGCAACCGGGATCCGAACTATCTCAAGCAGAAGTACGTAGAAAGCGGCAAGAAATATTATGATGCGGGACGGTACCGCGAAGCTTCCATCATGTTCCGCAAGGCGATCGACGCGGATCGCCGTTTTGGTGAAGGTTATTACCGGCTAGCGCTGACCGACCTGAAGTCCAATCAGGTGGCCAATGCCGTTCCCGCACTGCGTCGCGCCGTCGACCTGCTGAAACTGGGAACGCCGGATTCCAACGACGCGATTCTGAAGCTTTCCGAAATCATGGTGGTGGCGGCGCAATCGCAGGAGCGCAACGAAACAATCATCAAGGAAGTGACCGAGTACACGGCGGGTCTGCTGAAGCGGAACCCGAACGGTTGGGAAGGCCATAAGCTGTCGGGGGATCTCGACATGCTGGATACGATAGCGAAATACCGCAAGTCGCAGGGCGCGGACGCGAAGATCTCGCTGGGGAAGGCCATCGCGGAGTACCGCCTGGCTCTGACCGCGAAACCGGGTGATGCGATCATCACGCTGGCTTTGGGCAGAACGCTGGTGCTGGACGGCGAAACAGCGGAAGCCGAGTCGCTCTACAAAGGGCTGTTCGAAAAAGACAAGAAGAATCTGAGCGCGCTGTTCGATCTGTACCGCCTGTATATCGGCACACGCCGGTTGCCGGAAGCGGAGAACGTGCTGAAGGCGGGGATCAAAGAGAACGCGAAGGACACGGGGCTCCGACTGGAACTGGCGCGTTTTTACTTTGGCACCAATAACCGCGCGGCGCTGCTGGACTTGCTGGGACAAATGAAAGCGAACCTGAAGGATTTTCCGCAGGCTTACATGCAGGCCGGCGACTTCTTCCTGCGGGTAAACCAATTTGACGAGGCGATCAAGCAGTATCAGGAAGGCATTCAGAAAGACCCTGGCCAGAAGATCAGCTATCTGAAGCATGAGATTGAAGCCTATGTTCGCCAGAACAAGATCGATCTGGCCAAAGCCAAGAACGAAGAGATTCTGAAGGCAGACCCGAAGGATCCCGAAGCACGCGGGCTGAAAGCAACGTTCATGCTGGACAAGGGTGAAGTCACACAGGCGATGACGGAACTGCAGTCTGTGGTGACATCCAAGCCAAACAACTTCGTGGCGCGCTTCAATCTGGGCCGCGCGCACTTTGCCAAGGGTGAGTACGAACAGGCGAGGCAGGAGTTCGATAAAGCGATCGAGCTGCGTCCGGATTACCTTCCGGCCCGTCTGGCGCAAACGCAGGTGGCGCTGCTGCGCAACGATTACGAAAATGCGATCCGCTATTCGGACGAGATCCTGCGCATCAATCCTGGTAACGTGCAGGGCCGCGTGATGAAAGCAGCAGCGCTGCAGCGGTTCCAGAAGTTTGACGAGGCCCGCGCATTGCTGGCGCCAGTGATCGAAAGAAATCCGAATCAGGTCGAAGCACTGCTGGAACTGGCTGTGATTGATCTGAACCAGAAGAAGAATAAAGAAGCGATCGATTATTTCCAGCGCGCTTATTCCGCCTCGCCGAACAATATCCGCGGCCTATTGGGCATTTCGAAGGCATACCTGGCCGATGGTCAGATTGACCGGTCGATCGACGTGGTCAAGGCGGAGTCACAGAAGAACCCGGATCGGCCGGACCTGCTTCGGGAGCTGGGCAATGCGCAGATGGCGGCAGGACACTTCGACGAAGCGATCGCCAGTTATCAGTCACTGCTGGGGAAGGCGAAAGATACGCGGCTGCAGTCTGACATCTGGAGCCGGATCGCTCAGGCGTACCGCTATAAGGGCGACGTGCAGCATTCGGTGGATTCGCTCGAGAAGGCGCACCAGGGCATGCCGGACAACAGCAATATCCTGACGAACCTCGCCATGCTGTATGAGGAAATCGGGAAGTCTGATATCGCGCGGAAGGATTACGAACTCGCGATCAAGACCGATGCCAATAACGCCTATGCGCTGAACAACCTGGCGTATCTGATTTCAGAGTCGAACGGCGATCTGAACCTGGCGCTTACCTACGCGCAGACGGCGAAGCAGAAACTTCCGAACTACACGGAAATCACCGACACGCTGGGCTGGATCTATCTCAAGAAGAACCTGACAGACAGCGCCATCGACAGCTTCAAATCGCTGGTGGTGCAGGCGCCGCAGAATCCGGTTTACCACTACCACTACGCGATGGCTCTGAACCAGAAGGGCGATCGAGAAAATGCCCGCAAGGAATGCCAGGCGGCGCTCGCCAACCGGCCTACCAAGCAGGTGGAATCGGACATCCGTTCGCTGATGGCGAAGATCGGATAAGCCAGAGTCAGACAGAAATAAAAAGGGGAGGCTGACCAGAGTGGTCAGCCTCCCCTTTTTGCGTTTTGCGAGGGTGGATCAGGCGGCGTAACGGGCTTCTACCGCGGCCCAGTTCACGACGCTCCAGAAGGCGGCGATGTAGTCCGGCCGGCGGTTCTGGTAGTGCAGGTAGTAGGCATGCTCCCAGACGTCGAGCCCCATCACGACGGACTTGCCTTCCATCAGGGGGCAATCCTGATTGGGGGTCGAAGTGATTTCGAGCTTGCCGCCGTTCTTCACCAGCCAGGCCCAGCCGGAGCCGAAACGGGTGGTGGCCGCCGCGTTGAATTTCTCTTTGAAGGTCGCGAAGCTGCCAAAGGTGGCGTCAATGTCCGCCGCGAGCGCGCCGGAAGGTGCATTGCCTTCTTTGGCAGGGGCGAGGATGGTCCAGAACATCGAGTGGTTGTAGTGGCCACCGCCGTTGTTGCGAACCGCCGTCTTGATGGCGTCCGGCACGATCGCCAGATTGCCGGCGAGGAGCTCTTCAAGGGACTTGTCAGCCAGTTCCGGGGCTGATTCGAGGGCCTTGTTCAGGTTGGTCACGTAAGCGTTGTGGTGCTTGCCGTGGTGAATCTCCATCGTCATTTTGTCGATGTACGGTTCAAGGGCGTCAGTCGCGTAGGGCAGTGCGGGAAGCGTAAAAGCCATAGTTTCTCCTGTTCAGTAGATGATTTTGATACTAGCGTGATTCAAACGCGTCGGCGAGACGAAACATATTCGGCTCGTCAAAATGATTACAAAGAATCTGCAGACCCACCGGCAGGCCGTCCGCCGTATTGCCGCAGGGCACACTCATGCAGGGGATGCCCGCGAGGCTGCCGGTGATGGTGTAGATGTCGGAAAGGTACATTTCAAGCGGATCGCTGAGTTTCTCGCCCAGCTTGAAGGCCGGGAACGGTGAAACGGGGGCGACGAGGGCATCGACCTTTTCGAAAGCGCGGGTGAAATCGCGCGCTATCATGGCGCGGACCTTCTGCGCTTTGACGTAATAGGCGTCGTAGTAACCGTGGCTCAGCACGTAGGTACCGAGCATGATCCGGCGCTTGACCTCCGCGCCGAAGCCTTCGCCTCGTGTGTTCTGGTACATGGCGCTGAGGTTTTCGGATTTTGCCGACCGGGTGGTATAGCGGACACCATCGAAGCGGGCCAGGTTGGAACTCGCCTCGGCGCAGGAAATGATGTAGTAGCAGGCGATGGCGTAATCGGTGGAAGGGAGGCTGACCTCCTCGACGTGGCAGCCGAGCGCTTCCAGATCTTTAATTGCCTTCGTGATGAGGGTGGCGGTCTCACCGGTGGCATGCTTCATGTACTCGACCGGGAGGCCGAGCTTCATGCCCCTGACGTCGCGGGTGAGGTGGGCGGCGTAGCGGGGAACCGGGGCGTCGGCGCAGGTGGAATCGAGAGGATCCCGGCCAGCCATGACTTCGAGGACAGTGGCGGAGTCCCGTACGTTGCGGGCAAAGGGCGCGACGTGGTCGAGAGAACTGGCGTACGCGACCAGACCATAGCGGGAAACGCGTCCATAGGTAGGGGTGACGCCGACAATGCCGCAGAAGGAAGCGGGCTGGCGGACGGAGCCGCCGGTATCGGAACCGAGAGAGACGACCGCGGTTCCCTGTGCCACCACGGCGGCGGAACCACCACTGGAGCCGCCCGGAACGCGATCGAGGTCGACGGGATTCCGGACCGGTCCGAAGGCGCTGTTCTCGTTCGAGGAGCCCATGGCGAACTCATCGCAGTTGGTTTTGCCGATGATGATGCCGCCGGCGGCTTCGATGCGTTCGACGGCGGTGGCGTCGTAGGGCGGAACGTAGTTGGCGAGGATCTTCGAGGAGCAGGTGGTGCGGACGCCGCTCGTGAGAATCACGTCCTTCACGCCGATGGGAACGCCGCCGAGCAGGCCGATGTCGTGGCCGGCGGCCAGGCGTTCGTCGATCTTTTCGGCCGCCCGCAGAGCCCGTTCGGGGCAGAGCAGGACGTAAGCGTTGGTTTTGGGATTCTCGCGTTCGGCGAATTCGAGGACGGAGCGCGTGAGTTCGACCGCGCTGAAGTCTTTGCGCTTCAGACCGTCCTGGAGAGAATCGATGGTGAGGTTGGCGACATTCATCGTTCAATCACCCGGGGAACCTTGTAGTAGCCCGCGCCAGAGACGGGCGCGTTGGCGACGGCGAGATCGTTGCCGATAGGGGCGCGCTCCACGTCGGGGCGGAGGGTGGCGGTTTCGCCGGTGGCGTAAAGAACCTGGGCCATGGGAGAGAGATCTTCGGTATCGATGCCGGCGAGCTGGTCCATGAGTTCCAGAATGCCGCCGAGATCGTGGACCATGTGGCCGACCTCATCCTCGGTCAGGCTGAGATTCGCGAGGTTCGCGACGTATCGAACATCCTTTTCGGTGAGCTTCAATTCTCGGTTTCCTTATGCGGTTTCGCGGCGGCGGGCATTCCTGTAAATGCGGCGCATGCCAGGATCCTGAATGGCCTCGGCATCATCGACCTGCACGGCTGGAGCGAAGACGGGCAGGGTGGCGCGCTGCGGTTCGCGGCGGGGCGGCATGACGCGAAATTCGAGGTCGTTGACGATATCGGGCCCGATGGCTTTGCGGACGTTCTGGAGGATCTGGAAGCGTAGTCCCCAGAGATTCTTTCGCCAGGTTTCATCTTCCACCTCAATCACCAGTTTGTCGCGGACGAGTCTGGCTGCGTGGGTGTGTTCAGCGAGGCGCTTGCCGACGGCTTTCTTCCACGCGCCGCAGGCAATGCGTTCGGTGGTGATAAAGTCGGGCGCGCCACTCCACTTGGCGATGATGCGACTGGCCTGATCCATAGGGGGGAAATACGGGACGCTACCGATGATAGCAAAGAGCAAGAGGGAGGAATGGGGACGCCGAAGCGTCCCCATTTTGGAACTACTGGACCTTAACGAAGATGATGGCGAAGGTGTAGAGCGCCAGGGATTCGATGAGAACCAGACCAAGGATGAGGGCGAAACGGATGGCCGGGGCGGCCGCGGGGTTGCGGGCCATGCCTTCGGCGGCGCCGGAGACAGCCTTACCCTGCGCGAGGGCGCAGAGGCCGGAAGCGATCGCCATGGAGAAGCCGGCGGTCACGGGAACCCAGATATTGCCGCCGCCGGAAGCCGCGGCGGAACCGCCCTGGGCGAACATGGGGACCGCGAGAAGCATCATCGCGATCATGAGGAACATCATCTTTGTCTTCATTTTTGTTACTCCTTATAAGAATCGTTCTCCGGAGGTGGTTGCTTTCCTCGCCTGGGGGCGGGAGGCCTCACGCGGAAAACGGCATTAAGCCGGTAAAAAAGCTGTTTCTTAGTGGTCTTCGGCCACTGCGCCCGCCACATACATCATGGTCAGCAGAACGAAGATATAGGCCTGAAGCATGGAAACGAAAACGTGCAGGCCCATGAAAACCACGGGTCCAAATAAATACGTGAGGCTCAGGAACACCAGCGTCACCTGTTCGCCCGCGTACATGTTGGCGAAAAGACGGATGGTGAGGGAGAGCGGGCGGGCCAGGTGGCTGATGATTTCGATGGGAATCATCAGGGGGGCCATGACCGGGATCGGTCCGAGGAAGTGCTTCAGGTAGGTACCTGGGTGCTTCGCGAAACCGACGAAATTGTAATACAGGAACGCCACGAGGGCGCAACCGGCCGGAACGTAGACGGCCTGCGTGGGGCTCATGAAGCCCGGGACAATGCCGATCAGGTTCGCCAGCAGCAGGAAGATGAAAAGCGTCTCGAAAATGACGATGTGGTGGTGAGCGTCATGACCGACCTGATCTTCGGCCTGGTCGGTGACAAAGGCATGGACCAGTTCAAAGGTGTGCTGCAGTTTGCCCGGCTTCGAAACCGAGAGCTGGCTGCGCAGCACGAGGAACAACAGGATCATGATGACCGCGACGAGCAACTGCATCACGATGAAGTCGGCCCAGGGCTCTTTCGGGTTTGCGGCAGTCAGGTGAAAGATGGAGAGAAGAGAGTTGCCGAGCGATGCGAGGTAGGTATTGAAGAGCTTCGCGAGCCAGGTTTCGTGGGTAATCATGTTTCAGGAGTGTTTGAGCGTCACCAATTCGTAGACGATTTCCAGTATCACGGCGGCCGGACACACCAGGAAGCCACAGAACGCAGCGGCTGCACTGAATCTGGAAACATTTAGTATAACAAGCGCAGCCACCACCAGGCCGCTGAACTGGATGAAAACCCAGACGCCGGCGCCACCGCCCGGTTTGGAGTCACCATCCGCCCCCGCCAGGCGGGAGATTCGATTGGCGGCGCGCTCAATCACTCTGAGGTTCAGATAAGCGGCCAGGGAACCGAGCAGGAAGCCACCGGCGGAGGACAGGCCGGTCAGAAATCCCGCGAGAACGGTCCCGAGGGCGGCTAGCAGCAGAATCCAGCGTGGCAGCCGTTGAATTGCCTGATCAAAATCGCCGGACATTATTTTTCCTTATCCAGTTCGCGGATGAGAGAGATAAAGCCCGAAACGGTTCCGAGAGCGAGGAAGATGTACTGCAGCCACGACGTGTGGAAGAGCAGGTCGAGCCCATGCCCCATCAGGTAGCCGATGCCGGTGGAGATGGGCAGCAACAGGGCGAGGGAAGCGTATTTGCCGATGTTGCGGGTGGAAGACGGGTCCATAGGGTCCTGACTCTATCTTCTCTCGTTTCCGAAAACGTTTCCTGATGTACCTTTGACAAACACCTGGCGACGGGCAGAAACTTGTGGACGACGAGTTACAGGAGTGTCATGAAATACACCACGTTGCTGTTGCTCCTTTCATCGCTCGGATTGTCATCGCCCGCATTGGCCCAGTCCAACAGTACGGCGACGCTGAGCGGAACCGTGACAGACCCCACGGAAGCGGTGATCCAGAAAGCCGGAGTGGTAGCGACCAACACGGAAACCCAGCTGGTGAGGAAGACGGTTTCCGATTCGGAAGGCGCATACAGGTTCGACCTGTTGCCACCGGGGAGCTACGACGTTTCCGCGGAGACCCCGGGATTCACGAAGGTGACGCGGCGGCTGGAACTGACGGTGGGTGAGGCGTCACGGCTGGATTTCAGGCTGCAGGTGGCGGCCTCGGTGATGGTCGACACGGTGGAAGCGGAAATACCCGCGATCGAGCCGGCGCGCACGCAGCAATCGAACACCATCGAGCAGCAGGCGATTGCGGATCTGCCGATTGACCGACGGGACTACCTGACGTTCTCGCTGCTCGCGCCGGGCGTTTCCGATTCGAAAGCGCACGCGGATTCGAATACCTACAGGGTGAAGCAGACGCCGGATTCCGGTCTTTCGTTCTACGGCAGCAACGGGCGCGGCAATACGATTAACGTGGACGGCGGCGAATCGAATGATGGCGGCGGCGGAGTGCGGCCCACCATCGGGCAGGAGGCGGTGCGCGAATTCCAGGTGAACCGGTCGAACTACACGGCGGAGTACGGCGGTTCGCGCGGCGGGGTGGTGAATATTGTGAGCAAGGGCGGGACGAACGGTGTTCACGGGAGCGCGTTCGGGTTCTTCCGGAATCAGGGTCTCGACGCCACGAATCCATTCAATGAAGTACTGAATACGAGCACGAACGCGCTGACCCGCGTGAAGCCGGATTCGGCCCGGCAGCAGTTTGGCGCTACGGTGGGCGGACCGGTGACGAAGGACAAGACGTTCTACTTCCTGGACTACGAGCAGGAGCGACGCCGGGAATCGACCGCGGTGCCGATATTGACGGACCTGTCGGTTTTCGGACCCACACCGCAGCAGAAGGCGATTCTGGCACAGTTGCCGGGATCGGCTGCAGCCCAGCTGACGGCGGCACTTTCGACACCGGCAGCCGTGCAGCAGATGTTCCAGATCAACAGCGGTGTATTTCCGTTCCGGACAGACCGGCACCAGGGCCTGCTGCGGCTTGACCACCAGTGGAATGAGAAGAATCAGGTTTCCGCTCGTTTCAACACCAGTAAGGTCTACGACACGAATCCAAACGTGAGCGCGCTCACGGGCATCTCGCGCGGCTTTTTGCAGGACACGCTGGATTCGGTCGGGGCGCTTTCCTGGATCCATACGTTCACGCCGCGGCTGATCAACGAGGCCCATGCGCAGTTCGATTACTTCGACCAGTTCACCGGAACCAATGACAAGTTCGGTCCGGCGCTGGAACTGGCGGGCTACGGCAATTTCAACCGGGACCGCTTTCTGCCGAGCGAGAGCATTTCGCGTCGGACGGAATTATCCGACAACCTGACGATCAGCCTGGGCCGGCACACGGTGCGCGCGGGTGGGTATGCGTTGATTCGTTCCGAACACTCCGATTCCGCGACGTTTTTCAGCGGGCGCTTCACCTTTGGACCGCTGCCGGGAGGTCTGGTGAATCCGGTGCTCGCATCGACGACGATTACCTCGCTGCAGGCGTTCAATCTTGGTCTGGCGCAGAGTTACCAGCAGGGGTTCGGTAACGGGATTGTGAGCGCCACCTATCCGCTGTATGCGGGCTACGCGCAGGACGAATGGCGGGTGACGCCGAAGCTGACGCTCAACGCGGGACTGCGCTATGAAGTGGACAACCGGCGCGCGCCACTGCCCACCGATCACAAGGAGATTGCGCCACGCTTTGGCTTCGCGTGGAGTCCGGACGCGAAGACGGTGATTCGCGGGGGATATGGGATTTACTACGCGACGATCGATTTCCAGATCGATTACAGCGTGTATGCGCTGGGTGTTACGGCCGCCGGTTACCGGCCGATTGCACAGGTGCTGACGACGATCCAGTCGGCGGGGGCGCAGAGCGCGGCCAATATCTTCACCACGCTGCGGGCTGAAGGGGTGATCGGGATTCCGACGCCGGCGCGTTCCATCACACCGGCGGACCTGACGCAGTTTGGCATCAACATCAGCCAGACGGGGCCATTGCCGCCGCTATCGGTAATTTTCAGCGCCGCGCCGAACTACCGGAATCCGCAGACGCAGCAGGCGAGTCTGGGGATCCAGCGGGACTTCGGCCAGGGCCTCAATGCAGCGGTGAATGGCGTGTTCGTGCGGGGTTCGCACCTGACGGACGCGTACGACAACAATTTGCTGGCGTCGGCGCCGTTCGACAAGGCCATTGGAACGCAGAATTACGCGGCGGACGCGACACATCCGGGCGGGTACTTCGTGAATCCGCTGATTTATCAGAGTAACGTCTATGAATCGAACTCCAATTCGTTCTATGGCGGCCTGATGTTTGAGGCGAGCAAGCGGGTGGGCCGGTCTTTCCAGCTGAACGGCAATTACACCTGGAGCCATGCGACGGACGAAACAACCGATTACAACAGCGATTTTGAACCGAACAACCAGTTCTGCCGCCGGTGCGACCGGGCATCCTCATCGTTCGACGAACGGCATAAGGTGGTGATCTACGGCGTGCTGCAGTCGCCCGCGTCGCGCGGCAGTTTGTGGAAGGACTGGGTATTTTCGCCGATCTACCAGTTCCACAGCGGTCAGCCGTTCAATCTGCTGGTGGGCGGCACGGATCTGAACAGCGACCGACACAACACGACGGACCGGCCCGCGTATGCCGGCAGGAACACCGGCCTGGGACCGGCCTATTGGGCTTTTGACGCCCGGCTGCAGCGTGGTTTCGCGCTGCGGGAGAAGGTCCGGCTGGACCTGATGTTCGAAGCGTTCAACCTCTTCAACAAGCTGAATTACCAGAGCGTGAACAATGTGGTGGGCACGGCGTTCGCGGGGCCATTTAACGTGACGGGACGGAATGACCGAAACCCGACGGATCCGCTGGGCTTCACGTCGGCGTTTGATGCGCGACGGCTGCAGCTGGGTTTCCGGCTGGTGTTTTAGGTCTTCTTTTTTAGGCAGCCTCTTTAAGCAGAGAGGAAGAGACTGCTTTCGCGGAGGAAGAGTTCGCGCTGATCGTGATGCAGCCAGTGTCCTGCGTTGGGCACGGTGATCATGCGGCAGTTCGGTATGCGGTCGACGCGGGGGTCGGCGACAGGAATCGGCGCGAAGCTTTCGGTGCCCCAGAAGAGCAGGGTGGGACAGGTGATGCCGGCGAAGATGGAAGCGGCCTCGTCGATGCTGTGGCCGTAGGGGGAGAAGGCGCGCAGGTAGTTGTCGAACTTCCAGGTCATGGAGCCATCGGCATTCCAGTTGGTGCCGTGGAGAGTGAGATGGCGCGCGACATCGTCGGCGAGACGGGGGTTGGCTTCGCGCATGCGGGCAACGGCGGCATCGAGGTCGGGATAGGCGCGGGCGGCGCGGGTTTCCATGTTTCGGACGGCGGCGATCCAGTGGCGCAGACGGTCTGCAGGGGCTTCGTGGATGCGGTGCCCAGGGGGGAAGCCGATGCCTTCGATGGAAACGGCATGGCTGACGCGATCCGGATAGAGCCCGGTGTAGTGGAGCACGATCATGCCGCCAAGCGAATGGCCGATGAGGCGAACCGGCGTCTTCCCTGCCCCGAGGATGTCGATGAGACCGGCGAGGTCGAGAACGTGTTCAGCGATGCTGTACATGGCGCCGGGGGCCCAGGCGCTGTTGCCGTGGCCGCGCAGGTCGTAGGCGTAAACGTGATAATCGGCGGAGAGATGGCGGGCGGTCCAGTCCCAGCTGCGGGCGTGGTCGAGCCCGCCGTGGACGAGGACGAGAGGCGGCTTGTGTTCCTGGCCGTAGTCCCAGAACTGCAGCTTCAGGCGATCGGAGTAGAAGAAGTGCGAGATGGGTTCCAGAGGGCGCTCCTTTCTGATTATGCCCTCCGTCGTCAGGCGGTCGTTACTTCCGGGAGAGTTCGAGAGGCAGGGCGTCGGGTTCGGCTTCGATCAGCATGAACCGTTCCATGTCCGCGGCGGTGAGCGGCAGGGAGAGCAGGAAGCCCTGGGTGAGATCGCAGCCGATTTTCACGAGCAGGTCCTGTTGCGAATTCCTTTCCACGCCTTCGGCAACCGCGCCGAGACCGAGGTTGTGAGCGAGGTCGACAATCGAGTGGACGAGGGGCAGAGTACCGGAGGGTTTGTCGATTTCCCGCACGAAGGACCGGTCGATTTTGAGTACGTCGATGGGCAGTTTGTGGAGGTAGCTGAGGGAGGAATAGCCGGTGCCGAAATCGTCGAGCGCGATGGTCAGACCGAGGGAGCGGAGTTTCTCCATCTGGCGGACGGACTCTTCGAGGTGGACCATGACCACGCTTTCGGTCAGTTCGAGTTCGAGGGCGCTGCCGGGCACACCGTAATCCCGCAGAGCGCGGGCGACGGTTTGGGCAAAATCGGCCTGCGCGAACTGGAGGGTAGAGACGTTGATGGCGATCTTGGGCGTTTTCAGGCCTGCCTTCGCCCAGACCGCGCTCTGGCGGCAGACTTCGCGCAGCACCCAGGTGCCGATTTCCAGAATCAGGCCGGACTCTTCCGCTACGGAGATGAAATCACTGGGAGCAAGCAGCCCGAGTTGGGGATGCCGGAGGCGCAGGAGCGCTTCCATGCCGGCCAGGTCGCCGGAGCCGGTCAGTTGCGGCTGGTAGAACAACTCAAACTGGCTCTGGTCGAGCGCCTGGCGCAGGTAACGGTCCATGTCCAGGCGGTGGGAGGCGTTCGCGTCCATTTCGCGGGAGAAGCACTGGTAGCGGTTCTTGCCCTGTTCCTTAGCGCGATACATGGCGGTATCGGCGTGTTTTTGGAGGGTCCCGGCGTCCTCCCCATCATCGGGAAAGATACTGATGCCGATGCTGGCGGTGACAAACAATTCGTTGCCGGCAACCACGACCGGGCGGCTGAGGGAATCGAGAAGACGCCGGGCGGTTTCGGTGGCGTCCCGTTCGGAGCGGATTTCGATCAGGACCATGAACTCGTCGCCCCCCATGCGGGCGATGGCATCGCTCTTGCGCATGCAGCCGGAGAGACGTCCGGCCACCTGCTTCAGAAGTTCGTCGCCGACGTAGTGCCCCAGCGAGTCATTCACCTGCTTGAAACGGTCGAGATCGAGGTAGAGCAGGGCGAGTTTTTGCGAGGCGGCGCGGGCGTGATCAATAGCCTCATGCAGGCGTTCCGTGAAGAAGAGACGGTTGGGGAGACGGGTCAGGCTGTCATATTGGGCTCGGTGCGCCAGTTCCCGGTAAAGCTGGGCGTTTTCAATGGCGCTGGCAGCGAGGGCGGCCATGGCTTCCATGCGACTGCGGTGGTCAAGAGAAGACTGTCTTTTCTCCGGCCAATAGACTTCCAGGGCGCCGAGGAGCATGCCGGTTCCGGAGATCACGGGTATGGTGGATGCCGAGCGAAACAGCGGGACGAGCGCACGATATTCCTCGTCGTTCCACAGGTCGCCCGGCCGAATCGGGGTCCGCTGGCCTTCCGCGTTCGAGGCGGACATCGCCGCCCGGACCCTTGCGCTGAATGCAGCGGCGGTTTGCCCTGACAACAGGAGCGTGGCGTAGTCCGACGCAAAACCTTCCGCGGCCACCACCGAAAACGAGCTTTCGGGAACAGTGGCGGAGACGGTGGCGGCAACGCACGCCGCGCCGGTTTCGCCCGCGCCAACGACGCAGGCGACGCGGCACAGAACGACATGCAGGGGTTCGCGCCGCGCGATGAGTTCGAGGATTTCCTTGCGGTCCTGCTCCAGTTGCCGCGAGGCTTCCAGTTGCAGCAGGAGCTTGCCCCTGTGGCCGTAGTTTCCGGCGGCGGAGGCAAGCAGCGCGCAAAACAGAAACAGCGAGATCGCGAGGGCAGTTCGGAATCCGGTGCTCTGGTGCCAGGGGACGAGCACAGTGAAGGAAAGCGCGGCCGGATGCGGGCCGATATTACCGTTCCTGTCCATGGAGCGGACCTCGAAGCGGTGGGCCCCGCCACCGGGCTTGCGGTAAGTGGTGGAATTGACGGGCAGGAACTCGCTCCAGACGCCACCATCGAGACGCCAGGAGAACAGAAGGCGGTCCGACGGCGTGAGATTCCACTTATCGAGACCGGAGAAGACGACGTGTACCGGGACATCCGGAGCGGACTCCCGGGAGTTGAGTTCCTCGCTCAGGATGGTGCGGGGCGCTTCGGTATCGGCTTCCGGATGAAACAGGGAGATGCCACGCGTGGTGCCCGCCCAGATGCGCCCCTGGCGGTCCTCATAAACCCGGTAGACGACCGAGGAGGGCAGCCCCTCCTCCAGAGTGTTCGAAAGCCACGCGCCACCACGGTACCGGAATGCGCCGGAACCCGAGGCGACCCAGAGTGTGCCGTCGCGGCTCCGGATCATATTGCGGACGCGGTCAAAGCCTTTGTGAAATGTGGTCCACTTTGTGCCGTCGAATTCGAGAATTTCGACGCGTCCGCCGACCAGAATATGACCGGGACTCGGCTCATAAATGAAAAAAGCGCCGGTTTCGTGAAACCCTTCCGCCGGGCCGATGCGCCGGTATTTCCCATGGCTGTAGACGCCGAGAGTACTGCTGCCTCCGATCCAGAGGTCCCCGTTCGCGGCTTCGAGCACGGTGCGGAGATCGTCATTCTGCCAGGTAACGCCGGGATCGTAGATAGTCCGGAAAGTCCTGCCGTCGAAGGTCTCCAGGCGGAAGGAGGAAGGGTTGTCGAGGCTGACGGTCTGGATGAAGAAGCCACCATCGCGCCGTGGCAGGAAGGTGCGGAGAAAACGATTTTCCGGGTGCCGGACGGCGGCGAAGCGTTTGGTGGCGGGATCGAAAATCAGAATGGCGCCAGTGACGCCGGAGAGGATGCCCATGCGGCCATCGGGCAGAACATGTAATGTATCGGTGAAGGTATTGGGCGGGCGTTCGTAGCCATCGAGCGCATAGCGCAGCCACTTTTGCCCGCAGAGGCAGGTGAGGAAGCGGGGGCTGAGAAACCAGACGTTGCCGGTTGGGTCTTCCGCGATGGAGTTGACCAGAACATCGGAATCCGCGCCGCGAACCGGGCCGGGACTACGCCAGAGGGATGGAGCGTAGCGGGCGAGACCCTGGGAAGTGGTGACCCAGAATGCGCCGCCTGAATCGGGAACAACGTCCAGGACAATGCCGGACAGAGCTTCCCGGCGCTCCACCGGTTCCATGCGACCGGACGCCGCGACGAAGCCTTCCGTCCAGCGCAGGATGGCGTCACCGTCCTGGACCCAGAGATCATGGTCCGCGCCACGCCAGCCGCGGAGCGTATTCCTGACGCCACGGTATACCTGATTCCAGATCCTGCCATCGAACCGCATGAGGACCCGATGGCCCTGCGAGGAAGCGGCGACAAAGACTTCCCCGTTCTCGCCCTGGCGGGGCTGGTCGAAATCAGTAAGGCCGGCGGGGGCGGCGACGTCAGTCCAGGCGGCGCGATCCGTAACGGGAAGGTCGCGCACGATGGCGACCCCTTTACGTCCGGCGACCCAGATCTGGTTCTCCCGCGAGCCGGGAGACTGATAGAGGGAAATGAACCGGCCCAGAGAACTGTCCGAAGCGAGTTTGACGGTCCGGGTGAGGAGGGTCGCGGCGTTGAATTCGATCAGCTTGTCGGGGAACAGGACCAGCACGCGGCCGCCACCGAGCGCACAGAGGGACAACTTATACAGTTCGTCGGGGTGATGTTGGTGGGAGCATCCAGTACTGCTCCACGCTTCGCAGCATCTTCGGCCAGGCGGATACTTCGGCGAGAAGATGAGCGGTCCAGCCGCCGGCGGTTTTGTGACGAAGCATGACGCCGTCGAAAGTCCAGAGATCGCCATCGGCGGCGGAGACGATGCGCCCCAGGCTGCGCGGATCCAGCGCGGTATCGACACTGTACCCATCGAGGCGGGAAAGGTTGTCGACAACGCCGTGCTTGGCGAGAACAGTCCCCTGAGCGTCGCGGGTAACGGTGACGGTGTAGGACTCCCGCATGCCGGCGGACGTGTCCCAGAAGCGCCAGGAGGAGGCGGTTTGCGCAGAACCCAGCGCCGCCGCGGAAATCAGCAGCGTCGCGAGGCCAGCCGGTCGCAACCAGGCGAAAGAGCTCACCACACTCCTATCGGCAATTCCGTTATAACCCTTCAGCTCCGGAATTCAGAGTCCCCCTGGCGTTCATTTTGACAGAGTATTCTTTTGGGCGATATCACCCCGTAAAAATCGGAGGACGTTTCCGGCAGAAGGACGTTTCCGGCAAAGGAGTAATCTGGAGGGCATGCGCGCATGGCGAGTCGAGAGGTGGTGTGAGCCGGAGGAGATGGTTTTTGCAGAGGCGCCAGTCCCTGAACCCGGCGCTGGAGAGATTCGGATCCGCAATCGCGCGGCGGCGCTGAACTTCTTCGACATCCTGCAGGTGCAGGGGAAGTATCAGGTAAAGCCGCCCTTTCCGTTCACGCCCGGGGCGGAGGTTGCCGGCGTGGTGGAGGCGGTGGGCGAAGGAGTTACGGGCTGGAAGCCTGGTGACGACGTGCTTGGCATTCCGGAGGGAAACGGCTTTGCGGAACAAACGGTATTAAGTGCGGCGAAGGCGTTTGCGATTCCCGAAGGCATGACGTTCGCGCAGGCGGCGGCGTTCCCCATTGTGTATCACACGTCATTTTTCGCGCTGCGGGACCGCGCGCAACTGCGGGAAGGCGAGTGGCTGCTGGTGCATGCCGGGGCGAGTGGAGTGGGGATGTCCGCCATTCAGCTGGGCCGGGCCTTCGGGGCGAGGGTGGTCGCGACGGCAGGCTCGCCGGAGAAATGCGAGTTCGCCCGCCGCATGGGCGCGGAATTCGTACTGGATTATCGCGACGAAAGCTGGGTGGAACAGGTTCAATCGCTCACCGGGGGACGGGGGGCGGACGTGATCTACGATCCGGTGGGCGGGGATATTTTCGATCTCTCGACAAAATGCATCGCCGCGTATGGCCGGCTGCTGGTGATCGGCTTTGCGGGCGGGAGAATTCCGTCGATCGCGGCCAACCGGATTCTGCTGAAAAACATTGCGATCACGGGTGTTTTCTGGGGTGGCCACGTCCGGCTGTATCCGGACTATTCGACCGAGGCGCAGACAGCGCTGTCGGCATTATGGCGCGAGGGGAAACTGAATCCGGAGGTTTCAAGCATGTGGCCGCTGGAACAGTTGCCGGAGGCGATGAAAGCGCTGACGGAGCGCCGGGTCATGGGGAAGGCCGTGCTGACCATTCCAAGATGACTCGGACTCAGTGAACGGCTTCGAACAGGGCTGCCGCGCCCTGACCGCCGCTGACGCACATGGTCACTACACCAAAGCGCGAGCCGGGGCGGCGGCGCATTTCGTTGGCCAGGGTTCCGGTCATTCGGGAACCGGTCATGCCGAACGGGTGGCCGATAGAAATGGACCCGCCGTTGACGTTTAGCTTTTCGAGCGGAATTCCCAGCCGTTCGCGGCAGTAGACCACCTGCACGGCAAAGGCTTCGTTGAGCTCCCAGAGGTCAATATCGTCAACGCCAAGACCGTGACGGGCGAGCAGTTTCGGCACGGCGAAGACGGGCGCGATGCCCATTTCATCGGGCTCGCACCCGGCAGTAACGAAGCCCCGGAAGATCAGATTGTAAGGGATGCCGAGCGCATCGGCCTGATCGCGGGAGAGCAGCAGGTTTGCGGATGCGCCATCGGAAAGCTGCGAGGAGTTGCCGGCGGTGACGGACCCGGCCTCCGCGGGGTCGAAATAGGGCTTCAGGGACTGCAGCCCTTCGAAGGTGGAATCATGGCGGTTGCACTCGTCACGGTCGCAGAGGACTTCCCGGACGCCGGTCTGCTCGCCGGTTTTCTTATCGAAGACCCCCATGGTGACGGACATGGGGGCGATTTCGGCTTCAAAAAAACCACGCCGCTGCGCATGCGCGGTTCGCTGCTGGCTGAGCAGCGCGTATTCATCCTGCGCGCGGCGCGAGATGTTGTAGCGCTTCGCCACGACCTCCGCCGTGTCACCCATGACCATGTACACTCCGGGCACGGTTTCACGCAGCAAAGGATGCGGATTGGAATCGCGAGGGACAAGGGAAATGCTCTCGACGCCACCGGCGATGGCGGCTTCCGCGCCTTCGTGAAGAATCTGGTGCGCGGCCATCGCGATGGCCTGGAGACCGGACGAGCAGAATCGATTGACGGTGGTTCCCGGCACGGACACCGGCAGTCCGGCCAGAAGCGAAATCACGCGGGCGATGTTGTGGCCCTGCGGGCCGTGCGGCTGGCCGCAGCCGAAGATGACGTCGTCAAGCAGAGCGGGATCGAGTTGCGGCGTGCGTCGCAGAAGATCTTTGATGCAGTGAGCGCCGAGGTCCGCCGGGTGAGTGAGGTTGAAGCTTCCGCGAAAAGACTTGGCGAGGGCGGTTCGGGAACTCAATGCAATGACGGCTTCTCTCATGTGGTGTATTTCCCCGGCGGGCTTTCATCACAATCTAACAGGGACATGGTAGGTTCGTGTAATTCCCTGTCATGATCCGGCAAGTGCGCAGATTTGTCGTGTTTCTGCTCCGCGCCCTGGAGGCGCTGGCGATGCACATGGGCCGGCGTCCCTGGAAGATCGAGAAGTTTAACCGGCTGATCGGAAAGGACGTGGAGGCGGCCCTGGATGTAATCGGGAGAGCCCGGGTGGTTGTGGGAATCCCGTTCCACAAAGAGAGTGGCAACATTGCGGCACTGGTAGCTAAGACGCAGCGGGACCTTGAGCAGCACGGTGGCCCGGCGGCGATTGTGATTGCCGGCGAGCGCCGAACGAGAAACATTCTTCTGGATACGGCTTTGCCGGCCTCGACGGCGAACGTGAAAGTGTTCGCCTTCTTCAAGCCCTTCGGTTTCGCGCAGCGTCCGGGGCTGAGCCGCAGGTCATGGTCGCACTGGGCGATTCTGCAAATTGCCTCCCGGCTGCAGGCGGACGTGATCTTTATTGATGCGGACGTGCGGAACTCCGAAGGGTGGGTGCAGCGATACCTTGCGGCGATTCAGGGCGGCGGCGCGGACGTCGCGGTGGCGAACTACGTGCGGAGTTTCAATGCGGACGATGCGATTGTCCACATCTGGGACCGGTTGGTTTTTGGCACGGTATTCCGAAAATGGATTGCCTTCCGGCACGGCGGCGACTATGCGATATCGCGCCGACTGCTGCCCGGCATCCTGGCGGACCCGGCGATCATGCGCGAGCGCGCTTATACGATGGACAGCGCCGTGATGGCCCATGCGACGCGGCATTCGGGGCGGATTGAGCCGGTATGGATGCGGACCAAAGAGCATGAGCCGATCACGCCCGCGAATCTGTTCAGCCGCCTGCCGCAACTGGTGCATTCCGTCTTTGACGATGTGGCGCTGCACCTTCCGGTAATCCTGGCGTTGCCGCGCAAGCCCGCGCCTCCGATTCCCCTGCGGGAATCGGAAATCGCCGGCCGGATGAGCGAGTTGGTCAGTCCCGGTTTCCGGAACGCGCTGCATGCGGACCTGGGCGTCCGCTTCCGGGCTACTTCGGAAGACATACGCCGCTCGGTCGGGACGGCGTGTTTCGCCGAATATGCGGCGGCCGCGGGCGCGGCGACGGCGGACGCGGTCGACATCACGCCGCGGGAATGGGCAAGAGCCACCCTGCGCATCCTGGCGCGCTACGTGCGGTCGCGCGATCCACTGAAAAAAGCGCGGCTGGCGAATGCCTGCGTACCGATTCTGGAAGCCGGGATTCTGGGGTTTCTGAACCGGACGAACGACATGCACTACGACGAGGCGTTCGCGTATCTCGATTCTGAATACGTACCCGCCTTTCAGAAACGCTGGAACGCACTCTCTCGACGGCTGGTGGTTTACCGGCTGGCGCTGCTGCGGCGCTGGCCGGTACGGATGGCGCGGCAGTTTGGCCGGCATCTGGTGTTAAGCTCCGGAAGATGAAGCGCAACGTTCTATTTCTTCTATTGATCTTTACCACCGCGTGGTCGAACAACGCCTGTTCGAACAAAGGGACCGACACCGCTGCGAAGACGCCGGCGGGGATTTCGGCAGACTCTCTGATGGGTGAGATTCTGACACTTTCGTCCGATGAGTTCGAAGGCCGCAAGCCCGGTACGGCAGCTGAGGAAAAGACCGTCGCGTATCTGCAGGATCAGTTTCAGAAGCTGGGGCTGAAGCCGGGGAATCCGGACGGGACGTACATCCAAAAGGTCCCGCTGGCAGGGACGAACTCGAAGACAGAGGCCGAGATTACGGTGCGCGGCCGGAAGCTGCCGGCGGCGCTGAATAAAGACATGGTGGCGGTCTCGACGCGCTTTGTGCCGGAGACCACGGTGCGAAATTCGGACATGGTGTTTGTGGGCTACGGGGTGGTTGCGCCGGAGTATGGCTGGGACGACTACAAGGGCGTGGACGTGAAAGGGAAGACCATCATTATGCTGGTGAATGACCCGCAGATTCCCGATCCGGCCGACCCCTCGAAGCTCGACGACAAGATGTTCCACGGCAGCGCCATGACCTACTACGGCCGCTGGACCTACAAGTACGAAATCGCTTCTGAGAAGGGCGCGGCGGCGGCAATCATTGTGCATGAAACGGCGCTGGCGGGGTATGGGTTTGAGGTGGTGGTCTCCGGCAAGGCGGGTGAGATGTTCGGGATCCAGAAGCCGGACAACAACATGAGCCGTGTACCGGTGGAAGGCTGGATGACGTATGACAAGACGGCGGAACTGTTCAAAGCCGCGGGGCTTGACCTGGCGGAGATGAAAAAGGCGGCGCTGCAAAAAGAGTTCCGGCCTGTGCCCCTCACCGGGGCGAAGGCCAGTTTCACGGTACACAATACGCTGCGGACCGTCGATTCCCGCAATGTGATTGCGAAGCTGGAGGGCAGCGACGAGGCGCTCAAAAACGAGTACGTCGTCTATTCCGCGCACTGGGATCACTTCGGCAGAGACACGTCGCTCCAGGGAGATCAGATTATGAACGGCGCGCGCGATAACGCGTCGGGAACCGCCGGGTTGCTGGAGATCGCGAGGGCTTATACGAAGCTCGCGACGGCGCCGAAGCGGTCTGTTCTGTTTCTGTCCGTGACCGCCGAAGAGCAGGGATTGCTGGGCGCGAAGTACTACGGCGAGAACCCGCTCTATCCGCTGAAGAAGACGCTGGCCAATATCAACATGGACGAGTTGAACGTCTGGGGCAGGACCAAAGACATGGGGATTGTGGGGCTGGGGAACTCGACGCTCGATGATCTGACTATCGAGATTCTGCGTTCGCATGGCCGGACCGCGGTGGGCGATCCGGAACCGCAGAAGGGCCATTATTACCGTTCCGACCACTTCGAGTTCGCGAAACAGGGTGTGCCCGCGCTCGATCCGGACATGGGGACCGACTTCATCGGCAAGCCCGCCACGTTCAGCAAGGAAATGCGGGATGGCTATGATGCGCACGACTATCACAAGCCCTCCGACGAGGTGAAGGCGGACTGGGACCTTTCGGGCGCGGTGGAAGACCTGGGCGTGTTCTTCGAACTGGGCAACCGGATCGCAAACGGCGACAAGTTCCCGGAATGGAAGCCGGGTACTGAATTCAAGGCCAAACGCGAGGCCATGCTTCGGTAAGACGCCACGTTCAAGCGATGCGATCAGGGAGGCTGGCGCGGCTTTTGATATAGTCGCTTCGATGCGAACTTATTCCCTGCTGCTGGCCTGCGCCAGTGTCGCTATTGCCCAGACGCCTCCGACGCCACCCCGGGTGCCCGATACGGTGATCGCGGACCGTGATGTCGCTTACTCGAACGTGGGCGGCAAACAGACGATGGACGTGATCCGTCCGCGCGACAATTCGGCAAAGCCGCGGCCCGCTGTGCTGCTGGTCCACGGCGGTGGTTTTCGTGCCGGAAGCAAGGAAGGGTACATTCCGCTGGCCGTGAAACTGGCGGAACGCGGCTATGTGGCGGCAACGGTGAACTATCGCCTCTCTCCCGGCGCGCAGTTCCCCGCCCCGGTGGAAGACGTGAAAGCGGCGGTGCGTTTTCTGCGGGCGAATGCGGCGAAATACAACCTCGATACGGAACACATCGGGGCTCTGGGCGGCAGCGCGGGTGGCCATCTGGTGCTGATGCTGGGCGTGACGGCGGGGGTGGAGGAGTTCGAGGGCAGCGGCCCGAACCGTGAGCAATCGAGCCGGGTGCAATGTGTGGTGGATGAGTATGGGCCGTCTGACTTCACGCAGTCCTATTCGAAATCGGTGGATGCGGCTGAGGTGCTGCCGATGTTCCTCGGCGGCGACCTGGACCATGAGCGCATCTGGCACATCCGGTCGAGCCCGCTCAACTGGGTGACGCCGAACGCCGCGCCGACGCTGTCGATTCATGGCACGCTCGATCCCTACGTTGCCTATGAACAGTCGCTCTGGCTGGTGGAGCGAATGATTGCGGCGGGCGTGCCGGCGGAGATTGAAACGATTCCCGGCGCGGGCCACGGCTTCAAAGGCGCGGATGCGGACCGTGCCGACGCGCGGGCATTTGCCTGGCTGGATAAGTACCTGAAGCCCGCCCCGGCGCAGCACACGCTGCTGATTTCCGACCATGGGCCGAACGGTGAAATCGCGGAGATCGAGTGGCCCTCGGCGAAGGTGCTCTGGAAGGCTCCGAACGACCATGGCCATGACGTGCAGGCGCTGCCGAATGGGCATGTGCTGTTCACCATCAATCCACAGAAAAAAGTGGTGGAGCTTGATGAGAACCATAAAGAGGTCTGGGTGTATTCCGAAGGTCTGGAACACCCGCTGGCGGCGCAGCGACTGGCCAACGGCAATACGCTCATTGGCGACGCGAAGCTGGGCAAGGTGATTGAAGTAACGCCGGATAAGAAAGTGGTCTGGAAGTACGAAAGCGCGGATCTGGCGAACATGCGTTCGCGCAATTCACACCGGACCGACCAGGGTACAACGCTGATCGCGGTGGAGGCGGAAGGCCGGATCATCGAGGTGGATCAGGCGGGCAAAATCGTGTGGCAGTGGCAGGCTCCGAACGGTAAGAATCGCCGGCTCTATATGGCGCGGCGGCTGAAGAACGGCAACACCATGATGAGCCTGTCCGCGCCGGGCGAACTGGTGGAAGTGGACCCCGCGGGCAAGATTGTGCGCTCCATCGGCGGGACGAATTCCGATATCCGCATGGGCTGGACGTCCGGCTTCACCCCGCTGCCGGACGGCAGTCTGCTGATCAACGATTACACAGGGCGGCGGATTATCGAAGTCAACACGAAGGGCAAGGTTGTGAACGAATGGCGCACGGGTTCGCGCACAATCGCGAGTATTGACCTGGTGAAGTAAAACCTTCGCGAATCGGGCGGGCGCTCAGGGAGCGGGCGTGATTTTCACGTCCCGTTCCCAGGCGCGCAGTTTTTCAAGCAGTGCCTTCACGCGGTCCGGCTGTTCATTGGCCAGGTTCTTTTTCTCAGAGCGGTCGGCTTCCAGATTCGACAGCCAGATATGGTCCTGCAGTTCTTCGCCGGGGAACTTTGGCGGATTCAGAATCAGCTTCCAGTCGCCCTGGCGCACGGAACGCTGGTTGTCGTGGCTCCAGAAGAGGAACTCGTGGTCGGGAGCGTCGCCCCGGATGACGGGCAGGATGTTGCGGCCATCGATGTCTGCGGGCGGCGTGCCACCGGCCAGGGTGACGAGCGTAGGCAGAATATCCATGGAGATCATGGGGCGGTCCCAGACGGTGCCGGGCTTCACGAAGCCGGGCGCGCGGAGGAGAGTCGGGACGTGCATGCCGCCATCGAAGAGGCCCAGCTTATAACCACGGAAAGGCTCATTGCTGCCGCCGTGATAAGGCTTGCCGTCACTGGATGCGCGGACTTCCCGGGTGGCGCCGTTATCGGCCTGGAAGTAGACGATGGTGTCGTTTTCCATGCCCTGGGTTTTGAGCTGATCGAGCAGCGAACCGATGACGTCATCCACGGCGGCGACCATGGCGAGGTGCATGCGGCGGTCGCGGTCCATGGTGGCGGGGAAGCGATCGAGATACTTCTTCGGCGCCATCATGGAGTAGTGAGGAGCGCCAAAGGCGAGATACAGCAGGAAGGGCTGGGTGCTCCGCTGTTTGGCCAGCCATGCGCCGGCTTCGCGGCCGAGCAGTTCCGTCATGTAGGCAGGCTCTTCGAACACCTCCGTTTCATTGCGCCAGAGATCGTGAAAGATCTTGCCGGGAGGCGCGCCGAGCTGGTAGTAACGGTGGGAGTAGGCGTCGAGCCAGCCCGAGTACCAACCGAAGAAATCGTCAAAGCCATGGGCCATGGGCCGGCTTTCCGGAGCGCTGCCGAGATGCCATTTGCCGAACGCGGCAGTCCGGTAACCGAGGCCCTTCAGCAGAGATGGCAGGGTCTGCTCATCCGCGCGAAGACCGTGCACATCCCAGGTGGGTTCAGAGGTCAGCGCGCCCTTTACGCCGGTGCGATCCGGGTAGCGGCCGGTCATGATGGCGGCGCGGGAGGCGGAGCAGACAGGCGCGTTGGCGTACCACTGGGTGAAGCGAACGCCGGAGGCGGCGAGGCGGTCGAGATTCGGCGTACGGACTTCCGGATGGCCGTAACAGCCCACGTCGCCGATGCCATGATCGTCGGTCACGATGACGACGATGTTGGGCTTTTTGCGGTTCTGACCGTGAGCGGCGGACGCGGCTGCCAGGGGCATCAGCTTCATGAAATCCCGGCGATCGAGAGATGGCATGAAGGTATTATCTTTCAGGAGCCCTCGTCATTTTGCCAACGCCCCGCAAACTCGCTTTTATCCATACCAGCCATGTGCTGATCCCGCTGTTCACACAACTTGCAAAAGAGCATCTGCCCGGCGTGGAGACGTTCCACATGACGGACGAATCGCTGATAAAAAACACGATTGCGGCGGGGGAACTGACGGCGAATACTATCCGGCGGGTGGCGGCCATGATTGGCCTGGCTCACGATGGCGGGGCCGATGTGGTGATGGTGACCTGCTCTTCCATCGGACGGGCGACGGCGCTGGCGCGGAGCCAGTACGACTTCCCGGTACTGCGCATCGACGAGGCGCTGGCGGAAAAGGCGATTGCGATGGGCGGACGGATTGGCGTGGCCGCAACGCTGGGCACGACGCTCGAACCCACGCTGGATTTGCTGCGCGAAACAGCGGCGAAGGCGAGCCGCGAGATGGAACTGATTCCGGCGCTGGCGGTCGGAGCGTTCGAAGCGGTGATCGCCGGGGACATCGCGACACACGACAAGCTGCTGCTTTCGACGCTCTCTGAGCTGACGGGCCGGGTGGATGTGGTGGTGCTCGCCCAGGCCAGCATGGCGCGGGTGGCGGCGCAGTTGCCCGAGGGCGGTCCGCCGATACTCGCCAGTCCGGAACTGGCTATGCGGCAGGCGAAGGAAGTTCTGGAAACCTACCGGGGAAGGTAGGCTTTTACCGCCGGGTACATGGTCTTGACGAAATCCACGGCCAGATCGTGCGCCTGGGCATCCATACCCGGTGGCACGCCGACCACGACGCGAACCAGGGCTGTGTCGCTGCGATGATTCCGGATGGAGTCCGACACCAGGTAATACTTGGCCGCAAATTCATCGGCTATAACTCGCCCTTGCGACTGGTACCAGTAAAGGACGATGCTCTTGTTACCGCCCTTGGAGACGACGAAATTGTTCACTCGAATGGTCTCGCCGTTCACCGGGACATCAATCTTGCCATTCACTTCCTGCTGCCACCCGGCTCCCGGAAGGCAGTTCTTCGGGGAGTGAGGCGACTGCCCCTGTCGCTGGGTTTTGAAGTATGCAATGAAGAGATTCGCGGGGCCTTTGGGACCCATGTAGGTGCGGGTCAGAGTGTCGTCCGCTTTCAGAACCGCGAGGGTCTCGGCGTCAACAAACCCTTCTTCGTGCAGATGGAAATCGCCGACGGTGGCCGGAAAAGCGCTGAGCGGTGATGCCAGCGGCGTCGCGTCAACATGAGAGGCGGTGTAGAACAACACTGCCTGGACGATCAGAACCAGAGTCAGAAGACGGAGATAGTTACTACGCAACAACTGCATCATGTTTGTGGCCCGATTTCGAATTGAAGAGATTGGACGTGCGCAGGAGCACCTGGTGGAGAATAGCCAGAATCGCAAAGGCCACCATAAAGATGACCCAGCCCTGGGCCTCGTGGAAAAGGCCCTCGGCCAGTTCCGGTTTGGAATCCGCAATAATGCCGGTGATGGTCACGCGGCCGGCGTTGGCGATAATCGCGATCGGAATGGTGGAAAAAAACAGTACCGCGCGAATCCAGATCTTGTTTTCGGCAAAGTAGCCGTAGACGAGGGAAAGAAATGTCAACGTGAGCAGGGAACGGATCCCGCTGCAGGCTTCCACCACGTTCAGCTTCTGGTTCGCCAGTTCGAGGACGTTGCCCTCGCGAATCACGGGAATGCCGATGTTCGAAATCGAATTTTCCGCCACGCGGCTGGCCAGTAACTGCAGCGGGAAGGTGATCTGGTTATAGATCACGGCCGGAATCGGCACCATAAAGAAAAGCAGGAAGAGGGGGAAGGCGAAAATCTTCAGATATTCCACGCCGCCCAACAGCAATACCGACCCGATGATGGAAATAACCAGCGACGTACGCGCCAGAAAAAGCTCGGCGCCCAGGGTTGCAATGTAGAGCTGGAAGGCAGCCCATATCATGATGGCGAGGCCCCACCAGTTTGGTTTGGGGAGCTTACCCGCGATTTTGTCGCGCAGTTGCCAGACAATATAGCCGGCGATCACGGGAACAAAGAAGCCATGCCCCATGTCTTCATCGTTGTACCACTGAGAAACCAAGCCCTGCAGCACGGTGGCGTAGCAGATGGCGAGAAGGACCGAAACCCAGACTATCGTCGTCCAGGAGAAGGGTGATTTCGTGCCCGGTTCAGGCTGACCAGTCGTGGTGGGGGTCATGAAATTAATACCTCAGCATACCATTCCAAACGGATGCTTTATGACATACGGCCCCTGCCTGGCGATCCATGACTACACTATTAACTTGACAGGTATACTCCATAGACTGATTGCGGGCATCCTGATTGCGGGCGCCGCGTGCCGGTCCGAAGCGGCTGTCGCCATCATGCCACTCGGGGAAATCCGCGCGGGAATGAAGGGGACCGGGAAAACCGTGTTCTCCGGCGACCGGATTGAAGACTTTCAGGCGGAAATTCTCGGGATCCTGGAAAATACGGGCCCAAAGGAATCACTGATTCTCGCGCGGCTCTCGGGTGGCCCGCTCGAACATACCGGCGTGATGCAGGGAATGAGCGGCAGCCCGGTTTATATCAACGGGAAGTTGATTGGGGCCGTTGCCATGGCGTTTCCGTTCGCGAAGGACCCGATCGCCGGCATCCGCCCGATTGAAGAGATGTACCGGGCCGGAAGTATGTCGGGCAGGCCACCCGTCCGGCTGCTGGCGGGGAAGGATCTGACGCCCCTGGCGCCGGCGGCGCGGACGGCCGCATTCGGCAATATGGCGATGGCGGAAGTTGCGACGCCTCTGTCTCTGAGTGGCTTTACGCCGGCGGCTGTTGATCAGTTCGCCCCTGGTCTGCGCGCGCTGGGTCTCGAACCGCGGCAGGGAATTTCGGTGGGCGGCGCGCCCGATATGCGGATGGGCGATCCCTCGAAACTGCAGCCCGGTTCCATGATCAGCGTGGCGCTTATGACGGGCGACCTGAGCGTGGGTGCGGACGGGACGCTGACCAGCATTGACGGCGACAAGGTGTATGCGTTCGGGCATCGCTTCCTCGCGGTGGGGCCGACCGAACTGCCGTTTACGCGTTCGGAGGTGATCACGCTGCTGGCCAATGTGAATACGTCGTTCAAAATCTCATCGGCGAAGGAACTGATGGGCGTGATCACGCAGGACCGCAATACTGCTGTGGCGGGCACGCTGGGACGCCGCGCCGCGATGATCCCGATGGAGATTTCGGTCCGGCAGGAGAATGGCGCCGCCGCCCCGGTGGGCGACTATCACATGAGCCTGGTGAATGACCGGTTTCTCTCGCCGTATCTGATGCAGATGGCGGTGTTCTCCGCCATTGACGCCACCGAGCGAGCCACCGGCGCAACCAGCGTGGCAATCCGGACATCGATTGAGTTTGAAAACCGCAGAGACACGATTCAACTACGCAACATCTATGCGGGAGAAGGCAGTTCGGCGATGGTGGCCGCGATGAACACTGCCATCCCGCTCTCCTACATCATGCAGGCGGGCTTCGATGCCCTGAAGATTAAGAGCCTCTCGGTGAAGATGGAGACGGCCGATACGAAGAAGGAACTCAATATCGGCCAGGTCTATATCTCGAAAAAAGAAGCCAAAGCGGGCGATACGGTGGAACTGATGACAGTGCTCGACGGTCAAAACGGAGTGGAGATCAGCCATTCCGTGAAATACACGATTCCGCGGGGGACCGCGGCGGGCACGCTGTACTTCACGGTTGCCGATGGCGGACAGACCAGCCTTGCTGAACTGCGGCAGATTGTGAATGAGACGCCGCATTCGCCCGAACAGCTGATTGCCAACGTGAACAAGCTGCATGCGAGCGACAAGGCCTATGTGCGGGTGTGGCGAGCCGAACCGGCCTATCAGGTGCAGGGCGAGGAACTGACCGATCCGCCGCCTTCGCTGGCGCTGGTGCTGGGGGCGGCGCCGAGCATCCCGCAGAACCGGAATTCGAAGATCGCGGAGATGGTGATTGACGCGGGAAATATGATGGTGACCGGCACGAAGACCGTACAGCTGGAGGTGAAAGAGTGAACCTGCTGAAGCTGGTGGCACTCACCGGTCTGGCGGCGCGGCTGGCGGCGGCTTCCACACCGTCGGTCTGGGAGATGTCTTCTTTCGCGGACTTCATCAAAGGGAAGTTCGAGGGCGTTTCGCTGGGCCGGGACGGAAGGCTCTCCGTCGCCCCGAAGCAGAACGTGCTTTTTAACTCCGGGCAGCCGGTGATCTGGAGCGTGGCGCCCGGCCCGGACGGCGCGCTGTACGTGGCAACCGGGCATGGCGGGAAGGTCTTCCGCGTGGACCGGAGCGGAGCGTCGCAGCTTCTCTGGAACGCCGACCGGCCGGAAGTTTTCGCACTGGCGGTGGATCCGAAGGGCGTGGTCTACGCGGCGAGTTCGCCCGAAGGAAAGATCTGGCGAATCGGAAACGGGAAGGCGTCAGAGTACTTCGACCCGAAGGCGAAGTACATCTGGGCCCTGACGCTGGCGGCCGATGGCACACTGTATGCCGGGACGGGCGACGAGGGCAAAGTATTCCGGATTACCGCGGCTGGCAAAGGCGAAGAGTACTTCGCCACCGGACAAAGCAATGTAACGAGCCTGCTGCTGGACCAGCAGGGGCGGCTGCTCGCCGGGACCGAGCCCAACGGCATTCTCTACCGCATCACGGCCAAAGACAAAGCCTTCGCTCTCTACGATTCCAGCCTGCCGGAAATTCGCGCGATTCTGCCGAACGCCGACGGCAGCATTTACGCGGCCGGGCTGGGCGGAGCGCTGGCGAAAAAGGTGCAGGCGGCCCAACAGGCCACGCAAACCGGCGCGCAGGATGGCGCGCCGGCCACCACCAGCATCACGGTCACGGCCGACGCCGGCAGCGACCTGAAGCCCCCCGTACCCGATCCGGCGAAGCCGCAAACCGCCACGACGCCCCAGGCGGCGGCGCAGACGCCCGCGGCGACGGCATCCCCGGCCGTGGACCTGAGTGGCGTCGAAAAGAGCGCCATCTATCGCATCAATGCCGATAACACGGTGGATACGCTGTGGAGTTCGAAAGAAGAGAACGTTTTCGATATTCTGCCGACGCCGGAGGGTGAGATGTATTTCGGCACCGATCAGAACGGCCGTATCTACCGCCTGACGCGCGACCGGAAACTCACGCTGGTGGTGCAGACGAATGAAGCCGAGGCGATCCGCCTGCTGCGCTGGAACGGCGCGCTGCTGGCCGCGACGGCGAACATGGGCAAGCTTTACCGGCTGGGCGCGGAGAACACGCGGGGCGAGTACGAATCGCCGGTGTTCGATGCCGGGAACACGGCGCGGTGGGGTAAGCTACGCTGGCAGGGCGCCGGCGACGTCAGCGTCATGACCCGGGCCGGCAACAGCATCCGTCCGGACAACACCTGGAGCGACTGGTCCCCCGCCCTGACGGACGCGGCGGGCGCGCAAATCACCAGCCCCAACGCCCGCTATTTACAATTCAGAGCTCTGCTGACGGGCAAAGCGGCCATCGACAACCTCAGCGCGGCCTATCTGCCGCAGAATAATCCGCCGGTGATCCGGTCGATCACGGTGCTCACGCAGCCCGCCGCAACGCCCACGGGGGGAGCGAAAGCGGCTTCCACCAATACGGCCAGCGCGGCAAGCGTGCCGTTCAGCGTGACGGTGACGGATACGGGCGACCCCGCGCCGGTGGCTTCCACGGGCACGCCCACGCAGACGCTGTCGCGCGCTCTGGGGCAGCAGTTGCTGATTTCCTGGCAGGCGGAAGATCCGGACGGAGACAAATTGGTCTATCAGTTGGAGTTCCGGGGCGAGGGGGAGCGGGACTGGAAGGCGCTGCGCAAGGGGCTGCACGAAAACCAGTACACGATTGACGGCGACGCGCTGGCGGACGGGCGCTACTTCTTCCGCGTGCTGGCATCGGACCGCGAAGCCAATCCGCCGGCGTCCGCGAAGGATGCCGAACTGGTGAGTTCCCCGGTGCTGATCGATAACACGCCGCCCGCGGTGCGCGTTCAGTCCACCACGCGAAATGGCAGGGTTGTCGACGTGACGGTCAACGCGGTCGATGCAGCCTCCGCGCTGCGGCGCGCCGAGTGGTCTCTGGACGCCGGAGCGTGGACGCCGCTCGCGCCGCTGGATGGCATTCTCGATTCCCCGTCCGAGCAGTTCCGCCTGCACCTCGATGACGTCCCGGAAGGCGAGCATGTCCTGGTGATCCGCGTATCTGACAGCGGCAACAATACGGGCCTGGCAAAGGTGATACTGCGCTGAATCAGAAAACTCTCGAACGCGTGATTTCAAAAGCGGGGCTGGGCTCGCGAACACAGGCGCGCAGCTGGATACACGCCGGCCGCGTGAAGGTGAACGGGAAAGTGGTGGAGAACCCGGATCACTGGATCGATTTCGACCGCGACCGCGTGCTGTTTGACGACAAGCCGCTGCAGGTTCAGGCCCGCGTATACATTCTGCTGCACAAACCCGCCGGCTACATCACGACGTTCAAAGACCCGGAGAAACGGCCTACCGTTTATGACCTGATTCGCGGCGGGATCAACACGTTCCTCTCGCCGGTGGGGCGGCTGGATCTTGATACCAGCGGACTGCTGATCATGACGAACGACACGCAGTTTGCCGAGCGGCTGACGAATCCGGATCACAAGGTGGCCAAGACCTATCGCGTGGAATGCGCGGATATTCTACCGGAGAGCGCGCTCGACCAGTTGCGGCAGGGTGTGGTGCTGAACGACGGGCCGACGCGCCCGGCAGTGGTCCGGCGCCTCGAAGGTGCGTGGCTGGAAATCCGGATCACGGAAGGCCGCAACCGGCAGGTCCGCCGCATGATTGAGGCGGTGCGGAGCAAGGTGATTACGCTTGAAAGAACGCGGATCGGCAGGCTGGAAATCGGTACGCTGCAGCCAGGCGAGTGGCGCGTGCTGACGCCCGAAGAGGTGCGCGAAGCCGCTCCTACTTCGTCTCCCATTCGGAATGGAACTTCGCATCCAGCAGCAGACGCCCGGCCTCGGAAAAAGTGAAGACGCCGCCACCGGCGGGGCGATCCTTCGGCGCTTTGGGTGGTGCGGGCATGCTCTGCATCCGGCGTCCGACCATGCGAACCTCGCCGCCGCCGGACCGGTCACCGTCATCCACAGGTTTGAGCACGATCGGTTGCTCCACGCCATCGCGCTCAATGGAATCGAAGCGAATGGCGACGGTCCAGCGGGGAAGCGGGACCATGAGCTGTTCGAGACGCAGCAGCCGGCCGTGCAAACGGTCTGTGGTGCGAATGATGGCTTTGCCTTTTTCACGGACTTCGCGCTCCACCACGCCGGTGATGGGGTCGCCGGCCGCAGCGGTATCGGAGTTGACGGGCGGATCGATCTTCACCCGGATATGCGTCTTTGGCGGGAGGGATTTCAGAGCTTCCTTCGCGACGTTGGCAGCGGAGTTCGGCTCATCGGGATCGTCAAAACGGATGGTGGATTCGCCGGTAAACTCGTGGCACTTTGAATATTTCGTTTCGTTCACGGTTTCATCGCCGTTGGGATAGAGTACCGTCATTTTCGCGACTTCGGGCAGCAGGAACTCACCGGCGCCGATCTTCACGCGGGAGTAATCCATGGTGTCGAGCACGCGACAGACGTCATCGGTGGGAAACTCGGTGGCCTCAATCTTCAGGCGCTTCAACTGGGCGCTGGCGGGTACGGCCCAGAAGGAACCGGCATAGGGAACAATGCGGCTGGCTCCATTGTTATTGCGGTAACTGTAGTGGCTCCTGGGGAGCGGCACGACGAAGCTGAAGGTGGCGAGGCGTCCGAGGTCGGTGACCTGTTCGCCGTTGTAGCGGAAATCCTGCGCGTCGGAGCCGAAGACACTGCTGAGGAAGGCGCTGAAGTCGCCGCTGCCGGTGGGGCCGCTCACTGTGAGGCCTTCGAGACTGTTCGATTCGAACTGCCGCGCCCCGGCCCACGAGAACATCTCGGAGTTCTCACCCACGGCGACATCCAGGCGCAACCGGTCATGCCAAAGCAGCAACCCGTCGCCATCGGCTTGTTTCCGGGCGGCCACCAGAGCGGCGCAACCGGAGACCTTCCCGCCATACCGCGGACGGCTCTGGGTGCGGGTCACGGTCTGCACGCAGGTGTAACGGGGAGCGCGCCGCATATCGCCCCGGACGTTCTCGCGAAGGCGGTTGAACAGCACCTGCGCGGGGGAATCGGCGGTGTACGCCGCGGCGCCGAGCAGCAGAGTGAGGGAGCATCCGGCAAGCAGGCTTCGCATGTCTTTTGTATTCTAGCGGTCCAAACGCGCTACAATGAAACAGTACGCGAAGTAGATCCGCATAAATGTACGCCTTTCGGAACCATGTATGATTTCGGAATCTGACAGGCCCCCGCTGATTTCCTTTCTGTAAAAAAAACATCACTGAATGATTACTTTTCCCGATTTGGTTACATCACCTGTGCTGCGCAACAACCTTGCGCGTCACTCCTTCAAAACGCCTACCCCCGTCCAGGAACAGGCCATCCCCCCCGCCATGCTCGGCCACGATCTGGTTGCGACAGCGCAAACAGGCACCGGCAAGACCCTGGCATTCGTTCTCCCCATACTCGAACTGCTGGGCCGTAAGCCGCTGAGCACAAAGCCCCAGGCGCTGATTCTCAGCCCTACGCGGGAACTCGCGATTCAGATTGAAGAATCTTTTGTAAAAGTCGCAGTCGGTACCGGAATGCGTTCCGCCGTTGTCGTGGGCGGAATGAGCGAAGCACGGCAGTTGCAGGCTATCAAGAAAGGCGCCCAGGTTCTGATTGCCACTCCCGGCCGCCTGCAGGACTTTCTTGACCGCCGCCTGGTGAGCCTTGAAGCCGTCAGCATCGTCGTTCTCGACGAAGCCGACCGCATGCTCGACATGGGCTTCCAGCCCGCCGTGGAAGCGATTCTGCGCAAGACAGCGCAGGAACGCCAGACCCTTTTCTTCTCCGCCACTTTTGAAGGCGGAGCCGAGCGTCTGATCAGCCGCTACATGAAAAATCCTGTCCGCGTGACCGTGGGTTCCACCACGCGTCCGGCCGACAAGATCGAAATGGTGCTCTATGAGGTGGATGCCGATCGCAAGCTCGGCCTGCTCAAGGGTCTCCTCGAATCCGAAGACGGATCGTTCCTGGTCTTCGCCCGCACCAAACACGGTTGCGAGCGCCTGGCCAAGAAGGTTTCCGCCATGGGCTTCAAAGCAACCGCCATTCACGGCGACCGTTCGCAGAACCAGCGCAACATGGCCCTCAAAGGCTTCCAGGAAGGTTTCTACCGCGTGATGGTGGCGACCGACGTGGCTGCGCGCGGCATCCATGTGGACGGTATCGCTCACGTGGTCAACTTCGACCTGCCGCAGGCAGCCGATGACTTCATCCACCGTGTGGGCCGTACCGGTCGCGCCGGAGCCGAGGGCGTTGCGACGACCTTTGCCACCAGCAGCGAACGGAACGACATCCGCAACATTGAACGGATGCTGAAGCTGAAGCTGACCCGCAAGGAACTGCCGGCCGGTATCGAACGCGAAGCGCGCAACGTCGCGCCTGTGATCGAAATGCCGACCCGCGGCGCTTATGCGCCCCGTGGTGAGTCCAGGGGTGATTCGCGGGGTGATTCCCGTGGTGACTCGCGTGGCGAGTACCGGGGTGAATCCCGGCCGGGCGGTTTCAAATCCGCTTCCGGCAGTGGACCTAAGTCCGCGGGCGGCGGCTTCAAGCCGAAGTCCGGCCAGTCGTTCAAGCCGGCGAAGCGCCGGTTCGGTACCGGCCGCTAACTCCCCGCAGCCGTTTTTCCTCCTGGCGATCGAAGAGAGGCATCAGCTTCTCTTCGATCCACAGGAACCCCGCCTCCAGTCCATCCCGTTCGTATACCCGCCCGATCTCCGCTTCCACCTCGGAAGGCTCCCCCAAACACGCCAGAAATCTGTTCGAAGTCATGCGAACGAATCGCTCGCTATCCACCGACCCCGTTTCCCGGAGGATGCGCCGCCGCGCGTAGAGGGAGAGCACCGCATCGCCCACCCAGGCCTGTTCCAGAATCTGCCGGCGGCGTTCGGATGAATTCATCATTCCCGATGTTGGCACAGGTTCGATGTTGCGACAGATGACATCATAAAGATTCGTGACTGCATCCTCTGAATTCGAAGAAGAACTGAAGCAGGTCCTTCCCGCCGACCTGCCCAACCGCGACCGGGTCGCCGTGAAGTGCGCCGAACACCTGGCGCTGATCGTCGAGGCCAATCAGTATCTGAATCTGACCCGCATTGTTTCGCCCCGCGAGGCGGCCATCAAGCACGTGCTCGACTCGGTGATTCCGTGGCGGCTTTTCGCGCAGGCGAAACAGGTGCTCGACGCCGGAACCGGCGCGGGATTCCCGGGCATCCCGCTGGCGGTGGTGATGCCGGGGCTGCGGTTTATACTTTCCGAGTCGATTCAGAAGAAGGCGCGGTTTGTGGAATCGGCGCTCGCGAAACTGGAACTGGCAAACGTGACTGTGTCGTCCCGGCGCGCCGAAGAGATCACCCGGGATACCAGGATTGACGTGATCACCGCGCGGGCGCTGGCGCCGCTTCCCAAAGCGCTGGGGCTGTTCGGCCCGGCATTGAAGAAGGGTACAAAAGCTTTGCTCTACAAGGGGCCGGACACGGAGCAGGAAATCGCGGAGGCGGAGAAAGAACTGAAGAAGTTCCGGCTGCGGGCGGAAGTGGTGATGCGGTACGACCTTCCGGATGCGCTGGGGACACGCACGGTCATCCAACTGGATTTGCCATAAACTAGTGCCATATGCACCTGCCCCGCCGCCAGTTCATCGCCCAGTCACTCGCCACCGCCGCCGGTGCGTTGCTGCAATCGCAGTCCCGCGGCGCGACGACAAAATCCGGCATGCCAGGACCGTTTCCGGGCCGCGTTGTTGCGGTGGAGCACCCGGGCGTGATCCTGCGCAATAGTTATCAGCCGGAACCCGTGCAGAACATGATGCGCCGGGGGATGCGGGAACTCACCGGCGCGCCGTCATGGATCGATGGCTGGCGCATGCTGTTTGAAAAAGGCGACGTGGTGGGCATCAAGGTCAGCCCGGTGGGCGGTAAGAATCTGAGTTCGGACGCGCTGGTCCTCCAGGAAATTCTGGCAGGGCTGAAAGAAGCGGGCGTGCCCCTGAGCGACACAATTGTCTTCAACCGCTATAAGGAGGAGACGATCGCGGCGGGGATTGATCGCTGGCTGCCTCCGGGTCTGCGATGGGATGCCGCGTCAGAGAAGTACGACGAATGGCAGCACGACATGGGCGGATACGATCCGGAGCACTACCTTGAAATGGCGCTGATCAAGCCCGGCGAGGACTTTCGCGATGCCCATATGCGCCGCTCTTACGTGGCGCGGATTGTCACGAAGCAGATCAATAAGTTCATTAACCTGCCCGTGCTGAAGCATCACCAATCGGCGGGCGTGACCATCTGTCTGAAGAATATGTCGCACGGCATGGTGAACAATGTGAACCGCAGCCATGTCACGCCCACGCTGAATGCCTGCGGCGTGTTCATTCCGAGCGTGGTGAGTCTGCCGGTGATCCGGGAAAAGGCCACGCTGCACATCTGCGACGCGGTGAAAGCCTCATTCCATGGCGGACCGGGCGGCAAGGAGAAGTATATCTGGGAACACAAGACCATGTACTTTGCGACCGACCCGGTGGCACTCGATAAGACGGGGCTCAAGGTGATTGACGAGAAGCGGGTCCGGATGGGAATGCAGCCGCTGGCGCTCGCGAAACCGGACAATGACAGCCACTTTCTGAACTCACAGATCGAGCATATTGAGATTGCGGGGATGCTGGGGCTGGGCGTTTTTGAGGACGAGAAGATTCAGGTGAAGCGGGTTCGGCTGTAGGCGAGTCACAGACTCGGTAAATAATCCTATCCTGCTTTTAATCAAGAAGTTGGAGAGGAACGCGCGGAACCGGGCGTGCGCCGGGACTCCGCGCCGATGCTAATGCTGTTGCCGTGAGCAGCACGCATATGAAAACCAAACTCCAAGTCTTTCTGGCCATTGCCGCCTTTTGCGGAATCGCCTCCGCCCAGACCGGGCTCAGTACCATTCAGGACACGCTTTTCCGCGCCGACGGCACGCGCTTCACCGGCACCCTCTACATCCAGTGGAGCACCTTTGACGCCAGCGGCATCGGCACCATCGTGCAGCAAAGCCGCAGCGTACCGGTGGTCAACGGCAATCTGCAGATCCAACTCACGCCGAACGCGGGAGCGCAGAGCCCGGCCAACACCTATATCGTGAACTACCAGAGCGATGGTTTCGAGCAGTTTTCGGAAACCTGGACGGTGCCCTTGAGCGGCACTCCGCTGCGCGTGGCGGACGTGCGTACCGGGGCGACCAGCAACTCCAGTTCGTCGGCCGGCAACCAGACGCCGATTGTGGAATCCTCGGTAGTGGGCCTGGTATCCGATCTTGCCCAGCGCCCGGTGAAGGGTGCGGGCTTCGGCACCGGCGCGGTGGCGGTGATCAACCAGAACGGACAGATTGAAACCGTGGTCGGCAACGTGGGAGACTGCGTCTTTTCCGACGGTACAACCGGCCCGTGCGGCGGGCAGCCGTCCCTTTTTTATGACGCCGAAGTTCCCGGCGGTATTGTCGATGGATCAAACACATCGTTCACGCTGGCGAATCCGCCGAGCGGCGCGAGCCTGCAACTCTTCCGGAACGGACTCTACATGAAAGCGGGCTTTGATTACACGTTGACGGGCTCCGGTATTCAGTTCGCCACGGGCGCGGTGCCGCAACCACTGGATACCCTGGTGGCGAATTACCGCGTCGACCCGGCGTCGAACATCGGCAACATCTCCGGACCGGGCGTGCACGCCTCGGGCCTGGCGCAGGTTCTGTGTAACGCGAACGGGCACAGTAATAACCGGAATATTTCAGCGTCACTGGGCAGTTGCGATATCCCGTCCGCCGCCATGAACCCGGGGGACCGCATCGAGATCCGGTTTGCGTTTGCGCATACGGGCACGGCGTCCGGCTTCGATGTCAGCGTGAACTGGGGGAATACGGTGCTGCTCTCGCGACACGGCGGTCCGCAGGATGTGGCATTCGCCGGCCAGGCGGATGCTTCGATGAGTTCGGCCGGCGCTCAGATCACCAGTCAAAGCTGGGGCACGGTGCTTCCGTTCCTACCGGGGATTCTCAACGCCCCGGTGCAGTCCGGCCTGAAGATCGACCTGCGCGGGTCGGTGAGCAATGAGGGGAGCGACATTATCGGACTCACCAGTTACACGGTACTTCGCTACCCGGCCAACTAAGCCGTGAGCAGCGACGCACCGGCAGGGTCCGCCACCCGCACCAGTTCGGGCGGCGGACCCGAGGTATTTACGAGCCAGAGCGCTATGGGCGGGCGCTGATGAGGCCCGCGGTGGAGACCGGGATGCTCCACAACTGGTCACCCGAGGTGACAAACAGCGTCTTCAGATCCTTCCCTCCGAAGGCGCAGTTGGTGGTTTCGTCCTTCGCCGGTAGTGGAACAAATTCGAGCAATTTCCCCTCGGGCGAGAGGATATAAACGCCTCCTTTAAACTCATCGACGGTCTCGAACTGGCTGGCCTTGTTCAGGCCGGCGGCCACGTAGAGACGCCCTTCGACATCCAGTTTGAAGCCGTCCGGCCCGCGCCCGGTCTTCCAGTCGAAGATCAGCTTCCGGCTGGCGGAATCCACCGTTCCATCCTTCTTCAGATCAAAACGCCAGAGCTTGCGGGCACCACCGGCGCGGTTGTTGTAGTTATCGGCAAGGTAGAGATAGCGGTCATCCGGGGAAATCAGGATGCCGTTGGGCCGCTCGACGGGTCCGCCGATCTGTCCGGCCAGAATCCGCACCACCTTGCCGGGCGCATCAATTCTGTAAACCCCTTCGACCAGTTTCCCGGCGGCGTCCCGGATCTCCATGGTGTCGGTGCTGCCATAGCGGGGGTCAGTAAAGTAGATCCGGCCTTTCGAATCGAGTGCGAGGTCGTTGGGGGAATTGAGCTTTTTCCCGTGGTAGTTATCGGCGAGGATGGTCAGGGTACCGTCTTTTTCGGTGCGCGTGACGCGCCGCCCTCCCGCCTCGCAGACGAGCACGCGGCCCTGTGGATCAACCAGAGAGCCGTTGGCGCCCGGCGCATCGGCCCGGAAGGATTCGAGCTTGCCGGACGGGGTCAGGCGGTTCACATGGTCACCGGAAACGACGTAAAGCATGCCGGTGGCCGGGTCCCAGGAGCCTCCCTCGCGAGCGCCGGATTCCGCAACCAGTTTGGGCGGCCCGGCGGTGATCTGGCCGGCGGCGAGAGAGATTGAAGCCGATGCGAGGAGAATCCAGCGTTTCATAGCGATGTTAAGCTTACATTACGCAACTCATGAGTCCGGAACGCAGAGCCGAGATTTTAGAGATTCTGGAACAAAGTCGCAGGGAGTTTCTCGACGCCGTGGAAGCGGTGCCGGCGGAAATAGCCCAACGCAAACCGACGCCCGAAGCCTGGAGTCCGCTGGAGATCGCGGAACATGTCGCACTGACGGAGATGGGGATGTTCCGGATGCTGGGTGCGGCGGAACCGGACGCAAGTGCGACGGAGAATCGGGAACGGGAAGCGGAAATCGCACGGCGGATCGTGGGTCGGGCAAAGGCGGTTGACGCGCCCGACCGCGTGAAACCTACCGGACGCTTTGCCACCCTTGCCGAGGCCGTCGCGCAGTTCGATCAGGCCCGGCAGACAACCATCGGGTTTGCCGGGGAAACAGAAAAGAATCTGTTTGCCATGCGGGCGCAACACCCGTTCTTTGATCCGATCAACGGCTACGAGCTGCTGATCGTCATGGCGGGACATGCGCGGCGTCACGCCGCGCAGATAGCCGAAACGGTGGCTATAGAACGCTGAGGACCGGGCAGGGCGCTTCCCGTATGATCCCGTATGCGTGGGTCCGGAAGCCGCCAAACGCGCTCTGGATAACCCCCCGGCCCGTCACGACGAGGTCGATCCGTTTGCGCAGCGAGACTTCGCGAACCAGTCGGGCGATGTCATTGCCGTTGCTCATCACCTGAACCTCGGCCTCGGTGGTTTCGGAAACGGGCACCTGCTTTTCGCGCGCCGCTTCGTCCAGCAGTTGCTGCATCCGGTTTTCCGGATTGAGTGGCGTAATCTCACCTTCGGGCGCCACGTGCACCATCTCGACTGTCGCTTCAGCATCGGCGGCGAGTTCGAGGGCGAACTCGAGCACGTGCTGGCTTTCGGGCTTCAGATCGAGCGCCACCAAAATATGGCGAGGCTTGGGATGCGCGCGGTGGGACGGTTCGGGCGCATGGGCGCTGGTCCAGACCGGAGTTTTCGAATCATGCAAGACCTTGGCGGTAACCGAACCCAGCAGCGCGCGCCGGAAGGCTCCATAGCCGTGCGTGGGCATCGCTATCAGCCCCACCTGATTCGCATCGGCATACTGCGTGATGATGCTGGCCGGATCGCCCAGTTCCACCACACATTTGACGTCGAGCTTCGGCAGTTCCGCATCGGCGAAGGCGCGGAGCTGCACTTCAAGATCCTGCTGGATTCCCGAGAAATCGATCGTCTCCGGGTAAACCGTGTTCATGCCCGCGTAGAGCGGCGGAGGCGGCTGGATCGCGTGGAGAACAATGACGGATGCTTCGTAGCGCTGCGCCAGAGAGAGCACGAACGGGGCTGCGGCGCGAGACCGATCAGAGAAATCAACGGGGAAAAGAATACTGGAGAATACAGGCATGGGAAAAGCCTCCTGGGGAATTATACCCGGTGGTCCTGTTGCCCTGAAAGGGAGGACCACCGGGATGTGTCAGCGATGCGCCTGACTGAGACTCTGAGGCTTCCTGCGGGTTCGAGGGTCCAGTTCGAAGCGCGACAGGATATCCTGCCTCAGTCTTCAGTCAGGCGATGCTGACGGGATCGCCGGTGATTTGACACCTGCGATCAGTTTCGCCGGAAACGGGAGGGGAGTGAGTTTGACCGGCATTTGTCTTTACTTACAGCAACTGCCGTGCCAAACATTTAAGCCAGCAAAGCATCAGACAAAAGCGGGTTTCGCGGGGCTTTTCAGCATTCCACCGCCTTTTTGCGGAACCAGCCTGCGCGTCAACACGCAACCAGAAGGCGAATCCGCGCAGGCTGTGCCAAACCCCGTGCCAGCCCGTGTTCCGGTCCCGAACAGTTATTGCAGTTTTGGAACGATGTGGTTGTTGCCGCGGCCCACGCCAACCGAGGGAGAGCCACTGTTGGTGGAACCGCCGGCGCCGGACGCGGCCTGAACCGTGACAGTGACCGATGTGCTCTGCTGGCCCATGGCGAGAGAACGCACCTGCACCACGTTCGTGCCGGGCGTCACCGTGGGAGGCAACTGCGCCTGGATCTGTCCCGGCGAAGTCTGGAGCAGGGGCAGCGCAACATCATTAAACGTCACGCAGGATCCGCCCAGAACGGTGGGTGGCGGCAACTGGCCGGCAACCGCCGTGGAGGCGAGGTTTGTGCCGTTGATATTGATCACGCCACCGATTTTGAGGTTGCCGGAGCCGTCCGTCGCGCTCACGATAGCCCGGCCGTTGGTCGCAATGGCGGGTACGCTCACGCCGCCGGGCGTGAGAGGGACAACACTCAGCCCCGCGAGAGTGACGATATACGCGACGTTGTTGTTATCAATCACCATGGTCCGGGCGGGAAGGTTATAGCGAGTGGTGCCGAAAACGGTGAAGCGGGGATTATCGGGGACAACGGCCAACTGCTGCGCGAGACCGTTGGAAATATTGATCATTTCGAGTGTGGCCCGGGCATCGGTGGTAGTGGTTGCGTTGATGTTGGCGCGGACGGGCGTGCTGAGCCGGACGAAGTGACTCTGGTCGAAAGGCGCGGTCGCAACAATGTTACGCGGAGCGCCGGTGGAGGCGGACGGGTTCGCCACGCCGCCCAGAATCGTCAGAGACGGATTCGTAAACAGACCGCCGAGCGCATACCAGCTTTGTGACGGTCCCAGTGAAAGTGGCCCGTAGTAACTCTGGATCGTGCCGCCAAAGAGCGATCCCGCCGCGATATAAGCATCGGTCGCGGCATCATAGACGTAGGCTGAACCATTCCCGGCGAGCGTCAGAATCCGCGAATTATCGTTCGCAGCGAGCATCACCACGGGAGTAGTGAAGGTGTTCGTGGTTCCGGTTTTGGTGAGCGTGTCGGATGGCCGCGGCACAGCGGTGCCTCCAACCACCTTCCACTGGGTCCCGTTGGACATCACGAATTCGAGACCGGCATTGCCGACCGCCATCGCCTGCGGGAAAAGCAGTGTGGCGGTAACGCCCGCGGCCTGACGCGGAATCGGCGGGAATGCAATGTGGCCCACGTCTTTGTTGATCGTGAGATCCACCACGTCTATCAATTCGCCGCCCGCGCTGGCCACGTAAAGAGAATTGCCGTCTGTACTCAGCGCCATCTGGTGCGGCAATTGGCCGACAGGAATGGCCGGCAGGAAGATCTGATTGACGGTGTCGAACACTTCCACGCGGTTGTAGCCGGCGTTGGAAAGATAGACCCGGTTACGCGCCTGGTCGAGCACGATGTCTTCGATGCCCTGATCCCCCAGGACTCCGGAAGTGGTTGCGGTGACGAGATTGGCGTTCGGGGAGTTGTTCGGGGTAACCGGAATCGGGAAGATGACGCCGCGCTGGTCCGGGTTCCGGTAGTTCATATAAACCCGGACTACAGGCGGAATATTGATCGCATCGGGAGAAGCGAAGGTGATATCGAGTGACTGGCCGGTCAGCTGAGCGGAGGTCGTGTTGCTCGAAACGAGATTCGTGCCCGCGAGACGGGTGTAGGCGCCTGTACCAGTGGCGATGCGTCCCGGTTCCATAGTGAGCGTGACGGTGGAAGGAGCGAGACCGCTCGAAACGTTGACCGTGAGGGTGGGCACGGTGGTGGTGGAGGCAAAAGTCAGACGACCGGCGCCCAGATTGTTCATCTGCAGGGATGCCTGCACGAGCCCCGGATTGCAGGGGTTCTGCGACAGAAAAACCTGCGTCGAGGAGGGCATCAAAATCGGGTGCGTATAAAGAGTGGATAAAGGAAGATAGATCAGGCCGGAAGCGGAGAGGCTCCAGGCATTCGTTCCGTCTGAACTCACCACCATCTTCGCGACGATGCTTTCCGGCATCCGGATACCCAGGCGGATGGCCAGGTTATTCGGGTCGGTCAGCAGCAGAGTGGATGAATTGGAGGGCGCCGGGGGATTGGTGAAGGCCGCCACGTTGAAGGCGCCATAAATAGTGGTTCCATCAGGAGAGAACACGCTGCCGCCCACGTTCTGGCGAGTGCTGAAAGTTGCGGTGAATGGAAAGGGCGCATTCGCGTTGTTCATCTGCCCCAATACCGAGAGCGTCGCAACATCGTAAAGCGTATAGCCGGCCATGAAACGGGAGCCATCGGGCGAGATCGAGAGAACCGTGGACTGTCCGGTCACGGTACGGCTTCGCAGGATGGTGTGCGAGGCAACCTCGTAGACAAAAAGATAAGTCTGGGTGGTGCTGGGAACAGTAAGGCCGATGATGAACTGGCCGTTCGGCGTGCGGATCAGCTTGCTGAAAAAGGTGGTATCGGGGCGCGTGAGCGTCTGCGCGGGAAGCGGCGATGGGGTGGAGGGCGGCGGCGGAGTGTTCACGGCAACCAACTGGTTGGCGGCGGGCTGGGAGGGATCGTAGACCAGCAGCGTGTTCGCGCCACCCGTGGTGCCGGCGGTTGAAATCAGAACTGTGCCGTCCGCACCGACTTCCACACCCTGCGGAGCCGCCGGGACCTGCACGGTCTGGACGACGAAACGCGCGCCGAGATCAATGATGCTGACGCTCAGGCTGCCGCCATTTGTGACATATAAATATGCTTTGTCCGGAGAGATGGCCGCGGCGAGCGGGCCCGTGCCTACGGGGATGTTTCCGATGACGCTGTTGGTGCTGGTGCTGTAAAGGTCCACCCGGTTAGCCGAGGTGTTGACCAGATAGATCAGTCCTCTGGATTCATCGAGAACCAGGTCCGAGGGAGTTCCCCCGAGCGTAACCACCGTGCCGAAAGTGGCGGCGGTGTTCTGGGCATTGAGACCCTTTACGGCAACAACGGCTAAAACCAGCGCGGACAGCCGCACCAGAAACGGAATCTTCACCAGACGAACTCCTGAATGGAAAAAGGGCTCAAACGCGAATTGCAATTATACCCACAAAAGGTTCCCGACGTAATTTCCACTGACAGTGAGACGCGCGGCATGTTATAAAAGGGTTCTTGAAATTTCGGGTCAGAAACGTGACGCGCGGTACATTGCTGGGCGACGCCATCGCCGAGGCGAGGACCAGTGCGGATCGGCAGAAGGGCCTGTTGAAGCACCAGGGGCTGGAGCAGGGCGAGGGACTTTGGATTGTTCCCTGCGAAGGCATTCATACTTTTTTCATGAAGTTCGCAATTGACGTCGTGTATATTGATCGAAAGAAACGCATCCGGAAACTGGTGCGTCAGATAGGGCCATGGCGGATTTCTTTCTGCCTCCCGGCGCACTCCGTGCTTGAGCTGCCCACCGGTACCATCGATCAAACGAAAAGCGATTTAGGCGACCAACTGGAGTTCGAGGCAGCTTGAAGAATACAGGTGTAGAGAATCCGAGGTTTGGAGTGTGTGCCGTGTCCGCCATCGTGGCCGCGGGACTGCTCGCCTCGTGCGCGCATCACCAGACTGCTTCGATCCGGCCGCCGCAGGATTTCTCCCATAACGCCGCTGACCGTCAGGTGATCAACGCGATGGATGCGGGCGACGGGGATCTGGAACTGCGTTCCCTTCGCGCCGCGCTCGACCGGGATGCGCTCAACCTGAACGCCCGCCTGGAACTCGCCAATCGATATCAGAAACTCGGTTTCCCGGAAGTCGCCATCGAACATGGACGCCTGGCCGTGGAACGCGCGCCGGATTCGGATGATGCCCACACCGGGCTGGCCAAACTGCTGCGCGACAACGGGCGCGCATCGGAAGGCGCAGAGATGCTCGCCGCGTACACGAGTTCTCACGTCGCGGCAGGCGCTTCCGCCTGGGCCTGGCTGGGGCTGCTGCGGGATGACGC
>CAIUOG010000121.1 GCA_903900705.1 uncultured Acidobacteriia bacterium
ACAGTTCTGGCCACGCCGGACGGGCTCATTCTGGCTGCTAACGAACCGTTTTGTGCCCTCGTGGGACTCCCCGCCGAACAGCTTCTCCACAGCGATCTCTTTGGCCTGATCGCGGAATCACATCACTCGGTTTTCTCCCGTTCTCTCGAATCGGCTCAGTTCGGCCCCGTCAGCACCCATGTCTGGCTGCGCGTCCCCGGTGGCGTCGCTTTTCCCGCGGCTCTGGGCATTGTCAGCCATATGGAAAACGGACGGAACTGCCGTCGCATCACGATCTCCGAGGCTCACGATACAACCGCCTCTTCCCGCGCGCTCGAAAAAAACGCCGCCTATCTTCGCATCCTTTTTGAGCAATCCCGCGACGGCAACCTTCTCATGGACCGCACCGGCAAAGTCATCGAGGCCAATCAGAGCTTTGCCAACATGCTGGGCTACACGCTCCCGGAGCTTCGCAAAATCTCTGTCGCCGATTGGGATGCCCGCTGGACCCCCACCGAACTCGCCCACCGTCTGGAGTCCTTCGAGGCCAGTTCCGGAACCTTTGAGACCCGCCATCGCCGCAAAGACGGCCGCGAAATTGACGTCGAGATTGCCTGCAATCCCGTCAACCTCAACGGAACCTTCGCCATCCAGTGCGTTATACGCGATATTTCGGAGCGCAAAGCCGCCGAGCGGGCCCTGCGCGAAAGCGAGGCCCGGGAACGAGCCAGGGCCACCGAAATCGAGGCGATTCTCAACGCGGTCCCCGTCGGCGTCATCGTGGCGCACGATGTGGAATGTCGCAATCTCACCGCCAACAGCGCTGCCTGCCAGCTTCTCGGGCTGCCTCCCGGCGTCGATCTGGCCAGTTCCATCCCGGTCGGTCCGAAGATCCTGAAGGACGGCGTCGAACTGCCTTTCGACCAGTGGCCCGTGGTCCGCGCGACCTCCGGCGTGACCCTCACGCAGTATGCCGCCGACCTTCTGCGCCATGACGGCTCCGTCGCCCATCTGCTCGGCATGCCGTGCCGCTTTTGGACGAAGCCGGCAAGCCTCGTGGCGCTGTCGGGGCTTTTCTGGACGTCACCGAAACCCGCCGCATGGAACAGAATCTCTTCCTTGCCCGGAAAGGCGAGAGCATTGGCCTTCTGGCCGGCGGCATCGCCCATGACTTCAACAACCTGCTGACCGTGATCCAGGGTCATGCGGAACTGCTGCTCAGGAAGGTTCCGCCCGAATGCGAAGCCGGTCTGGAATCCATCCGCCACGCCGCCGAACTTGCCGCCGGCCTCACCGGCCAGTTACTTACCTATGCGGGCAAAGCGCCCGTCCGAGCCGAGCTTCTCAACATTTCCGATTGTTCCGTGGCCATTGAGCGCACACTGCGAGGCTCGCTTTCGCCGAACATCCGGTTCGTTGTCACTCCCGGCCCGAATCTGCCCTTCGCCGAGTTCGACCGCTCCCAGTTTGAACAGGTGGTCATAGGTCTCGTCTCCAATGCCGGCGAAGCCATCGGCGAAGAGGCCGCCGGAGTCGTCACCCTCCAGACCTCCGCCCGCGTCGTCACCGAACACTCCCTCCAGGACTCCGTCTCCGCCGATTTCCTGCCCGCCGGCCTCTACGTGGAACTGTGTGTCTCAGACTCCGGCTGCGGTATGGACGCCGCAACCCAGGCCCGCATCTTCGATCCCTTTTTTACCACCAAATTCCCTGGCCGCGGCCTGGGCCTCGCCGCCGTCGCCGGCATCTGCCGAACCCGGCATGGCGGCATTGTGGTGGAATCCACGCCCGGTAAGGGCAGCACCTTCCGCGTCCTGCTTCCGGCCGCCCCACAAGCGCCCGCCGCAACCGCCGAACACGTGCCTGCCCGGTCTGAAGGCGGCAGCGACCCGGACGCGACTCCCAAAAACCTCGCCACCGTGCTCGTCGTGGACGACGAACCCATGATCCGCGATCTCTGTTTCGAACTGCTCTCCGCGGGCGGCTACCGCGTGGTCACGGCTGAAGATGGCGCATCCGCCCTTGGCATCCTCTCCGCCGTGCCGGACGCCATCGACCTGGTTCTCATCGACATGGCGCTGCCCGCCATGGGTGCGGGCACAGCCATCGCGGAACTGCGCGCCGTGTGTCCCCGCCTGCCCATCGTGCTGATGAGCGGCAGCGAAACCGCCCTCCGCGGTCGCCGGGTTCGCGACCTCCACCTGCCGTCCGTCCTCAAGCCGTTCGATCACGACAGTCTGCTGCGCACCATTCGCGCGGCTCTCGAAGGCCGTGCCTGAACGGACTCTGCCCGGAATCTACCCCAGTAACTTCGCCGCCGGCTTGGCGAAATACGTCAGAATGAAATCCGCCCCCGCCCGCTTGATCGACGTCAGGCTCTCCATCATCACCCGGTCCCGATCAATCCATCCGTTCTGCGCCGCCGCCATAATCATCGAATACTCGCCGCTCACCTGATACGCCGAAATCGGCACATCAAACCGCTCGCGCGCCTCCCGGATGATGTCCAGATACGGCATGCCGGGCTTCACGATAATCATGTCCGCGCCCTCTTCCAGATCGAGCGCGATCTCCCGCATGGCTTCCCGCGCATTCGCCGGGTCCATCTGGTAGCTGCGCCGATCACCGAACTGCGGCGCCGAATCGGCCGCCTCGCGGAACGGGCCGTAGTAACCGGAGGCAAACTTCGCGGCATACGAAAGAATCGGCGTATTCGTGAAGCCGCCCGCGTCGAGCGCCGTCCGGATCGCCGCCACCCGCCCGTCCATCATGTCGGAGGGCGCAACGATATCGGCCCCGGCCCGCGCGTGCGAGACCGCCGCCTTCGCCAGCCACTCCAGCGTCGGGTCATTCGCCACGTCGCCGTTTACAATCAGCCCGCAATGCCCGTGGCTGGTGTACTCGCAATTGCAGACGTCCGTGATGACCAGCAGTTCCGGTACTTCGCGCTTAATTGCGCGAACCGCCTGCTGCACAATCCCCTGGTCGTCATACGCGCCCGACGCCACTTCGTCCTTGGATTCCGGCAGCCCGAACAGAATCACGCCGCCAATCCCCAGTGCCTGGATCTCCCGGCACTCCTCCACCGTCACATCAATCGACATCTGCGCCTGCGGCGGCATCGAACTGATCGGCCGGCGGATTCCTTCGCCCGGACACACAAACAACGGCAGCACAAAATTCGCCGGATCCAATCGGGTCTCGCGCACCAGACGGCGCATGGACTCACTCGAACGGAGGCGGCGGGGACGGTGGATCGGAAAAGGCATCTACTCCGGAGTTTACTTTACCGCCAGTGAAATTGTGCTCTGGCTGCTGCCTCCGCCGATCGTCACCACCACCGGCACCGCCGCGCCCGGCGCAACCCCGGCGGGTATCAACGCATTCACCTGTAACAGCCCGGCTGTGGCTCCCGGCGCCGCGCCGCAATACTGTACCGCGGCCGGTTGTCCGGCAATCGTTACCAGACACGGCGTCGCCGGGGCGGGTAGTGGCGCCCCGGAGATCCGGCCGTCCACGCCCGGCACATTCGTCACGCCGTCCCCTGTTCCATAAAGCGCCACATAACTGCCGCGCGCCGCGGGGTTGGCCGGGCTGTTGCGGCAACCGGTCAGGTTCGCCCCGCAATTCGCCAGATCATTTACATTCAGAATCGCCCCCTGTCCGGAACCCGTGTAGTCCAGCGAGAACAGCGCCGGATGTGTAGCCAGCAGGTTCACCGGCACGGCTTGAGACGCACTGCCCTGGTACTCCACCGTCACCTGCACGGTCTTGCCGGCAAGCTGTGCCACCGCGTAGGGAACAATCGCCGCCAGTTGCTGGTCGAACGCATAAATCAGCGGTGCGGCAATGCCGTTGAACAGCACCCGGGTTCCGCCAAGCGACGTCGCGAGCAGTCCATTCGCGTCCAGTTGCAGATTCTGCACCTGTGCCGGACCCAGACCGCGCCCGAAAATGGCCACAATCTCGCCCGGCGCAACCCCGGCGTCGTCATAGGAAGCCGCGCTGCGGATGCCCGTGATCAGTGGCTGCGCGCCGCTTGCCGCCGCTGCCCGCGGAATCACAAACAGCGTCATGCTGTAACCCGGAAAACTGCCCGTCACGGCATTGCCCGAAACCGCGGCGTCGGCCTGTCTCACAATTGCCTTCAGGTTGGCGCTGCTGTACTGCCAGACCTGCGCCGCATCTGTCGCCGGAAATCCTGCCAGCCCGATGCTCCCCGCAATGGCAGCTGGCGTCTTATTGATCACCAGCACCGTCAGCGCGGAATCGGAGCGCTGTGCCGCGAAGATCGCCAGCGTGTCCGGGTCGCCGGTCGTGGCGGAAACGCTTGTTTCCCCGAACGCGCCTCCCTGGCCGTCGTAATTCAGAAAGATTTTGAACGCGAACGCGCCGGGGGCGGTAGGCGCGATCGTGGCCCACACCGTGGCAAGATCCAGCCCTTCGCGGCCGAAAATGCCCAGGATATCGGCCTGCGCCAGCGCACCCGTAATGCTGTCCAGCGCACCCCAGTTATATTCTGTGATTCCCGTCAGCGTTCCTGGGTAATTGTCGCTTACCCATTGCCGAAGTTGCGGCACCATGTGAGGCGCAACCTCTTTTCCGGTCGCATCCCATATCTGGCCACCCGGCACAATGTAATTCGGATCCCAGAACGCGCGCGTCGAGGTCAGTCGCAGTTTCTCCATCGCCGCGTCACCCGCGGAGCCGCTCAGTGCGCCCGGCGCAATATAGGCGTGCACGTCCAGCATGTCCAGCAGTCGTCTGCCGCCGCGCGCGTCGGCCGCCTTCATCTGCTGCAGATAGTAGATAATCCACGGCAGTCCGGCATGGGCTTTCTGGTCCACAGGGTTGTCCCAATACTGATAGGGCTTCGTACCCCACCCGGCACTCATGTCTCTCTTCGAAAACAGCATCCCGGACCAGCCTCCCGGGACCGGACCGGTCACCATCGCCGCCGGATCCGCGTCTTTCACCACTCCCGCCCACGTCAGGTCGCGCGCCAGCATGTCGTCGTAAGTCGCCACCCTCGGATACACGTCATAGTGGTTCGAATCCCACCACTCCGGCTCATTGTCCAGGCTCCACAGCCGCACGCCGCCAGCCACGGCGTTGCCATACTTCTCCTTCACATACCGCACCCACTGTCCGGAAAAATCCGGCGTCACCGGCACGTAGGCATCGTTCGGGTCGTTCGCCACCATCGCGCCGGAAAGCAGCACACCATTGCCGCAATCGCTGTTATCCGGCGCCACGGCTTTCTGTTTGCCGTACTTGCTCACGCTGAAACTGCAGGCGTGCGGCTGGCCTGGGCTCCAGTCCATCAGGGAGACGGTGCTCAGCGTCGTGGCGCCGGTCCGCAGGTTCGTCTCGTGAAACGCGTCGAATCCAGGCTTGACCGTGTAGTTCTCGTAAAGCCACGGGTTGTCGCCCGTATTGTTCTTCGTGCTGGTCTGCCAGTTATAACTGGTGGCGTCGTCGCCACCCCATCGCACCAGCGGGATTCGCATCAGCTTCTGCAGTCCGTTGTCCTGCCAGGTGTTAATGCCGTAGATCCACGGATTAATGGCGTGCCGACCTGCGCCGGCGTCCACCTGAAGCGTGGGCTGGGCCTGCAGAACTCCGACCCAAAAGGCCGGCAGAAGTGCGGCGGCAATCACCAGTTGCGGGAATTGCATAAGACGGATGCCTTCAAGTTTATGTCACTCCGCCCACAACCAGGCTTGCCGGATTATAATTTCGGATAGCCTGTTTTTTTCAGGGTGAAGTGATCGTTTCGCGGATTGTTTCGGGAAAGAATAGATCTCTGGCCCTTGACACAGGGAACTGCGCATTAGAATAATTCAATATCTCAAGCATCCGGTATGGCAACGGCCTGTGAACATCAAAGAACAACGATTATCGCCCGCAGGGACGGTATCGACTACGTGGAGTGTCTGGATTGCCGCCAGATCTTCGAAGCGGAAGATCTGGAACCTGTAGCGGTCGATACAGACGACGAATAGCCCGCAACTTCCCCAACCCGCCAGCCTCGCACTCTCGCCGGAGCCTTTCCGGCCGGCCCGCTCACCGTGGTGTGTCGGTATGTCTTTCCATGATGCGTGCGCCTGTTAGCATAACTTTTATATGCATGATCTGGGAGCGTTTCGCACCAATCTGGACGCGATCGCCGAACGCCTTGCCACACGCGGCCTCACGTTGCCGCTTGACGAATTCCGCGAACTCGATAAGAGCCGCCGCTCGGCCATCACGGAATCCGAACAGCTGAAGGCCGAACAGAACAATCTCTCGAAAGAAGTGGGCCGCCTGCGCCGTGAAGGCGTCAATACCGACGAACTGCAGCAGCGCTCCCGCCAGATGGGCGACCGCGCCGCCGAACTCGCCAAACAGGTCGAAACCGTCGACAGCCGCTTCCGCGAAATGCTGGCCGGCATTCCCAACGTGCCGCACGAATCGGTTCCCACCGGTAAGTCCGCCGACGACAACGTCTGCGTCCGCACCTTCGGCGAACCGGCGAAGTTCGATTTTGAACCCCAGCCCCACTGGGATCTCGGCCCCGCGCTCGGCATTCTGGACTTTGACCGCGCCGCCAAAATCACCGGCGCGCGCTTCGCCATCTACATGGGCCTCGGCGCCAAACTCGAACGCGCGCTCATCAACTTCATGCTCGATACCCATTCGAACCTCCATGGGTACACCGAAGTCCTGCCGCCCTTCGTCGTCAATTCCGACAGCCTCTACGGCACCGGCCAACTGCCCAAATTCGCCGAAGACCTCTTCAAACTCGAAAAGACCGACTACTGGCTCATCCCCACCGCCGAGGTTCCCGTCACCAACATCTACCGCGACGAAACGCTCGACGTGGAAAGGTTGCCCGTGAAGTTCTGCGCCTACACCCCCTGCTTCCGCAGTGAGGCCGGGTCTTACGGGCGGGACGTCCGCGGCATCATCCGCCAGCACCAGTTTCAGAAGGTGGAACTGGTCAAATTCACCAAACCGGAAGAGAGCTACCAGGAACTCGACCGCCTGACGGACGACGCTGAAGACATCCTGCGCCGCCTCGGCCTGCCCTTCCGCACCATGCTGCTTTGCACCGGCGACATGGGCTTCAGTTCCGCCAAAACCTACGACATCGAAGTCTGGCTGCCCGGCCAGAACAACTTCAAGGAGATCTCCTCCTGTTCGAACTTTGAGTCTTTCCAGGCGCGCCGCGCCAATATCCGCTTCAAGGGCGGCAAGAAGTCGGAACTGGTTCACACGCTCAATGGCAGCGGCCTCGCCGTGGGCCGTACCTGGGTCGCCATCGTGGAAAATTACCAGCAGAAGGATGGCAGCGTGCTGGTTCCCGAAGCGCTGCGCCCGTATCTGAACGCCGAAGTCATCACCGCCACCGCGCAACTGAAGTAGCCCTCCATGCTCAGCATTCGCGCGGCGGTGGAGTCCGATATCCCGGCGATGGAATCGCTCATCGCCCAATCCGTCGCGACGCTCCAGCAGCACGATTACACCGAGGCGCAGCGCGCCGCCGCCCTCGGTGTCATCTTCGGTGTCGACAAAGCTCTGGTGCGCGACGGCACTTATCTGCTTGCCGAAGTCGATGGCGTCATCGTCGCCTGCGGCGCGTGGAGCCGCCGCATGAATAAGTTCGGCAGCGATAACGTACCCGGCAAAAACGACGCCCTGCTCGATCCCGCCACTCACCCCGCCCGCATCCGCAGCTTCTTCGTGCATCCCGCCTGGGCCCGCAAAGGCATCGGGTCCCGCATTCTCGAAGCCTGCGAGCATGCCGCCCGCTCCGCCGGTTTCACCAGTCTCGAACTGGTGGCCACCGTAACCGGCGAATACCTCTACGCCGTCCGGGGTTACACCGTCACCGCGCGCTATGAACTCGATCTTGCCGGTGGCGTGAAACTGCCCGTCATCGGCATGATCCGCCATCTCAACCCTGCAACGGAAGTGCGGTTACTCACGTCTCCGTTGTGAGTCCTATGGCTTTTTCCCTGAACTTATCCAGACGGCATTTCCTGTCCGCGCTGGGCGCCCTGCCCGCGGCCATCCCGGCGGTAAAGCTGCTGGCCCAGGAACCTGCGCAAAAAGATCCCACCTTTTCCACGGACGTGAAGGTCATCAGCGTCCTCGCCACCGTGCGTGACAAACAGGGCCACATCGTCAACCACCTCGGCCAGGATGACTTCACCCTCACCGAAGACGGCCGCTCTCAGACCATCCGGTATTTCTCCCGCGAAACCGACCTCCCTCTCGTCATCGGCCTGCTTGTCGATACCAGCCTCAGTCAGCGCCGCGTCCTCGCTGAGGAGCGTTCCGCCAGTTTCCGCTTTCTCGATAAAGTGCTGCGCGCCGAAAAGGACCGCACCTTCGTCATGCACTTCGACCGCGAGTCCGAACTCCTGCAGGACCTCACCTCCTCCCGCACCGAACTCCAGAAAGCTCTCGACGCTCTCGAACTCCCTCCCGGCCAGGGCCCGCAGCTGTCCCGACGCGGCGGTAACGGAGGCAATGGCGGTGGTGGCTACCCCGGTGGCGGCAGTGGCGGTGGCATTAGTTTCCCTGGCGGGGGCATCGGCTTCCCTGGCGGCGGACGCCGTGGCGGCGGTTACCCCGGCGGCGGGCGTCAGCAGGGCGGAGGCCAGCAGCGGCGCTCGAGTGGCCCCGGCACCACCATGTATGACGCGATCTACCTCGCCTCCAACGAAATCCTGCGGAAAGAGCAGGGCCGCAAAGCCGTCATCCTGCTGACTGACGGCGTCGACAACGGCAGCAAAGTCTTCCTCAACGATGCCATTGAGGCAGCCCAGCGCGCCGACACCCTGGTCTACTCCATTCTTTTCGCCGATTCCCAGGCCTACCAGGCGCCCTTTGGCGCTCGCGGCGGCGGCCCTGAACACGATGGAAAAAAGGTTCTGCAGCAGCTTTCCCGCGAAACCGGCGGGTCGTTTTACGAAGTCTCGAAGAAACTCACCATCGACCAGATTTATGACCGATTGCAGGAAGAACTCCGCAATCAGTACAGCCTGGGCTACACTTCCGATAACCCCGCTTCCGCCGCGGGTTACAGGACAATTAAAGTCGGCGTGCGGACCTCCGGCATGACCGTGCAATCGCGTGAAGGCTATTACCCCTCGGTGCGGTAATTGCGTTCTTTTACAAGACTTCCTGTAACTTTACGCCCACAATTGCCATCGCAAGAGTATACGAACTTCGGGTGGTTCTGTTGGTCCGTTCTTTATAAAATCATGACAATTTCTCGCTTTGTTTTTTCGCTGGCTGCAGCCTCGATGCTTCTCTGCCAGTTCTGCATGGCTCAGGACGCCACGCCCGCGGAGGCAAAGCCTGCCACCGCCGCCGCTTCGGAAATTCTCCCAGCCGTGCTTCGGAACCCGGACGTCCCGGCTCCGGATAAACGCGCCTACGGCGTCCTTCCCAACTACCGGACCGCCGAAGCCGATGCGCCCTGGTCGCCCATCACCTGGAAGCAGAAAATGACCATCGCCCGCAAAGATTCTCTCGACGGGCCGTCTTACATCATGGCCGGTTTCTTTGCCGGCGTCTCCCAGTTGACCGGCAGCAATGCCTCCTTCGGCCAGGGCGTGAAGGGCTACGCCCGCCGGTACGCCTCCGGCATCGCCGATCAGGACCTCGGCAACTTCCTCACCGAAGGCATCCTGCCCAGCGTCTTCCATCAGGACCCTCGCTACTTCCGCAAAGGACATGGCTCCGCCTGGAGCCGCATCGCCTACGCGGCATCCCGCTCCGCCGTCGCCAAAACGGACTCCGGCCACTGGACCTTCAACGCCTCCGAATTTCTCGGAAACGGCATGGTCGCCTCCATCGGGAACGCCTACTATCCGGACGACGTGGGCTTTAAGCCGACCATGCAGCGCATGTTCACGCAGATCGGCACCGATACCATTTCTCAGGTCTTGAAGGAATTCTGGCCGGATGTGAAGCGGAAATTGGTGAAGAGGAAGTCTGCCGGCACCGGTATGGCCGCCGGAGACGAGTAAAGCAGGGAAGTAACAGAGCCGCGTGGGCGGCGGGCTGCCTTAGTAGGTAGCCCGGCCGCCGCTCGCGTCGTAACACTGCGCGGTAACAAACGAACAATCCGGGCTGGCCAGAAAATGCACCACCGCGGCGATCTCACCCGGTTCGCCTGTCCGGCGCATCGGGATCTTATCGGTCATATACTGCACCTGCTGGGGCGTCAGCTGTTCCAGAATCTTCGTCCGCACCACCGCCGGTGATACGGCGTTCACGCAGATTCCATCCAGAGCCAGTTCCTTGCCCAGCGACTTCGTCATTCCGATCACCGCCGCCTTGCTGCCCGAATAGGCAATCATGTTCGGATTGCCCTCCTTGCCCGCAATGGAAGCAATATTCACGATGCGCCCGTACTTGTGCTCCCGCATGTGCGGAACCACCGCCCGGCAAACGTAAAAAACGCCGTTCACATTGATCGCCATGACACGAGAAAACTCGTCGTCCGGCTGTTCATGAATCGGCGCTGCCTTGCCGGCAATCCCGGCGTTATTAACTGTAATGTGGATCCGTCCGGTCCGCCGAAGCACTTCTTCCACCGCCGCATTCACGGAGGCGGAATCCGCCACGTTCATCTGTACCCCGAACGAACCGTTGCCCAGAGAAACCGCCAGTTGATTGGCGCCTTCCAGATTCAAATCCGCGATCGCGACAGTCGCACCGGCTTCGGCGAGGCGTTTCGAAATTGCCTCGCCGATGCCGGTTGCGCCGCCTGTTACGATCGCCGTCTGCCCGCTAAGGTCGAACGGCATCCGGATTACTCCTCGCGGGTAACGGTCACGGTGATCTCGATCGAAACTTCCCTGTGGAGTTTCACCGTGATCTTGTGTTCGCCCAGCGTCCGAATCGGCTCATCGAGCTGAATCTTGCGCCGGTCGACCGTGAAGTTCTGCGCCGCCAGCAGGTCCGCCACGTCGTTCGCCGTGACCGAACCAAACAGGTGATCGCCTTCGCCCGCCTTGCGCGCCACCGTCAGGGTGAGTGCGCTCAGCAGCTTGCCCAGGTCCTGGGCTTCGCCCGCGGCCTTGGCTTCCTTGCGGAGGTGGGACTGCTTTTCCTGCTCCACAATCTTCTTGTTGGAGTCAGTTGCCGCAACGGCCAAACGCTTCGGCAGCAGGAAATTCCGTGCATATCCTGCGGCGACCTTGACCACGTCGCCCCGCGTGCCGAGCTTTTCGATGTCTTCCCGAAGAATGACTTCCATCGTGTTCTTCTCCTTACACCGATGCCGCGAACGGGAGGAGCGCAATGTTGCGCGCCTTCAGAATCGCGTCCGTCAGGCGGCGCTGGTGCGGCGCGCACACGCCGGAAATGCGGCGGGGTACGATCTTGCCGCGTTCCGCGATGAACGCCTGCAGCATCTTGATGTCCTTGTAGTTAATGTCATCGATCTTCTCGACGCAGAAACGGCAAACTTTCTTGCGCCGGAAGTACTGCTTCTTGCCAACCGCGGCAGCCTTGTCGCCGCCGGTCGGACGTTGCGAGGCCGCGATCGGCCGTCCGCCTTTACGTTCTTCCATGATGAGTTCTCCTGTCTTGATCGACTAAACGGCCGACTTATTCGGTCGGGACACCCGGAGCCGGATGAGCCGGTTCTGCCGGGACTGCGGGAACGGGCGCTCCAGGCGCAGCATGCTGGCCTTCCGCTCCGCCACCCAGCATCTGCTGGGCAATCGACGGTTGCGGGGCCACCGGCTGCGGACGCCGATGCGCGCGCTTTTCACGCTCTTTCTTCCGCTTGTCGATCCGCTTCAGCGTCTCGTCAATGCGAACAGTCAGGAACTTAATCACCGAATCCTGCACGCGCAGGCGGCGTTCGAATTCCTTCACGGTTTCCGGTTCCGCCGTGAACTGAAGCAGCACATAGCTGCCTTCCCGCTGCTTTTCCACGCGGTAGGCGAGCCGGCGCTTGCCCCACTTATCGACTTTGTCCACCGTGCCACCAGCTTTGGTGACATGCGAAGACATCAGTTCGATGAGCTTGTCGATATCTTCTTCTGTTGCATCGGGTCTCACGATGAACAGATTTTCGTAGATTCTCATCTTTCCTCTTTATTGGCCCCGGGCGCGACCGCAACAACGAACCGCGCTCAAAGCGCGCGTCCGTTAAAACGGGTCATGGCCATTTCGACGCCCTCGGCGATTATGGACTCCGCTGCGTCGGCCCCAAGGTCGAGCAACTCATCCAGGGTTTCGTTCTGCCGCCGGTTAAAAGGCGACAACAAATAATCCGCGCCAGACTGGAGCGGATGGCCGGGGTGCACCCCCAGCCGAATCCTTGGAAACTCCTGCGTCCCCAGCTTCGCTATCAGGTCCTTCGCGCCGTTATGTCCGGCGGCGGAACCCTTTGGGCGAACCCGGAGCGCTCCCCAGGGCAGGTCCAGTTCATCGTAGATCGCGATCATCTCCCCCGCGGCGACTTCATTCTTATCCATCAGCGGCTTGATGGCCATGCCGCTCAGGTTCATGAAGGTCTGCGGTTTGGCAAGCAATACGGCCTTGCCCCGGATCGCGCCCTGACCGATGACTGCCTGGCATTCCTTTCGCGTCATCCGAATTGCGTGACGCGCGGCGAGCCGGTCCACCACAAGAAACCCCAGATTATGGGGCGTCGCAGCGTACTTCTCGCCCGGGTTGCCAAGTCCGGCCACCAGGAACATGCCGAATTACTTCTTCTTGGCGGCGGGGGCTTTGGCGGCAGGCGCCGCTGCGGCGGGCGCTTCCTTCTTGCCCTTCTTGCCCGCGACTTCCGGTTCCTTCGCGTCGCCTTCCTTCACTTCTTCCGGTTTCACGCCCACCACGTGCGCCACCACGGCATCGCCGTTGGTCAGCACGCGAACGCCCGGCTTCAGCGGCAGATCCGAAACGCGAATGCCGTCGCCGATCATCAGTTCCGTCACGTTGACGTCGAAGTTGTTCGGAATGTCGTCCGGAATGCACTCGATTTCCACCGAACGCGTGATGATGTCGAGCGTACCGCCCTGCTGCTTCACACCCTTCGATTCGCCCGCGACGTGAATCGGGACGAAAACGCGGAGCTTGCGGGTCAGGTCGATGCGGCGCAGGTCCACGTGGAGCAACGTGCTCTTGATCGGATCGTACGCTTCATCGGCCACAATCACGGGAGTCGTTTCGCCGCCTTCAATCGCCAGATCGAAGATCGAGTTGTGACCCGTCTTGCTGTGGATGATCTTCGTGATGTCCTTCGGGTTCAGGCTGATCGCCACCGGCTCTTTGAATGCGCCGTAAACCACTGCGGGAATCCGTCCGGAAACTCTCACGCGGCGGGCTTCGTTCTTACCGCGGCTGGCGCGGGGAAGCGCCGGAACAACCGTTTCTAATCTCAATGTCTTTCTCCTTAAAAACGCAAGTCCGTTTCAGAGCCCGGCAAACATGCCCGGGCCCTGAGTCGTGGGTTGCGGTTGTACTGCTGTTTTTCGATTTATTTCTGCGTTGGTAAAACTGCGAGACGGCACGACCACCGGAAAAACCGCTGGAGGAAACGCTACAACGAGGCTTACCGAATACATCGATACCCGAATCCCTGAGTTTAGCACGTCCGCCAAAACAGCCCGGACCGCGCAGCCTGTCGGGCCGGACTATTGGAACAAAATGCTGACCGACGTCTCTTCGTGGATCGACTGCACCGCCCTCGCCAGCAGGTTCGCCACCGACAACTGCCGGATCTTGCCGCAATCCTTCGCCTCGGTGCTCAACGGAATCGAGTTCGAGAAAACCACCTCGCGAATGCCCGAACTCCGGATGCGTTCCACCGCCGGTCCCGACAGCACCGCATGCGTCGCGCACGCCGTCACGCTCTCCGCGCCATGCGACAGCAGCGCCTCCGCGCCCTTCACCAGCGTGCCCGCCGTGTCGATCAGGTCGTCCACAATCAGACAGTTATAGCCCTTCACGTCGCCGATCACGTTCATGACCTCCGCCACGTTAGCCTCCTCGCGGCGCTTGTCGATAATCGCCAGCGGCGCGTTCAGACGTTTCGCCACCGAGCGCGCCCGCTCCACCCCGCCCGCGTCCGGGCTCACCACCGTGAGGTTCGGAATCGCCTGCGTCTTGAAGTAATCAATCATCACGGGGCGGAAGAAAAGATGATCCACCGGCACGTCGAAGAAGCCCTGAATCTGCGCGGCATGCAGGTCGAGCGCCATAATGCGGTCCGCCCCCGCTGTTTCCAGCAGCGATGCCACCAGCTTGGCCGAAATCGGCACGCGCGGTTTATCCTTGCGGTCCTGGCGGCCGTAGCCGTAGTACGGCAGCACCGCCGTGATCCGCTCCGCCGACGAGCGCTTCAGAGCATCCATCATGCAGAGAATCTCCATCAGATGGAACTCCACCGGCGAACAGGTCGGCTGCACCACAAAACAATCGGCGCCGCGCACATTCTCCAGCAGTTGAAGATTGATCTCTCCATCCGAAAACCGCCGCAGTTTCGCCTGTCCCATCGGCAGCCCGAGGCAGGAACACATCTCTTCGGCGAGACCGTGATTGGCGGAGCCGGAGAAGATCTTGATGCGGTCGGGGTTCATTGCGCGAACAGGTTTTGGGGCGGCCATAGGGATCCTTTCAACGGGCTGGGTTGATTCTCGATGGGTGGGGACTGCATGTGAGGAGCAAGCGCGCGCCGCCATGCCGAACGGTACTGCCGCCGGCTGACAAAAGATAATGCGAACGTCCGTTCGGTGTCAAAACTCTTTCGTGCCTGCGCCAACCGTGCCGCGTCGTCAAAAATTCCGAAAAGGGAAGATCCGCTGCCGGTCATCCGCGCAACCGATGCCCCGGCCTTTCGCAGGCGGTCCCGAAGCTCCCCAAGCGCCGGATGGCGGGCAAAAACAACCCCTTCGAAGTCGTTTGCCATTTCCTCACCCTCACACCCGACGGGCCGGTCCCAAAGTTGTTGCTGGAAAGTAAATAGTTTATTTTGTAACGAGTTTGTTGTCAATTGCGCGGAGAGGTCCCGGTAAGCCTCCGGCGTGGACGAATGGATCTCCGGCGCCACCAGCAGCAACCGCGCTTTCGGCTGATCCGGCAGCGGATACAACTCCTCGCCCCGCCCGATACCCAGCGCCGTTCCCCCATGCAGAAAAAACGGAACGTCGCTGCCCAGCCTCGTCGCGATTTCAAACAGCTTCTGCTCCGGCACCGCTTTCCCGGCCAGCACCGGCAGCGCCAGCAGCACCGCCGCCGCATCCGTGGAGCCCCCGCCCAGGCCCGCGCCGGACGGGATGTTTTTCTTCAGGTCGAAATGCACCTGCGCCCGCAACTCCATCGCCTCCAGCACCAGATGAGCGGCCCGCCCCACCAGATTGTCCGGAATATACGGCGTGCCTTCGATCTCCACCTTCGTCGTGGCGGCGGGCTCATATGTCACGTCCAGCCGGTCCGCCAGAGAGATGGTCTGGAAAACCGTGCGGAGTTCATGGTACCCGTCCGGGCGCTTATACAGCACCCGCAGACCGAGATTCAGTTTGGCGAACGCTTTCAGGCGTGCCGTTCTGGTCATTTGTCGTACTGGAGCAGAGAGAAGACGTCGTAGCCGTCCAGTTTAGCCCGCCCCGGCAGGAACGTCAGTTCCACCATGAACCCGAGTCCGGCCACCGTGCCGCCCAGACCCTCCACCAGTTCGGTGACCGCTTTGGCCGTGCCGCCCGTGGCCAGCAGGTCGTCCACAATCAGCACCCTCGAACCAGGCTTCACCGCGTCTTTATGGATTTCCAGCGTATCCGTGCCGTATTCCAGCGCATAGGTGACGCTGGCGCGCTCCGCCGGCAGCTTCTTCGGCTTCCGCACCGGCACAAAACCAGCCCCCAGCGCATAAGCCAGCACCGGTGCAAAAATGAAGCCGCGCGCTTCCACGCCGATCACCACGTCCACGCCAAGGTCAGCGTACTGGTCTTTGAACGCGTCAATCGACGACTTCAGACCACCCGGGTCCTTGAGCAGCGTCGTAATGTCGTAAAACAGAATGCCCGGCTTCGGGAAGTCCGGCACTTCGCGGATCAGTTGTTTTAAGGTGTCCAACTTTTCAGTTTATGATGCCGGGTCGCGCCGGGCGCGCTTCCATCTTCTGGATCGCGATCCCGCCCGCCTTCGTCCGCAGGTGAATCGTGCGCGCCTGCGAACCCCCTTTATGGGAGTAAATTTCCCCCACCAGCCTGCGCCGCCGGCTCTCGCCGTCAAAGTCTGAAGTCACGCCGCCCATCCCCGCCGAGGCCTCAATCGCGTAGTCGCCCGGTTGCGGCAGTTGCAGCACAATCGAGCCGCACCGGTTCGTCGCGTCCACGTTCCCGCCCACGTCCAGCACCGCGACGTCGCCTTTGTCCTCACGAATCACCAGATGCGCCCCGCGCGGCGCCATCAGTTGCAGGTCCAGCGCCGTGTCCCCCGCATGTTGATGCGAAACCGTGATCGTAAGATCGCCGTTCTGCGCCACCTGTTTCGAGACCTGCACCGCCTCCAGTCCGGCCGTTGCCCGGGCCCTCTCCTGCGCGGAGCTGTACGTGTACCGCGTCACCGCAATCTCCACGCGCGGCTCATCCCAGCCCACCACGTTCAATTGCCCGATGGCGCCTTCCACGCGGATCGTGCCACCCGCCCGGAATTCCACGCTCTCCGTCTTCACCGCTTCCACCCGTTGTTTCGCGGGCAGTGCCGGCAGCGGAACACAGATCGCACACAACAGCGTCAGGCGCAGGGTCATGGTCATGGTCTTATTCTGTCATTCCCTGCCGCGGTTTTAATGGATCAGCGCCTGATACACCAGATTCGAAAACTTCGGCTGAATATCCGTCGCATTCGGCATCAGCTGAATCATCAGCACCACCACCATGTGGCTTTCCGGATCCACCTGGTACGTCGTGCCATACGCCCCGCCCCATCCAAACGCGCCCACCGCCGCCATGCCGCTCGCGCCATACCGGTCCACCGTCTCAAAGCCATACCCGAAGCCCAGCCCGGTCGTCGAGTGCAGCGTTCCCGCCTGGTTCGTCGTCATCAGCTTCACCGTGCGCGGCGCAAGAATCCGCACCCCGCCCAGCGCGCCGCCATTGCGGATCATCTCCAGAAACCGCGCATAATCCCGCGCCGTCGAGGTCAGCCCCGCGCCACCCGCAAAGCTGCGCCGCGGCCCGTCCACATAGGAACCCTGGCCTTTGCTTCCCTCCGGCGCGCGTTCCGCCACGCCGTCCTTCCCGCTCCCGTACACCGCCGCCAGCCGGTCGCGCTCCGCCGCGGGAATGAAGAACCGCGTGTCCTTCAGGCCCAGCGGTTCGGTAATGCGTGTCCGGATGAACTGGTCGAGCGGCATGCCCGAAGCCTTCTCCACCACGCACCCCAGAATGTCCGTGTTGTAGCCGTAAACAAACGCCTCGCCCGGCTGCGCCACAAACGGCAGCGTTCCCAGCCGTTCCATCGTCTCGCAGATCGGCTCATCCTTGTCCGCCGTATACCAGCCGTTGCCCGCCGCCGGACCCAGCCCCTTCGCCCGGTACAGTTCCGCCACCCGCGCCTCCGTGCCATACGAAATGCCCGCCGTGTGCGTCAGCAGGTCGTGAATCGTGATCGCGCGCTTCGCCGGAACCATGCTCACGCCGGCTTCCGTCTGCACCGCCACCGTCGTCTTCGCAAACGTCGGAAGGAAGTGGCTCACCGGTTCCGTGATCCCGATCCTGCCCTCTTCCACCAGCGCCATCACCGCCGTGCTGGTGAGCGCCTTGGTCTGCGAAGCGATCCGGAACAGCGTATCCGTCGTCATCTTCCGGTTCGCTTCCCTGTCGCTCCAGCCCACCGCGCGTTCATAAACAGGCTTGCCATCGCGCAGGACCAGCGCCACCGCGCCCGCGATCTTCCGATCATCCACATACTTCTGCAACAGGCCATCCAGCCGGCGGAGCCGTTTGGCGTCCAGGCCCGGACCCTGGCTTGCGGACGGAGCGGGCGCGGTCTGCGCCTGCGCACAAATGGAAATCAGCAGCAGTGCGAGAGGAGAGAAACAAAGTTTTGACATTTTGCTCTCTGTAGTCTATTCGACTTTGCTCTTTTTTGCCTCGTTTTGGGCAACCCGAAGCTTCACGATCTTCTCCACCAGCGCAGCGGCCGGCGGCTGGTCAGGCGGAAACTGCAGCGTGCCCTTTGACGTCCGATAGTCCTTCACTTCCTCCGCTATCGTGTCCAGCAGCGTCGCGCTCATCGGGAAGAGGGAACAGTGCTTCTTGAATGCCGCATAACCCACCAGCGCCCCCTTGTAGCGGAAGGCAGGCATGCCGTAACTCAGGCCTTCCGTAGCCGCCACCGGCGCCGCCGCCCGGATCATCGCCCGCACTGCCGCCAGCGTACCGCGCGCCGGCTCCGGCACCCGCGCAAGATACTCTTCCACTTCGTTCATGCCCGTGATTTTATTCCAACTCCGCTCCCGTTCAGAATCTCCCGCACCTGCCGCGCCAGCGCCTCTTCCGTAAACGGTTTGGCAATGTAATTCGTCTCCGCCCGGATCAGCCCCTGCCGCACCACAATATCGTCCGTATAGCCCGACATATACAGCACCGCGATACCGGTCCTCTGTTCACAAACCTTCTCCGCCAACTGCCGCCCGTTCATGCCACCCATCACCACATCCGTCAGCAACAGATGAATCACTCCCGCAAACTCCGCCGATACCCGCAGCGCGTCCTCCCCCGAATCAGCCACCAGCACCCGGTACCCATAGCTCTCCAGCACCTCCACCGCGTACTGCAGAACCTCGTGTTTGTCCTCCGTCACCAGAATGGTTTCGCTCCCGCGCAGGTCAATCTCCGCAATCTCTGCCGGCGCCTGCGCCACCGTGCCCGCCGCCGCTGGCAGATACACCCGGAACGTCGTCCCCTGGCCCGGCTCGCTGTAAACCTGAATCGTGCCCCCGGCCTGGTGGACAATCCCATAAACAGTCGCGAGGCCCAGCCCTGTGCCGTGCCCCTCGCCCTTCGTCGTAAAGAACGGTTCAAAGATCCTGGCGGACGTCTCCCGGTCCATCCCGATCCCCGTATCGCTCGCCGTCAGCAGCACCTGTGGCCCCGCCTTCGTCTGCAGGTTTCTCGTTTCGATCACGAACTTCCCGCCCTGTGGCATCGCGTCGCGCGCATTGGTGGCGAAATTCAGCAACACCTGCCGCATCTGCCCCGCGTCCGCCAGCACCGGATGCAGATCCGCCCCCGGCACGATTCGAAGTTCCACGTTCTCCCCGATTAACCGCTCAATCATCCTGCCCGCGTCTTCCACCAGTTCGTTCAGCGATAGATTCGTCGGCGCAATCATCTGCTTCCGGCTGAACGCCAGCAACTGGCTGGTCAGATCCGCCGCCTGATCGCCGGCCTTCGCAATCTGCGCCACCGGCGCGCTCAGCGGATGGTCGCCCAGCCGCCGCAGCACCACCGCGCTATAGCCTTTGATCACCGTCAGCAGGTTGTTAAAGTCGTGCGCCACACCGCCCGCCAGCCGGCCCAGCGTCTCCATTCTTTGCGATTGCCGCAGCCTCTCTTCGAGTTCGCGCTTCTCGCCTTCCGCCCGCTTCTTCTCCGTCTCATCGCGCAGCACGCCCATCACCGCGAAGATGCGGCTCCGCTGGTCCCGAATCGGAATCAGCCGGTACTCCACAAAAGTCCCCTGCGGCGTCGCCTCCTCGGCCACCGCCATCTCCCCGGTTGCCAGCACCCGCCGCAGATTCGCCTTGTGCCCGGGCGACCCGATCAGCTCCCGCAGCGTCGCCTCCGTCTCGCCATGCCCCTGCTGCACCAGCCTGTTGCTCAACTCGCCATCGCGCCCCAGCGTGTAGATCGTGTCCGGCAGCACATCCACCAGCGTTCTGTAATACTCTTCGCTGGCGCGCAGCGCGGCCTCCGCGGCCGTGAGCTTCGCCTGCTGTCTCCGCCCCCGCACCACCAGTCCGATCGTCACCACCAGCAGCAGCAGCAGCAGCGCCACGCCCGCCGTCAGCATCCGTTCGCGGCGTCGCGCGCTCGAAAGGCTGTCGATCGCTTCAATGTTCAGCCCCGGGAAGAAGCCCCAGTCCTGCACCAGCGGCGTCAATGCGCCCTCGCGGGACATCACCCCGATCTCATCCCGAATCTCGTCCGCCACCGCGCCCGTCGCCAAATTCGACGCTAAAGCCAGATAGCTCCGCGGCAGCGGCGCCGTGATGATCCTCGCCTGCTGCATCGACCCGCCCTGCAACAGCACTCCCGCCGCGCTGTACTGGTCCAGAAACACCGCCTGCGCCCGCCCGCCCGTCATCGCCTCCCACGCCAAGCCGGGGTGTGCCCGATGGCAGCGGCGTGGCCCGCGGCAACAACTGCGTCAGCCGCTTCAGCCCCACCTCGGTATTCGGAAACGCGATGCGCGCCTCCGCCAGGTCCGCAAACGTCTGGAACGGCCCCTCGGAAGGCACCAGAAAACAGTATTCGGTCACCAGATACGGCTCCGTCAGGTGGATAACCGCATGCCGCTCCGGCAGGTCCGTCATCAGGACCCAGAAATCCGTCTCGCCCTGCCGGAGCGCCGGAATTCCCTGCAGTTTTGCCTGCTTCCACTCCAGCCGGATACCGCGCCGCCGCGCCGCTTCCCGTACAATGCCAACCGCCAGCCCCGCCGCCTTGCCGGCCTTATCCTGGAAATGCAGGGGCGGGGAACTGGCATAGCCGATCCGATACACCCGGTTCTTATCGATTTTGTTCTTTTTCGGCGTCAGAACGACGCCGGTCGCGAGCGCCGCAGCCAGCGCCGCCACCACCGCCACCAGTCTCGTTTGCGTTTTCGTCAATCGGCGCGGACTCCAGCGTGACCCTCAGTTTATCCCCACCGCCCTCCGCCCACGCGAAACAGGCGGCATGAAAGAATGAAGACGCGATGGCAGAGCACTCCGCGGGTTTTCCATGGCGAAGACTGGCCCGGTCCCTCAGGCTGCGCGGAACCCTCGCTCATGATCCACGGGCCGTGATCCTTCACGGACTCATGGTTCTTCAGCTTTCCTACCTCCTCATCATTCACCTCCTCGTTATCACGCCCCTGTTCGCCATCCGCAAGCCCGGTAACGTGGTGATGGCTCTGTTTAACGTCGTCTGCTACAGCTTCGTGCTCTATCTGCTGCGGCATGGCCGCTTTCGCCGCGCCGCCTGGACCGCCGTCATCACCGGCTGGGTGCAGGCCAGTCTCCTCGCGTGTCTGAACGGCGGCATTCACAGCCCCTTGATCGCCGGACTGATCGCCCTGCCCGTAACCGCCGCCTGGCTGCTCGGTCAATCGGAGGTCATCCTGACCGCGGCCGTGAGCCTCGTCACCGTATTCGCGCTGGCGATCATCGACGAGTCCGGCTTACCGCTCCCCTTCTATTTCCCCGGCGACCCCCTCGTTCTCTTCAGCGTCTTCTGCAACTCCCTGCTTATCTCCGCCGGACCCGTCGTCGTCATTCTCCGCACGCTCGGCGAAAGCGAAGACCTCTTCCGATCCGTCATCGGCTCCATGTCCGAAGGCGTTCTCGTCTTCCAGCGGACCGGCTCCGGTACCGGGCGCATCGTCACCTCGAATGAAAGCGCCGAAAAGATCCTCGGCGTCTCCGCCGCCCGTCTCGCCGGCAGGAGTTTGCCGGAACTGAACTGGTCCGCTATTCAGGAGGATGGCTCTGAACTTCCTCCCGAACACTGCCCCATCTCCCTCGCCCTCGCCGGCGGCAACCCCCAGCCCAGGGTCTCCATCGGCATTCTCAAACCCTGCGGCGAACGCGTCTGGATCTCCCTCGTCGCCCAGCCCCTGGACCACCAGCCCCTCTTCCCCTCGCGCCAGAAACTGCCCGCCGCCGTAGTCGTCACCTTCGTCGACATCACCAGCGAACGCGTCCTCCGCGATGAGTTCCTCGAATCCCAGCGCCTCGAAAGCGTCGGCCGCCTCGCCGGTGGCGTCGCCCACGACTTCAATAACCTCCTCACCGTCGTCGTCGGCTACAGCGACCTCATGCTGAAAGAGCCCACCCTCCCCCTCACCGCCCGCTCCCAGGTTGTCGAAATCCGGAAAGCCGGCGAGCGCGCCAGCAACCTCACCCGCCAGTTACTCACCTTCGGACGCCGCCAGATCGTCGACCTCAAGCCCCGCAATCTGAACGACATCATTGCGGACGCTTCCGATATGCTGCGGCTCCTCCTCGGCGAAAACATCGCCTTCGCCTGCTCCCTCGATCCCGCTCTCGGCCCCACCGTCTGCGATTCGGGCCAGATCCATCAGATCCTCATCAATCTCGCCTCCAACGCGCGCGACGCCATGCAGCCCGGCGGCGCTTTTATCATCGAGACGTCCAACTTCCCGCCCCGCCCGGACTCCTCCACCGAGCATCCGGAACTCGCCAAAGGCGCCTGGGTCCGCATGCGTTTTGTGGACACCGGCCACGGCATGGACGAACAAACCCGTCGCCACATCTTCGAGCCTTACTTCACCACCAAAGAAGTCGGCGCGGGCAGCGGACTGGGGCTCTCCAGCGTCTATGGCATCGTCAAGCAGTTCGGCGGCGTGCTGAACGTCGAAAGCGAGGTCGGCAAAGGCACCTCCTTCGAGATCTTCCTTCCCCGCGCGCCGCGCCGCACAGCCCGCCCCGCCGAAGTCGAAACCGAGGTGGAAACCGAAGCTCCCCCCGCGCCCCAGCCGAAACCCGGCTCCGGCACGGTGCTCCTGGCCGAGGATCAGGATGGCGTGCGCCGCCTCGTGGCGGAAACCCTCCGCAGCCTCGGCTATTCCGTCATTGAGGCCACCGACGGACAGTCCGCCCTCATGGTTGCCCGCGAGTTCAGCGGAGAAATCCACCTGCTGCTCACCGACATGATGATGCCCGGCATGAATGGAGCCGATCTCGCCAAATGGCTCAAAATCGACCGCCCCTCCATCCGCGTGCTCTACATGACCGCCTACACCACCGAAACCATCGTCCGTCAGGGCTTTCTCGAACCCGGCGTCGAATGCATCCGCAAGCCCTTCACCGCCGAAATGCTGGCCGCGCGCATTCACGAAGCCCTGCGGGATTAGCTCCCGCTAAAAATTCGATCCCGCTACCAATCAATCACGCTGCCGTCATCCGGATCCAGCCGCGTCAGGTACTGCTGCGGCTCGCCCACCTGAGCGCGCAGTTTGTCCTCGTCAATTGTGATGCCCAGGCCCGGGTCCGTGGGTAACTCCCGGTGCCCGTTCCGCACCGGCGGCAGCGGCTTCTTCAGCAGGTTGGCGTGCTCCATGTCACCGCGTTCCTGGATCAGGAAATTGGGGATCGACGCCGCCACCTGCAGACTCGCCGCCAGCGAACACGGCCCCTGCGGATTATGCGGCGCAATCGGCAGATAGTACGCCTCCGCCATGCCCGCAATCAGCCGCAGTTCCGTAATGCCGCCCGCGTAACAGACATCCGGCTGCAGAATCATCGCGGCCTTCTTTTCCAGAATCTCGCGGAAGCCCCACTTGGTGAAAATACGCTCCCCGGTAGCCAGCGGGATGTGCGTCTTCTTCGCCAGTTCCGCCATCGTGTCCACGTTGAGCGGCTGCACAATCTCTTCGTAGAACCACGGCTGATACGGCTCCAGCGCCTTGATCAGCAGCGAAGCCGTCGGCGGCTCCACCGCGCCGTGGAAATCGATCGCGATATCCACTCCCGGGCCCTGCTTCTGCCGCAGAGCCCTGAACCGTTCCACCACCTCATCCACAAACTTCTGGCCCTCAATGTACTTGAACGCCGCCCGCGCCGCGTTCGGAGCCACCTTCATCGCGTTCACGCCGGTCTCCGGGCTCACCGTCCCATACACCCGGATGCGGTCGCGCGTCGGTCCTCCCAGCAGCTTGTAGACCGGCACCCCGTAGACCTTGCCCTTGATGTCCCAGAGCGCCTGATCGATGCCGCTCTGAATGGCCGTCTTGATCGGTCCGCCACGGTAAAAACTGCCCCGCTGAATCGCCTGCCAGTGAAACACCACGCGGTTCGGATCCTGCCCGACCAGGTACCGGCCCACCTCTTCCGCCCCCGCCGCGCACGCCTTCGCGTCGTCCTTCAGCATCTCGCCCCAGCCCGTAATCCCGGCATCGGTCGAAATCTTCACGAACACCCATGAGTTCTTCAGGACGAACGTCTCAATCTTCGTGACTTTGATCGAGTCATTCGGCCCCACCGCCGCCGCGCTCGTCCGCTCCGCGGTGAAAAGGGCGTCAATACCCAGCAGACTGCCGGTGGCCAGCGCCGTCCGCAACAGTGACCGGCGTGTGAAGTTCTCGGGGTGCATAACGGTTGACCTCGCAAACGATTCTATACCTGGCTGCGCGGGGTTACGTCGAAACAAATAGCAGGTGATTCGTTCAGTACGGAGAACCTGGACGCGTCATGGCACTCGCAGCACTTGCCGGATCACTCGCCGCCCAACAAGCATTGCCAACGCGTGATGGGGGCTGTATGAACTCTGGCATGCACAAACCATTGGAGGCGATATCGCAGGTTCAGAAACCTGTTTTTCCCTGGCTGGCTTTGTTACATCCCGGTGGTGTTTGTATTTCACCTTAGCGGGTCGGGGAACTATCCGGGACGTTTGTGCCGGGTTTCGTGTCTGCGTCGACCCCGCCACCCCCTTCGGTGGGAAAACGCACTCTTCCGCCACCGCAAGCGTCCGCACCCGATATTTTCCGGATCGCCTTTCCGTCGCCGCGCCCAGCACCAGAACCAGCGGTTTTACCCGTGTTTTCCCGTCCGCGGCGGCCCGCGCCCCCCCATCGCCCCCAACACAGCCAGCCTCCTGAGCATCTCTGTCATCGCATGTTGTTGTAACGCTCCGGACCAAATCGGAACAACCATACATGGCACGCATTCTTTTACTCGATCTGGAGGATCAAATCCAACTCAGGAACCTTCTCGAAAGTCTCGGTCACCGCGTCATCAGCGGTCAGCGCACAGTCCTCAGCACCGTCGATGCCGTACTCTGCAACGGCGAAGATCCGGATTTCCGCCTCATCGTCAGCAGCCTCCGCACCCTGCGCCCTGGTCTGCCCGTGGCCGTCGTCACACCCGTCTCCTCCGTCGGCAAAATGCTCGCCGTCCTCGAAAGCGGCGCGTCGCACTATTGCGCCGGCCCGTTCGGCCCGGAACAGTTCCGCTGGCTCGCGGACCGCTCTTCAACGCGCACCCGTTCCGCAGCTGCTTAAATGAAAGCGGCTACGTAAATGAAAGCAGCCGCGTAAGTAAGCAGGCAGCGTAATCTGGGGAATCCACCCCCCGTATGAAGTTCACCATCATCGGTCACGCCTGCCTGTTCATCGAAACCGGCGCCGAAACCATCCTCGCCGACCCCTGGCTGTTCGGGTCCTGCTACTGGCGCTCCTGGTGGCACTTCCCGCCCAACACCGCCCTGCGACCCGAGTTCCTCGAACCCGACTACCTCTACCTGTCGCACCACCACTTCGACCATTTCCACTACCCTTCGCTGCGTCGCATCGCGAAGACCGCCAAAGTCCTCATCCCCCGCTTCGGCGTCGACGTCATGCGCCACGAACTCCACCGTCTCGGCTTCCCTGACGTCACCGAACTGCCCCACGGCGATTCCCTCCGTCTGCCCTCCGGCGCCCGCCTCGCGTCCTATCAGTACGGCCCGGATGACAGCGCTCTCATCGTCGAACACGACGGCGTCGTTCTGGCCGACCTGAACGACTGCAAAATCAGCGGCGTCGCCGCCCGCCCCCTGCTCCGCGCCTTCGGCCCGCCCACTTTTCTCTTCAAGAGCCATTCCTTCGCCCAGGCCTACCCCAACTGCTATCACGCAGCCGACCCCGCCGAAGCCACGCTCATGACCCGCGAAGACTTCCTCAGCTCCTTCACCAGCACCCTCCGCGAACTCCGCCCCGCCTACGCCATTCCCTTCGCCAGCATGGTCGCCTTCCTGCACCCCGAAAGCCGCCCCTGCAACGTCTACGCCGTGCGCCCCCCCGAAGTGGTCGCCGAAGCCGGGTGCGAGACCACAAAGACCGTCTGCATGATTCCCGGCGACTCCTGGTCTTCCGACTCCGGCTTCTCCCTCCAGCCGCATGACTACTACCAAAGGCCCGCCGAGTGGATCGACCGCCTGGCCGACCAGCATGCCGATAGCATCCGCCGTGACGATGCCGCCGAACAGGGCTTCCGCCTCGACTTCTCCCTCTTCCGGGATTATTTCGAGGTCTTTCTGCGTTCTCTGCCCCCCGGCATCTGGCTCATGCTGCAGCGCCCCGTCGTCTTCTTCACCGCGTCCGATCCGCTCCCTTACTGGATCCTCGATTTCCGCACCCGCCGCGTCACCCGCGCCGCCGCGCCCCCCGCCGCGCACGCCAACGTCATCCGCATCGCCGAAGCCGTGCTCGCCGACGCCATTGCCAAAAACATCGTCGCCTTCGTGCACATCTCCATGCGCATACGCATCGATCTCGCGCCCGGCGGCTCCCCCGTGGACTTCCTCTTCTGGGGCCTGCTCTCCGTGCAGGAATTAGGCTATCTGCCGCTTCGGCGCAACCTCACGCCCCGCGCCATGGCAGTCCTCTGGCGTCGACGCGCCGAGGTTCTGGCCCTGCTGCTGCCCATGCTGACGCAACGCTCCGTCCACGGCGCGGTGCTGGGTTCACTGGTGAAAAGGAAAGAGCTTAGCGAATAGCGCGTTTGCGGATGAGTTTTTCTTCCTCGGGGTCCGGCCGCGTCCATTGATAGCTGCGTGTACCGAAAAGAATCGCCGGCGGATACGTCGCCAGCAGGCCGATCCTAGTAGTGCGGCACTTTCTTCCACAGCATCACCGTTGCAATCAGCAGCAATACTTCGCCGCCCATCCCCAGCAGCCGTCCGGCCTTGCCCGCGCCATCCTTCGCCAGAATCGAGCACGTCCAGGCACCGATCATGTCCCAGATCGTCGTGGTCACCAGACTGATCGCGTAGTAGAACGTCGGCCGCGGGTCCATCGCGTCAAACCCGTCAATCGCGAAGGAAAACAACTGATCGGTGCACACCACCAGCACGCCGATAAATGCAAAGCCCACAATCGCGGCAAGAATGTTACGCACCATAGCGTTTTCAATGTTACAACGAATCTCTTTATGCGGACTTGATTTCCGTCCACAGCCGGTCCCGATACCGCTGCGCTTCGGCGGGCAACGCCGGCGGCCACAGGCCCCGCGCATAAATCCCGTCGTCGGGATACAGCACCGGGTCGTCCGGCAGCAGAGCCCGCGCGGCCTGGTTCGTCGTCGCCGATTCCGCTACCCGCGCATTCGCCGCCGCCGCCACCGGTTCCAGCAGGAACTCCAGAAACGCGTGCGCCAGTTCCGTGCGGCGGCTCTCCCGCAAGATCGCCGCATTGTCGCAATACAGCGGAAAACCCTCCGCCGGATACGCAAAGCCCAGCTGCGGCGCGCTGTGAATCGCCTGCGCCGCCGTGGTGGACCACAACTGCGCCGCCAGCACATCTCCCGCCACCAGCTGATCCCGCACCTCCGCGTTCATATACGCCCGCAGCAGCGTCTTCTGCCGGATCGCCTCCGCCTTCGCCCGCGCCAGTTCCGCCCGGTTCGTCGAATCAAACGCCAGCCCCTGCTTCAGCAGGCAAATCCCGATCACATCCTCCGGGTCATCCAGCATCGTGAGTCTGCCCCGCAGCGCCGGGGACCACAGCGCATCCCACCCCCGCGGCTCCGGTATCTGCCGCCGGTTATACGCTATCCCCGTCGCATTCCACAGGTACGGAACGCCCCACCGCAGCTCCGGGTCCCAGCCCGGCTTCTGAAACCGCGCGCTCAGGTTCCCCAGCGAGGGCAAACGCCCGTGGTCCAGCGGCGTGAGCAACTCATGCCTCGCCATCGGGCCCAGCCGGCTGTGCGTCGGAAAAACCACGTCCCACCCGGAGTTCCCCGTGATCACCTTCGCCAGCATCTCCTCATTGCTCTCGTAGGTGCCATAGCGGATCCTCACCCCGTGCTCCCGCTCGAACCGCGCCACCATCGCCGGGTCGATGTAAGCCGACCAGTTGTACACATTCAGCCGCGGCCGCGCATCCCGCGCGCAGCCCGCCGCCGTTCCCGCCGCCAGAAAGAAATGCCGCCGGTTCATCGCCGCTGCAGCCTCTCCGAAAGCAGAATCACCACCCCGAACGCCACCACGATAAATGCCGATACCGCGTTCACCACCGGGCTCACGCCACGGCGCGCCATCGCGTAAATCACCATGGGCAGCGTCTGCGAATCCACCCCCGCCACCAGACTCGTGATCACGTAATCGTCAAACGAAACCACCAGCGCCAGTAATCCCGCCGCCGCGATGCCCGGCGCAAGATTCGGCAGCGTGACCCGCGCAAACGCGCCCCATTCGCTCGCCCCCAGGTCCATCGCCGCCTCTTCCAGCGTCCGGTCATAGCTGCGCAGCCGCGCCGAAATCACAATCGTCACGTAAGCGATCGAAAACGCCACATGCGCAATGATCACCGTGTGCAGCCCCAGTCGCAGTTGCAGAAAGCGGAACGCCCCCTCGAACAGCGCCAGCAGTGAAACGCCTGTCACGATCTCCGGCGTCACCAGCGACAAATACAGCATGCCCGAAAGCACCCGCGCCCCGCGCCGCCACATCGCATAAGCCGCCAGCGTGCCGATCACCGTCGACAGCACTCCCGATACCCCGGCAATCACCAGGCTGTTCAGCAGCCCTTCCGCCAGTTGCGGATCTTCCAGCGCCACCCGGTACCACCGCAGCGAAAAGCCCTCCCACACCGTGAACCGGCTCGCGTTGAATGAGAACAGAATCAGAATCGCCAGAGGCGCGTGCAGAAACGCCAGCGCACAGGCCGCGTAAATCGCCGCTCCGTGGTTTCTCCATGTGCTTCTCATCGCGCTTCTCTTCGCAGCAGGAACCACAGCGGCGCCGCGCTCACCAGCATCAGCACCAGTGACGCGGCGGACCCGAACGGCCAGTCCCGCGCCGTGGTGAACTGATTCTGAATCAGATTCCCCAGCATCACGGTCTTGCCCCCGCCCAGCAGATCCGGCGTGAGATACGCCCCCAGGCACGGGATGAAAACCAGCACGCACCCCGCCGCGATTCCCGGCGCGGCCAGCGGCAGAATCACCCGCCGCAGCGTGCGCAGCGGCGTCGCGCCCAGGTCCGCCGCCGCCTCCGGCAGTGCCGGGTCCAGCCGCTCCAGCGTCGCGTAAAGCGGCAGCACGAAAAAGGGCAGAAAGTTGTACACCAGCCCCAGCAGCACCGCGCCCTCGTTATAGAGCAGCGGCAGCGGACTGCGGATCACGCCCAGCCGCAGCAGCGCCGTATTCACCAGCCCCGTGTCGCGCAGAATAAACAGCCACGCGTAAGTCCGCACCAGAAAGCTTGTCCAGAAAGGCAGCAGCACCAGTTGCAGCAGCAGGTTCCGCCGGCGTCCCGCCCTCGCGATAAACAGCGCCAGAGGAAAGCCCGCCACAGCGCAGACCGCCGTCGCCAGCCCCGCCATCCACAGGCTCCGCCACAGAATCCCCAGATACAGCGGATCCAGCAGCCGCGTGTAGTTCTCCGGGGTCCACGGCCTCTCCACCCCGCCATAATCGCCCCGCGTCAGCAGACTGTAGGCGCACACAATCGCGAGCGGCGTCGCCAGAAACACCGCGCTCCAAACCCGCGCCGGCAACAGAAATGCGGAGCGCAGGTTCATTCGAACCGCAGTTCCCCCGCCGCGTCCCAACTCAGCCAGACCGCCTCGCCTTCCGCGAACCTCTGCCCGTCCCGCGGCGTCTCCGCCACGGCGTGCCCGCCATCCGCCAGCCGCACATGGACGTGCAGGCAATTACCCAGAAACAACAGGCTCTCCACTGTCCCCGGCAACCCCGGCCCGCTCCCCGAAATGCGTGTCGATTCCGGCCGCACGCCCACTCCCCCGAACCAGTTCATCTCACCCAGAAATCCCGCCACAAACCGCGTCGCCGGGCGCAGGTATAGATCCTCCGGCGTGCCTGTCTGTTCAATCCGGCCTCCGTTCATCACCGCCACCTGGTCAGACAGCGACAGCGCTTCTTCCTGATCATGCGTCACAAACAGGAACGTGATGCCGGTCTGCCGCTGCATGGCCTTCAGTTCGGCGCGCATCTGTTTGCGCAACTGCGGGTCCAGCGCCGCCAGCGGCTCATCCAGCAGCAACAACTGCGGCTCCAGCACCAGGGACCGCGCCAGCGCCACCCGCTGCTTCTCGCCTCCCGAAAGCTGCGCCGGCAGGCTGTCCCGTTTCGCGCCCAGCCGCACCAGTTCCAGCGCCTCCAGCGCGCGCTTCGTCGTATCCGGCCGCCCGTGTTCGCGCAGCCCGAATTCAATATTTCGCAGCGCGCTCAGGTGCGGAAACAGCGCATAATTCTGGAACACCGTGCTCACGTCGCGCTGCCACGGCTTCAGCCTCGTCACGTCTCTGCCATTCAGCAGAATCTCGCCGCCCGTCGGCTCTTCGAAGCCCCCGATCATCCGCAGCGTGGTCGTCTTGCCGCACCCCGAAGGCCCCAGCAGCGAATAAAACCCGCCCCGCTCCAGCGCCAGGCTGACGCGATCCACCGCGCGGTGATTCGGAAACGCCTTCGAGACTTCGCGCAGTTCCAGGACGGGCGGCATCGGCTAATAGGTCATCTTAGCGGGTTGCGCCGTGCTACCATCGGTCCCCATGAGGCTGGCTCTAATTCTTCTTTGCACGGCGTTACCGGTCTGCGCGCAGTCCTACCGGTTCGAGCGCGTCTGGGACGGCGAAAAGCTCCTCACCAACGCCGTCATTACCGTCGAAGGCGGCAAAATCAAAGCCATCTCCCGCGACGCCCCGAATGCTGCGCAAAATGTCGTGGATATGACCCGCTATACCGCGCTCCCCGGCCTCATCGACGTCCATACCCACCTGACCTACGTCGATCCCGCAAAGAGCAATAAAGTTGCCACCGCCGGCAGGTCCGCCGCCACCGTCTACCTGTCGCGGGAGGCCGCCCGCAAAACCCTCGAAACCGGCGTCACCACCGTCCGCAACCTGGGCGCCTCCGATTATCAGGACATCGCCATGCGCGACCTCATCAATTCCGGCCTCATGACCGGCCCGCGCATGTTCGTCTCCGGCTACGGCCTCTTCATCTCACGCGGCCCCAACCCCGGCCCCGGCACCGCCGACGGTCCCGCCGAAGTCATGCGCGTTGTCCGCCGCCAGGTGGGCGCTGGAGCCGACGTCATCAAGCTCTACGGCTCCACCGGTTCCGGCCAGGACGTCACCGGCTTTGAGACCTTCACATACGAGGAAATGAAGGCCGCCGTCGATGCCGCCCACGCGCTCGGCAAGAAGATCGCCATCCATACCTACGGCCCCGCCGGAGCCAGAGACGCCATCCGCGCCGGAGCCGATTCGCTCGAACACGCCACCGATATGGACGACGAAACCATCGCCGAACTCGCCCGCAAAAAGATCTTCTACGTACCCACCATCGACCACAACCGCTACTACGTCGATAACGCCAAAAAACTTGGCTACCCCGAAGGCGCAACCGGCCCTCTCAACGACTACATCGCCCGAAATCTCGACACCGCGAAAAAAGCCTGGCAAGCCGGCGTGCGCTTCGCCATGGGCTCAGACGTCGTCTACACCATGTTCGGCGAGAACACGCGCGAACTCGCCTGGTTCGTCCGCGCCGGTATGACCCCCGAACAGGCCCTTCGCACCGCCACCGTCGACGCCGCCGAACTGCTCGGCATGGAAAACTCCCTCGGCCGTCTCAAACCCGGCTGGCTGGCCGATATCGTCGCTGTTGAGGGCAATCCCCTGGATGACATTCAGGTCGCTATCGGCAAAGTCCGCTGGGTCATGAAGGGCGGGGAAGTGGTGGTCGACCACCGAAACTGACAGGCCTCCGCGATATGCTGTCGGGCATGAGGCTGACCTTCGCGGGAGCCGCCGGCACCGTCACCGGCTCCATGCATCATCTGGAAGTAGAGGGCAGAAACTATCTGCTCGATTGCGGCATGTACCAGGGCCGCCGCAGGGAGGCCGAAAAGCGCAACCGCTATTTCCCGTTTCCCGCCCGCTCCCTCGACGCCGTAATCCTCTCCCACGCCCACATCGACCACAGCGGACGTCTTCCCCTGCTCGTGCGCAACGGCTTTCGCGGACCCATCTACGCCACCCCCGCCACCATTGACCTCTGCCACGCCATGCTTCGCGATACCGCCCACATCCTCGAAAGCGACGCGAAATTCGTCAACAAACACCACCCCGGCGAGGAACCCGCCGAGCCCCTCTATTCCACGGAGGACGCCGACCAGACCATGCCCCTGTTCCATCCCGTGCCGCTCCACACCCCCACCAACCTCGGCGGCAACCTCGTCATGGAATCCTGGGACGCCGGCCACATCCTCGGCTCCTCCTCCATCGTCCTCACCGACGGCCACACCCGCCTCGCCTTCTCCGGCGACGTCGGCCGCCCCGGCCTCCCCATCATCCGCGACCCCGAAGCCCTCCCGCCCGTCGACTACCTCATCATGGAGAGCACCTACGGCAATCGCCGCCACCCTCAGGAACATCAGGCCATCGGCAAACTCGAAGAGGTCGTCAATCACACCGTGCGCCACGGCGGCCGCGTCATCGTGCCCGCCTTCGCCGTCGGCCGCACCCAGCAACTGGTCCTGCTTCTCCATCGCCTCATCAACGAAAAACGCATTCCCGCCGTCCCCATCTACGTCGATAGCCCCCTCGCCGTCAACGTCACCGAAACCTTCCGCGCGCACCCCGAGTGCTTCGATGAGGAAACCCGCGCCTATCTCGAAAACGGCGAAGACCCCTTCGGCTTCCGCCGTCTCATCTATGTCCGCGACGCCGAAGCGTCAAAGAAACTCAACGATCTCCACGGCCCCTGCATCATCATTTCGGCCTCCGGCATGTGCGAAGCCGGCCGCATTCTCCACCACCTCCGCCACAACGTCGGCGACCCCAAAAACACCGTCCTCCTCACCGGCTACCAGGCCGAAAATACCCTGGGCCGCAAGCTTCAGGAGGGAATGAAAAACGTGCGCATCTTCGGCATCCCCACCGACGTGCGAGCCCGCGTTGAGAGTCTCGACGAACTGAGCGCCCATGCCGATTCCGCCGAGCTCCTCGACTGGATGCGCCCCATGACGCCCACTCTCAAACGCGTCTTCCTCGTCCACGGCGAAAAAGAGAGTTCCGTGCCCCTCGCGGCGGCCATCAAAGAGCGGTATGGAATCGAAGCCGTAGTCGTGGAACGCGGGCAGGTTTACGAATTTTAAGCAATTGCGCCGAAACGCACAGTTACCCGTCGCTGTCTATACTGATTAGATCGGGGAGACCGAAAAACATGAGTTCACCACAGTATCCTTATCCGCCGCAGCCGCCGCCTTCCTACATGGCGCCTCCACCGCCACCGGATCATTCGAATCTGAAGACGGCCCTCGCCGCCGGCGCGATTGTCGCCTCCCTCGCCGCCAATGGCTTTCTGCTCTTCCAGGTCCGGGATCTGCAGACGCTGGTCCAGAAGAATCAGGACACGGTGCAGAGCCAGATCGATACCATCAAAGAGAGCAGTACCAGCATGTCGGCTGCTCAGAAGAAGCACCTGGATGAGCTGAAAGAGGATCTCGAAGCCCGCTCGCGCCAGCTCAACGCCGCCGCCAGCCAGGCCAAGAA
>CAIUOG010000122.1 GCA_903900705.1 uncultured Acidobacteriia bacterium
CCGCGACTCCCGCGTTCCCCGCCAGCGGGTCCAGATTCTCCGCCGTCTTCGCTTCCCGCAGCGCTTCCTCGAAATGCCCCTGGAACATCGCCACATTCGCCAGCCGCTGATGGATCACCGCGTTCTGCGGCGCAGCCCGCAGAGCCCGTCGCAACTCCTCCTCGCCCTTCTTCCAGTCCAGCGAGACACAAGCGTCCACATATCCCATCGATGCCCACGCATCCGCCGACTCCGGTTCCAGTTCGAGCGCCCGCGCCGCCGCCGCCCTCGCCTGCTTCGCCGCCCCGATCGTATCCACAGGGCCGGTGGATGATGCCGCGGCATACACGTTCGCCAACTCCCCCCACGCCCCCGCATAGGCCGGATCCAGCGCAATCGCCTGGTTCAGCAGAATCACCGTCTTCTCAAACGTCTCCGGGCCCGGCGAAAGCGCCCGCATTGTCCGAGCCCGCAGAACCAGGTCCCAGGCTTCCGCCTTCGGCACATGCCCCGGCGTCACCCGCTCGTCTGGCCGCAGAGCCAGAATCACCGGACCGGCCATCTCGCGTTCCAGCCGCCCCAGTTCCTGGCTGCCGCCCACAAAGACTTTCGAGAGAATGTGATACCCGTCCGCCGCCCGGTTCACCTGCACCGTGATCCGGTACGCGTCCCCTTCTTTCCGGATGCTCCCCTCAATCACCGCATCCGCATCCACACTCTTCCCGATCGCCCGGATATCCAGCGCTTTCCCCCGGAACTGGAACGCGCTCGTTCGTGCCACCACGCGCAGCGTTGCCAGATGCGCCAGGGAATCTGTCAGGTCTTCGGTGATGCCGTCGCCCAGGTGATCGTTCGCCGGGTCACCCGTCAGATTCGCAAACGGCAACACAATCACAGACCGGATCGGCGTCCTTCGCGCCACAACGCTCCAAATACCAGGCGCTCCCGTCAGCAACACCACTGCCGCCAGGCTCCACCAGTAATAAGGTGCGCGAGACTTCTTCGCCGGTCGCTCCGGAACCGCCGCCACAACCACAAACTCCGGCGCATAGCCCCGACCCGGGAATTCAAACCGAACACCCTCTGCCGCTCCCGCGCCGCCATAGTACTCCGCCAGCGCCTTCCGCAGCCGGCTCATCTCCGCCCGGATCGTCGACTCCAGCCGCGGGTCAAACGACTCCGGCTTCCCAAATACATCCAGCGCAATCCCGTACTCGCTCAGCCGCTCCCCTTCGTCGCCCAGCGTCTTCTCCACCAGATACCGCAGCAACTCCCCGCGGCGCTTCCCCGCAAACTCCGGCGCCGCCAGCGCCCGCTCCAGCGCCTCGCGGACCTCCGCCTCCCTTGCCTCCGGTGGATTCCTCATCTCCGGAGTGAGCATAACACGTTGAAATCACAACGCTGCAACGTTGCAGTGCACGTTCCCGCTTGCTTGTTCTGCCTTCTCCGAACCCACAATCGGTCAGGGAGAAAAACCGTGAACCTGAAAGCCGCCACCCTCGCTCTGCTCTTTGCCGCCGTCGGACTCTGCCAGTCCCCGGTCACCCTCAAGGTCTCCGGCAAGTACTTCCTCCGCCACGTCCAGTTCACCACCGGTCCCAACAACAACATCACAGACGCCCGCAGCATCTTCGGGTCCATCGTCTTCGGCGATACCACCTGGACCTTCACCGGCCAGCAAACCATCGGCGTCGCCGCGCCCTCCTCATTCACCGCCACCGGGGCCTTCTCCCTCGATCCCTCCGGTCACCTCTCAATCGCCAATCCCCAGAACACCAAACTCAACATCAACGCCTGGTATGGCGCGGAAGCCATCGTTGGCTCCACTACCGAAGCCCCCGACAACACCTTTGATTACTTCGTCGCCATTCCCGCCCCCTCCGGCGTCCCGGCCTACTCCAACTCCACCATCGGAGCGCCCTGGAGCATGGTCGCGCTCGAACTCCCCGGCGCGTCCACCGCCAACGTTCGTAATTCCGGTGCATTCCTGACCCTCGACGGGGCAGGGAACATCCCCTCCGTTCAACTCAAAGGCCACGCCGCCGCCATCCAGCAGGGCGCCACCGCCACCCAAAGCCTCACCGGCTCCTACTCGCTCACGGCCGACGGCACCGGCCAGATCTCCTTCGCCGCCCCCACTGACCCCGCCGCCATCGGCATTCTTCTCGGCACCAGCCCTCGCAACCTTTATGTATCCGCCACCGGTAATATCCTGATGGCCGCGACTCCAGCCGGTCACGACGTCCTGCTCGCCGTCAAAAACACCGCGGATGTGAGCCCCGCCAACCTCAACGGACTCTACTGGTCCAACGGTTTCCGCATCGACACCCGGGGTGATGCCAACAGCCACACCGGTTCCGCCAACATCATCCAGTCCCTCAGCATCGCCATCTCCTCCACCCGCGTGCACCAGGCCGTCACCCCCAATCACCAGTACCAGACCGGTGGCGGTCAGTTCACCGCCGCGGCGGGTGTCGTCTCCTTCGGAGCCACCTCCGTCCTGCCAGGCCGCGGCAACACCTTCGTCTCCGCCATCGTTTCCAATTCCGATCAGTCCGGCTACGAAATCGGCATCGGTATCCCCGCTCCGGCTCTCACCGGTTCCGGCGTCTTCGTCAATCCCCAGGGTGTCGTCAACGCAGCCGGCAACGCCCCCGTTGGAAACCCCATTTCACCCGGCGAATTCATCGCCATCTACGGCTCCGGCCTCTCCACCCAAACGCTCGTCGCCCCGCCCCCCTACCCCACCTCGCGTGGCGGCGTCTCCGTCACCCTCGGCGGACTCCCCGCGCCCCTCTACCTAGTCAGTCCCGGCCAGGTCAACTGCCTCGTCCCCTACGGCATCTCCACAACCGCCGGCCTCACCCCCCTGGTTGTGACCAACGGTGTCACGCTCTCGAATACCGCCAACATCC
>CAIUOG010000123.1 GCA_903900705.1 uncultured Acidobacteriia bacterium
CGCGTCATTAAGGGTTATCACGCCGAAGAGCGGGAAGCGAAGATCTTCGGTGAAGGGGTACAGCGGCTGTTTGAGAACGTCCGCAAGAGCCTCACCGCCATGTCGCTGATGTCTCTTTCGGCCACTGTCCTGATGGGCTTCGTGGGCTCCCTGATCATGTACATCGGTACGCGGCAGATCTTTACGCACTCGCTCACGTTGGGCGGCTACGTTACGTTTGCGGCGTTTCTCGCTTTTCTGATCGCTCCCATCATCGGGATCGTGAATATCGGCACGCAGTTGAGCGAGGCGATGGCGGGGCTTGAGCGGACGCGGGAAGTGCTGCGGGAGCGGCCGGAGGATGAAGATCCGGATCGCGTTCGTGACGCTGGTCGGATTGTAGGAGACGTAGAGTTTCGGAATGTGCGGTTCTCCTATCAGGAAGGCAAGGAAGTTCTGCACGGGATTTCGTTTGAGGCAAAGCCGGGTACCGTAACGGCCTTTGTGGGACCTTCGGGCTCCGGAAAATCCACCACGATCGGCCTGATCGCCGCCTTTCATAAACCCTCAGGCGGACAGGTCCTGGTGGACGGTGTGGATTTGAACACGCTCCGACTCTCCAGCTACCGGGCTCATCTGGGCGTCGTTCTCCAGGAAACGTTTCTGTTCGACGGCAACATCCGGGACAACGTGAAGTTCTCTCGTCCTGATGCCACCGAAGAGCAGTTTCTCGAAGCGTGCCGCATTGCGCGCGTGGACGAGTTCGCGGAGAAACTGGAAAACGGTTACGACACGATTGTCGGTGAGCGTGGAGTGAAGCTTTCCGGTGGCCAGCGGCAGCGGTTGTCCATTGCCAGAGCGATTCTGGCGGATCCGCGAATTCTGATTCTGGACGAAGCGACTTCGAGCCTGGATTCGGAATCCGAAGCCATGATTCAGCAGGGCCTGTCGCATCTGATGAAAGGGCGAACCACGTTCGTAATCGCGCACAGGCTGTCCACCATCCGGAAGGCGGATCAGATTCTGGTAATCGAGTCGGGAGACGTGATTGAGCGCGGAACGCATCCCGAGCTTTTCGCGCAGCAGGGCCGCTACTGGGACATGTACACGCGGCAGCACCAACTGGACGAAAATCTGTTCCTGGCCCCCGGCGAAGGCGACGTCATCCCGGAGGAAATGGCTCCCGTCGCAATTCCCGCCGCGCGACGTTCCCTTTGAACCAGCCGATCTAGTATCCTGAATCTTACCCGCCGGGGTAATCGGATCTATACGTAATGGTGCTAAGTTTGACGACGAGAAAGTGCGAACCGGACATCACGGTAGTGGAACTCGCGGGCCGCATCACGCTGGGCCGCGAGAGCTCTCAGATTGAAGTCAATGTGGTGAAGTTGCTGAACGAGGGCGAGAAGAATCTTGTGATCGACCTTTCCAGAGTGGATTACATCGACTCCACCGGTATCGGCATCATCGCGTATTGCTTCGGGAAGGTCACGCAGTTCAATGCCCGTTGCCGCGTCTCCGGCGCGCAGGGGCTGGTGATGGACCTTTTCAAAATCACACGCCTCGATTCGGTGATCCAGTTCTTCCCGGACGTCGAAAGCGCGTGCGAAAGCCTTCGAAGCTAGCCAAACATGCAGGTATTGCAGGCAGGCAAACACAAGTTTATCCTTCTGGAGATCGATGGCGAGACTGTGGCTTCCGTGGCGCAGCAGGCCGGTTTCGAAGCGAACGTGAAGGAAACCGCGCGCACCATGGTGCTGGAACTGACAGCGGAGCAACGGGATACTCCCCTGCTGCTTTTTGACGCCGCGGATCCCGCCAACCTCGGCTGGTTTTCACGTTGCCAGTTCTATGTGGATGGCCGTACCGGAGGTGTGATGCAAACACCACTTTCCGTGGCCAATAAGCGCGATCGCGCCGGACGCACGGTGGGGAATTGCCTCCGCATGCGGATTGCGAAAGAACTGCCCGCCACGTTCCGACTGCCCGGCCGGCAACCGCTCACCGAACAGGTATTCTATGGCATGCTGAACAACTTCCTGCTGGCGCTGACCAGGACGGGTGTCGCGGTTTGCGGTGGCCCGGCGGTTCAGCCACTGGCAGGCAGGACTGAAGCGCCGGGGTCCCGAAACTAACTCTCTGTTTACCGCATATACATGCCACCGTTTACGTCGATGACGTTTCCGGTGATGTAGCTGGCTTCTTCACTGGCCAGAAAGCGCACGGCGGCGGCCACTTCTTCCGGCGCACCGATACGACCCATCGGGATATTCTGGGTGATGCGCGTCTTCTGTTCGTCCTTGAGAACATTCGTCATGTCGGTCTCAATAAAACCCGGCGCAACCGCGTTTACCGTGATGTTCCGCGAGGCAAGTTCCTGCGCCAGGGACTTGGTGAGCCCGAGCAGACCAGCCTTCGACGCGACATAGTTCGCCTGGCCCGGATTACCCGCCTGGCCCACCACCGAGGAAATGTTCACGATCCGGCCCCATCTTTCGCGCATCATTGGGGAGATGACTTGCTGGATGCAGAAGAACGCGCCGGAGAGGTTGGTCTGCAGCACCATGTTCCAGTCGTCAGGCTTCAGACGCAGCGCGAGGTTATCTTTCGTGACGCCGGCGTTGTTGACCAGAATGTCGATGCGACCGAACTCCTTTGTGACCCTGGAGAAACCCTCTTTGATGGAGTCAAACGAAGACAGGTCGAGCGCGACCACGAAGGCCTCGCCGCCGAGGGCCCGGATCTCGGCCGCAACCTCTTCCAGTTTGTCCACCTGGCGGGCTGCCAGAGCCACTTTGTTCCCTGCTTTGGCCAGTTCCAAAGCACATGCGCGACCGATTCCGCGGCTCGCTCCCGTTACCAATGCAATGCGATTCATAGAAGAGTAGTCCGAACTTGCAATCATAGTAGATTCAAACCAATCCCATGGCTTACGACGATCTGCGCGACTTTATTCGCGCCCTCGAAAAGAACAACGAACTGAAGCGGATCCCCTTTGAAGTGGACCCGAAGCTGGAAATCACCGAATTTGCCGACCGCTCCGTGAAGGGCGGTGGCCCCGCGCTGCTGTTTGAGAAGCCGAAGGGCTCGAAGTACCCCTTGCTCATCAACAGCTTCGCCAGCATGAAGCGCATGGAGATCGCGCTGCAGGTGGATTCGGTGGATTCGGTGGCAAAGCGCATTGCCGAGTACCTGGAAATGCGCATGCCGGAAGGTCTGCTGAACAAGCTCAAAATGCTGCCGAAACTGGCGGAGATGGGCGCGTTCTTCCCGAAGATCGTTTCGAAAGGCGCCTGCCAGGAAGTGGTGAAGCGGGACGGTTTTTCCCTCTACGACTTCCCCGTTCTCACCTGCTGGCCGGATGACGGCGGTCCGTACATCACGCTCCCCATGGTGTTCACAAAGAATCCGGAGAATGGCAAGCGCAACTGCGGCATGTACCGGATGCAGGTCTACGACGAACGCACCACGGGCATGCACTGGCAGACCCACAAACAGGGTGCGGAACACTATCGCCGCCGTTTTGCGGATGGGCAGACCCGGATGGATGTTTCGGTGGCAATCGGCGCGGATCCGGCCACCATGTATTCCGCCATTCTGCCTTTGCCGCCCGATCTGGACGAGATGATGATTGCCGGCTTCCTGCGTGGCAGTCCGGTCGAAATGGTGAAGTGCCAGACCAATGACATTGAAGTGCCGGCGAATGCGGAGATCGTACTGGAAGGCTACGTGGAATTGGGAGAACAGCGGCGGGAAGGCCCGTTTGGCGACCATACCGGCTACTATTCCCTCGCGGACGATTACCCGGTGTTCCACGTGACCTGCGTCACCCATCGCAAAGACCCCATCTACGCGACCACCATCGTCGGGCCGCCACCGATGGAAGATTTCTACATGGGCAAGGCCATCGAGCGCATCTTCCTGCCTCTGATGCGCATGCAACTGCCCGAAGTGCGGGATATGTGCATGCCGGCGGAAGGCATCTTCCACAACATCATGCTGGTGTCGATCCGGAAATCGTATCCGGGCCACGCCCGCAAGGTGATGAATGCGATCTGGGGTCTGGGCCAGGCGATGTTCACCAAGGTCATTATCGTGGTGGATGAAGACGTGGATGTGCAGAACGTGAGTGAAGTCGCGTGGCGCGCCCTCAACAATATCGACCCCGAACGCGACATTCAGTTCACGATGGGCCCGATCGATTCGCTGGACCACGCCAGCCGTCTGGTGAATTACGGCAGTAAGATGGGCGTGGACGCGACGAAGAAATGGCCGGGCGAAGGGTTTACGCGCGACTGGCCGGATGTTCTGAAGATGGCTCCGGACGTGAAGAAGAGGGTGGACGAGCTATGGAAAAAAGCCGGTTTGTAGGAATCGCCATTCTGGCGGCGCTGCTTTGCGCGCTGCCGTGTTCTGGCGCCGATGTTCATCCGATAACCAAGCGTCGCATTGCCGGGGTGATGGGCCCCGGCGGCGCTGACTGGCTGGTGCGGCCCGAGCGGCAGGAGGAAGAACATCCGGATGAAGCTCTGGATGCGCTGAAGATTGCGAAGGGCGCGACCGTAGCCGACATTGGCGCGGGCGTCGGCTACTTCACCTGGCGGCTTTCCGAGCGTGTGGGTCCGGCGGGTGTGGTCTACGGTGAGGATATCCAGCAGGCCATGCTGGATCAGCTGGTCCGGAACATGAAGGCACGGAAGATCACCAATGTGAGGCCCGTGCTCGGTGGCATAGACGACCCCAGGTTACCCAACAGTTCCGTGGACCTGATTCTGCTGGTGGATGTTTATCACGAATTTTCAGAGCCCGTGAAGATGGTGGACCGGATGCGCGAAGCCCTCCGTCCAGGCGGGAGGTTGGTGCTGCTGGAGTACCGTGCCGAAGATCCGAACGTGCCCATCCGTCCCGAGCATAAGATGACGCTCAAACAGGTGCGTGCGGAGATTGAGCCGCAGGGCCTCGTGTTCGTCGAGTCCATCGAAACCCTGCCGCAGCAGCATATTATTGTTTTCCGGCGACCCTGACGGCCTTACCCTGACTGCGTTACAGGGAAAGTTTCAGGGTGAACTGTAGTGATCGCGCGGGCAATTGATTCGTGATGCCGGTAAGCGGCGCGCCAAACCCGGGCCCGGGCGTATTCGCATTGCCCCACGTTCCGCTATAGCCCACAAAATTCGCGCGGTTCAGAGCATTAAACGCCTCGGCGCGCGCCAGCACCCGGATACCTTCCTTCCACAACCGGAACTCCCGTTCCAAATATGGCGAGAAGTCGTAGACGGGGTTTCCATGGCCGGCATTGCGCCCGATAACCACTCCGTTAATCACAGGGCGGTCTGTGGTTGCGCCGGTGTCCCCGCTGTTGGTGGTGCCGGTGATGATGTTGTAAGGGAGTCCGCTGCCGAGCGTCAGTATTCCGCCCACATGAATCTTCAGGGGCGCAACATACAGGCCGCTCAGAACAAAACGCTGCCGCTGGTCGAACAAGGCATTCGCCTTTTCCACCTTGCCGGTGAAGTTCGCATCATTCGGATTCTGGCTGGGAATATCCGGATCCACGTTGTCGATGGCATGCGACCAGGTATAGCTCGCCAGCATACTGAAATTTCGGCTGAACCGGTGCGTCAGGTTCACGTCCAGAGCCTGGTAGAACGCATAGCCGTTGTTCACGTCCGTCTGGATCACGGCATAGGACGGCTGAGGGTTGGTTGCCGTTACTGTATTGCAAGTCAGATTGTGCTGCGCGTACCACGCGATCCAGTACGGGCGCGTGCAGTTGGCGGCCTGCGGCGTACGGGATTGGCCGGCAACCGTGCGGATAAACGGCGTGGGCGCATCCACATCGAGGGGACGATTGATCCGGAGGGTGTGGGAACCGACGTAATCCGCGCTCAGGATCCAGCCCTGCGCCAGGCGGCGCTCCACACCGAAACTCCATTGTTCCGAATAGGGATTCAAGAGCTGCGAAGGGTAACCCGTGAGGGTATTGGTGGGAAAGAACTGATTCAGGAATGCGCTGTCGCCCGGGCGAACGTACAGGCTTCGCACCGGCACGGGAGCATTGGCGGGCAGCGCGGGCAATGGCGCGGCGGCGACGCTCGTCGGGAAACCCACCTGACCGGGTGAAGCGGTGTAGTTGAAGACTCCGGTGGGGCCGGTGAGGGCCCAGTTTGCCGCCATGTTGTCCACCAACTGCGAGTAGTAGATGCCGAAGCCGCTGCGCACCACGGTTTTGCCATCACCCTTTACGTTCCAGGCGAAACCAAAGCGAGGCGCGAAGCTTTTCCGGGCGTCGGAGAACGTCTGTTGTTCATACCGCAGGCCTATGTTGAGGGTGAGGTCCGGACGGAGCCGGAAGTCATCCTGGCCAAAGACGGTCCAGATAGCGTCATTCACTGTGTAGTTCGCGTTGCCGTAGCTCTGGGTGTAGGTCTTGACGTTGGCGATGTTGCCCAGATAGGCGCTGCTCTCGCAGAACGTCAGGCTCTGCGTACAGGTGTTATAGACGAACTGCCCCTGATAAATCGGCCCGCCAAACTCTTTGCTGTTACCCCCGTTGTGGGCCACGATCAGGTTCGCGCCGAACTTAAGCTGATGGTTGCCATAGACCGCGGAAAGAGTGTCGCTCACCTGGTATTGCCTGTTTTCGAGCAAGGCGGCCTGTGAGGTGCCGGTGGTGAAGGTGCCGCCGGTCGAAATCGGAACCTGGTATTGCGTCCCGTAGATGACGGGATCGAACTGGGTGACTGGCGAGGCCAACTGGAACTGCGCCCGAAGGTTATTCACCAGGGTCGGGCTCAGAATCGCCGTCTCACCGAGTTCGAGGGAGTAGGTGCGGCGTCGGAAGATCCGGTCCACCGTTGGGAGGTTGTTGCCGCCAACGGCGCCGTTGGGATTGGTGTCATGGAAGCCATCGAGGTTGCCGCGAAGGAAGAGCGTGTTCCGGTCATTCAACTGACGGTCGGCCCGGAAGAAGCCGAGCCAGCCGCGGTAATGGCCGATAAAATTGCCCGGCGCAACGGGCGAGATCACCGGGGAGACGCGGTTTTGGCGGGTGTACTCGCCGGCGGCGAAGAAGTGCGTACGGTGATCGGAACCGATGGGCCCGGAGACGGCGGCATCCGACTGGCCGAGGGTGTCACCCGTAATCGCGTTGCCGCTCGATGCCGTGGCGGATGTGAAGCCGGAAAGCGCGGCCGAGGTGGTCGCCGGCCGACACGTCTCCCCCAGTTCGCCGTGGAAAATGTCGGCGCCGCTCCGCGTCACAATGTTGACCGCGCTGCCCGTACTGCCTCCAAGTTCGGCGGAGAACTCATTCACCAGCACCGTCATTTCCTGAATGGCCGCCTGCGGAAGGGTGGAGAAGATGGTTTGCCGTCCCCAGGCGTCATTCCCGCTCGCGCCATCCACTTCGAACCATGCCTGCCGCCGTCCCGCGCCATTGGTGGTGAAAAGGTTCTGATTGATAAAGACGTCGCCGGTGCTGATCGCAGGCCGGTTCGCGGCGCTCAGCAGGGGCAGGAAAGTGATCTTGTGGTTCGGAAGCGGGGTCTGGTTGATCTGGGCGGAATCCAGATGGATTCCTATCTGGGGCTGATCTGTGCGGATCTCTCCGGCAACACCAGTGACGGTGACGCGTTCCTGCCCTGCCCCGACGCTCAACCGCAGGGATATCTCGGCGGTGGAGCCACCTTCCAGAACCAAGCCTTTCCGCTGCGCTTCGGCAAAACCCTGTTTGGCCGCCGTGATCTCCCAGACACCGGCCACGGGCAACGCCGCCAGCGTAAAATTACCCGCGGTATCGGACTGTGCGGTGCGTTCCGCGCGCGTCTGCGTGTTCACTGCCTTGACAGAAGCGCCGGACACGGCCGCCTGACTGGGGTCGGAAATATGCCCGCGGACGGTTGCGGTATCGGGGGTTTGCGCGAGCAGCGAATGGATGAGCAGGGCGAGTAACACAATGATGCGGAGCATTGGAATAAGCCGCCATGTTAGCGGTCGCGTGGTTCCTACTACCAGCGACCGTAATGAATGCAGCCCATTCACAACATTGCTTCCCCGCCGCGTTGGCCTCACGGGCGGATAATGGAGCGAACATGCGGCTTTCCACCAAACATCTCGTTGCGTCCGCCACCCTGCTTGCCCTTAGCCTGATCGCCGCCGCCCAGGAACCGGCGCAGTTTCGCCCCGCTCTCTGGTCCGGAATGAAATACCGGCTGATTGGTCCTTTCCGCGGAGGAAGAGTGACGACCGTGACCGGCGTGCCCTCTCAGCCCCAGACCTTTTACATGGGTTCCACCGGTGGCGGAGTGTGGAAGACGACGGATGCGGGCCACAACTGGACGAACATCTCCGATGGCTTCTTCTCCGTCGCGTCGATGGGTGCGGTGGAAGTGGCGCAATCGAATCCGAACGTAGTGTATGCGGGGACGGGTTCGTCGAAGATCCGCAGCAATGTTTCGATTGGCCGCGGAATCTATAAGTCGACGGACGCCGGTAAGACATGGACCTTCGCGGGGCTTCGGGACGTGGGGCAGATTTCGACCGTTCGCGTGGACCCCACGAATCCGGATCTGGTCTACGTGGCGGCGCTGGGGAATCCATTCATCGACAGCCCGGAACGCGGCATTTATCGCAGCACGGATGGCGGCGGGACCTGGAAGAAGGTTCTCTACATTTCCGACAGCGCCGGTGGGGCTGACCTCGAACTGCAACCGGGAAATCCCAAGGTTCTCTTCGCCACTCTCTGGCATGGTCAACGCAAGCCCTGGACCATCATCAGCGGCGCGAAGGAAGGCGGCATCTACAAAAGTACGGACGGTGGCGACACCTGGAACAAGCTCGGCGGAGGGCTGCCGAATGACATTTTCGGGCGTGCGAACGTGGCCATCTCCAATGCCCGGCCAAACCGGATTTACGCGTTGATCGAGGCGAAACCGGGGTCCGGTCTGTATCGCTCGGAAGATGCGGGCGCCACCTGGACGCTGGTCAATGGGTCGGGCAACCTGATCACACGGCCTTTTTATTACGACACGCTGGGCGTCGATCCGGTGAACCCGGACGTGGTCTGGGTAGGTAATGAGGGCTGGTACAAGAGCACGGATGGCGGGAAAAGCTTCCGCAGTTCGCCGGTGCCGCACGGGGATAACCACGATGTCTGGATCAATCCGAAGAATCCCGAGATCATGATCCAGTCCAATGACGGCGGTGCGAACGTTTCGATGGATGGCGGCAAAACCTGGAGCGTGCAATCCAACCAGCCGACCGCCGAGATCTACCAGGTGGCGGTGGATAACCAGTTTCCCTACCGCGTCTATGGCGCGCAGCAGGATGACGACACGGTGATTCTGCCGAGTTTGCCACTGGGGAACAACGTCGATTTCCGCATCGGACCAGGCTGCGAGACAGGCCCGATCATCCCGGATATGGCGAATCCCGAAGTGGTGTACGGCGGCTGCAAGGGGCAGTTCAGTCGGTTTAACATCACGACCACCAACGAGCAGCGCTACTGGATCGGAGCCGAATCCCTCTACGGGAATGGCGGTAAGACGCTGATTTATCGATTCCAGCGCGTCTCGCCCATGGAAGTCTCGCCGTTCAATTCAAAGGTGGTTTACTACGGCTCGCAATACCTGCACCGGACGACCGATGGCGGCGTTACGTGGACGAAAATCAGCCCGGATCTCACCGCCTTCCCGCCGGAAGGTCAGGAGGCGAGTGGTGAGCCAATCACCCGCGACGCGACCGGCGAGGAAGTTTACAGCACGCTATACACAATTCGGGAATCGACGAAACAGAAGGGGCTCATCTGGACAGGCTCAAACGATGGCCTGATCTGGGTCACACGTGACGACGGCAAAACCTGGGCGAACGTCACGCCGAAAGACCTGCCGCCGGGTGGCCGCGTGCAGAATATTGAAGCCAGTCCGCATCGCCCCGGGACGGCCTACGCTGCGATCTACCGCTTTCTGCTGGGCGACTTCCAGCCGTACCTGTATCGGACGGACGACTTTGGCAAGACCTGGATACGGCTGACGGACGGGAAGAACGGCATTGCGGTTGATGAGCCCGTTCGCGTGGTTCGAGAGGACCCCGACCGGCCGCACCTGCTCTATGCCGGGACCGAGTTCGGTATCCATGTCTCGTTTGACGACGGCGCACACTGGCAGTCGTTCCAGCTGAACCTGCCGGTGACTCCGGTGACGGATATCCGGGTGGCTCACAAGGATCTGGTGCTCTCCACGCAGGGCCGGAGCGACTGGATTCTGGATAATCTGACGCCCCTGCACCAGTTGAACGACCGGCTGGCGGCGTCCCAGGCATGGCTTTTCAAGCCGCGCGACGCATACCGGATTCCGGGGCGGCAGACCGGAACGAACCGCGCCCTGGCGTACCCGTCGTCCGGGGCGCAGATCGATTACTATCTGGCCGGTACGCCGGACGGTGACATCACCATCGACATTCTGGATGGCGCGGGACAGAGTATCCGCACGTTTTCAAGTGCGTATGGAACCGAAAGAACCGCCGGAGGCGGCGAGGCGCAGGTGGATGACGAAGGTGGGTTCCGCGCCCCGCCGCTACCGACGAAACTCGAGAAAACCCCGGGTATGCACCGGTTCACGTGGGATCTGAAATATCCCGGCCCCTGGATGAGCGAACAGCGTCCGGCGGGTCCGAACGGACCTGCGGCAGTGCCCGGCGTCTATTCCGTGAGATTCACGGCCGGTGCTTACACCGCGACACTGCCGGTGACGGTGATTGAAGACCCCAGGGTGACCAAAGACGGCGTCACGACGGCTCAGCTCAAAGAACAGTTCGAGCACAATATGAGGGCGCGGGATCTGGTGAGCCAGGTGAACCAGGCGGTCGCACGGTTGCGCGAGGCGCAGCGGACAAAAAAAGATCCCGATACCCTGGCGAAGCTCGGCAAGCTTTCCGCAAAGATGGTGACTCCGCCCGTTCGTTACAGCAAGCCGGAGATCCAGACGCACATTCAGTACCTCTACGGCATGACGACCGGAGCCGACCAGAAGATTGGCCGGGACGCGGTGGAGCGGTATGAGTATCTGAAGAAGGATCTGGAGAAAGACCTGGCCGAACTGGTGGAACTGATCGGGCCGGTGAAGTAGGCCTCAGTCCAGCAGCAGTTCGAGAGCGTGGTGGACGGCGTGCAAGATGGCCGGATGGAGCGCGAGGGCGCCGAGTCCGGCGGCGGCAAGCGCGGCGGTGGCAACGGGCACTGCGCTTGAGGTGTGCGACGGTTCGGGCCTGCCCAGCAGCCGGTCGACCCGTGCGGAGAGATCGCCGTTACAGCAGAGCAGAGACGATGTGAGCAGGGGCTCGGGCGGACGACGCATCCGGGCACAGCGTACCAGCACATCCGCCAGCAGGATCGAGTCGCCGTAATCGCCGGCAACCGCCCGGTCGTCCGCAGCCCATTCGGTGAGGCGGGCCCAACTCCGCTCCATGGCCCGCACGCCGGGCAGGAACGGAATCAGGTTTGGCGACAGCAGGATCAGCAGGCGCTTCAGGTTGTCGCGCGATTGGAGGTGAGCTTTTTCGTGGCGGAGTGCAATGTCCAGTTCGGGCGCGGTCAACGCGCTCAGAAGCTCGCGTGAGATCACCAGCCGGGAATGCAGGACTCCGGTCAGTGCCAGAACCGACGCAGGTCCCTCGATGACTCCGGCAGACCCTGCCCAGCCCGGCAGTTTCGTCTCCTGAGCGGGTCGAAAAAACGAAGCCGATTTGCGAAGCGCCCGGACCGATGCGGCGAGCGAAACCGAGCAAAGTACGACTCCCAATAAGGCGATGACAACGGAAACGGGACCCGCCTGCTCCTGGTCAAGCGCCGGTTCGAGACGCAGGTAACTGGGCACGCAAAGAATCCCGACGAAGAGTAAGCCGCCAGCCAAAGGGAGCAATCGCACGGCCAGAAGGAGCAAGGCTCCGAGGCGCGGTCGGCGGCGTTCCGCGAAACCGATAGCCAGTGGCGCAAGCAGTGAAATCAACAGGTTGAGGCTGGTGAAGACAAGAAAAAACGAAGCCAATGAGAGGCACAGGAGCCGACCGGCGTAGCCGAAGCTCATGCCGTTTCTCCGTTCCGCAGTTCTTCCCGTTTGGCGGCGATACGGCGTTCCAGTTCATCGAGCAGGGACTCATCGTACTGGCCCACGGCGTCCACCAGACAGGAAATCAGGGCTTCCGGCGAAGAGTGAGAGTTTGAGAACAGACCACTGACCAGTTTGCCCGCCTGGCGCTGCTCGAGTTCGGCGCGGGAATAGCGGGCCGAATAGAAGAAGGCTCGATCCTGCATCCGCCGGTTCAGGTACCCCTTCTTAAAAAGACGGTCGAGGGTTGTCATGACGGTGGTGTAGGCCAGGGAAGCCAGATGTTCGGCGGCGTCACGAACGCTGAATTCGCCCTGCCGCGCCCAGGCGAGATCCATGAGGCGGACTTCCAGGGGACCGAACTCTGCCGGGGTCTGTTGGGGCATGACGCTATTATGACGGGTCCGGCGGCACGAAAAAACAGCCCCGCCCCTGTACCCTCCGCATCATAAACGATATATTTGATAACGGAGCAAATCTGATGGCCTTTAAACTGAACGTGAACGGGCACACCAGCACAGTGGATGTGCCGGGTGATATGCCGTTGCTTTGGGTCCTGCGGGATGTACTGGATCTGAAAGGCGCAAAGTATGGTTGCGGCATCGGCCAGTGCGCCGCCTGCACCGTGCATCTGAATGGCAAGCCCGCGAAAGCCTGCCTCACCCCGGTTTCCGCTGTGGGAACGCAGGCGGTGACGACGATTGAGGGACTTTCGGCCGACGGGACTCACCCCGTCCAGGTCGCGTGGCAGGACATTGATGTGCCGCAGTGCGGCTACTGTCAGGCCGGCCAGATTATGTCCGCGGTCGCGCTGCTGGCGAAGACGCCAAAGCCGACCGACAAAGATATTGACTCCGCCATGAACGGCAACCTCTGCCGCTGCGGTACCTACGTTCGAATCCGGAAGGCCATTCACAAGGCCGCCGAACTGACCACTAACGCATCCGCGAAGACCGTCCAGGTCGCGGGCAAGGAATAGGGAGGAGACGTCCACATGAAGACTACACTCAATCGTCGTTTTTTCCTGAAGGTCGGCGCGGCTGTTGGCGGCGGCGTTCTCTTCAGCCTGGATCTGCCGGAAGTTCTGGCACAGGGCCGTGGTGGCGCACCCGCGCCGCCCATTGACGCCCACAATTTCATTAAGGTCGGCAGCGATGGGATCGTGACCATCATGGCCAAGAATCCGGAAACCGGCCAGGGCGTGCGGAATATGCTGCCCATGCTGATTGCCGAAGAACTCGACGTGGACTGGAAGAATGTCCGGCTGGAACAGGCTCTGCTGGATGACACGAAGTACACCGCGCAATCGTCGGGCGGCAGCACCGCGACGCCGACGGCGTGGATTCCGATGCGCCAGGCGGGCGCGGCGGGCCGCGCGATGTTCGTCGCCGCGGCTGCGCAGCAGTGGGGCGTGCCGGCCTCCGAACTGACCACGGCTTCGGGCGTGGTGAGTCACAAGGGTTCGAATCGCTCAATTGGCTACGGGGAACTGGCTTCCAAAGTCGCCGGCATGAAGTCGCCGGACGTAAGCACGCTGAAGCTCAAGGATCCGTCGGAATACAAGATCATCGGGCATCCGCATGTGGCCTATGACGTGAAGGCAATCACGACGGGCAAGCCGATGTTCGGTGTCGACGTGACGGTGCCGGGCATGCTGTACGCCGTGTTTGAGAAGTGCGGCGTCTTCGGCGGCAAGGTCGCCAGTTCGAACATCGAAGATATTAAGAAACTCCCCGGCATCAAGCAGGCGTTCGTAATCGAACGGCCCGACATTCCGGCCGACCAGGTGATCCCCGGCGACCCGGGTCTCGAAAGCGGCATTGCCATCCTGGGCGAAACCTGGTGGCATGCGCAGAGCGCCCGTAAGCAGCTGAAAGTGGTGTGGAACGAAGGCCCGCGCGCCACGGATTCGAGCACCGTTCATGCACAAAAAGTGCAGGAGATGATCGCGAAGGGTCCGCAGCGGACCATCCGAGCCGATGGAGATGCGGATGCCGCGCTGAAGTCGGCCGCGAAAGTGGTGGAAGCGACCTATTCGTATCCGCATATTTCGCACGCGACGCTGGAACCGCAAAACTGCACCGCTCACTTCAAAGACGGCAAGCTGGAACTGTGGACGAACAGCCAGCAGCCGCTCCGCGGCCGCCAGATGGCTGCCGACCTGCTGGGTATTTCGCAGAAGGACGTCAAGGTTCACATGGTGCGCGCGGGCGGTGGCTTCGGTCGCCGTCTGAACAACGACTACATTGTGGAAGCGGCCTACATCGCCAAGCAGGCGGGTGTGCCGGTGAAGCTGATCTGGTCGCGTGAAGACGACATGGCGCACGATTACTATCGCCCCGGCGGCTGGCAGCATCTGAAGGCAGGCGTGGATGCGAGCGGGAACGTGGTGGGCTGGAAGAACCACTTCATGAGCTTCGGCATCGGCGAGCAGTTCACCGCCTCCGCCGGCATGGGCCCCACCGAATTCCCGCAGCCGTTTATTAAGAACTACTCGCTGCAGGCTTCGGTACAGCCACTGGGTGTGCGGACCGGCGCGCTGCGTGCGCCATCGAGCAACGCGTTTGCTTTCGTGATCCAGTCGTTTATCGACGAACTGGCGCATGCGGCCGGCAAAGATCCTGTGGAGTTCCGCCTAGCGCTGCTGAGCAACGGTAATGTGGCTCCGGCAGGCAATCCGATGCAGGCGAGCTTCGACGCGGAACGCATGAAGGGCGTCGTCAAGGCTGTGGCGGAACGTTCGGGCTGGGGGAAGACCACTCTGCCGAAAGGCCAGGCGCTCGGCATCGGCATGCACTTCAGTCATCGCGGCTATTATGCCGAGGTGGCGCAGGTGAGTGTGGATGCGGCGAAGAAGGTGAAGGTCCACAAGGTGTGGGTGGTGGGTGACGTCGGCAGCCAGATCATCAACCCGAGCGGCGCGGAGAACCTGACGCAGGGCGCGGTGATCGACGGTCTGAGCGAAATGATGTCGCAGAAGATCACCATCGAGAAGGGCAAGGTGGTACAGACGAACTATCACCAGCACGGGATGGTTCGGCTGGCGCAATGCCCGCCGGAGATCGACGTCCACTACCTGAAGACCAGCTTCTCGCCCACCGGCATCGGTGAGCCCGCTCTTCCCCCGCTGCTGCCGGCGGTCGCGAATGCGATCTTCAGCGCGTCGGGCAAGAGAGTTCGCTCGCTGCCTCTGATGGATTCCGGCTACAGCTGGGCGTGAGACTCGCGGTTAGTTTTTTCCTGCTGGCTCTGGCGGCGTTTGCACAGGACGAACGCCGCGTGGTTTCTCCCGACGGACAGGTGGAGTTTCGCCTGTTCGTCGGTTCCCAATCCGATACAAGCCTGACGCGGGTGGCCTATCAACTCCGCTACAAGGGCAAACTCCTCATCAACACCTCCTATCTCGGCTTTGAACTCTTCACCTGGGAACCGCTGCTGGGCGAGAATACTGGTCTGATTTCCGAGACGCGTTCGGACCATGCGATCAAGGCGCGGTTCATGCAGAACGGCTCGCTGGCGCGCATTCTCGACGTGGAGGCGCGGGTGTTTGACGATGGCGTGGCGTTCCGTTACACCATTGGCATCTCGACCGGCGTGGAACGGCTGCAGATCGCGGACGAAACAACGGAATTCGATCTGCCGCACACGCCCGGCGGGCCTTTTGCCGTGCCTTATTTTTCAGATCAGAAGGAACTGGGTTGGGTGGGGATTTCCGAAGTTCCGCTGGCCGGGTTCCCCGCCCTGACGCTGGGTGAAGAGGACTTTGAGGGGCGGAAGATTCTGTTCAGTCGCCTGACGCGGAAGCCCCATGCTTCACCGGATGTGGTTTATGACGGCAAACCGCCACTCACCGGTCCGTGGCGCGTGATCGTGATCGCGCCGGACCGGGAAAGCGCTATGAAAGCACTGCAGGCGCGGCAAGCCAGTCTCGCATCGCGGCGGTAACCGCTTCCGGGCTTTCCATCGGGGCCATGTGGCCGCAATTCGGGATCACGACCAGACGGCTTCCCGGCACTGCCTGGGCCATCGTCTGATGAATGGAGGGCGGACTCCAGGCGTCCTGCCCGCCGGTCAGCATCAGCGCGGGGCAGCGGATGGAAGCGAGAACAGCCGTGGCGTCCGGACGCTCCAGAAGAGCTTTAATCTGTGCGGCGTGGATCAACGGCGTTTTGCGCTCCAGCATGCGGATGATCGCCTCAAACAGTGCTTCGTTCTTCATGTTTTCGGGATGGAGCATCGGGGGCAGCCATTGCCGCGCCATCGCTCCCATTCCCTCGTTTTGTGCGACTTCCAGCAGCGCGTAACGACTGCGCCGTTCCCGTTCGCCGGCATCGCCCGCGGGAAGCGGCGCAAATGCGGTGTCGAACAGGCCGATGCGGGTCACCCTTTCGGGCGCCAGGCGGTAGACTTCGAGGGCAACCCGACCTCCCATCGAATGACCGGCGACGGCAAACCTCGGGGGCGCGACGCGAAGGACTTTCTCCGCCATGGAACGGAGGCTGTCGAGTTCCCCATAATCAACGCACACGCAATCGGCTACGTCACCCAGGGCTGTGATCTGGGAAGCCCAGACCTCGTCGTCGCAGAGGAGTCCGGGGAGAAGAACAAGGGGCTGTCTGGTCACTGCGACCAGCGTAGCTCAGGCGGAGGCTTGCAGGATGAACGCCAGCGAGTCGGCAACCGAGGAATCGATGGGCTGGGTGCCGGAAACGCTCAGATGGGCGTACTTTTCGGTGGGAAGCACGTAGAGTTGCGCGCTCGGCCGGACCGTCGCGGTGTACTGATCGACGACGGACTGTTCGGTGCGACCGCGGAACTGCACATCGCGTTCGATGCGCCGGGCGAGACACACGTCATCCGGCGCATGGACGTAAAATCTGGCGTTGCAAAGCGAACGCAGGTCCTCATCGTGAAGCCCGAAGATCCCCTCCACGATGAGATATTTCGATGGCCGGACATGGACGGTGGAATCGAGCCGGGTGTGGTACTCGAACGAGTAGATAGGGTGCTCGACCGCCTCACCGCGGGAGAGAGCGGCGATCTGCCGGTTGACGAGTTCCCAGTCGAGCAGAGCGGGGTCGTCGAAATTGCAGAGCGCACGCTCGGAGGGCGGGAGGTGGTCCTGACTCAGATAGTACGAGTCCAGCGAAAGCAAAATGGAGTCTTCCAGCTTTGCCTGAAGACGCACCGCGAGTTCCGTTTTACCGGAGCCCGAGGGACCGGCGATCCCGATGATGTAAGGTCTCATTCCGCCTTGAAGGGATTGAAGTTTGTGCTGCGATCAAAGAAGTCCACACCTTCCTCGCGCTTCAGGAAATTTACCACGAGGTAGGTCAGCGGCGTCGCCAGCACCTCATATACCACTTTGAACAGGTAGCCGGACACGATGAGTTTGAACATGACGCCCAGCGGCTGGCCCCAGAAAATAAAGAAGATCACGATGCTGGTGTCGACTAACTGGCCCACAACGGTGGAGCCGACCGTGCGGGTCCAGAGCATGCGGCCATTGGTCCAGAGCTTCATTTTCGCGACCGTGAGGGAGTTGGCAAATTCACCGGCCCAGAAGGCGAGCAGACTGCCGGCGACATTGCGCGGCACCACGCCGAAGATGGTTTCGAAGGCGTTCTGATCTTTGAACTCAGGCGCGGGAGGCAGCCAGATGGCGAAAAGCCCAAAGGCGGTCATGATGACGCTGGCCATGAAGCCGGTCCAGATGGCCTTCCGGGAAGCGCTGTAGCCGTAGACTTCGGTGAAGACGTCGCCAAAGATATAGGTGATCGGGAAAAGCAGTTGGGCCGCGCTGAAGCGGAACCATCCGACCGCTACGAACTTCGGGGCGATCAGATTGGAAACGATCAGCACCACGACGAAGATGTTGATCAGAATATGGAGATACTTGTAGTCTTTCTCGATCTTGCTCACTTATAGCTTCCCTTCGAACGGTATCGAATGATCGCCGACAACGGCGAGGGTCTGCGGAGGCGAGTCAAGGCGGAAATATGACCAGGGCCCCGGGATCCACGGATATTTGTTGATGACGTCTTCCTCTACTTCGATGCCAAAACCGGGCTCGCGCGGCACAATCAGATCGCCGCGCTCGATTTGAAGCGGCGCCTTGAGAATATCGGTCGCCAGCGGAAAAGGATACATTCCGGGCTTGCCGCCGTGGGAGTAGCAGGGGTATTCCAGCCATTCAACCACGGAATCCGTCCAGCAGACTCCGAGTTGGGCCGCAGCCAGAATCTCGAGATCGGTTCCCCAGGCATGGAAGGCGAAGCGAAGTTCGCGGCGGGCGATGAGATGAAAGAGCCGTTTCGCCATGGCGTAACCGCCCTGGCAGACTACATCCATCTGGACGTAGTCGACGCAGCCGGAATCAATCAGGTCGGTAAAGCCATCTTCGTCCGGCTCGTGTTCGCCGGATGCCAGGGGTATGAACTCTTTCTCGCGCAGGGTCGTGTAGGCGTCGTGATCGGCGGGAGGCAGCGGTTCTTCAAGCCAGAGCGGATCGTATTCCGACATCGATTCGGCGACGCGGGCCACGGTATCGGCGGAATAACCGCGGTCACCCATTCGCCACCAGGCGTGGGCGTCGATCATCAGATCGACGGCCGGACCAACGGCGTCGCGCATCAGGCGGACCGTCTTCACGTCGTCGTCCGGGCCGAGCGCGGGGCGCATCTTGTAGCCTCGGAAACCGAGACCGGCGATGGCGGCGGCCTCCTCGGCAAACTTCTCCGGCGGCTGGTACATGCCCGCGCTGCCGTAGAGCTTGATCTTTTCGCGCACGCGCCCGCCCACCACTTCGGAAACCGGGACGGAGAATGATTTCGCGTAGATGTCCCAGAGCGCGACCTCCACTACACAATAGGCCTTCATCAGTTCGCGATTGCCCCGGCCCGGACCGGATTCGAAGCGGATACGAAGGGCATCGGGATCGGCGAGAGTAACGCCTTCGAGAAAGGGGGCGACGAAGAGACGAATCAGGTCGAAAACACGTTCGCTGCCCGGCCCTGGAGCGTGGCCGGTGATGCCCGCGGAGGTTTCGACCCGGATCAGCATGGCGTCACGCTTCAGAATCGTACGTTCTCCACCGTAGAATGGAAGCCGTATCGGTTCCGGGAACGGAAAGCTCATCAGAAACGGCTGGACCCGGATCAGTTTCATATCGAAAAAACAACAATAACAGCATGCTTACCAATCTGATCGACTGGCATCTTCTCTGGGTCACCGCGGTGAAGATCTTTTTCGCCTACGCGCTGACGTTGCCCATGGGCTGGTGGCGAGAGAAGGAAATGCACGCGGTGGGTATCCGGACGTTTCCCATCGTGGCGATGGCGAGTTGCGGTTACATGATGATTTTTCAGGACGTTAAAGGGCTGGATGGCCAGACCCTGAACTCCCATATTCTGCAGGGTCTGGTGGCCGGCATCGGGTTCGTGGGGGGCGGGGCGATTGTTCGGGATGGAATGAGCGTGCATGGCACGGCGACAGCCGCATCGATCTGGAACACGGGCGCGATCGGGGCGGCGGTGGCGATCGGGAAATACGAAGTGGCGATCGTGCTGGCGTTTCTGAACCTGGTGACTTTACTGGCGCTGATGCCGATCAAGAAAAGGCTGGACGAAAGCCCTACCGACGCACGGGACTAAACGCCTGAACGAACGATGCCGCTGAAAACGAGGCGTGCGCTGAACAGCAGCAGGAAACTGCCGAACACTCGCTCCGCTCCGGCTTTCAGGCGGCGGTAGATCCGCTGCACCGGCGCGGTTCCAAACAGTGTGGCGACCAGGGAGTACCAGACGCATTCATTGAAGAGCACGATCAGCGGGGATGCCCAGCGGATAGCCGCCGGAGTCTGAGGAGTGAAGAGCGCGGTGAAGACGGTTCCGAAAAAGACGATCACTTTCGGATTCGATAAGCCCAGGAACAGGGCCTTTCGCCAGGCAGCGCCACGGGTGAGGCTTTGCCTGTCCAACTCCGGCAGGGGATCCCGGGCGTGAAGCCACATCATCACTCCGATGTAGCCGAGGTAGCAGCCACCCGCAATGTGAAGGAATCGGTAGAGCGCCACGGCGCGCACCAGGAGGAACTGCCAGCCGAGCAGCGCCCCGAGGCACCAGGTCATGGAGGCTGTGACGGTGCCGGCCGCGGCGGCGAGCGCAACGTCGCGTCTGGAGGACACGGCCGTCTGCGTGACCAGTACGAAGGCCGGCCCGGGACTCATGGTGGCGGCAAGGTTCAGGGCGGCAATACCGAGCAGCGGCTGGAGATCGGACACTTCCGGAGGATAGCAACCGGGTGCTTCGGAAGTGTTCCGGAGGCAGCCTCTATGATGGAGTCGTGGCTATCGACCCTTCCGCCGTGATTGCGCCCACGGCCCGCATCCATCCGGACGCTCAGATTGGAGCGCGTACCCGCGTCGGGGAGTTCTGCGTTATCGAGCAGGACGTTTCGATTGGTGATGACTGCCTGCTGGAGCCGTATGTCTTCATCAAGCGCTGGACAACGCTGGGTGATCGCAACGAAATCTCTGCCGGGACGGTGCTGGGGACTGACCCGCTCGATAAGAATTTCAAAGGTGACCGGAGCTATCTGCGGATCGGCAATGACAACAAGATCCGGGAGCACTATACGATCTCCCGGGGGACGAAGCCGGAATCGGTGACCACGCTGGGCGACGGGAATTACATTATGACGTCCGGCCATGTGGCGCATAACTGCACGGTCGGCAGCAATACGGTGATTGCCAGTTGCGCGTTGATCGCGGGTTATGTGGAGATTGAGGACCGGGCGTTCATTTCGGGTGGCGTGGTGGTGCACCAGTTCTCGAAGATCGGGAAACTGGCCATGATTGGGGGCAACACGCGCGTCAATCTGGATGTTCCGCCGTTCTTCCTTTATTCAGGCTTCAACGTGGAAGCGAAGGGGCTGAATATTGTGGGGCTGAAAAGGTCCGGCTTCAGCATGGCAGAGGTTTCGCGCCTTAAGAAGGCGTATCAGTTGTTGTACCGCTCCGGGCTGTTGCTGGAAGACGCGTTGCGCCACATCGAGGAAGAGGTTCCCGATGCCAATACGGCCCATCTGGTGGAATTTATCCGCCGGAGCGAACGCGGCATCTGTCGGGAATAGCTACCGACGCCGATAGTAGCGTTGCCCCCGGTCGTGCGAACCGGCATCCAGCAGGACGGCCACAATCAGGAAGATCAGATTCATGCCTTCGAGCGGGCGGTGATTGCTGACCATCCACGCGTAGACGATAGTCGTGATTGGCAGGAAAAAGAAGCCAAGCAGCGGGATTAATAACCCGTGGTATGCCCGATTGAGCATATGGGTGAAGAGCCACATTCCCACCAGCACCAGCCGGGGGAACGAAACCATCAGGATCACCAGCAGACAAGGCATGTTCTCTGCATTCTATGACGGATGCAGGGCGGAAGCGGTTCGGAATCTTTGGGACCCATCCAGGGGCGAACAGACCCTGTCCCGCGGGACCCCCTGCCGGAGGTTAGGCTTTCACGTTTTCCGTACGTGCGCCAAAGCACTCATATCTGGTAGCATTATTTCCATTCAGTTACCCGAATGGGGGTTCCGCCACGTTGACGTGCGGAACAGTTTAGAAAGGAATTCTCATGCAGCGTCTGCGTAAGATCTGTGTTTTGATCGCCACCGTGTTGTTGTGTTGTGGTCTGGCGTTCTCACAGGCAGTAAACGGTACCATCGTTGGAACCGTTACCGATAGTACGGGTGGCTCGATTGCCAACGCAAAAGTCACCCTGACCGAAACCAATACCAAGGTTGTCCATAACGGACAGACCAATGAATCCGGCTCTTACAATTTTCTGGAGCTGCCGCCGGGTCTGTATTCTGTCCAGGTCGAAATGACCGGCTTCAAGAAAGAGATCAAGAGCGGGATTGTCCTCGAAGCGAACACCAGTCCCCGCGCCGATGTGCGGCTGGAACCCGGCGAAATTAACCAGACCATTGAGGTCTCCGCCAGCGGTTCCATCCTGCAGACGGAACGCGCCGACACCGGCCGCGTGATTGACGAAAAGCTGGTGCAGGAGCTGCCGATGGGCGTTAACCGCAACTTCCAGAGCCTTCTGGATCTGGTTCCGGGCACGTCGGTTGAGACTTTCCAGCACTCGCAGGCGTTTAACGCGTCGAGTTCGCTGCAGACGAACGTCAACGGCCAGCCCCGCATGGGCAATAACTATCAGGTGGAAGGCATCGATAACAATGAACGCACTGGCTTGCTGCAGATCCTGATCACGCCGGCGGAAGCGATTCAGCAGGTCAGCGTTTCCACTACCAATCACGACCCGGAACTGGGCCGCGCCACCGGCGCCGTCGTCAACGTGATGATCAAGTCAGGCTCGAATGCTTATCACGGCGCACTTTACGAGTTCCTGCAGAACAGCGCGCTCGATGCGCGGTCGTTCTTTAACCCGACGGTTGGGCATCTGGCCTATAACCAGTTTGGCGGCAACCTGGGTGCTCCCATCAAAAAAAATAAACTGTTCTACTTTGCTAACTACGTCCGCACGGTGGACCGCGAAGCGAACACCAACCAGACGAATATCCCGAGCGGGCCGTTCCGTACCGGCGATCTGAGCGGTGACCCCGGCCACCAGGTCTATGACCCGGCCACCGGTTTGCAGGACGGTTCGGGCCAGTTGCGTACGCCGTTCCCTGGCAACATCATTCCCCAAAGCCGCATCAATCCGGTGTCGGCAAAAATCCTGTCCACATTCCTGCCGGCGACCAACGAGGCATTCTCGCCGACCAGCCAGACGAATGACTACTTCGCGCTGCTGCCGTTCCATAAAACCACCGATCAGGTGGATTCGAAAGTCGACTGGGTTCTGACGGATAAGGATCGCATCAGCGGTCGGTTCAGCTTTGCCCGCCCCACCAGTTTCCAGGCACCGATCTTCGGTGACGCGGGTGGTCCGGCGCAGGGCGCGTTCGAGGATACTGCGTTCCAGAAGACCTACAGCACTGGCCTGAACTACAACCGGGTTTTGTCTCCGACTTTGCTTACCGAAGTCCGTGTGGGCGTCGCGCACTACCACAATGAAGCGGTGCAGTCCGACTACGGCAAGAATGATTCGACGAACTTCGGCATTCCGGGCGTTAACCTGGGCCCGTTCACAAGCGGCTTTGTCGGAATCAACATCGGCGGTTATTCGAGCCCGCTGTTCGGGTACTCGGCCAGCCTCCCCTGGGATCGCGCGGAAGCCAACATCGACATCGTGAACTCATGGACGAAGATCCTCAAAAATCACACCGTGAAGTTCGGCGTCGACATCCGCCGCCTGCGGGACGACCTGCTGCAGGACCAGACGTTCAGCCCGCGTGGCGTTTACACGTTCGGTACGCAGCAGACCGCGCTCCAGACCTGCACGGTGCAGGGACCGACGCCGTCGGGTTGCTCCGGTTCATCACAGGGTCTGGCCAACGACATGGCGAGTTTCCTGCTCGATGTTCCGAACCAGGTGGCACGCGACGTGAATACGTACTTCCCCGCTCTGCGCCAGACGCAGGTGTTCGCATATGTAGCCGACAACTGGACGGTAAGCCCCAAGCTGACCATCAATGCCGGTCTGCGCTGGGAACTCTATCAGGCTCCGACGCCGCACTTCCCGGGTGGCTTCTCGAACTACAATCCCGACAACAATACGCTTGTGATCGCGGGTATCGGCAACAACCCGTTGAATATGGGCCTGCAGACGCGGTACAAGTACTTTGCGCCGCGTCTCGGCATTGCTTATCGCTATGACGAGAAGACCGTCTTCCGCACCGGCTTCGGCATCAGCTATACGCCATTCCCGGACAACAACTGGGCTTACAACTTCCCGGTTCGCGCCAACAATCAGTACCTCGCGCCGAGCGGCGCCGACAACTACGCGCCGGCAGTGCTGCCGGGCGGCAGGGCTCCGACCTTCCAGAACGGCTTCCCCGCTCCGGATCCGATTGTGGTGCCGACCAACGGCATCATCACGAACCCGAATCCCACCACGGCGCAGAACGTGATTCCGCTCAACTATAAGAACGGCTACATCGAAAGCTGGAACATTGCCATTCAGCGCCAGTTGCCGTTCCGGTTTGCACTGGACGTCGCTTACGTTGGCAGCCACGGCGTTGGTACTCCGGCCGCAATCAACCTGAATGCCGGCCAGAAGATTGGCGCGGGCAGCGCCGGTCAACCGTTCCTTGCAAAGTACGGCACCACTGCAGCGGTGACGCAGTACTTCGCCGGCTTCTCGTCGTCCTACAACTCCCTGCAGATTAAGCTGGACCGCCGCTACGCTTCGGGTCTCTCGGTCACCACCGCGTTTACCTGGCAGAAGGCGATGGACTTCCAGGGTGGTGACGATGGCGGTCTGGCCTTTTACGCCGGGCAGGGCATCGCCCGTAACTATGCGCGCGCCGATTTCGACCGCAAGTTCAACTTCGTGCAGAGCTACATCTACCAGACTCCGTTCGGCAAGGGGAAGCCATTCCTGACGAACAGCTTTGCCGGTAAGATCCTGGGTGGGTGGCAGGTCGCCGGTATTCTCTCGCTCCGCACCGGGACCCCGCTGACGTTCACGGGCAGCAACAGTCTGAATCTGGGCAGTGGCGGCACCGCGACGCTGGATCAGATTGCTCCGATCCAGGTGCTGGGCGGCATCAACACCGGCAATCCCTGGTTCAGCACCAGCAGCTTCGCCAAGGCTGCTACCAACGTCCAGGGCACCACGGGCCGAAACATCTTTGATGGTCCGGGTCTGTTCAGCCTGAATCTGGGCTTCTCACGCTGGATCGAAATCCGTGAAGGCTGGAAGCTGCAGCTTCGCGCGGACACGCTCAACCTGACTAATACGCCGCAGTTCTCGAATCCGAACACGGGCTTTGGCTCCAACTTCGGGTTTATCACCGGCACCATCAGTTCGGGCACAGGTGTCAACGGAACGGGTGGAGGCCGCGTTGTGACGATGGGCGCCAAGGTCACCTTCTAATAACGACGCTTCAGGAGGTAGAACTCAAAAGGGCCTGCCAGGTTTGGCAGGCCCTTTTTTTGTTGCGGACACCATTACAGAACCGGGTGCAGCTTCAGCGTCTTGCCGGGCACCACATAGACCTTTTCGGCAAACTGGGTACGGCCCTGTTCGCGGATCTGAATATCGTAATTGCCGGGACGCAGGCGCATGGTCCTGTTCTCATGCGTAGTGCCGGCATACGCCCCGTTGATGAAGACCTCGGCATCCTTCACTTTGGTTTCGAGCTTGACTTCTCCGGAGTTGGGATAGGCGTAGACCGGGCCGGCCCAACCGGGACCCCAGTAGCTGCCCCAGTACGGTCCATAGCCGAATCCGGCGCCGTAGATGGGACGGGAAACGAAGACCGCACGGCCAGCGGCGGGCGCAGCCACGGGGGCGATCATGATGACGAATGCGGCGAGAGTGAAGAATCCTTTTTTCATTGCAACCTCCGCTGTCCGGAATAGCACGACCCGTGCCAAACCGACGAGGTATTGTTTTCAATCAGATGGCGACGTTGCACCCTGGTTCACGTTCACCAGACGGTTGGAATCAGCCACCAGGCGGCCGGATTCGATATAAATTAATGGTTTGGTTCGGTCGATTTTGTGGGGTCCTGGCCGTCTTCCTTCCGGAGGGTTCTGAAATGAAGTACATGCTGATGATTTATCAGGACGAGAACGCCCTGAGCGATGCGGACCGGGAGGACTGTTACGCGGAATCGCTGCAACTGGCGGAGGACCTGAACGCAACTGGAAACTTTATTGCCACTGCGCCGCTCTACCCCACCTCTATGGCAACCAGTGTCCGTGTTCGTGACGGCGAGCCGCTGTTGACGGACGGTCCCTTCGCGGAGACCAGGGAGCAGTTTGGCGGGTACTTCCTGATAGAAGCTGCGAATGCTGATGAGGCCACCGGAATCGCGGCGCGAATTCCCGGGGCGCGGAAGGGGACGGTGGAAGTCCGTCCGGTGATTGAATTGGCCGGCATTCCGGTGAGAGGGGAGAAGAGGGTATGAGCAAAGTTCGGGTACTGGCGGGGACGCGCAAAGGCGCATTTATCCTGGAGTCTGACGGGAAGCGGGACAAGTGGAATGTGAGCGGTCCGTTTTTTGGTGGGTGGGAGATCTACCACCTGAAGGGTTCGCCGGTGAATCCCGACCGGATTTACGCGTCCCAATCGAGCGGCTGGTTCGGCCAGCAGGTGCAGCGCTCCGACGAGGGCGGCAAAACGTGGTCGCCGGTGGGTAACCAGTTCGCCTACGATGGCGTTCCAGGCACGCACCAGTGGTACGACGGCACACCGCATCCGTGGGAGTTCAAGCGCGTCTGGCATCTGGAACCGTCTCCCACCGATGCGGAAACCGTGTTTGCGGGAATTGAGGATGCGGCGCTATTTAAATCGACGGATGGCGGTCAGGCGTGGGCGGAGCTTTCAGGACTCCGCCAGCATGGCACAGGCCCCAAATGGCAACCGGGCGCGGGCGGCATGTGTTTGCACACTGTTCTGCTGGATCCTTCGAATCCGGACCGGATGTACATCGCGATCTCGGCGGCGGGAGCATTTCGGACTGACGACGGGGGCAAGAGCTGGAAACCGATCAACCGAGGCCTTTACTCAAAGTTCCTGCCCGATCCAACGGCGGAAGTGGGGCACTGCGTGCACCACGTTGCCATGCACAAATCGCGACCGGAGGTTCTGTTCATGCAGAAGCACTGGGACATCATGCGGAGTGACAATGCCGGGGAGCAGTGGACGCGGGTCAGCGGCAACCTTCCCACCGATTTCGGGTTCGTGATCGACGTGCATGCCCATGAACCGGAGACCATTTATGTGGTACCGATCCACAGCGATTCCGAGCACTATCCGCCGAATGGCCAGCTGCGCGTGTTCCGGAGCCGGACCGGCGGGAATGAATGGGAACCACTGACCAAAGGGCTGCCGCAGGAAAACTGCTTCGTGAACGTGCTGCGCGACGCGATGGCGGTGGATTCACTGGACGAATGCGGCGTCTATTTCGGCACGACCGGCGGGCAGGTCTATGCGTCGAATGATTCAGGCGACAACTGGACGGCAATTGTGCGGGATTTGCCGCCGGTCTTGTCGATCGAGGTCCAGACGCTGCCGTGATTCAGGTGGAACTGCCAGCGCATCTGAGAACGCTGGCGCGCGTGCAGAGCACGGTGGAACTGGAGGTCTCCGGGCCGGTTACGCTGTGCTCTGTTCTGGATGCGCTGGAAGCGAAATGCCCGGTGCTGCGGGGCGCGATCCGGGATTACGGGACACTCAAACGGAGGCCCTTCATCCGCTTCTTTGTCTGCGGGGAAGACTGGTCCCATGAAGCGGGGGACAGACCGTTGCCGGGTGCGGTGGCCGAGGGCCGGGAGCCATTCCTGCTGGTCGGTGCAATCGCGGGCGGATGACCCGGTGAAATCGGCCAGGCCAAAGCGGACCGGACTGACTAAAAGATGTCTGGCTGGTTACTCACCCTCTTGCTATTCTGATGAGGGTATTGCCTTCCAATGACGTTGTCGTTCCCGACGCCCACCAGCACCGAACGGCTCACATCCGCCCGCAGTCTGGGGCTTGATCCTGACGCCCTGATTCAAGCCTTCCGGCTGATGCAGACCTCCCGGTTTATTGACGACCGCGAGATCCTGCTGAAACGGCAGAATAAGATTTTCTTTCAGATCAGTTGCGCGGGCCATGAAGCAATTCAGGTGGCTGCGGGAATGGTCTGCAAGGCGGGATACGACTGGTTTTATCCGTATTATCGAGACCGGGCTTTGGCTCTCACGTTGGGGATGACGCCCCTCGACATGCTGTTACAGGCTGTGGGCGCGGCTTCCGATCCGAGTTCGGGTGGACGCCAGATGCCATCGCACTGGAGTGACCCGGCGCGCAACATTGTCTCCAGTTCGTCCGCCACCGGCACGCAGTTCACCCAGGCGGTAGGCTGTGCGGAGGCGCTGCGATTTCTGCATCCGAACGAAGATCGCGTGGTGCTGACATGCTCCGGTGAGGGCGCCACCAGTGAGGGAGAGTTCTGGGAGGCGATCAACCATGCCTGCCTGAGCCACGCGCCGGTGATCTTTCTGATTCAGGACAACGGCTACGCGATTTCGGTGCCTGTCGAGACCCAGACACCGGGCGGTTCGATCTCAAAACTGGTCAGTGGGTTCCCCGGTCTGCTGACGGTGGAAGTGGACGGAACAGATCTGATTTCGTCGTACCGCGCCATGCGCACGGCGGCGGCTTATTGCCGCGAAGGTCACGGCCCGGCGCTCGTTCACGCGCATTGCACGCGACCGTATTCGCACTCGCTGAGTGACGACGAACGCCTTTATAAGACGGCGCGCGAACGGGAAGCCGAAGCGCTGCGCGATCCACTGGCAACGTTCCCGCAGTTCCTGATTGACGATGGGCTGATGGGGAAAGCCGCGCTCGACAAAATGGTGCGGGACATCCAGCATTCCATTTACGAGGATTCCAAGCGAGCGCTGCATGCGGCGTCTCCGGACCCGGCCACCGCGCTGGTACATCTCTACTCGGAAAGCGCTGACCCAACAGGCGCTGCTTTTGATCAGCCTGGTGTGCCGGAAGGCGATCCGAAGACGATGGCGGATCTGATTAACACCACGCTGAAAGAAGAGATGCGTCGCGATTCGCGGATTATCGTCTTCGGCGAGGATGTGGCGGATTGCAGCCACGAAGGTAATCTGCCGGAAGTGAAAGGCAAAGGCGGCGTCTTCAAACTGACGGCCGGCCTGCAAAGCGAATTCGGGAGCCGGCGCTGTTTCAATTCTCCGATCGCGGAGGCCTCGATTGTGGGCCGGGCGAGCGGTATGGCCGCAGTGGGGCTGAAGCCGGTGGTTGAAATTCAGTTTTTCGATTACATCTGGCCGGCAATGATGCAGATCCGCGACGAACTCGCGTCTCTGCGGTGGCGTTCCAATGGTGGTTTTTCCGCCCCGATGGTGATCCGCGTACCGATCGGCGGTTACCTGAACGGCGGCGCCGTCTATCACAGCCAGTGTGGCGAAGTGGAGTTCACGCACATTCCCGGTATCCGCGTGGTTTTTCCGTCGAATGCGGCGGATGCGGCGGGTCTTCTGCGGACGGCGATCCGGTCTGACGATCCGGTCTTGTTCCTGGAGCACAAGAAACTCTATCGGGAGATGTACAACCGCTCGCAGTGGCGCGGCGAGGACTTCATGATCCCGTTCGGCAAGGCGAGGATCGCAAAGCCCGGTGATTCCCTTACGGTCATTACCTATGGCGCGGTGGTTCACAAGGCCGAGATGGCTGCGCATGAGGTGGAGAAGCAGAATCCGGGCGTCAGCATTGAGGTGATTGATCTGCGATCACTCAACCCTTACGACTGGGAAGCAATTTCCACCAGTGTGAAGAAGACCAGCCGTGTGATGATCGCGCATGAAGACACGCTGAGCTTCGGCTATGGCGCAGAGATCGCCGCGCGCATCGCAGATGAGTTGTTCTCATTCCTGGACGCGCCGGTGAAACGCGTGGCGGCGCTCGACACCTGGGTTGGCTACCATCCGAATCTGGAAGCGCGGATTCTGCCCCAGACGGACGATCTGGTGCAGACGATGGATTCGCTGCTGGCGTGGTAGTTTTTTTCAGGCCCTGTGTAACACTTCCGCGAAGTGCTAACACTAGGTAACCAGAAAGCGGTTTGAAACTGCTTCCCTGATATCGGCTGGTAACCGGAGGCCACGCACGATTCAACGGGGATTGACGTGAAAATACACGTCCCAGCCGGAAGCACGGAGGCTCTGGCGAGTTTGTGAGGAGAAAAGAGGCGCATCGCGGAGGCGGCGCCTCTTTTGCTTTTTCCGGCGGCGCCTCTTTTACTTGTTGCCGAGTGTTATAGACTCGGCAGAGTATGTCCACACGAAGAGACTTTCATAAACTGATTGCCGGCGCGGCCCTCGCCGCGGTACCCGGCGCGAGTCTGGCGGCGGCAAAGCCGAATTCCGTGGTTCGCGGAGTCCAGATCGGCGCACAATCCTATAGTTTCCGAACGCTGTCACTGGATGATGCGATCCAGGCCATGGCTGCGATCGGCCTCAGCGAATGCGAGCTTTTTCAGGGGCACGCGGAACCATCGGGGATGAAGCGGGAAGAGATCCGCAAGTGGCGCGAAACGGTCGATCTGGATCATTTTCATCAAATTGCAGAGAAATTCCGGAAGGCAGGAGTGAATCTGTACGCTTACAACTATAGTTTCCGGCCGGACTTCAGCGATGCCGAACTGCAGCGTGGCTTCGACATGGCGAAGGCCATGGGCGTCAAATACATTACCGCGTCATCCACCGTCCCGATGGGCGAAAAACTGTTCCCGTATTGCGAGAAAAACGGGATCGAGGTCGCCTTCCACGGCCATTCCCGCATGACGGATGGGGAATTCGCCTCGCCGGAGAGTTTCGACAAGGCCATGGCTGGCCGTTCGAAGTGGATCAAGATCAATCTCGACATCGGCCACTTCTGGGCGGCAGGCTTTGATCCGGTGGAATTCCTCGACAAACATCACGCCGACATCGTCACGATCCACATCAAAGACCGGAAGAAGAATCAGGGCGACAACATGCCGTTTGGAGAAGGCGACACGCCCATCGGGCCGGTTCTGAAGGTGCTGAGAGACAGAAAGTATAAGATTCCCGCGAATATCGAATACGAGTACAAGGGTGCGGCGGACCCGCAGACCGAAGTTTCGAAGTGCTACCAGTATTGCCGGAAACTGCTCGAAGCTTAATCTAATCTTTCAGCCAGTCGTCCGCATGTTGTTCGAGGGCTATCCGCACCAGTTGGCTTCTGGTGCGGACGCCCGTCTTATCGAACAACTGCTGTAAAACGGTTTTGACGGAACTCTCTGAGAGATCCAGCCGGCCGCCGATTTCCTTGTTCGTCAAACCCTCGAATACTGCTTTGAGCACAGCCCGTTCCCGACTGGTGAGAATGTCACCTGGGTTTTGCGCGTCGGACCGAACGTCTGCTCTGGCTGCGGCACCGGTCACAAGCGACTGGACCGCGCGGGAATCCAGCCACATTTCGCCACTCGCGACTTTATGGATCGCTTCCACTAATTGGGCGGGGGGACTGTGCTTCAGGAATACCCCGGCCGAGCCATTCTCGAAAGCCCGCAGGGTTCCCAGATCACTGAGCCCGGCGGTCACCATCAGAATACGGGCGCGAAAGGCGCGGCGTTTGGCCTCTTCGAGCAGGACGGTACCCTGCTCGTTGCCAAGATCGTAATCCAGCAGGACCACATCAATCGGCTCACGGGCAAGAACCTCGAGGGAATCCGCGATAGTGGCGCAGGTGGCCGCGATATGGAAGTCAGGCTCCGATTCGAGTAACCGGCTCAGGCTTTCGCGAAACAGGCTGTGATCGTCCACCAGCAGAATCCGGATCTGCCGCTTCATAGGCTTCCTTTTCAACAGGGAGATTTACCGGTGTGGCCCGGGCGAGTTCCACAACAAAACAGGCTCCTTCGGGTTCGGGCTCAAAGCGCAGGTCGCCACGAAACGAGCGCATGAAGGCCCTTGACAGGTACAAACCCAGCCCCGCCTCCCGCGCCTGTTGCTGGAAAGGCCGGAAGAGACGGTCCGGCGCAGCAACCCCGCAACCGGTATCCCGAAAACGGACGGCGACGCGACGGGCATTGGCTTCAGCGGAGATGGTCAGTTCCCGCACGGGGCGATCCCGCATGGCCCGCTCACTGTTCCGGGTGAGGTTCAGAAAGACCTGCATCAGGCTTTGCCGGTCTGCCCATACGGTGGGCAGTGCGGACGGCACGTCCCAGCGAAGATGGATATCCTGTTCGTTCAGTGCCGATTCGACCACGATCCGAAGTTCTTCAAGCACCGACGCCAGGTCCAGGCTGGCCACCTGGTCGGTCGTGTTGCGAAGTTCGAGTCCGGCAATTTTCTCGAGCGCGAGGATGAGATTGCCGAGAGCCTCGAAGTCTTTGTTGCCGTTCAGCCCGCCGGAGCGCGCCAGATTCGCATGAGCCATCGCGATGGCCCCGCAAACATTGCGGATCTCATGAGAGACGGCGGCGACCAGAATGCGGGATCCTGCGAGCAGTTGATTCAGTCCGCCTTCTTCACGGCTTCGGAGATCTTCGGAAGTATCCACCACCATGGCGGCAAGGCGAGGGCCGACGCTCGTCTGATAGGTGGAAAACCAGAGATCGGCAAGAAATACTTCGCCGTTTGCACGGTGCCCCCGGCACTGCATGGCTGTACGCAGCGGCGAATGTTTGGCGTCCGGCGCCGGGACGTTGCCCAGGGAAGGCAGAAACTCATGCACGGAACGGCCACTGAGTTCTCCCGAGCGCACGGCGAACAGACGATGTGCGGCCTCGTTCGCGAGCAGGACACGACCGTCAGAAGTTGAAGTAAAAACCGCCGCCGGGCTGCTGTCCACCAGGACCTTCAGCTGCTCTTCGGCCTCCGCGCGGGCGCGAGCCTCGTGTTCAATCTGTTCCAGATGCTTTTGGGCGAGTTGACGGCTGCGCCCCGCTTCATAAACAAACAACCCCATGCAAACGAAGGCGGCGAAGATGAGGATATCGCGGGGAATGGCGACCGGTGAGAACCAGTCGAAGCTGTCGAACAGTTCGGTCAGGACAGTGCAGAGGGCGGCTGCAGAGGCGATCTGCCCCCGGCTCAGAACGGTACCGACGAGCAGCATGGGGAAAAGGTAGAGGAAGCCGAGAGGGATGTTGCCCTCAATTCGCCAGTCCACAATGGCGATGACCATGATCATCACGCTGGCGCGGATCAGAACGGCGGTGCGGGTGCCTCGAACCAGAAAAGACAGCATGCAGAAGGGGGCGCAGGGTGCGCCCGATGCTTTATTCTATGCCGCGCGGACGGGCAATTCCGGCAAAGCACCAAAAGATGGCCCGCCTGGCCGAAAGATGAGCTAAGCGGACTCCCGCACGGCGATGTAACGGTCGATGGGCGGATGGTCCAGTCGCTGGACTTTGCCACTCGGTTTCGGCCAGGTGATTTCGACCCAGTCGATCTTCGGGGAGTTCCCCGCCCCGAGGATCTCGCGGGGATCATGGGAGGAAAGGTAACTGCCGCCGCTGTTTTTGAGGCGCGAACGGACGACACCGCCGGCGGACCAGCGAATTTTCGCACCGATTGCGTCGCGGGTGCAGGTGACGCCTTCCAGTTTCAATCCGAGCCAGTGGTTACCGGCGCCGGCGTTGTTCCTCAGCAGCAGCGGGGGACCGCCGTTATTACCGATCAGGACATCCAGGCGGCCGTCATTGTTAAAGTCCCCCGCGGCGAGTCCACGCGCCGGCCAGGAATTGTAAAAGGCGGGACCGGCGTCCCTGCTCACATCCCGCAGCTTGCCATTTTCCTGATGAAAAAGCAGCAGAGGCTCGCGGTATTTCACGGCCGGCGAGTAGAGCTCGATCATGTCGTCCGGGTGACCGTTGGCAAGAATCAGATCGACGGACCCGTCGTTATCGTAGTCAAAGAACTTCAGGCCCCAGCCGCTCAGCAGGCGGGTGGATTGCGCGATGCCGTTGGCGTGGGCGACATCGCGAAACGTCTCGTCTTTCTGATTGCGGTAGAGAGAGAACATTTCCTGATCGACGTTGGCGACGAAGAGATCCTGATAGCCCGAGTTGAACACGTCGGCCGCGTCCACGCCCATGCCCGAGCGGGGCTGTCCCTGCTCGCCGAAGGCGACCTCGGCGGGCAACGCCATTTCCTCGAACTTCCATTTACCGCTGCCTGGCCGGGCCGCTTTGTCCGGACCGCGGTTCACATAGAGGAAATTCTGCACCGTATCGTTGGCGACGAACAGGTCGAGATTGCCGTCGTTATTGATATCGGTGGCGACGACACCCAGACCCTTGCCGAGGGAGCGGGCGATGTCGGTACCGCCCTCGACCGCCGTGAATGTGCCGTCTCCATTGTTGTGATAGAGAAAGCTGGCGGTGGGTTTGAAAAAGCGCGGGATGCAGTAATAGCGCTTGCCCAGCTTGTTGTCGCCGCAGGAGACGTGCGCGGATGTGCCGTAGTCGACGAAGCTGCAGACGAACAGGTCGAGCCGACCGTCGTTGTCGTAGTCGAACCAGACGGCGCTGGTGGTCCAGCCCGGTGTTTCGAGGCCGACCTTCTTCGTTACGTCGGTGAACGTGCCGTCGTGATTGTTCCTGTACAGGATGCATTTGCCGTAGGCGGTGACGAAAATGTCGGGCCAGCCATCATTGTCGTAATCACCCACAGCCACACCCATGCCGAAGGTGCCGCCGCTGACGCCGGCCTTTTCGGTGACATCGGTAAACGTCCCGTCGCGATTGTTTTTATAGAGGGCGTTGCGGAGGGGTTTGTCCGGTTTGTAGAAATCGCAGGGGCCGCTGTTAACCAGGTAGATATCCATCCAGCCATCGTTATCGTAATCGAGAAAAGCCACGCCAGGCCCCAGTGCTTCCGGCAGATAGTGTTCCGGGGACATGGCGTTCTCGTGAACCCAGGAAATGCCGCTGACTGAGGCCGGAACCTCCTCAAACAGGGGAGGCGCGGCGGCTCCGGGGAGCAATTTCGCGGTGGCGAGCGCAAGAATCTGGCGGCGGGACAGCTTCATGTCAGTCCGGATAGCTTTCGTTGGCTTTTACGATTCTGATTCTATGATCGGTGAAGCTTTTGTGCGCTCCGGGGAGATCGAGCTTCGGCATGTGGCAGGACACGCAGAGCTTTTTCGCGATCGGACAGGCGTTCGTGGATCGCTGTGCGTGGCAGGCGAGGCATCGGGCGTCATAATTGGCTTCGTTTGTTTCGAGCGGGGCGTGCGGATCATGGCAGGCGGTGCAGCGAATGCGGGCGTCGGTGGCGTCATAACATTTGCTGCCCGCAAGGCGGTAGGGCTGGAAGCGCACGTTCTGGATGCCGCGGGGACCTTTCAGGGAGATCTCAGCCCAGGTGCGGTGGCATTCCCCGCAGAAATCGGACTGTTCTTCGGTGGTGAGACGGGCCAGTTTGCGAGGGAGCTTTGCAGGGTCGGAGAGGTGCGCTTCCGAAGCACCATGGCATCGCTCGCACTGAATACCAGCAAGAGGACCGGTGGAGTGGCAGGAGAAACACTGGCGCGCTTCGGAAACCGGGATGAGCCGGCCGGCCGCTTCGGCCAGACTGTGCGGCGTGATGGACTGCTGACCAATGGTGAGATCGAGCGCGCCGAGGGTACCGTAATAGCTGGCGCGGCTCTCGTACCAGCGGTTGTCCCGCTGATAGAGCCAGGTCTGCCCGGTGGAACCCTGGCCGAACGTCCAGGCGAGTGGGAACTTCAGGATGCCAGTGCCATCGGAAACCGTGTAATCGGACCCGTTGACCTCATACGAGTAGAGGCCCAGGCGTGTTTGGAGTCGCCGGTTCCCTCCCCCGGGTTGCAGCGCTCGCGTCATTCCCGCATCAGCGAATCTCGCGGTCTCTTTGCGGTGACAGGGGGCGCAGTCTTCCGGCGATCCGCCCTGTGCGCGCAGTGCAAACAGGCAGAAAAAAGCGGCGAGACTCACTTGATATTGAGTCCCTGCTGCTGTTTGAGCTGCGCGGCCGCGTTGAGTTTCTGTACGATGGCGCGTTCGCGGTCACCGTCGGGTTTTCGTTTCAGCCGGTAATAAATGGTGGCGAGCGCGACGTGCGCTTCGGTGAAGGCCGGCTCTTCCTTTACGATGGCTTCGAGTTCGGCGCGAGCGTCTTCCGCACTGCCTTCCTGCAGTCGGATGGTCGCGAGGTGATAGCGGGCGCGCAGTTCGCCGGGGCGCACGACGAGCGCTCGTTGCAGACAGGCGCGGGCCTCATCGTACTTCTGTTCGTCCTTCAGCAGCACGGCCAGTTGCAGATTGGAAGCATAGTCGTTCGGGTTGGCTTCGAGGGCCTTACGGAAGGCCTCGGTTGCTCCCGCGGCGTCGCCGGTGCGGACCAGCGCCTGTCCGTAGTAGGTGTAGACATCGGGCAGCTTCGGATTGAGTTCGACGGCCTTCGACAGGTCCGCAAGGGCTTCCGGAAACTCCCCGGCGGAGAGTTTCGCCGTACCCAGCAGCAGACGGGATTCGGCGGAATCGCCATTGCGCAGGATGCGATCGATGATAGTCTGACCGCGTGCGATCTGGTTGTCGCGAACAAGGGCGGTACCGAAGAGGTAGGCGATAGCAAGGTCATCCTGGCGCTGATCGGCCAGTGGCGCGAGCAGTTCCGTCACGTTGCGGTTTCTGCCCATGGCGAGCCAGCAATCGGCCAGGAGCAGTGTGGGCTGCAACTGGTCGGGAACGGCTTTGTGAACGCGTTCGAAGGTGGCGGCGGCCAGAGCGGTCTGGCCGGATTTGTAATAGGCGAGGCCGAGGTTCATTTCGACCGCCGGATTTGGCTGCAGTTTGAGGGCGAGTTTGTATTGCGGAATGGCGTCGAGATAGCGGCCGGAGCGGGAGTAGGCCGCGCCGAGATTGGAGAGCGCGAGCGGAGAATTGGGGCGAGCGGCCAGGTAGCGGCGGTACGCGTCTATTGCGCCATCAGTATCGCCGGTCTGCTGGAGCCCGATGGCATGCTTCAGAATGTCTTCGTTCGGGTCGGACTGCAGGAGCAGAACGGCTGCGAGCACGCGGATCAGTAGGAATATCGGCATCGAAAAAGAAAAAAACGGAGGGCGTCTCAGTTTCGAGATGCCCTCCGCTGTATTCTACGCTCCGGAGTCAGGGTTTAGAAAGTCGCCTTGACCTGAAGCTGGACAATGCGATGGCCCTGTTTGGTGGTCACGATGCCGAACAGCGGGGTATTGATCTGTCCCGCGGTGGTCCCGCTGCCCGCAAAGCCGAGGTTGAGGTTGCTGCCGTTGAACGACCACAGTGGGTGGTTCAGGAAGTTGTAGCCGTCGATCCGGAACTGGAGCTTGATCTTTTCCATGATGGAGAAGTTCTTGAACACACCGAGATCGGCATTGAAGTACGCCGGACCGTAGACAGCCGGGAGTACCGTGGGTCCATTCTGGCCAACCTGCGTGGGGAAGCTGAAGCAGGAGGCGTTGATGAACTGATTGGGCCCGAGGTTCTTACGGGGGTCGCAGGTGAGAATCGGATTGAGCTGAATGTTCGGCGTACCGAGCAGCGACGTGTTCCCGACGTTGAAGGTGGTGCCGGGAATTTTGTAACCGTTCAGCGAAAGGCTGAAATTCTGTCCGCGCTGGCCGGTGAGATTCGCGCCGCTCTGCACCTGCACGATGCCGGAGAACTGCCAGCCATTGATGAAGCCGCCAGCCAGTTTGTTGTGGACGACCTTGCCCATGTCATACGAGTAGAGCAGGTTGAAGATGTGAGGGCGGTTGGTGGCCTGCACGCCATAGTCGTTCCGAAGATTGAAGGAATCGAGCGTGGGGCTCAGGATGCCTAGTGCCTTGCCGAAGGTGTAGTTGGCGCTGAGCAGCGTGCGACCTTTGGAGCGCATGTACTTGACCTGCATCGAGTTGTAATTCGCGTACAGGTTATTGGTGGCGAGGTTGATATCGCTGATGCCCAGCAGAGGACGGAAGTTATTGGCCGTCAGCGAGTTCGGATCCACGCCCTTGTTGTTGGCGGAGAGCATGGCGCCGACCGGCACGGCATTGATGTCGCTGCCGGCGCCGCCGCTGGTGTTCAGAATGTGGTGCGTCTGGTTGCCGACGTACGCCACTTCCAACAATCCGGACCAGGGGACACGCTGCGACACCGTAAAGCTGTAGCTGTCGGTGACGGGATTGTCGCTGTCCTTCGAATCGACCGCGCCAATCGAGAGCGCAGCCGTGTTGAACGGCAGGGTATCGAGTTCACTGGCGAGCAGCGGAGTGGCGGTGGCGGAACCGGCCCAGGGAGTATTCACCGTGCCCTGATTGTTCGTGAGATTGACGGTCTGCGTGCCGGCGGAAACGTTGAGACCGGTGGTGAACTGTCCGGAGTGGTAGTAGTAACGGCCCCAACCGCCGCGCAGAACGGTTTTGCCCGTACCGAAAAGATCGTACGCGACGCCGAAGCGGGGCTGGTAAAACGCTGCGCGGGTGGGGAAGCCGCTAACCGGAACGCTGGGGTCGCGCTTGTTCCAGACGAAGCCGCAATACTGCAGCGGCGTGCAACTGGAACTGTACTTCGAGGGGTCGAAGATGGAGTAGCCGAAGCCCAGGTTATCGGTCCAGGGAGTGAAGCGCGTGATGCGGATACCGAGTTCCAGAGTCAACTGCTTGCTGACTTTCCACGAATCCTGCACGAAACCTTCGTAGGTGTTGTAGGAGATGTCGTTGATCCGGTTGAAGTTAGTTTCGGTGTAGGCGTTCATGTTGCCGATGATCATGTCGGCCCAGGCGCTGCCCAGCGAGTTGGAACTGGTGCTGGTGTAGGTCATCGCGCCCTGGGTGCTGGCGTTATTCGGCTGAGCATTGCGGATGTGCTCCCAGAAGATGCCGGCCTTCAGGGTGTGTTTTCCCCAGATTTTAGAGACCGTATCGCTGAAGCTGGGCAACCACTTATCGGCGTAGAGGCCCTGGACGGAGCCGCCCACTTCAAAGCCGCCGTAGGTGCCGATGCTGGGCACTTCGCCGGAGGCGTTGATGTTCGGGAACTGCGTCACCCCGTTTTTGAACAGGCCCTTATAGCCGTAGCCAACCGTGGAGCGGGTCACTTTGGAAGGGTCGGCAAAGACGTTCGGGAAGCCGATGAAGGTGTAGCCGAAGACTGCTTCGTTCGTCATGGACGAGTTGAAGACGTGGGTGAGGGACGCGGTCACGGAATCGGACTGGTTCTTGCCCTGAATCGGCGTCGGGTACGGCTGCGCGTTGGTCTGCGCGGAGGACCACAGGCCGATCGGGAACAGCTGGACTTCACGCTGCATGTTGTAGCGAACGTAGAGCTTCGTGTTGTCGCTGATGCTGTAGTCGATGCGGGTCATCCACTGGAAGTTGTTCTGGTTGAAGGTCCGGTCGTCCACCCAGTTGAAGCCACCGTTGGAGTTGGGGTCGGCGTTCGGCATCTGGAAGAGGTTCATCAGAGCCTGGGTGTTCGGGTTGATGGCGGATTTGGGGACAATGCCGCCCGGAAACTGCGCGATGCCGCGGGAGTTCAGCTGCGACGGCGCCTGGCCGCTGCTGCCGAGAATCGTACCCAGCTTAGCCAGTTCTCCGGGTGAAAAATCGCCATTTCGCATGCCTGCGGTGGGGACGGTGGCACGCAGGAGCCCAGTATCCAGCACCTGATAGTAGTACTGGTAGCCAGTAAAGAAGAAGAGCTTGTCGCGTTTGCGGTTAAAGTTGACCTTCGGAAGCTGCACGGGACCGCCGAGCGTAAAGCCGGGGTAATAGTAGGCGTTGGTGGGACGGGCGGTGCGGCTGTAGTTCGAGAGCCAGTCATTGGCGTTCAGAACGGCGTTTCGCGCAGAGAGGAAGGCGGAACCATGATAGTTCTGACCGCCGCCTTTGGCGACCGAGCTGATCACGCCCGGGCCCTTCTGATTCTCGGCGCTGAAGTTGGACATGGTCACCTTGAACTCCGAGATCATGTTCGAGTTGGGATTGACCGGCGTGGCGCAGTTGCAGCCGGGGTCGGAGACGTGCGCGCCGTCGGCAGTGACGTCAAGAGAGTTGCCGGGAAGCCCGTTGTACGAGTAAGCGCCGTTGAGGGGGCTCTGGTTGCCGCCGCCGCCGTTGCCGTTGATGCCGATGGTCTGACCGTTGTAGTTCGCCCCGTTCGAAGTGCCGTTCGAAATACCGAAGCCGGGCATGATTTTGATGAATTCCGCAGCGTTGGTTCCGAGCTGGACAAAGTTATCCAGTTCCTTGGAGGTCAGGCGATCCGCCTTTTCACCGGAATCGACGGGAGCCACCAGGTCGATATCGCCGGTGACTTCCACCACATTCGAGGTACTGCCGACCTTGAGAGCTACGTTGACATTGATTTTGTCGCCGCCGAGGATGGAAATGCCGGTTTCCTTGAAGGATTCGAACCCTTTCGCGGTCACAGTCAGCTGGTATGCGCCCGGGGGGACGGAAACAAAGGTGTAGTAACCATCATGGTTGGCTACCGTGTCGCGCTGGGAACCGGATTGCTGGTCCCGAAGCTGGAGAGTCGCGCCCGCAACCACCGCGCCGGAGGGGTCTGATATGACACCAGTCAGAGTGCCATAGATGGACTGCGCCTGCGCGCTGCCGGAAATAAGTGCGAATAATGCAAGGCCGAGCGCAATCGGCGCGCGGTTGACAAAGGATCTCATTGTTGGGTTTAGACTCCTGGACCGAAGCTGAATCGGAAACCAGTCTATATAATCGGGCGACGGCGCGCAATAACCGACAGATGATTTATCGCCACTTTTTCCCGGGAACGTCCGGGGGAGCGTTTTCCCTTTCGGGTCCGGAGGATAGCCAACACACCCGAAAGATGTCAAGTGATTGCCGGAAAGATGAAGGGCTTCATCGAAAGATAAACACAATCGCGAGGGTACGAAGGTTAAATTAGGATTTGAGACTGCAACCGCCCCGCAAATCAGTCCGGCTTTGCGCGGGCCTCGTATTTGCAAGCTTCTCCCCCTTTCACGCGCTCGCACAGCAGCCTCTGACGTGGCAGCAGTTGCGGGCGAAGTTTGAAACGGCCAACCCTACACTCAGGGCGGGACAGCTTTCAATTGACGAAGCCCGTACGATGGAAATCACGGCGTTTCTGCGACCCAATCCGTCGCTGACAACGGCGCTGGATCAGTTGAACCCGTTCACCCCGAATCCGTATCGTCCGCTCGGTTCGGCCTTTCCGCTGCTCTCAGCCAGCTACCTCCACGAACGCGGGAACAAGCGTGAACTGCGCCTCGAAAGCGCGAAGAAGAACACGGCCATTACGGTCTCCCAGCAGGAAGATCTGGAACGGAACCTCATCTTCAGCCTGCGGAACGCGTTTGTAATGACGCTGCAGCAAAAGGCGATCCTGCAGGTCACGAAAGACAACCTCGCCTACTATGACCGGTTTCTCGCCGTCAGCCAGGAGCGGCTGAAGGCTGGCGACATCGCGCAGGTGGATATGATGCGGCTCGAACTGCAGCGGGTCCAGTTCGAATCGGATGTGCAGACCGCCGAGGTGAATGTGAGAACCGCGAAGATCCAGTTGCTCAACCTGCTGAATGACCGGACGCCCGTCGAACAATTCGACGTGACCGGCAACTTCGACTTCGGAGAGAACCTGACTCCACTCGAAGAGTTCCGACAACTGGCCCTGGCGACCCGGCCGGATCTTCGCATTGCCATGCAGGCGGTGGATAAGGCCCGGACCGATCATGATCTGGCAGTCGCCAACGGTTCCACTGACCCGACCTTTTCCGTAGACTCTGGGCGCAACCCGCCGATTCCCGCATATGTCGGCTTCAGCATGAACATTCCGCTGCGCATCTTCGACCGAAACCAGGGCGAGAAGGAACGGACGGCGATTGACATCCGGCGGAACCAGCGGCTGGAGGAGGTGGCCAAAGCACAGGTTTTCAGTGATGTGGACTCTTCCTACGCGGTGCTCAACAGCAGTCTGACGCTGTTGCGACCGTACAAGCAAAAGTATCTGGATGAGGCGACCAGGGTGCGGGATACGGTCGCGTTCGCTTACCAGCGTGGAGGCGCTTCCCTGCTCGACTTTCTCAGTGCGGAAAACGATTACCGGAGCATCCGGCTGAACTATCTCAATCTGGTGGGTTCTTATCTGACGGCGGCGAGCCAGCTGAATCTCGCGGTGGGCCGGGAGGTGATTCAGTGAGGCGAACGAGTTTCTGGAAGATGGTATTGTGCGCTGGTCTGGTGCTGGTATCGGCGGCGTGCAGCAAAGAGAAAAAGGCGGACCCGGCGGCGGAAGCGCCCCCGGCGAACGTCCAGGTTGAGCATACCGGCGATTCGGCCACGGTCAAGGTGGATCATCCCGAGCAATTCCCTGTGGTGGCAGCCGCAAAATACGAGGCTGCGGCGGAGTTGAATGTGACCGGCACCGTTGCTCCCGACGTGGCTCGGGCAGTACCGGTGATCACGCTGGCTTCGGGCCGCGTGCTCGAAGTACACGCGCGGTTGGGGGACACGGTCACCAAAGGCCAACTGCTGATGCGGGTGCAAAGCACGGATATTTCGGGCGCATTTTCCGACTACCGTCAGTCACTGGCGGACCAGACACTGGCGAAGACACAACTGGAACGCGCAAAAATCCTGCTCGACAAGGGCGCGATCGCCCAGAAGGATTACGAACTGGCGGTGAATGCGGCGGACAAGGCCAACGTGATGGTGGAAAATCTGCGCGAACGGATTCGCGTGCTGGGCGCGGATATCAACAAGCCTTCCGCGATTGTGGACATCGTGGCTCCGATCACCGGTGTGATTACGGATCAGCAGGTGACGGCGGCGGCCGGGGTGCAGGGACTGTCATCCCCCAATCCATTCACGATTTCGGATCTTTCCACCGTCTGGATCATTTGCGACGTCTATGAGAACGATCTGAAGAGCGTCCGGCTTGGCGAAACCGCCAGCGTCCGACTGAACGCGTATCCGGATCAGACGTTCACAGGGAAGGTCAGCAACATCGGACCGGTGCTGGACCCGAATCTGCGAACGGCCAAGGTTCGCATTGAGATGAAGAATTCCGGGAATATGCGGGTGGGGATGTTTGTCACGGCGACCTTCCGGGGTACGGAGAAACAGGTCCACGCCAGCGTGCCGGCAACCGCCGTGTTGCATCTGCATGACCGCGATTGGGTCTACGCGCCGAGTGGCGGGAACACTTTCCGGCAGATTGAGGTGAAGGGCGGCCGCATGCTGCCGCCAAATCTGCAGGAGATCCTTTCCGGCATCGCGCCGGGTGACCCTGTGGTGACAAACGCTCTGGTGCTGCAGAACACTACCTCGCAGTAGCGAACGGCAGCCCATTCCAAACACAACGCGTGATGGCGAACGGGTTCCCCTGGGGAATGCGCAGGGGCGGAGCCTGCCCGATTGCAGGCAGCAGAGAGAAGACAGGTCAGATCCATGATTCGCACAGTCGTCGATTTTGCGCTGAACAATCGGTTTATCATCCTTGCCGCGGCATTACTGCTGCTGGTCTGGGGCGCGATTTCCTTCCATAACCTGCCGGTGGAAGCCTATCCGGATGTGGCTAACAACTACGTGCAGGTGATCACGCAGTGGCCCGGACGCGCGGCGGAGGAGGTGGAACAGCAGGTGACGATCCCGGTCGAGATTGTGATGAACGGCATCCCGCATCTGGAACACCTGCGGTCGACATCACTCTTCGGCCTGTCGAGCGTGACGATGGTTTTCGACGACGAGTCCTCGAATGATGCCAACCGGCAGAAGGTGTTGGAACGGCTCACGACGGTCAGCCTGCCCACCGGATTGCAGCCTCAGATCGGGTCGGACTTCAGCCCGGTGGGCCAGATTTACTTCTACACGCTGACGAGCACGAATCCACAGTATGACCTGATGGAACTGAAGCGCCTGGAGGACTGGGTGCTCGAAAAGCAGTTCAAATCCGTGCCGAACGTGGTGGATGTTTCCAGCTTTGGCGGTGTGACGCGGGAATACCAGGTTCGCCTGGATCCCGACAAGCTGGTCGCCTACGGCCTCAGCCTGGCGCAGGTGGAGCAGCAGCTTGCCGGGAATAACGTGAACGCCGGCGGCAGCTTTATCGAAGCTGGGTTGCAACAGATCAATGTACGGGAAGTAGGTCTGGTGCGGGATGTGAATGATATCGCCGAGACGGTGATCCGAACGCAGTCCGGAACCGCTCTGCGCGTTCGCGACATCGCGACTGTGACCCAGGGACCGAAGATCCGGCTGGGCCAGTTTGCGCGGGCTTTGCACCGGGCGGACGGCAGGATTATCGACAACAGCGACACCGTTTCGGGGATCGTACTGCTGCGGAAAGGCGCGGAGTCGGACGCCACGCTTGAAGCGATCCACGAAAAGGTGAAGGAACTCAACGAAAAGATTTTGCCACCGGGCGTAAAGGTCTGGCCATTTCTGGATCGCAGCGAACTGGTGCACTATACGACCCACACGGTGATGCACAACCTGACGGAGGGAATTGTGCTGGTGGCGATTATTCTGTTCCTGTTTCTGGGCAACATCCGGGGTGCGCTGATCGTGGCGCTGACGATTCCGTTCTCGCTGCTATTCGCGTCGATTTGTCTCGATATCCGCCACATACCGGCGAATCTGCTTTCGCTGGGCGCGCTCGATTTCGGCATGGTGGTGGACGGCGCGGTTGTGATGATTGAAAACATTGTCCGTCACATGGGGCGGCACGATCATGGCGGGCCGAAGACGGTGGTGGAGCGAATCCGGGAGGCGGCGCATGAAGTGCAGCGGCCCGTGTTCTACGCCATCGGGATCATCATTACCGCGTACCTGCCGATCTTCACTTTGCAGCGCGTGGAGGGCCGGTTGTTCCAGCCCATGGCCTGGACCGTCGCCTTTGCTCTGCTGGGCGCGCTGCTGTTTTCGATGCTGATTGCGCCGGTGCTGGCCAGTCTGGTGTTCCGCTCCGGCGCTTCGGAATGGCACAATCCGGTGCTGGTGGGGCTCACGAAGGGTTACCGGGTAGCGGTCCGGGGGGCCATTGAACACCGTTACATTACCGTGGGCTTCGCCCTTCTGTGCATGGGTGGCGCAGGGTATCTGGCGCTGAGCGGCGTGATCGGCTCCGAATTTCTGCCGCATCTGGATGAAGGCGCGATCTGGGTGCGCGGCACTCTGGCGCCGAGCACCGGGCCCGGCGAAGGAATTCGTCTGATGAATCAGGCGCGGGTGGTGTTGGCGGCATTTCCGGAGGTGACCACGGTCACCAGTCAGATCGGGAGACCGGATGACGGGACGGACACCACGGGATTTTTCAACACCGAGTATTTTGTGGATCTGAAGCCCAAGGAACAGTGGCGGCCGGTGTTCGGAGAAAACAAAGAAGAACTGATCGCGGCCATGGACCGCGAACTGGAAAAGATGCCCGGCGCGCTCTGGAATTTCTCGCAGCCGATCTCGGACAACATGGAAGAGGCCGTCAGCGGTGTGAAGGGCGAACTGGCCGTTAAGATCTACGGCGATGATCTGAAAGTGCTGGAGGAGAAGGGCGAACGGATAGTCGACGTGATGCGCGCAATCCCCGGGATTCAGGATCTGGGGTTATTCCGCGTGATCGGGCAGCCGAACCTGAACATTTCCGTGAACCGGAAGGCCGCGGCGCGGTTCGGGATCAACGTGGCGGATGTACAGGACGCGGTACAGACGGCGATTGGCGGCAACGCCATCACACAGGTATTGCAGGGCGAACAGCGGTACGATCTGGTGGCACGTTACCTGCCGCAGTATCGGGACTCACAGGATGCGATTGCGAAGATCCGGCTGGTGGCGCCGTCCGGCGAACGGGTGGCGCTGGCGCAGCTTTGCGATATTCAGGTTTCGGACGGCGCGTCGGAGATCTACCGGGAGTCGAATTCGCGGTACGTGGCGCTGAAGTACAGCGTGAGGGGACGTGACCTGGGCAGCGCGGTGGAAGAAGCGATTGCCAGGGTCAATAAACAGGTGCAGCTTCCCCCCGGGTACCACATCGACTGGGCCGGCGAGTATGAGAGCGCGCAACGGTCTCAGCGGCGTCTGGCGATCGTGCTCCCGATCACGCTGCTGGTGATTTTCCTGATCCTCTACACGATGTTCAACTCGCTCAAATGGGCGATGCTGATCTTCTGCAATGTGGCGATGGCGCCGCTGGGTGGATTGCTGGCGCTGGTACTGACGCATACGCATTTCAGCGTTTCCTCCGGCGTCGGATTCCTCGCGCTGTTTGGCGTCTCGGTGCAGACCGGGGTAATCATGCTGGAGTACATCAATCAGCTGCGTGTGCGGGGCCACACGATTGAGGACTCCGCGATTGAAGGCGCGGTGCTGCGTCTGCGTCCTATACTGATGACCTCTTTGGTAGCAACGCTGGGCCTGCTGCCGGCTGCCCTTTCGACCGGGATCGGTTCCGATTCGCAGAAACCGTTCGCAATCGTGATTGTGGGCGGATTGATGGCGGCGTTGCTGCTGAGCATCTTCCTGCTGCCGACGATTTACGTGTGGATAGCGGGCGAAGGGGATGTGTTGCCGCCTGCGGAAGGGGAGTTTGACTGATGCGAAAAGAAACGGTCGCGGCCGCCATCACATCGTCGGGGATGGTACCGGCGATCCGGGTGCCATCCGCTGAAGATGCCGTTTTTGCGGCGACGATTCTGGCCCGGGGCGGAATCACGCTGGTGGAACTCACGATGACGGTGCCGGACGGGGTGAGCGTGATAGCCGGCCTTCGACGCAGTCATCCGGATCTGCTGGTGGGCGCGGGGACCGTTCTCGACGTGGAGACGGCCGAGGCGTGTCTGGATGCCGGCGCCGCCTTCCTCACGAGCCCGGGCTTTGAGCCCGATGTGGTGAGTTTTGCCAACAGCAGAAACGTGATGGTGATCCCCGGCGTCATGTCTCCGACGGAGGTGATGATGGCATCAAAGGCGGGTGCGGGATTCGTGAAAGTCTTTCCCTGTGCACAGCTGGGCGGTCCGGGTTACATCCAGGCGTTGCGGCGACCCTTTCCCCATATCCCGATGATCGCTTCAGGGGGCGTCACGCAGCAGACCGCCGGGGAATTCATCCGCGCCGGAGCGGTGGCGGTGGGAATACGGGAAGAATTGATTCCCTCCGAGGCCGTTGCCCGGCGGGATGAGCACTGGATTCTGGAATTGGCGCACCGCTTTCGTCTGATCATTGATCGTGCGCGAGGCCGGCAGTAGAGATGCCGAATTCTGAAGAACAGGCGCGGTTCTATCTGATCCGCGTTGCAGGTTCCTATGAGGTCTGGGAACTGCGCCGTCGAGACCTTGAGCGCGAACTGAACCTCCACCACGCGCAAAGCATAGTCAGCTTCCGACTGCGGCGTGAGGCTGAGAATGCCCTCCAGGCGCTCTTCCCCGCCAGACGGAATAGACAGACCCGGGATAATACGCTCTGAACCGCCCAATACCGAATGCGCCTGTGACAAACTGAGTGAGCGTCCTCAATAACGGAATTTTCGCGTCACTCTTATGATCCGGGCCCTCGTCGACTTTGCTCTTAATAACCGCTTTTTAATTGTGCTGGCAACCACGCTCCTCCTGGTCTGGGGCGCCATTTCTTTCCACAATCTGCCTGTGGAAGCCTATCCCGACGTGGCGAATAACTACGTGCAGGTGATCACGCAGTGGCCTGGACGCGCCGCGGAGGAAGTGGAACAGCAGGTGACAACGCCGCTCGAGACCGTGATGAACGGGATCCCGCACCTGGACCATCTTCGTTCGGTCTCGATCTTCGGCCTTTCCAGCCTGAATCTGATCTTCGACGACGAATCGCTGAACGGAGAAAACAGGCAGAAGGTTCTGGAACGGCTGAGCCAGGTCAATCTGCCCGCCGGATTGCAGCCGCAGATTGGCTCCGATTACAGCCCGGTGGGCCAGATCTATTTCTACACGCTGCAGAGCAAGAATCCGACCGTCGATCTGATGGCGCTGAAGTCCCTGCAGGACTGGGTGATTCTGAAACAGTTCAAGTCCGTCCCGAATGTGGTGGATGTGTCGAGTTTTGGCGGCACCACGCGTGAGTACCAGGTGGCGGTGAATCCCGACAAGCTGGTTTCTTACGGGCTGACGATCAGCCAGGTGGAGCAGCAACTGGCGAATAACAACATCAACGCCGGCGGAAGCTTTATTGAACAGGGGCTGCAGCAGATCAATATCCGCGCGGTGGGTCTGGTGCGCGATGTGCACGACATCGAGAAGACGGTCATCAAAACGCAGAATGGCGCGGCGATCCGGGTTCGGGACATCGCGACGGTGTCGCAGGGAGCGAAGATCCGGCTGGGGAAACTCGGCAAAGCGATCCGCCGGGAAGACGGCCATGTGGTGGATAACGAGGATGTGGTGCAGGGGTTGGTGCTGCTGCGAAAGGGCGCCGATTCCGACTCCACGCTGATCGGCATTCACGACAAGGTAAAAGAACTGAACGAGCACATCCTGCCGCCCGGCGTTCGGATTGTGCCGCACCTCGATCGCAGCGAACTACTGGCCTACACGACCCACACGGTGTTGCATAACCTGACGGAAGGCATCATCCTGGTGGCCGTGATCCTATTCATCTTCCTCGGCAACGTGCGGGGCGCCTTTATCGTGGCCCTCACGATTCCCTTCTCCCTGCTGTTTGCCGCCATCTGTCTGGATTTGAACAAGATCCCGGCTAACCTGCTTTCGCTCGGGGCGCTGGATTTCGGCATGGTTGTGGAAGGCGCGGTGGTGATGGTGGAGAACATCATCGGGCACATGGCGCACCGCCGGGATTCAAGCATTCCTACCATCCGTTCCATACGGGAGGCGGCGCACGAGGTGCAGCGACCGGTCTTCTATTCGATCGGCATCATTATCACCGCGTATATTCCGATCTTCACGCTGCAGCGAGTGGAAGGGCGGCTCTTCAAGCCCATGGCCTGGACGGTGTCTTTTGCGCTCATCGGGGCATTGCTGTTCGCGATGCTGATCGCGCCGGTACTGAGCAGCTTTCTGTTCCGCAGCACTGTAAAGGAATGGAAGAATCCGCTGGTCACGGCGATGACGTCCGGCTACGGCTGGCTGCTGCGGCGCGCGATTCACTTCCGCTGGATTACGCTGGCGATCGCCGCGGGTTCATTCGGGGTTTCCGCGTGGCTGCTGACGAGTGGCGCCATCGGGTCAGAGTTTCTGCCCCACCTCGATGAGGGCGCCATCTGGGCGCGCGCGACGCTGGCGCCGAGTACGGGTCCGGCATCGGGAATCGCGCTGATGGACAAGGCGAGGGTGATTATTGCCTCGTTCCCGGAGGTCCGGCAGGTGGTTTCGCAGATCGGACGCCCCGACGACGGCACGGATACCACCGGGTTCTTCAACACGGAATATTTCATCGATCTGAAGCCCAAGGAAGAGTGGCGTCCGGTGTTTGGGGAGAACAAGGAAGAGCTGATTGCCGCCATTGACCGGGAACTCGAAAAGATTCCGGGCGCACTGTGGAATTTCTCGCAGCCGATTGCCGACAACATGGAAGAAGCGGTCAGCGGGGTGAAGGGGCAGCTCGCCATCAAGATTTACGGTGACGACCTGGGCACGCTGGAGGCGAAGGGCGCGGAGATCGTCAACGTGATGCGGACCATCAAGGGTGTGGCCGATCTGGGGCTGTTCCGGGTAATCGGGCAGCCGAATCTGCAGTTCGAAGTGGACCGCGACAAGGCCGCGCGCTATGGCATGAATGTGACGGACGTGCAGGATGCCATTGAGACCGCTGTGGGCGGCAAGGCCGTGTCCCAGGTACTGCAGGGCGAACAGCGCTACGATCTGGTGGTCCGTTATGACACGCCCTACCGAAGCACAAAAGAGACGATTGAAAGCATCCGGCTGCTGACGCCCGCGGGAGAGCGGGTTGCCCTGTCACAGCTCTGCAATGTCAAAGTGCTGGATGGCGCATCCGAAATTTATCGTGAGGGCAATTCGCGCTATGTGGCGCTGAAGTACAGCGTGGAAGGGCGCGATCTGGGCAGCACCGTGGAAGAAGCGATTGCGAAGGTGGGTAAAGAGGTCAAGCTTCCTGTTGGCTACAAAGTCGATTGGGCGGGCGAATACGAGAGCGCCAAACGGTCGCAGCGGCGGCTGATGATCGTGGTGCCGATCACGCTGCTGGTGATCTGTATGATCCTCTACACCATGTTTAATTCGGTGAAGTGGGTGATGCTGATTGTGGCGAACGTGGCGATGGCGCCGCTTGGAGGTTTACTTGCTCTGCTGTTCACCGGGACGCACATGAGCGTGTCATCGGGAGTTGGCTTTCTGGCGTTGTTCGGGGTTTCGGTGCAGACAGGCGTGATCATGCTGGAATACATCAATCAGTTACGGGCGCGCGGCGAACCGATTCTCGAAGCGGCCATCGATGGTTCGGTGAAACGCCTGCGACCGATCATGATGACGATGCTGGTGGCGAGCGTCGGTCTGCTACCGGCCGCGCTTTCGCGCGGCATCGGCTCGGATTCGCAGAGGCCATTCGCTATTGTGATTGTCGGAGGCCTTGTAGCCGCACTGATTCTGGGGGTGTTCCTGCTGCCAACGTTGTACGTCTGGGTGGCCCGGGACAGTGATGTTCTGCCGGCTCCGGAAGGAGAGATCGAATAGAAATGACCCGGGAGGCAGTGCGGGCGGCAATAGAACAGACCGGTATTGTTCCGGCCATCCGGACCGGGAGCGCGGCCGACGCGCTCTTTGCGGCGGAGACCGTTTTCGCCGGTGGCTTACACATCCTGGAACTGACCATGACGGTGCCTGGAGCGCTGGAGGTGATTGCGCAACTGCGTCGTACGCATCCGGGACTTCTGGTTGGGGCGGGCACGGTGCTGGATGCTGATACCGCGGAAGCGTGTCTTGATGCCGGAGCCGCGTTTCTGACGAGCCCCGGTTTCGAACCCGGTGTGCTGGAAGTGGGGTTGCGGAGAAAAATCGCCGTCATTCCGGGTGTGCTGACACCCACGGAAGTAATGATGGCTTCGAAAGCCGGCGCAGACTTTGTGAAGGTGTTTCCGTGCTCGGCGGTCGGCGGTCCGAGCTACATCAAAGCGCTGCGTGCGCCGTTCCCCCATATCGCGATGATTGCGTCCGGAGGCGTCACACAACACACGGCCGGTGATTTCATTCGTGCGGGCGCGGTGGCATTGGGGATTCGTGAGGAACTGATCCCACCGGAGGCGGTGATCAATCGCGATCACCAATGGATCGGGGAACTCACGAACCGATTTCAAACGATTGTAAAGCGGGCCAGGACGCCAAGGGCGGGCAGCTGACAGCCGCCCGCCTGTGGCGGAACATTAGTGGGGAAACGTTCCCGGCATCAAGGTTGCGGGAGTCGTCAGCGGAAGAGTGTTACGGAAGTACTGCTCGGAGGCCAGGCGGCGGTAGATGTCGCCCGCAACGCTCGAAGCCATGGATCCGATGGATGGCTTGCCGCCCGTCAGCATCACGACGACCACCAGCTTCCTTCCCGAACCTTCGTTGAACGATCCGAACCAGCCAAGGTGGGTGCGGCCTTCGCTGCAGGTACCGGTCTTCCCTAAAATTTCGTCGTCCTGCTTCGCGCGCCGGGCCGTGCCAAATTCCACGGCGCCGCGCATGCCGGGTTTCATATCCGGGATGAAGCGGGCAATATCCAGGTTTCGTTTCACCTGCGGATTGAAGCTCCGGATCTCTTCCTGGTTGCGCGGATACTGCAGCCAATAGAGCGTACCGCCGTTCTCGACGGCCCCCATGAGGGCTGCGAGTTCCAGTGGCGTCTGTGAGATTTCTTCACCGAAACTGGTCAGCATTCCCATACCACCCTCTTTGGGAGGGGCCGGAGGGAAATAACCGGGATGCTCGCCTTCGATGTTCAGCCCGGCTTTCTCACCGTAACCAAACAGGCGGGCGTAGTAGTTCATGCGGTCATAGCCGAGTTTGACGCCGAGGTTGGCGAAGTAATAGTTGTTCGAAAATGCCAAAGCGTCGGTGAGATCCATGGACCGCTTGCTGTAGAAACGCACCGGACTGGTCCGGGCAACGAGCCCTTCTTTCAGGGCAGCCAGACCCACCGAGACCTTGATGGTGGAACAGGGCTGGAAACCACCACCGAGCGCGAGTTGCTGGTTGACGATCGTAAGGATTCTGCCCGAGGTGGGGTCTGCGACCACCACGGATCCGTTCAGCGGACCGAGAGCCTCCACGGCGGCTTTGCGCACGATCAGGTCTTCGCCTTCGGTCCGGTCCCCAATGGTTGAGTCTTTGTAAGTCGGCTCATCCCAGGTTTGCACCCAGACCTTGCGCCGTGGAGTCCTGGCTGCGATGGTGGCCGCTACGCCGGCTTTGACAGCCGTAGTGGTGTGGATAACAGGCTTGGGCGCAACCTTTGCAGTCGGGCGGGCAGAGGTTTTCACGGCAGCCTTCTTCTTATGTTTTACGGGGGTTACGGCGTACGCGCTGGTAGCCGATAGTCCGAGGCAAAGCGATGCCAGGACGGCGAACCCGATGAGCTGAGCGGCGAAAGAGGGCTTCCTCATCCAGACCTTTGACGCAGAAGATAGAGAGCACTGTGCGGGGACGCAACAGTTTACAATCCGGGGAGCAGCCGGAATCCTTATTTTGTAACTTTCTGCCTTCCGCGTCAATGGCATGGTTTCAATTACAGTAACAGCAATTATGCCGCTGTCCAGCCACCATCAATGGGCATCACGGCTCCGTTGACGAACGCCGCTTCGGTCGAACACAGGTAAAGCACAAGGTGTGCGATTTCATCCGGCTTCCCGAGTCGGCCGACCGGCTGGCGCTGGTTGAGTTCGGCGCGGACTTTCTCCTTTTCGTGGCTGTGATATTTCTCGAGGTAGCCTTCCACAAAGGGTGTGTCCACCGTTCCGGGAGCAATGCAGTTGACCCGGATCTCCGTCGGGTAATCCACCGCAAGCTGACGGGTCATCGCGACCACCGCGCCCTTCGTACCGCAGTAGGCGAAGCGCTTCTTTACTCCCACCACGCCGGCGACCGAGCCGATGTTCACAATGCAGCCGTGGCTCGCCCGCAGCAGCGGCATGCAGAACTTCGTCACGAGGTAGAGGCCGCGAACGTTGACGCGGAAGATGCGGTCAAAATCGTCCGCCTCGGTTTCTTCCACGCCGCCAACCAGACCGATTCCGGCATTGTTCACCAGGATATCGAGCTTGCCAACGGAGGCGATTCCTTCGCGCACCGCGGCTTCGTCCGTAATATCAAAGATGCGGTAGGAAGCGCCAGGAAGTTCGGCTGCCAGTTTCTCCGCTTTGGATTTGTCGATGTCAACGATCACAACACTTGCGCCCGCGGCGGCGAGGACGCGCGAGGTCTGCTCGCCAATACCGCTCGCGCCGCCGGTGACCAGCGCTGTTTTTCCGTCAACTCTGAAAGGTGTCATCGCGTGAATTGTAACAACGCGCTCCGCGCGCTGAATCGGGAGATCGTCGAATGTACGCGATGCCCCCGGCTGATCCGGCACTGCAAAGAAGTCGCTGCCATGAAACGCCGGGCCTATGTGGACTGGGAGTATTGGGGGAAACCGGTGCCGTCGTTTGGCGATCCGGCCGCCCGGATGATGATCCTCGGCCTTGCTCCCGGCGCACATGGCGCTAATCGTACGGGACGTATGTTCACCGGCGATCGTTCCGGCGACTTTCTGTACCGGTCACTGCATCGGGCCGGTTTCGCGTCTCAGGCGGAGAGCCGGGACCGGGAGGACGGTCTGGAATTACATGACGCGTGGATATCCGCTTCGGCGCACTGCGCGCCTCCGGACAATAAGCCATCACCGGCGGAGCTGCGCAGGTGCCGCCCGTATTTCGAGCGGGAACTGAAGCTGCTGAAGGAACTTCGGCTGGTGGTTGTGCTGGGCAAAATCGCAATGGACAGCTACCTCGCGGTGCTGAAGGCGCATGGCGTGATTGACAAATTGGCGCCCTTTCGCTTCGGTCATGACGCCCTGTATTGGCCGGGCGGGCCGGCGCTGCTGTGCTCATACCACCCGAGCCAGCAGAACACGTCGACCGGAAAGCTCACCCAGGACATGCTGGATGACCTATTCCTGCACGCCCGGGAGATTATTCAATCCGGATCAGATCCCTCTGCACCTCGCCGGTAGTGGTGGCGCTGCCCGCGCCAATAAACATGTTCACTTCAGACCGGACACCGAACTCCGGGAGGTAGATGCCGGGCTCGATGGAGAACAGTGCCCCGGGCAGAAGTCGCCGCTCGTCATGCGTTTCCAGATTGTCCATGTTGGCGCCGGTGCCATGGAC
>CAIUOG010000124.1 GCA_903900705.1 uncultured Acidobacteriia bacterium
CTGCAGAGACAAGCCTACGGCTTCAGAAATTTCAACAACTACAGGCTCAGAGTTAAGGTATTGTGTTCTTGAGATCAGTCGGAGGCACGGCTGCCCCCATTATGTGTGTAGAGCCGAAGCCAAAGAAGGAAATGGTGGGCTTGCACAGACTCGAACTGTGGACCTCTACCGTGTCAAGGTAGCGCTCTAACCAACTGAGCTACAAGCCCGATGCCGGAACAACTGGCGCGGAAAAACCAGTATAGCAACCCCTCTGTAACACCGCATCCCCCATTTCAACAACCCCCACCCAACCCTATGAAAACAAACCCCATCACCCCGTTATCGCCACCATCGTCCCCGGCGAATTCCCCTCCAGCCGGTTATTCACAAACAGGAACGCCGGCTGCCCGTCCACCACCGCCACATCCACCAGTTCCCGCAACGCCTTCCGCACCGGCTCATTCACTTCCTGCACCCGGTCATACGGCGCAAACGACTTCACCGCCTCCTCATACGGCCGCCCCTGCTTCAACAGCGCCCGCGCCACAATCAGCTCGCTCGTCCGCGACCCCGCCATCGCCATCTGCTCCCCCATCTCCGGCATCCGCGTCCACGCGTTATAAACATGCGGCACGTTGTACTCCCGCAGGCAATCAAAGTACACCGGCTTCAAAAACTCCGCATTCCGGATCTCCACCGCATACCGCCACCCCGCCGGCAACGCCGCCAGAAATGGATCCAGAGCCTTCACGAAATCCCCCGGCCCCGCAAACGTCCGCCGCGCAAACGTCCCGAACTCGAAAATCAGCACGCCCACCCGCTCCCGGTACGGCTCCAGCGCCCGCAAAAACGCCATCTCCAGCAGCCCCGCATCCAGAAACGTCGGATTCGCCAGCCCCGCCAGCGCCCCATACCGCGGCTGCACCGGCCACACCGGCGCCGTGATCTGCTCCGGCGCCTTGAACCCCCACCGGAACTCCGCCGGCGTCTGCCGGAACAACTTCGCCCAGAACGCGTCCGACGGAAACTGATAAAACGCGAAATCCCCGCACACCGTCGGAAACACCTCCGCATACTCCCCGAGGCACGTCTCCTCAAACAGCTTCTTCGAGAACTTCCCCCGCGTCAGATACCGTTGCCGCGTGTAAATCTGGTCAACCCAGCCCTCATACTTCCACGAACTGCCGCCCACATACACGCCCCGCGCCGCCAGTTCCCGCAGTCGCTCCCGCAGCCCCGCCCGGTCAAAACCAGACGACGGCTCTTTCCACCCGAACAGGCTCTCCACGGCCCTCTAATTCGCCCGCATCGAACGGAAGCCCCACGGGTCCGCGCCCGCCTCAAACACCCCGCCCGGCGTCACCTTCACCATCACCGGCGCAGCCCCGCTGTTCCACCGCGACCGCGTCTCCACCTTATGTCCCCGCCGGATCAGCTCTTCCATCACCGCCGGCGCCGTCCGCTCATCCAGCAGCAAATCCCCCGGATTCATCGCATGATTGTCGAAGCTCGACACCAGATGCCGCGTCTGAAATCGCGGCGCTTCAATCGCCTGCTCCGCATTCATCCGGAACAGCGCCGTGTTCAGAAATACCTGAATCAGACTCTGCTCCTGGTTGTCTCCCCCCGGCGTCGAAATCACCGCATATGGCGACCCGTCCGACCGCGTCACCAGCGTCGGGCTCAGCGTCACCCGCGGCCGCTTCCCGCCCGCCAGTTCGTTCGGATGCCCCGCCACCAGCAGGAAACTCTGCGCCCGTTCCGTCAGCGGAATCCCCGTGTCCCCCGCCACCACCGAAGGCAGCCACGCCCCCGAAGGCGTTGCCGAAAACATAATCCCCTCTTTATCGATCACGTCCACGCACGTCGTGTCATGCGCCATCAGAAAATCGTCGATCTTCGTCCGCGCAATCACGCTCAGCGAAGGATGCACCGCCCGGTACCCCTCAATCTTCCCCGGCAAAAATTCCTGCGACGCATTCCGCCCGATCAGCGCCCGCCGCTCATCCGCATACTTCTTCGAAAGCAGCGTCTCCTCCGGAATCTTTACAAACTTCGGGTCTCCGTAATACGTGTCCCGGTCCGCATACGCCAGCTTCAGCGCCTCCACCAGCGTATTGATGTAATCCGCGGAGTTATACCGCATTCCACTGAAATCCACGCCATTCAGAATATTCAGCGCCTCAATCATCGCCGGCCCCTGGCTCCAGAACCCCGGCTTATAAACCTTCAGCCCGTGGAAGTCCGTCGATACCGGCTCTTCCGGCGTCAGCCGGAACGCCGCCATGTCCTCATACCGCAGCAGGCCATGATTCTCTTTGCTGAACGCGTCGATCTTCTTCGCAATCTCCCCGCGATAAAAGTAGTCCCGTACCGCGTCAATCGCCGCCACCCGCGTCGCCCCCGCCGCCAGCGCCTGCTTCTCCGCGTTCACCATCCCGCGCAGCGTCTTCGCCAGATCCGGCTGCCGGAAAATCTCCCCCGGCGTCGCCACCCGCCCGTTCGGAATGAAATGCGCCATAGACGTCGGCCACAGCGAGAAAAACTCCCGGCTCGATTCAATTGAGCCAGACCGCATCTCATCAATCGCCGTCCCGTCCGCCAGCTCAATCGCCGGCGCAATCACTTCCGCAAACGACTTCGTCCCGTACTCCCGCAGCGCCACCAGTGACGCATCCGGCAGCCCCGGCACCAGCGCGCACATCAGTCCCGCCACCGGCACAAAACCCTTCAGCCCGTTCTTCTCCGGCGGCTCCAGCACCTCCCCAATCTGCAGCGGCCGGTTCCGGAAAAACTCCGCCGACGCCATCTTCGGCATCGTCCCCACACCCGCTATCGAATGAACCTTGCCGTCTTTCGTCCGGATCAGAATCGGCGCCTCGCCGCCCCAGCCCACATGCGAATACTCCGTCGTCGCCGCCGCAAATATCGACGCGACTCCCGCATCCACCGCGTTCCCGCCCGCTTCCATCAGCTTCGATCCCGCGTTCGTCGCGTAATCGCTGCCCGCCGCGACCGCATACCGCGTCCCGCGCGCCGAAAACCGCACCAGCCGCTCCGGCTGTTGCGGCTTCTGTTGTGCCAGCCCCGCCACCGCCAGAATCCCCAGCCCGATCACTACCGGCTTCAAGTTCATATCAGCCATAATGAAGGTTCTGTGAACGAGCCGCAACCTGAGCCGCAAAACACCTCGGATTCGAGCCCGGACGACACCAACGCCATGCTCTGGTGCCCGGTCTGTTCCACCCGCCTCGATAGCCGCAAGTGCAAGCTCTTCTGCACCCAATGCGGTTATTACCTCAGTTGTGCGGATTACTACTGATTCCCGCCCCCGCCCGCCCAATATCCCCGCCCAACCCCGATATATCATGGGTTATGTCCCGTATCGCAGACGCCCTCGAACTCTTCCGCCTCGGCCCCGAAATCCTCTCTGAAGCCCTCGCCGGCGTCTCCGATGCCGATACCCAACGCGTCCCCGCGCCCGGCAAGTGGACCATCCGCCAGATCGTCCGCCACGTCGCCGATACCGAAATCGTCGTCGCCATGCGCCTCCGCCAGATCATCGCCGAAGACAGCCCCACCCTCATCCCCTTCGATCAGGACGCCTGGGCCGACAACCTCTCTTACGCCTCAGCCCCCGTAGCCGACTCCCTCGCCTTCTTCCGAACCCTCCGCGAAGACACCGCGAGCCTCCTCGGCACTCTCCCCGAAGCCGCCTTCCACCGCACGGGCATCCACCCCGACCGCGGCACGAAATCCCTTCTCGACTGGGTCGAAATCTTCGCCATCCACATCCGCACCCACGCCGGCCAGATCCGCAACATCCGCGCCTGACATACAATTCCCCTTACTCTCTTATGTCTGACTGGAAGACCAACGGCGTCCGCATCGTCCGCGCCGGCGAACTCGACACCAACACCCCCCAAACCCCCGGCATGTCCCGCGCCGCCGCCATCACCCACGCCTCCGCCGGGGCCGGCAAACTCTGGGCCGGAACCGTGACCGTTGACCCCAACGCCCGCACCGCCGCCCACCACCACGGCGACCTCGAAACCGTCCTCTACATCATCAAAGGCAGAGCACGCATGCGCTGGGGCGATCACCTCGAATTCTCCGAAGAAGCCGGCCCCGGCGACTTCATCTTCGTCCCGCCCTGGGTCCCCCATCAGGAAATGAATGCCCGTTCCGATGAACCCGTCGAAGCCGTCGTCATCCGCAGCGGCCAGGACCCTGTCGTCGTCAATCTTGATATCGCCGAAGCCAACCAGCTCCCCGCGCCCTTCCACCCCCCGGCGGACCACCAGTAGTGGCCATCTTCCTCATCCTGATCCTCGCCGCCATCCTCGGCGGCGCAACCAACGCGCTCGCCGGCGGCGGCACTTTCCTCACCTTCCCCGCCATCCTCCTCGCCCACATCCCCCCCGTCCGCGCCAACGCCACCGCGTCCCTCGTCCTCCTCCCCGGCGCCTTCGCCTCCGCCTGGGTCTATCGCGACACCGTCCGCCGCAATACCTCCGCCCGCCTGCTCACGCTCATGCTCGCCGCCAGCCTCCTCGGCTCCCTCGCCGGCAGCCTGCTGCTCATGCGGACCTCTAACTCCACCTTTTCCGCCCTCGTCCCCTGGCTCCTGCTCGCCGCCACCGCCGTCTTCACCGCCGCCCCCGCCATCCGCCGCTTCGCCGCTAAAGCAGGCGGTCACGATTCACTCCCCGTCCTCCTCCTCGGCCAACTCGTCATCTCCGCCTACGGCGGCTACTTCGGCGCCGGCATGGGCGTCCTCATGATCGCCCTCTACCTCGTCGCCACCAATCTCGACGTCCAGGCCGCCTCCGGCCTCCGCATGGTCTGCTCCTGCGCCATCAACACCCTCGCCGTCGTCATCTTCGCCTTCAAAGGCGCCATGGATTACTCCCTCGGCCTCCCCATGCTCCTCGCCGGCGTCCTCGGCGGCTACGTCGGCGCGCTCCTCGTCAAACGCCTCGACCCCAACGTCGCCCGCCGCGCCATCCTCATCTACGCCTGGGCCCTCACCGCGTTTTTCTTCGGAAAGATGCTCCTTTGACCACCCGCGACTCCCTCCTGATCCTCCTCCTTTCCGCCATCTGGGGAGCCTCCTTCATCCTCATTAAGCTCGCCGGAGCCTCCTTCCCGCCATCCTGGGTCGCCCTCCTCCGCCTCGCCTCCGGAGCCCTCGTCCTCTGGGTCGCCCTCCTCCTCGGCAAAAAGCCGCTCCCGCCCCGCAAAGCCCTGCTCCCCCTCATCGCCGTCGCCATCCTCAACAACGCCATTCCCTTCACCTTCATCGCCTGGGGCGAACAAACCCTCCCCAGCAACCTCGCCGCCATCCTCAACGCCACCACCACCCTCTGGGGACTCCTCTTCGCCTTCCTCTTCCAGCACGACAAACTCAGCCGCCGCATGGTCGCCGGCGTCATCCTCGGCTTCGCCGGCGTCTCCCTCGCCGTCACCTCCGGCCGGCAACACGGCGACGTCCAGTGGCTCGGCATCGGCCTCGTCGCCTTCGGCAGCGTCTCCTACGCCATCGCCACCGCTCTCGCCAAAGCAAAGCTGAAAGGCTACCACCCCACCGGTCTCGCCACCGCCCAGCTCTCCCTCGGCGTCCTCATCATGCTCCCCGTCGCCGCCCTCGGCCCCTGGCCCGCCGCCATCACCCTCCAGTCCGTCCTCGCCGTCAGCCTCCTCGGAGCCTTCGGCACCGGCATCGCCTATCTCATCTATTACGGGCTCCTCGCACGCATCGCCTCCGTCCAGGTCCAGGCCGTCACCTACGTCCTTCCCATCTGGGGACTCTTCTGGGGCGCAATCGCCGGCGAATCCGTCGGTCTCCTCTCCATCCTCGGCGTCCTCATCGTCCTCGCCGGCCTCGCCCTCCTCCGCAAATAGCCCTCAAACCTTCCGCCCCGACAAATACTACAGGTTGATTCAGTGGTTCGAATCCCCGATGGGGAGCCAA
>CAIUOG010000125.1 GCA_903900705.1 uncultured Acidobacteriia bacterium
GGGCCCTGACTACAACGGCGATGAGCGCGGCGGCGACAACCTGTATTCCGACAGCATTCTGGCGCTCGATTCGAAGACCGGCAAGATGAAGTGGTATTACCAGACCACTCCACACGATCAGTGGGACTGGGACACCACCGAGACACCGCTCGTGATCAACACCACGTGGCAGGGCCAGCCGCGCAAGCTGCTGGTGCAGGGCAATCGCAACGGCTTCTTCTACGTCTTCGACCGCACCAACGGGAAGCTGCTGCTGGCGAAACAGTTCATCAAAGAACTGACGTGGGCGACCGGCATCGGGCCGGATGGCAAGCCGCTGAGGATTGCGGGGCAGGCTCCGTCGGAGAAGGGCACCCGCGTCTGCCCGTCGCAGGATGGCGCGACCAACTGGTATTCGCCTTCCTACAATCCGCAGACCGGCCTGTTCTATATGCAGACCAACGAGAAGTGCTCCATCTACTCGCTGAGTTCGGCGGAATGGGAGGCCGGAAAGGCGTTTCTGGGCGGGGCCCAAAAGACGGACCCGAGCACCAAAGCCCAGCGGATTCTGCGCGCGCTCGATCTGCAGACAGGAGCGGTGAAATGGGAACTGCCGCAACAGGGGACGGCGGATTCGTGGGGTGGCACGCTCGCCACATCCAACGGTCTGATCTTCTTCTGTGATGACAGCGGCGCGTTCGCCGCAGCCGACGCGGTCTCCGGCAAGCTGCTCTGGAACTTCCAGACCAGCCAGAACTGGAAGGCCTCTCCGATGGCGTATCAGTTCGACGGCAAGGAGTACATTGCGGTCGCGGCCGGCACGAACATCATGGCCTTTGGTCTGGTGGAATAACTCCCGCGGGGGGCAGGCTCGCCCTGCCCCCCAAAAAGAAATCCGGTTGGCGTGCCGCGTTTCGCGCTACGCTCAAGGCACATGTCTTACCAGCAGGAGTTGCGGAAGCTGCTCGCGGAACTCATTTCCATGCACAGCTTTCCCGCGACTTTCGAAGTAACGGTGGCGAAGCCGGGAACGTTCGAGATGAAAGTGTCGCGCCTCGGCCCGCCGCCCAATCCAGAGGCCATCTTCGATCTTTCCGGAGGCCTGACGCCGCGCATTCAGCGCCTGGTAGCGGCCTGGTTTGTGGAAAACATGGCCCAGCCCGACGCGGCGGCCGTCACCAATCCCGCTACGGTCTGACCTTCATCCACTCCCGCGCTTTGAGAATCAGCACGCTGCTGGTTCCGTGAGTGATCTCGCCCGCCATCACCATCCGAAAGGCTTCATCGAGCGGAACGCGCAGCAGTTCCATGATTTCCGCCTCTTCACGTTCGTGCGGCACGTGGGTGAGTCCGCGCGCGATGAACATGTGATTGGGGCAGCGCAGCATGGTGGTGAAAGGGTCCACATGGCCCATGGGGATCAGTTCGTCGGCGAGTAACCCCGCCTCTTCGCGCAGTTCGCGCCGAGCCCCATCGGCAGGGGATTCCCCGGGTTCCAGACCGCCACTGACCACCTCGATGGTGGGCCGACCCAGCGCGTACTTCCATTCGCGGACCAGCCAGACATCGCCATTCTCTTCGATGGCGAGCGTGCTGGCGCCGTTCTTGATTTCCACGTATTCGTAGATGGCCTCGCTACCCTGCGGCAGTAGTACCCGGTCCTCACGGAGACGGACAATCCGGCCTTCATGCACCTGACGGGAGGAGAGAAGGCGGATGGGGTTTTCCATAAGACCAGTATCTCGTTGCCGGGCGCCTTCAGGTCAGTGCGTCATCGCATAGACCAGGTAGTTGATGCCGTAGCGGTAAGCGAGCGCGGTCATGTGTTCGGGGTATTCGGGGGCATCGGCGTACTCCCAGGCGTCCCCGATGTCCGTGTTGTAATTGACGGCCACCAGCATGCGGCCGCGGTCATCATACATGCCCATCCAGGCGGGTTTGGTGCCGGCGGGCTGCTGCACCACCACGCCACCGCCCGCGCCACGGCGCAGATGGCGCGTGCCGGGAATGAAGCTGCGGTCTTTCTCCTGAATGTCGTAGAGGACGTGCATCACCGATTCGCTCTCCAGAATGTCCGTGATGGGCTTGCCGGGGAAGACGCGGTTCATGGTGTAGGTGAAGACCGCCCACTGCTCCGGACCAGGCCCCCACATGTCGTCCACCATGAGAAAGCCGCCGCGCAGCAGGTACTCGCGGAGACGCGCGATTTCGGCGTCGTTCAGGCCCCACCAGCCGGTCTGGGTGGCGTAGATCCAGGGGTTATCGAAGATGCGTTTATCGGTGAGCGGCATGTGCAGAGGCTCGCCGGTATCGACGCGGGTGAGGCGCTGCACGCCCTGGGAGAAATGCTCGTCGGCGTCGGGCCAGTCGACCAGCCACCAGCCAGTGCCTTCGCCGTTGCGGGAACCAAAGCCATAGCCGCGATGGAA
>CAIUOG010000126.1 GCA_903900705.1 uncultured Acidobacteriia bacterium
ATACCCGCAATTCTGACTCCCGAATTGCGGGTATTTTTTACTCCCCGGAAGTTTTTTCCGTCCCCGAATCCCACCGCGTCCGAAAGACAGATTCCAGCTATTCGGCCCATTGGCATCAGAAAAATACGAGTCGCCGTACCGGAATGGCAGGCATCCGGTGGTGACGCGGCACTCGGGATGCGCCAACATGTCACACGCGACCGCCGGTTCAGCGGGCCTGTAGGGCAGCATTCCGGGGACAGGGCGTAGTCTGTTACCTTTGGATAGGTAAAGACTTATCCCCTGGACATATATCTTTCCGAGACACCCCCGGAATAATCCGATGGCGGCTTGTGACGCTTTTTCCGCAGACTGCGTCATCCTGTCACATATGCACTTGGATAACATGGTCCCGACGGTACTGGAACCAATGATTTAGCGGGGCTATCCAATATGGCCCTTGCTTTGCTCTACTGGAATTAGCATGGATACGTCGAAATTCATCAGGCTGCTTTCAAAGCAAATCATCTGGCTCGTGGCGTTGAGCTGCACGGCATTTGCCGGCACGCTGTCGCCTGAATTCAAAACTCTACCCGCCAACAGAACCGTGGATGTGATTGTTCAGTTCCACGCGGGCGCTTCGCAGGCTGTCTCGGTTGGCAGAAAGCTTTCTGACCTGCCGGGTGCGGCCATTTACCGGATGACGGCGGCGCAGGCTGCCACCGCCGCCTCGGAATTCGGGGTCCGTGCGATTTCCCCGGCCACCCGCCCTGTTTTTGGCACGGGTAATTCGGTTCCGGGTTACGATTTCGCCCCGCAAACCATTCAATCCGGTGGCGATGATTCCGGCTGGTCGTTCCTGCAGGGTTTCGGAATCGGCGTCGCGGTCATCGACAGCGGCATCACGCCGAACCTCGATCTGGCCGGACGCGTCGTTTATTCCGAGAATTTTTCTTCGGAATCCACCACGAACGATAACTACGGTCACGGCACGCACGTCGCCGGCCTGATCGCCGGCAGCGGCCTGAACTCGTTCGGTTTTTCGCCGAGCATTCACGGAATTTCCGCCGGCGTGAACCTGATTAACCTGAAGGTTCTCGATAAGAACGGCACCTCCACCGACGGACAGGTGATCGCCGCTCTCGCCCGCGCCGTGGCGCTCAAGAGCAAATACAACATCAAAGTCATCAACCTCTCGCTGGGCCGCCCGATCTACGAAGTGTCGGCGCTTGACCCGCTTTGCCGGGCCGTGGAAAACGCCTGGGAAAACGGCATCGCCGTGATTGTCGCCGCCGGCAACGAAGGCCGTCTGAACTCCGCGGGGACGCAGGGTTACGGCACCATCGCTTCGCCCGCGAACGATCCGCTCGCCATCACTGTCGGCGCCATGAACACGGAGAGCACCTCGACCCGCTCCGACGACAAGATGACGACCTACAGTTCGAAGGGCCCGACGCTCATCGAGCACACGATGAAGCCCGATCTGGTCGCTCCGGGCAACAAACTGTTCGCGGTTCTCTCGCCGGGGTCCACCCTCGCCGGCATGCCGCAGGCTGTTCTTTTCCCCGCACACGATCCGAACTATATGGTCCTCAGCGGAACCAGCATGGCGGCCGCTGTTACCAGCGGCGCGGCGGCTGCGATTCTGCAGCGCCACGACCTGACGCCCGACCAGCTGAAGGCGCTTCTCATGAAGTCCGCCTACAAGCTGCCGCGCGCCACCTATACCGTCGCCGTGACCGATCCGACGACCCACGCCACGTCGAGCTACACGCTGTCGAATGACATGTTCACTGTTGGCGCGGGCTATCTGGACCTCGGCAATGCGCTGCAGAATGCGGACGAACGCGATTACATCATCCCCGCCAGCCAGAATGCCGCGTCTCCGGTTGCGATCTTCCACCCGACAGGCAACTCCGGCAAGGGTACTGTGACGATCCAGAACTACTCGACAGTCTGGGGCAGCAGCGGTTCCACTGTTTGGGGTTCCGGCGGTTCGACTGTCTGGGGTTCCGGCGGTTCCACCGTCTGGGGTTCGGGCGGTTCCACGGTCTGGGGTAGTTCCACGGTATGGGGATCTTCCACCGTCTGGGGCAGTTCCACCGTCTGGGGTTCTTCCACGGTCTGGGGTAGCTCCACGGTCTGGGGCTCATCCACCGTCTGGGGCAGTTCCACCGTTTGGGGTTCCAACACCAGCAGCCCGACCGGTGACTCCGCTCCGTTCGGCAGCGTCTGGGCACTGGACGGCTCCACCGTCTGGGGTTCTTCCACGGTCTGGGGTAGTTCGACCGTCTGGGGCAGTTCGACCGTCTGGGGCAGCATCCTCGGCGGCGACCCGGACAGCGGCTCCACCGACTAGTCCCGCCCATCAACGACGATCCATTACTAAAAAAGCCCCGATCCTCACGGATCGGGGCTTTTCTTATTCCAGCCAGCGGATCAGCGCCGCCGGATCATCCGAAATCACCACATCCACCCCGGCGGCCGTCAGTTCCGCCCAGATCTCCGGAGTATTCGCCGTCCACACGGCGACCCCGAATCCCGCATCATGCGCCCGCTCCACACGAGACTTCGTCACCAGTCGGTACTGCGGGCACAGCAGGGTGGCCCCGAACTCCTTCGCCACTTCCATCCAGTCGCGCTCCGTCTCGAACAGCGCCCCGCGCGGCATTTCCGGAGCCGCCGCCGTCACCGCCCACAGAGGCCTCGGATCAAAGCATTGCAGCATCATCCGGCTCTCCACAGCATGCCGCCGCGCGCATTCCAGAATCAGCGCGGTAAACTCTTCCGGCCCCGGCGTGAGTTCCGGGCGATCCGGGAAGATCTTCACCTCCACATTGAACCGCACCCCGTTGCCCGCGCCCAGCGCAAACACCTCGTCCAGCGTGGGAATCGGCGTACCCGGCGCCGGCGTCTGATCGGGGAACGCCGGGTTCTTCCGCGCCCCCACGTCGAACGCGCGCACCTCGTCCAGGCTCAGACTGCGGATCGGAATCTGCGCCACCACGGGATCGTGAGACACCACCACCACGTCATCCGCCGTCACCGCGACATCGAGTTCCACCGCGTCCACCCCGACGGCAATCGCGTACCGGAAAGCGGGCACCGTGTTCTCCGGTCGACGCGCCCGCGCGCCACGGTGCCCATGCACCTGAATTCTCATCGAGCCCAGTCCCTTCAGTGCACCGTGCGCGTCTTGTTGTTCATGTAATCCATCAGCAGGTACTGCCCCAGCGTGTCCGGCGTGGTGAAATACGCCTTCCCCCGGCACAACTCCGTGATCTTCTGAACAAACTGAATCAGCCCGTAGTCGCTCGCGAGCATGAAGGTATTGATCAGAATCCCCTGCTTCTTGCACCGGTTCACTTCTTCGAGCGTCCGGCTGATGACCAGCGGATCCAGCCCGAACGCATTCCGGTACGTGCTGCCGTCATCGAGCGTAAGCGCGGAAGGCTTCCCGTCCGTGATCATCACGATCTGCTTCATGTCCTTGCGTTCCTGCTGCAGCAGGCGCTGCGCCAGAATCAGCCCGTCCCGCGTGTTGGTGTAAAAAGGCCCCACCTGTACGCGAGCCAGTTCACTGATGCGTACTTCCTCCGCACCGTCATGGAACAGCACGCACCGCAGACTGTCACCCGGATACTGCGTCTTAATCAGATGCGCCAGCGCCATGGCCACCCGCTTGGCCGGCGTAAACCGATCCTCGCCATACAGGATCATGCTGTGGCTGCAATCGAGCATCAGCACCGTCGCGCACGAACTCTGGTACTCGGACTGGTGTACGTGCAGGTCCTCATACTCCAGCTCAATCGGCGCCTTCACCCCCAGCTTCACCCCGCCGCGCCGCACCGCCGAAAACAGCGTCTCGCTGATATCCAGATTCAGCGTGTCCCCGAACTCGTACTGTTTCGTCGACCCCGACGACTCAATCCCCGTCGCCAGATCCCGCGTGTCATGCCGGCCGAAACTCGCCTTCCCCAGCGACCCCAGCAGGTCCTTCAGCGTCTTGAACCCCAGGAAGTCGAGCGACTTGTCCGTCACCTCAAACCGCGCAGCCTGCCCTTCCCCGCCGCCCTGCCCCTGCTCGCCCTGCCCGACGGATATATGCCCCTCATCCGCCAGCTTGCGCACCAGGTTCTCCAGCAACTGATCCAGTTGCTCATCGCTCAGCGCGTTGAGCTTGTCCATCATCTCCCGCAGCCGCTCGTCCGGAAACAGGTCGCCGCTTTCCAGCGCGCGCCGGATGGCCTCTTTCAACTCTTCCAGACTGTTGGGATCCCACGCGGAATAGCCGCCATACTGCGAGTTGAAGCCGCTTTCGAGAAAGAAATCGGCCAGAGCCTCCATCAGCTCCTGCGCGTCGATGCCGAAATCGTCACCCGTGTATTTCGAGAAGCTGACCCATTTCATGGCTGTGCGCTTCTATCTAATTGAACTGACGCCGCTGCCGCTGCCGGGGCGTCTCTTCCGGCTCCGCCTGCTGCTGCCGCTTCCTGTCATCGGCGCCGAACTCCCGCGCCTCGCTGCGGCTCAGCCGCCGGTGCGCGTACAGGCCTTCCAGCACGAACTCACCCGCTGACGCCCGCACCGCATCCGGCTCATTCGACGTCAGCCCCAGCGCGCCCGTCTTTTCCAGCAGCCCCTGGATCGTGACTAACTGCATCACCATCTCACCCGAGGGCACGTCCGCCCCCAGCCTCAGTGTCCCGCCCAGTTCAAACCACTGCACCACCGGCTGCAGATTCAGCCCCTCGAAGTACCGGTCGAACACCTTCCCCACGGCCAGCCGGATCAGTTCCCGCCCCACCGCGTCGCCGCCCTTCAGTTCACCCTCGTACTCCAGTTCGATCTTGCCCGTGATCGCCGGCAGCGCCGCGTAGATGTCCAGCACCCGGGGCACCGCCAGATCCTCGCCGTTCGCGAGCGCGCGCCGCTCCGCGTTCGACACCACGTTTTCCATCACAGAGATCGGCAGCCGCTGTGAAACGCCGGACCGCTTATCCACCCGCTTGTCATCGCGCGCCGCAAATGCCAGCTGCTCAATCACTTCCGCGATGTACTTCGGCACCCGCACGCCAACCCCGGCATGGCCCGCGCCCCCGCGCGCCGTCCAGGCCTCCACACCCGTGATCGCCATCCCCTGCTCCAGCGTCGCCGGGTAATGCGTGCGAATCTCGCTCCCGATGCGGTCTTTGAGCGGCGTAATAATCTTCCCGCGCGCCGTGTAGTCTTCCGGATTCGCCGTGAACACCATCACCACGTCCAGCGGCAGTCGGACCGGGTAGCCCTTAATCTGCACATCGCCTTCCTGCATGATGTTGAACAGGCCCACCTGAATCTTGCCCGCCAGGTCCGGCAGTTCGTTGATGGCGAAGATGCCGCGGTTCGCCCGCGGCAGCAGCCCGTAGTGCACGGTCAGTTCATCGGAAATGTCCTGCCCGCGCCGCGCCGCCTTGATCGGATCGATGTCGCCGATCATGTCCGCAATCGTCACATCGGGCGTCGCCAGCTTCTCCACATAACGATCCGCCGCCGCAAGCCATGCGATGGGAGTGGTATCGCCAAACTCCGCAATCATGTTTTTGCAGCCGCGACAAAGCGGGGCGTAGGGGTTATCGTGGATCTCGCACCCGGCCACGTAAGGTGTCCACGGGTCCAGCAGCGTGGTCAGCATGCGGATGAGCCGCGTCTTTGCCTGCCCGCGCAGCCCCAGCAGAATGAAATTGTGGCGCGAGAGCAGCGCGTTCACCACCTGGGGAACCACCGTGTCCTCATACCCCACAATGCCCGGGAACAATGGTTCCCGGCGCTTCAGTTTTTCGATGAGGTTCGCGCGAAGTTCATCCTTGACGCTTCTCCCCGACAGAAGCTTTTCCGGGTAATCGCTGGTGCGCAAATCTCCCAGCGTGCGTGGCAACTGCAAAGAGGAATGTGGCATGTGGACTCGTCCGAAACTGTCCCGATCTTAGCAACTGCGACCGCCCAAAAACCGGCGAACTTACTTTCCGGCGCGAATCAGCGACAGAAACTCATCCCGGGTTTCTTTTTTCTCCCGGAAAGCGCCCAGCATCGCGCTCGTCACCGTGGAGGATTGCTGTTTCTCCACGCCGCGCATCATCATGCAGAAGTGCTGCGCCTCGGCCACCACCGCCACGCCCTGCGGGTCGAGAAGTTCCTGAATGCACTCCGCCACCTGCTGCGTCAGCCGTTCCTGAATCTGCAGACGGCGCGCGAACACGTCCACAATACGCGGCAGCTTGCTCAGCCCCACCACGCGGCTGTTGGCGATGTAGGCGATGTGCATCCGGCCGTAAAACGGCAGCATATGGTGTTCGCACATGCTGAAGAACTCGATGTCCTTCACGATCACCATCTCGTCATACTTCACTTCAAAAATGGCGTCGTTGACCAGCTTCTTAATGTCGGTCGTATAGCCGGAAGTCAGAAAGCGCAGCGCCTTTTCCACGCGCTCCGGCGTGCGCTGCAGGCCCTGGCGTTCCGGGTCCTCCCCAATGGCTTCGAGGATGCCCGAAACCAGCGGCGCGATCGGTGCTGACGGCTTGCTCGGTTCCAGGACTTTGACGACTGCGCGCTTTCTATTCATAGGCTTCGGATATTTCACGCTTCGGATATTTCACAGATGTTACGTTCCGTCTCCCAGATGCGAACCTTTTCAAGCCGGGGTCCGGCGTCGGGGAAAACCTCCGCCCAAACGGCCCGCAGGCGGCGGTCCACTTCAAAGGCCATGTTCTCCGTCGTTGGCACCACCAGCCGGAAGGCCTCAATCTCTTCATTCAGATTCCGGTACCGGAACGGCCGCAGAATCTGCGCCTCCGCCAGCCGGTCCAGCGCGAACAGATCCACCGCCCGGCCCGTCACCGGATCCACTTCCCCCCGCACCGTCAGTTCCACTTCGTAGTTATGGCCGTGCCCGTTCGGGTTGTTGCATTTGCCGTAGATGGCCCGGTTCTCCGCGTCGCTCAGCTGGTGCGAGTGCAGCCGGTGGCTTGCGGCGAAGGTATAGCGGCGGCTCAGGTGGACCGTCATTCGCCCCGGTACTCCACAAACAACTCGTTCGTCTCATGGACGCGCACCGAAAACAGCCGCGCGCGCCCCGTCAAATCGATATGCGGCGCCAGGCGATTCCAGATGTCGATGGCCATATTCTCCACCGTCGGCACAATCCGGTCGAACGGTTCCACCTCCCGGTTCAGCAGGCGGTGGTCATAAACACTCAGCACTCTCGCTTCCAGAATGTCCTTGAGATGCTTCAGGTCCAGAATCATGCCCGTGACCGGCTCCGGCGCGCCTTCAATGGCGACCTCCACGATATAGTTATGGCCATGCCCCAGCGGGTTCGAAGCCGCGCCGTAGACCCGCTCATTCTCCTCATCGGAGAGCTCGGCGGAACGGCAAATGTGAGATGCGGAAAACTCTACCTTCTTGGAAATGATCATGGAAGAAAACTTGCTGGTACTCCGTCCGTTAGAATTATAAGAAACCGAACCCCATGAACAAGAAGTCCGACAGAATCCTGCAGGCCGCGCTCGTACTGATGATGGCGGCTTTCTGCTTTGCCCTCTATACCTCGCTGCACGAAACCGTGGTCAACGCCGGTGACCGCGCGCCCGATTTCAGCATCAAAACCGACGCCGGCAAGACCGTCACGGCCAAAGACTACGGCGGCAAACTGCTGCTGCTCAACTTCTGGGCCACCTGGTGCCCGCCCTGCATCGAAGAGATCCCCGGCCTGAATGAAATGTCGCGCCAGTTGGGTCCAAAGGGCCTGGTCATCCTGGGCGTGAGCGTCGACAAGGACGAGGCCGCCTACAAGCAGTTCCTGCAGCGCAGCCCGCTCGCCTATCTCACGGCGCGCGACCCCGAACAGAACATCAACCAGAGCTACGGCACCGTCCAATACCCGGAAAGCTATTTGATTGACCGCAACGGCAAAGTGGTGGAGAAATATATTTCCGTGCAGCCCTGGGCATCGCCGCAGATGATTCAGCATGTCCAGTCCCTTCTCTGATCCGGCCGCGACGCAGCGCGTTCCGCTGCCGGAGGCCGCGAAGAAAAAGCTGATCGCCATCGTGGGGCCGAAGGGCTATCTGGATCGCCCGGAAGACCTGAGCCTCTACGAATACGATGGCAGCGTGGATAAGGCGCGCCCCGAAATGGTCGTCTTCCCCCGTACCACCGAAGACGTCTCCGCCATCGTCAAAGTGACGGCGGAATACGGCGTTCCCATCGTGGGACGCGGCGCGGGCACCGGGCTCAGCGGCGGGGCGATTCCCGTGGCGGGCGGCGTCACCATCGGCTTTTCGAGGATGAACAGGATCCTCGAAATCGACCTCGAAAACGAGCGCATGGTGGTGCAACCCGGCGTGGTGAACCTCGACATGTCCCTCGCCGTGCAGGCCATGGGCTTCTTTTACGCGCCAGACCCCTCCAGCCAGCGCGCCTGCACCATCGGCGGCAACGTATCGGAAAACGCCGGCGGACCGCACACGCTCGCTTATGGCGTCACCACGAACCACGTCCTGGGCCTCGAATTCGTGCTGCCCGATGGTTCAGTCCATACGACCGGCGGCAAGGAACCGGACGCGCCCGGGCTCGACCTCGTCGGACTGCTGACCGGTTCGGAAGGCACTATGGTGCTGGTCACCAAGGTCATCGTGCGCCTGATGAAGACGCCCGAAAAGATCAAGACCATCCTCGTGATCTACAATTCCCCGTCCGATTGCGCGGACACCATTGCGGACATCACCGCGCGCGGCATCACGCCCGTCGCGGTGGAAATGCTGGATGGCGAGATGCTGCGCATGGTGGAGGAAGCCACCCACGCGGGCTATCCGCTCGATGCCGCGGCGGTGCTGCTGATCGAACTGGAAGGCCTGACCGAAGCGGTGGAGGAACAGACCGGACAGATTCGCGAGGCCTGTGAGCGCTGTGGCGCGCGCGAGTTCCGCGTCGCCAAATCCGCCGAAGAACGCGACCTGCTCTGGAAGGGCCGGAAGAACGCGTTTGGCGCGGTAGGGCGCGTCAGCCCCTCCTATTACGTGCAGGATGGCGTGGTTCCGCGCACGCAGATTGCCCCGACCCTGCGCCATATCGCGGCAGTCGCAAAGAAACACAACCTGGGCATCAGCAACATCTTCCACGCGGGCGATGGCAATATGCACCCCATCATCCTGTTCAACCCGCATGTGCCGGGCGAGTTGGAACGCGCCAAAGCGGCTGGCGAGGAGATTCTCACCTACTGCATCGAAGTGGGCGGTTCCATCACCGGCGAGCACGGCGTCGGCATGGAGAAGAACGAACTGATGAGCAAGCTGTTCAGCGCGGAATCGCTCGACTACATCGGGCGTTTCAAGACGCTGTTCGACCCGGCCGGACGGCTCAACCCCGGCAAAGTGCTGCCCACAGGCAAGGGCTGCCTCGAAATCCGGCAGCGCCCGGGTTCACCAGTCCTTTAACCGACCTGCAGCTCTACCCAACCGGGCAGGGCGGCGGGCTTGTTCTTGAGGAAGACCACGCGGCGGGTCTTCGGGAACGGCAGACCGCTCTGAATCGCCTGCTTGTAGAACGGCAGCATGGCGAGAATCTTGCGCTGGTCGGCATCATCTCCGCCAATCGCGGCGGATTTGCTCAGGAAGCCCGCGCCCCAGCCAATCGCGACCAGGCATGAGCCGTTCGCTTTGGCGGCTTCGAGCCGGGTCTGCAGCGCGGCGACAGAAGCGCCCAGTTGTTCCAGACCGGCCCACTGCGCATAGCGGGCGTGCAGTTCCAGCTGTTTGGCGGCGTAGAGATTCGCCGCTTCGAACAGAGTCTTGTGCGTCACCGGCTGGCTCCAGCGCAGCGTCTGCCGGACCTCTTCGCGATTCAGAAAGTCATTCTCGCGCCAGACGCCTTCAAAGACGCTGCCGGGCGCGGCCATTTCCGCGAAGGTGGGCGTGGAATCATCCGGACGGCGACCGTCCACGCTTCCCCGCCCGGTCTGTTTCCAGCCAAGTGAAAACTGCTCGGGGCCCTTCGGAATCAGCGTGGAGAGGCGAAGCAGATAGACGCGGAAGTTCTCCCGCGTCTGCGCCGCGGAATCGCCGATGATGACGGCGCGCATGCGGTCCGAACCGCCCGCGCCGATGGTGTGGCGCTCCACGTCTTCCGCCGGGCGACGCGGCATGCGGTCGCCCGCCAGCTTTTCAGCGTGGGTATGGAGGGCGGTGGGCTTCAGTTTTGCGAAGACAAATGCCGTGCGCAGCGCGCCTTTGAGTGCCGCGCCAGGCAGAAACGGGCCCGCTTCACCGGAGGCGAAAGTGGGGATGCTGAGGCTTTCCGCCGGCGCGCTGTTGAAGTACGGCGTGTAGGCGGCGTCTTCAAACGGGATGCGGCGTTCCGCGTAGTTCTGGGCGAAGCCGCCCCAGGACGCGAAGTCGAGTTTGGTCGCTTTGCGGAGCTGCGTGAGGTAAGGATCGAGACGCGGCCCTTTCGCCAGCAGCCGGAAGATCTTCGTCTGGTTCAGGACGTTGACGGTATCGCGCCAGACCATGTAGTCGATGGGCGAGAGGCGATTGCCGTCGCCGACGAGCGTGGGGGTCAGGACTGTGGCCTGGTACTTCATTCCGCAACCTCAACAGGTGTTTCCGCTACAGGCTCTTCCGCTTCCACCACGACCGGTTCGGGCTCGGATTCGGGCTCCGGCTCGGGCTCAACCATTGACACTTCCACCGGGGCTTCGGGTTCCGGAAGAGCTTCAGGTTCCACCGGAGTTTCCACCGCGACCGCCGGGAGCACGGGCGGCGTCACCGTGGGACGCGCGGGATTCCGCACCAGAATTTCCATCGGCGCCGGGAAGTACAGCGCCACGCCGGAGCGGTACACCGGATGCGGGAAACCCTCGGGCGCGACGTCCACCGCCCGGCCCTTCAGCGTTTCCGCCGCCAGCACCGAACCCTCTTCCATCAGACGAACCTGTTTCTTGGCGCCCGCGCCGGCCGGACTATCCGTCCAGCCGCTGCGCACCGCCGCCGAGTATTCCCCGCGGGACCAATCGACCACGTCGGTCTCATGCGGCGAGTAGGTCGAGAGCAGCCAGCAATAGCCTTCCGCGCCGGTGGGAGCAAACAGATGCGCGGCTTCCGAGAACTGCGGCTCGCTCGCGCGGCCCCAGCCGCGGGAGCGCTCCCCGCCGAACCCGGAATCCGCCAGCAGACGCAGAGCCGACTTCACGCGCGCTTCCCAGGTGGCGTCGGAACAGGAGAACACGCCCCACCAACCGGCGTTCGGCGCAAATTCCAAACAGGCCGTGCGGTGCGGTTCCACCGCGCCATTCAGACGGTCCACCGCGGCGGCCGTCCGAACGGAAACACGGAACGGCGAGGCCGCACCCATGGGGAGCAGACACTCCGACTCGCCATCCACCGCCCAGCGGGTCTCTTCCACCACGCCGGACTTCATGATTTCAAGCGGTACCAGCTTTGCGCCCTGGAGGTAGAGCCGGCCGGGATTCGAGGGCGGCCAGACCGATTTCGGCGGCGGCGCCAGACGCGTCCGGCCCATAAACGGGAAGAGCGAACTGAAGCGGACCACCGGCTCGCTCGCGCGCGCCGTCACGTCCAGCCAGTCTTCCAGCCAGCCCAGCGCGCGCATGGCATGGGTGACGGCCGAGTACAGCTGGTCGCTGTGGTAAACCACATCGACCCGCTCCCGGTCACCCGCGTGATGCCCCACGCGCCACGGACCCGTGGGCCGCAGCTTGACTTCAATCAGACTCATTTAAGCCGCGATCAGGCCCTCGCCTGCTTCCCGCACTTTGCTCTGCAGTCCGGCCAGATCGGCGCCCGAGGCGATTTCCTTCTCCGCCGCGCCCGCCGCATAGAAATCCTGCCCGCGCCAGACCAGCTTGAGGTCGCTGAAGCTGACCCGACCGCTGCCACGCGAACCACCGCCGCCCAGCGTATCGTCTTCCAGCAGCCGGAGACCCTGCACCAGCACACCAGGCAGAACAGCGTCTTCGGGACAGAGAATGTCGAGCACGAAACGGACTTTGAAGCGCGCGCCGGCCGGCACGCGTTCGAGCGTGCGGGGGTTGGCCTGCGAGGTGATGCGGTCGATGGCGTTCTCGCTCTTCACTTCCGTGAGTTCGTCGTCAAGCGTTTCCTTCATCTGCGGCGTGATGCTTTCCGCGACGAGGGGCGCATCGAAGACGCTGAGGCGCGCCGGGGTGGCGTGGTTGCTGTCGAGATCACCGCCGCCGACCTTTTCCATGCGGCCCGGGCTGCGGCCGAACAGGATGCAGATTTCGTCATCCGGACGGTCGCTCTGGTGAATGCGGACTTCCTGGCCTTTGCGCTTCGAAAGATAGACGAGTTCCGAGGGCACCGCCGCGCCGGTGGCCTGCTCCAGCAGGGCCCGGATGCGTCCGCGCAGCGTGCTGCCGGGGACGTAGGGACGCCCGTGCGAATCCTTCACGACCGGATTATCCGCGCCGCCAATTTCCAGCGAGCCTTTGCCCGCGCCGATGTGCAGCCCGGTCTCGCAGCGCAGTTCGCCTTCGAGAATCAGCTTGCCGATTAGCTTCAGTTCCGTTTGTGCAGTGTGAGCGCTCATTCGCGTCCTTCAAAAATCCTGATTATTCGTTGTATGCCACAATCGCTTCGAACAGATCGCGGAAGCGTTCATAGCCCCGGGCGTCGTTCTTGCGGGTGACCTGAAGCAGCAGCCGTTCCAGCTGGTCGAGGCTGCGCAAACCATGCCGCGCGATGGTGTAGGCCAGGCGGGCGCGGAGCATGACGAACTCGTGCTGGCGTTCGGTTTCCGGAGCGCGGGTGGCGCGGCGCACCGCGTTGTAGAGGCGGCGAAGCTGGCTGCGGGTACCGGAATCCATGTCGCGCATGCGGCTGACGACGATGTGGGCCTGGTTATCGAGATAGAGGCTGTCGCCGATGAGCTTTTCAAGTTCGATCTCGGGCGGACCGTCGAAGCGGCGTTCGCCACCCCGATCACCACCACGCTCCCCACCCCGATCACCACCGGGACGATCACCACCACGGTCGCCCCCGGGACGGCGATCACCGCCGGGGCGTCCGCCACGATCTCCACCGGGACGGTCACCACCCGGACGGCCACCGCCTGGACGATCTCCACCGGGCCGACCGCCGCCTTCGCGGGGAGGACGATTTTCGCGGGTTGCCTGTTGCTTCTGCTCTTCAGCCATGTGTGTCTCTGATCCTCTGGCGCTAGTCTTCTGCGAGTCTCGCCCATTCGAGCGCCACTAAGCCTTCCGGCCTCAACTTCAGCCGGCCCTTTTGACCCCGGCCGGTAATTTCCTTCACCAGATGCGAACGCAGTTTCTGGAATTCGCGCTCTTTGCGGCTCGCCACGCGGGCGAAGCGTCGCTGGAAGCGGATGGCGCGCGCCATGAGACGTTCCGGATCGGCCGGTCCGCCGGGCGTTTCCGCCTTCTTATACAGGTTACGCAACTGGCCGAGAAAGTGTTTCCCGCCGCGGAACTCTTCGTTCAGCTGGACGACGGTGTCTTTGAGCTCGGAGGCGTCGGCGAGTTGTTTCCATTCGAGCACCTGCCCGAGCATGTAGAAGCAGTCCTTGTCGGAGGACTTGGCGGTTTCAAGGTCGCGGGCGCTTTCCTGCCAGACGCGGGCGAGGGTGGAGTTGGGGTCACCCAGCGTCATTGACATCGTGATGGTCTTGGCCTCGCCGCCCGGCAGTTCCTTCAGATTCTCCTCGGCGAAAAGGGCGAAGACGCGCTGCAGTTCGCGGGCGAAACCGGCGAGGGCGTCCCAGGCGCCACAGACGACGAAGTCAGCGGTGTCGGCGCGGAGGACGGTCACGCGCTGGAAGTAGTCCCCCTGAGAGCAGAGCAGTTCGATTTCACCGGCGAGGAACTGCTTGTAGAGCATGGACAACTGCACATGCTCTTCGACGCTCTGGGCACGGCGGATGCGATTGCCGAAATCATCGATTTCGCCGCGCAGCATGCCCCAGAGCTTTTCGCCCTTCGCGCGTTTGGCGAGTTCCTTCACGGAGGCGATGGCCTCGCCGTTGCGGGCGGCATGGCGGGTGAGCGCGATGTTATCGAGGCCGGCCTGGCGACCGAGGTCCCAGCGGAACTGGCCGCCTTCGGGGGCGATCAGGGAGGCGAAGTCGAAACTGAAGCCGATGCCGGCGGCATCACGGAGCCCGCGGGGCGTGGAGTCCGCCGCAGGCGTGGCGGGGACGAAGGGATCGAAGAAGCCCGCGCCCGGAATGGCTTTGAGCGAGGCCTTCATGCCTTCGTGGAGGCGCTTGCGAACGACGGTCCAGTCGCCCAGGTTTTCGGTGGAACTGAAGGCGACGCGCAGAGTTCCGTCGGTTAATCCGGAAAGCGCGGCGCTGGCGCGGGCTAAAAAGTCGGCGGCGGCGGTGGCTTTCGAACTATCCGGCAGAATTACCAGAAAACGCCCGCCGCCGGAGGAGCCGAGCATAAGCGGAGGCAACTGCAGTTCGGCCAGCAGGGCGCGGGGGATGACTTCACCCAGCAGCGCCAGCCACCAGAGGCGCGCTTCAAACGCACGATTATCTTTGTCCGCAGGCGCCCGGAGGAGAAAGTCATCCGCTCCGAGCAGTCTGCCCTGTAAAAGGATCTGCGCTGACATGCGAGGTCTTTCGTTAGCCTACCACCCACATTGGCCTGAGACCGTGAGCACGAAAAACGGAGCTACACGGAGGGCAAACCTAAACCGGGACGAACTGTTTCAGGTAGCGGAGGCCGACGCGGAAGCCGGTCTTGTAGCCGTCGTTGATGTCATTGCCGTTGTAGCCAGGGTGATAGGTGTCATCCTCGTGCTCGATGTTCATGGCGCCGGCGTAGCCTTTGTCCTGCAGGACGGTGAAGAACTTCGGCCAGTCGATCTGACCCTGACCGGGGATGCGGTAGCGCCACCAGGAGGCGGGGCCGGGGGGATTGATGCCGGTCTTCTGGAGGACGTGGTACTTGATTTCGGTGTCCTTGAGATGGACGTCGTAGATCTTATCGGCCCAGTCGCGGGCGGCCTGGTAGGGGTCCATGAACTGGCGGACGTAGTGGGACGGGTCGAACTGAATGCCGACGTAGGGCGAGTTGCCGAAGGCCTTGAAGAGCGCTTCGTAACCCATGGGGCCGGTGGCGACGTTGGGGCCTTCGGGCCAGGGTTCCCAGATGAGGCGGACCTTGTGCTTCTCGCAGAGCGGGAAGTATTTCTCCTCGTAGACGCGGCGGATTTCGTCGACCTGGGCGTCGAGTTTTTTGGCCGGGTCTTTGCCGGACATGGTGCCGAGGTGGGCGACGCCGAGTTTGCCGGCGATTTCGATGACGCCGGCGACGTGGTCGTTGACGGCTTTGCGTTTGGCCGGGTCGGGGTCGATGTGATTGACGGTGACGCCGATGACGGAGCAGTGGAGGCCGGACTGGCGCACATCCTCTTTGATCTTCGCGAGGGACGCGTCGGTGGCGATATCGGGCGCCAGGTTGCTTTTGGGCTGGGCCCAGAAGCCGATGCTGGTGAAACCTTCCTGTTTCATGAAGGCCACGTTGGCTTCGGAATAGTTGACGAGGCCGCCGACCTTCGGTTTCCACATCTCCGGCCGGGGGGCGCGCTGGGCCTGGGCCTGGGCCTGGGCGGCGGCGAGGGCGGATCCGAGCGCGATAAAACCTCTGCGTGTCTGGCTCATAGGTAGAAGCGACGATTCTATCAATGCGGTGCATAATGGAACCATATGTATTCGTTTCGTTCGCGGGTCTCCATTTTGATCCTGTGTATTCTCAGCGTCTCCACTGTTTGGGGACAGACAATTTTCGGCCGGATCTCCGGCACAGTAACAGATTCGAGCGGCGCGGCCATCACGGGCGCCGAGGTGACGATTACCGGCGTGGAAACGCAGAGCGTCCGTGTGGTGGCGACGGACGGGAACGGTATCTATACGGCGACCAATCTTGCGATTGGTCATTACACGGCGTCGGTGGCGCATGCCGGCTTCCAGAAGCAGGAACAGAAGGACCTGAACGTGGTGGCCGACGGACGCGTGGAGGCCGACTTCAAACTGCAGGTGGGCGACGTGACGCAGTCGATTGAGGTCGTTGCGAGCGCCTCGGAGGCGATCAACACGGTCTCCGGCGAAATCTCGAAGACGATTGACCAGAAGGAAGTGGCCAATCTGGCGCTCAACGGCGGCAACTACATCGAACTGCTGACGCTGGTTCCCGGCACGGTGGTGACGAACCCGGACCAGTTCAGCGTGACGACGAGCCTGACGGCGACCAATCAGAACATCAACGGCAACCGCAGCGACACGCAGAACCTGACGGTGGACGGCGCGTTCAACCTGGTGGCGGGCAGCAACGGCAGCCTGATGAACAACGTGAATTCGACGTTCATTCAGGAAGTGAAAGTGCAGACGTCGAACTTCTCGGCGGAGAGCGGGCGCACGAGCGGCGTCGCGTTCAACGTGGTGACCAAGAGCGGCACGAACCAGCTCCACGGCGGGCTGTTCGAGATCTTCCGCAACGACAAGATGGATGCGCGGAACTTCTTCTCGGTGAGCAAGACGCAGCTGCGGTACAACGATTTCGGCGGCAGCATCGGCGGCCCGATCAAGAAAGACAAACTGTTCTTCTTCTTCGGCCAGGAGATCAAGCGGCTGCGGCAGACGCAGAATCCGACGCGCGTGACGGTGCCGGATACGAACTTCCTGAACGGCATTTTCGCGGGAACGATCCGGATGCCGGGGACGACGACTCCGTTTCCGAATAACACGCTTCCGCAGTCGCTGATTACGCCGGACGGCAAGGCGATCGCGAACGTTTATAAGCTTATGTCGGCGCAGGCATCGTTCTTCAACGACGCGGCGGTGACGAACAACCTGATCCTGCAGCCGAGCAACCCGCTGAACTTCCGGGAGAGCCTGGTGCGCGTGGATTACCGGATCAACTCGGCGCACCTGCTGTATGGCCGCTGGATTGGCGACGGCAACAGCCTGATTGACCCGTTCGGCACGTTTTCGAGCTCGGGGCTGCCGACGACGCCGACCTCGCGGAACCGCCCGGGGACGAGCTATCTGATCGGCGAGACGTGGCTGCCGACAGCGACGATTGTGAACGAAGCGCGGCTCAATGCGAGCTGGGCGTCGCAGCATATTCCGCCGTATGGGAATACGTGGAAGCGGTCGACCTACGGCTTCCAGTTCAAGCCGCTTTATGTGGGCAACGACCCGTGGGACGCCGATGGCATTCCGGACGTTTCGGTGAACGGCTATGCGAACTTCAAGGGCCCGAGCTTCTCGCTCTATTCGCCGTCGACGGACATTCAGTTTTCCGACACGATGACGTGGGTGCACGGCAAGCACATCGTGAAGGGCGGCTTCGCTTACATCCGGGACCGCGTGGACCAGAACGGGCGTTCGGCGGTGACGGGGAACGTGACGTTCCAGACCTCCGGCGTGACGCTGACGACGGGGAACGCGGTGGCGGACATGCTGCTGGGCAACTTCTACAACTTCAACGAAGCGGCGACGGACCCGACGGGTTTCTTCCGGTTCTCGCAGCCGGGCGCGTTCGTTCAGGACAGCTGGAAGGTGACGCGGCGGCTGAGCCTGGAACTTGGCCTGCGGTGGGAGAACTTCCAGCCGATTTATACGCAGGCGAACAACATGGTGAACTTTGTGCCGGCGTCGTTCGATCCGTCGAAAGCGGTGCAGATCAATTCGACGGGGAACATTGTGGCGAACTCGGGCAATCCGTACAACGGCCTGGTGCTGCCGGGCGCGGGTGTGCCGGCGAGTGAGCAGGGACGCGTTCCTGGCAGCACGGCTCCGCTGTTCCAGTCTTTCCCGACGGGCGCTCCGCGCGGGTTCTACAACAGCCAGAACGTGTTCATGCCGCGGTTCGGGTTTGCGTATGCGCTGACGCCGAAGACGGTGATCCGCGGCGGCTACGGCACGTATTACACGCGGGCGCAGGGGAACATTATCTTCTCGCAGCTGAATATTCCGCCGGTTACGCAGATTACGCAGCTTTATAACGCGAATCTGGGGAATCCGGGCGGCGGTTCGACGCTGGCGGCTCCGCTGTCTAACATCAACGCGCTGAACCCGGCGCTGAAGAACGGCTATGCGCAGCAGTACAGCTTCAGCGTGCAGCGGGATCTGTTCCGCGGCATTGTGGGCGAACTGGCGTATGTGGGCAATCTGGGCCGCAAGCTGTTGCGCGCTCCGGATATCAACCAGGTGTTGTTCGACCAGTATGCGGCGAATGCGCAGAAGCCGACGGCGCAGCAGCTTCCGATTGCGGCGCTGCGGCCTTATGCGGGTTATTCGTCGATTTATCAGTACAACAGCGATTCGACGTCGAATTACCACGCGATGCAGTCGTATGTATCGAAGCGCGCGGGCGCGGTGTTTATGACGGCGAGCTACACGTTCTCAAAGTCGCTGGGCGATTCGAACGCGCAGGGCGACAATCCGGAGAACTATACGAACCGGCATTACAACTACGGTCCGACGAGCTTCGACCGGCGGCATGCGTTCATCGGCACGTATGTGTGGAGCCTGCCGCGGCTGAAGACGTGGAATCCGGTGGTTCGGCAGGCGCTGGGCGCGTGGATGCTGAACGGGATTGTGCGGCTGCAGAGCGGCCAGTATTACACGATCACGGGCAGCACGGCGGAAGGCACGCGGCGCGCGGATTACAACGGGACGGCGGTTTATCCGGCGAACCAGGGTCCGAACAGCTGGCTGCTGGCGTCGGCGTTCAGCGCGGCTCCGGTGAGCCGGCTGGGCAATACGGGGGCCGGGATTGTGGAAGGTCCGGGGCTGAAGGTTTTCAATTTGTCGCTGGCGAAGAATTTCTACTATCGCGAGCGGTACAACCTGAAGTTCCAGACGGACTTCTTCAATGCGTTTAATCTGGTGAATTTCTCGGGGCTGGGCACCACGATTACGTCGAGCAATTTCGGGACGTTGTCGAGCGCTTATCCGCCGCGGCAGATTCAGATGACGCTGAAACTCACGTACTAAGCAAACGCAGTCAATCAGGCAGCGGCATACTGGCGCAGGGCACGGGGATTCCACCCGTGTTTCTGCGCCAGTTTTGCTTGTGCGAGGCTCTGGTGGCGGTGGAGGATGGCGGTGAGTTCGGCGGCTGAAAATTCGAAGCCATTGGCCTGGGGGTCAAAGGTTTCGCGCTTCATGCGGGCGAGGCGGGCGAGAAGGAGAGCCTCTTCGAGGGCGGCGGCGCGGGCGGCTTTGCGCTCCAATTGCAGAGAGCGAAGCTGGGCTTCGTTCTTTTCGACGGCGCGGCGGAGGCGACTTTCGTAAAGGGCGAGGAGCTGGAAGTTGTGGGCGTCCCGGAGCCACGTCTGGGCGAGGGTGACGGCGGTGTGGACGGGGGCGCTGCTGGCGTCGACATTGCCTTCCTGCTGCTGGTGGGCGAGGGCGAAGATGTTGTTTTCGATGGCGGCGGCGCGGTTGAGACGCCAGGTGTCCTGCGCGATGGCGGTGACGAGGAGCTCTTCGCGAATGCCTTCGGGCTGGTAAGCCGATTTGAGAGCGGCTTCGTGTCTGGAGAAAGCTTCGGAGTCTTCGGCGGAGAGGGCGTAGAACTGGCCGGTGAGACCGTGGCGGCGGGCGACGATGCGGGCCTTCTGCTTTCCTTCTTCCGTTTTGGGACCGGTGGACTTTTGGGCGTTGGCCTGATTGGCGGCAAGCTGTGCGGCTGAGGTCATGACTCTGCTTAGCATGACCGGGGCGCGGGAGAAGCGCCCCGGTGAGCGGGAAGAGTCGGTTTTATCAGGTTTTTGCGGGTGGAAATTTATTTGGCGGCGTTGTGAACGGTACGGCGGCGCACAGTGAGATTCGGAGAATTGAACACCGGGGTTCAGGCTGACTGCGCTGCCGGTGGCCGGTGCCAAGGCACCGCTGCAGAAACGGAGGGAATCAGAATCAAATTCTGGCTAAACGAAGCAAAAATGAACCGTAAGCAATCCACATTAAGCCGTTGATAAATATAGTTATTTTTTGATATGACACAGAATCCAGATAGCAGGTATAATCCGAGCTATGGCCGATAACTCCGCAGTGCGTTATGTGCGTCCCAATTACTGGATCATCTATAACCGCGACGCAGTCTTCCAGGAACTCGTGGAGACAAAGGCGGCCGTCCTGTCGTTAAAGGCCATCCCGCACCAGCGGGACTGGGTTGAGAGATTGCAGGAGATTCAACTCAAGATGGAAGTCGCGGGCACGTCCAGGATTGAAGGGGCGGAGTTCACGGAACTCGAACTGGAAACTGCGCTGAGTCCAACGACCTCCGTCAGCGAACTGATCACGCGGTCGCAGCGGCAGGCCCGGGCGGCGGTGAACACTTATAAATGGATATCGGAGATTCCGGGAGATCGCCCCATCTCGACCGGAATGATCCAGGAGATCCACGCCCATATGGTCCGCGGGTGCGACGACGATCACGTTCCACCGGGAAGATTTCGTGGTCCCGACCAGAATGTTACGTTCGGACAACCGCGACACCGTGGCTGCAATGGAGGCGCGGAGTGTGAGGGCCTGATGGGGGAGTTGGTGCGCGCGCTCAACCAGGAATTCAAAGGACATGATCCGCTGATCCAGGCAATAGCGTTCCACTACCATTTTGCCGCGATGCACCCCTTCCTTGACGGAAATGGACGAACCGCCCGCGCGATTGAAGCCTTGCTTTTGCAAAGGGCGGGGCTGCGGGACACGGCGTTCATTGCGATGTCCAATTACTACTATGAGGAAAAAGCGAACTACCTGGCGGTGCTGGCTCAGGTGCGGGCGGCAGGGCACGATCTGACGGCATTCGTGGTTTTTGCGTTGCGAGGGGTACGGATTCAGTGCGAGCGGCTAAACGCTGAGATTACGATCAACGTCAAGCGCGCCGTGTTCCGGAATATGATGTTTGATTTGTTTCCGAGGCTTCAGACGCCGCGGAAGAGAGTCATTGCTCAACGGCAGATTGAGATTCTGAAGACGCTGCTGGAAGGGGAGATCCGTATCAACGAACTGTTCAGGAAACTCGAAAGCGTCTATACGCAAAAGATGAAGGCACCAGTTCCTGCGTTCCTCCGCGACCTGGAGTCCCTTGTTCATTTGGGGGCGGTCAGGGCCGTCTCCACCGAGAAGTCGAAATTGGTGATCCTTCGGGTGAACCTGGATTGGCCGCAGGAGGTGACCGAAACCGACTTTATGCGAAGGGTTAAGGATTTGCCTAAAGCGAAGAATCATGAGTTCATGAGCTTCACTTAGAGCGGAACAGAGACTGGGCGCTTTGACACAGAACGGCCCGGAACCGCTCTCGGGATGAGAGAGATTCCGGGCCGGTTGGGGCTTAGAAGGACAGGCGACCGGAGAACTGAATCTGGCGCGGCGTCCAGTAGGAAGTCTGGAGAGACTCGATACCGTCCGTGGTGTTGGGATTCACGCGGCCCTGGAGGTTGAAGGCGTTGAAGCCATCGACGTTGACGCGGAGTTTGACGCGTTCGGTGATGGAGAACGTCTTGTAGATGGAGATGTCCGTCTCGTAGTTGAAGGGTCCGCGGAGGACGGTCTGGGAGAAGGGATTGGCGCCGGAGGGACCGGGGGAGTAGCCGGTCTGGACGACGCTGCCGTTCTTCAGAGTGAGAGGAACGTTGTTGTTGCCGAACTGGGTGGTACCGGGCGTGTTGTTGATGGGCGCGAGGTACGGGGTGTAGCTGGCCGGGATGCCGATGAGGCCGTTCTTCGCGGCATTGATGACGGTGGGCGAAATGTAGCCGTTGAACCAGAGGTACGACGGGTAGCAGACGCCGGAGCGGCAATCGGTGATGGGCACGGAGCTGCCGTAGTTCTGGATCTGGCTGGTTGCGCCCCAGTTGGAAGCGGCGACCTGGAAGCCCTGGGAGATGACCTGGCCGACGAAGGCGACCTGGTAGCCGCCGAGGACGGCGTCGACGAACTTGTTGGACTTGCCGAGGAAGCGTTTGCCCTTGCCGACGGGGAGGTCAACAACGCCGTTGTAGTTGAGGCGATGCTCGGGAATGGCGGTATCGATGTGGTAGTTTTCGTAGCGGTTGAGAGCCTGCGAGGGGTTCTGGATGGTGCCGGGGTCGAGACCTTTGGGCAGAACGCCGGGGAGGAAGTCGGCCGCGGGGTAGAGAACGTTGTCGCGGAAGGTGTTACCGCCGACGCGGAAGGCGCGGGAGTAAACGTAGTAGATCTGATAGGCGAAGCCGTGCGAGAACTGCTTCTGGTAGTTCAGCTGGAGAGCGCTGTCATTGGAGAAGCCGGTCTTGAGGGAGAGGACGTTGCCGCTGCCCCAGACGGTCTGGTCATAGGGGCCGGTGGCGGTGTTGGCGTAGGTTCCGGTGGGGGGAACGACGCCGTTGACCGCTTCCCACACATAGGTGGAGGGGTGCGAGTTGTACTGATAGTTCTGGTCGAGGTTGGTGCCGTGGGTATAGACGTAAGTGGCACGGAGAACGGAACCATCCTTAAAGGGCTGTTCGATGGTGAAGTTCGCTTCCTTGACGTGGGCGGGCGGGTAATCCGGCGAGAGGGTGGTGAGACCGATGCCGGGGAGCAGAGAGTTGATGTTACCGCTGTTCACGACGCCGGTGGTATTGAGGCCGGCGACGGTGGTGACGGGTGAGCGAAGCAGATAGTTCGGCAGACCGTCGGGCGACTGGGCAGCGCTGGTGTAGCTCTGGGAGTAGCTGGCGGTGAAGGGGTAGTTGGCGCTGTCGTACCGGACGGAGTTGCGGATCGGCACCGGATAGATGTATTCGCCGTAGCCGCCGCGGACGACGGTGGCGCGGTTGGCAAACGGGGTCCACGCGAAGCCGACGCGCGGATTGAAGTTGTACATGCTGTTGCGGATTCCGGAGCTGGGCAGACCGGCCTGGGCGGGAGTTTCGAACTTGACGCCGAGGTTCTGGAGGTTGGTGACGATGGTCTGGTTGGTGTAGCCCTTGTCGATATAGAAGGACAGGGGGTTGGGGAGCATGAGGGCGTCGTGATTGATGTCGAAGGTGACGTCGAGACCGTCGTTGGCGTGCGGGGCGGGGTGCATTTCCCAGCGGAGGCCGAAGTTGAGGGTGAGGCGGTTCGAGACGCGCCAGGTGTCCTGACCATAGAAGTCGACTTCCTGTTCGCGGTAGCGGCCGAAGGGGGCGTTTTTGTTCTGGCTGTAGGAGCTGGCGGCGCCGAGGAAGAAGTCGGCATCCTGATAACCGGTGTTGGGGAGCGCGCCGTAGTTGGCCCCGGTGGAGGGGTCATAGAGGGCGGTGGCCTGGTTGGTGAAGGCGACAGTGTCGGGCGAGCGATCGGAGAGATAGCCGAAGCGTTCGTGACGGTAGCGGCCACCGAAGGCGATCTGGTGTTTGCCGGAGATTTTGGTGAGGTTTTCGTCCGCGGTGGAGAGGATCTGGTTCATGCCGTAGTTCCACTGGGAACCGCCGTAGGGCATGATCAGATTCGCGCCGATGGCGGGGAAGCCACCCTGACCGAAGTTGTTGGGAAGGCCGAGCTGGGCTTCATAGTTGCCGAGGGAAACGGGGTTGCCCTGGACGTAGAAGCTCTGCCACTGCTGGCTGATGATGGATTCGGAGAAGAAGGTGGGCGAGAAGATGTGCGAGAGGCCGAGCGCGCCACTGATGGTGGTGACGGGCTGATCCTGGAAGCCGGTTGCGCCGGCGGGGAGGCCGCCGCCCGCGATGTTGGCCGGGGAGTTGGCGGGATAGTTGCGGAGCGCCTGCTGATCCTGATGGATGTCAGTAAAGCGGAAGTAGACGCGGTTGCTCTGGTTGAAGACGTGGTCGAGACGGGTGGTGATGTTGGGCACCGTCTGTTGCACGTTGTTGGTGGCGTTGAAGTTGGAGTGGACGAGCGGGTTATCCGAGCTGGTGGGCAGCGGAGTGGCCGCGTAGAGGGTTTTGGCGAGAGGGCTTTCGCGGCTGATGGGGATCTGGTTGCCGACGAAGGGGGTACGGGTGTAGGTGCCCTTGACGGTGGAGTTGGGATCGTAGAGGATCTGGGCGATGCCCGCGCCGTTGATGAGACCGCTGAAGTCGCCGGTACGCATGGCGGCGGTGGGGACGGCGACGAGTTCGCTCGAAGCCTGGCGGAGGGAGAAGCGTTCGTAGGAGACGAAGAAGAAGGTCCGGTTCTTACCGTTGTAGATTTTGGGGATGCTGATGGGGCCGCCGCCGGAAGCGCCGAATTCGTTGCGAACGAGGTGAGGCGCGGCGAAGTTGGCGGGGTTCTGACGGGCTTTGGCAACGCCGATGGCGTTGTTGCGGGCCGTTTCGAACATGGTGGCGTGGTACTGGTTGGTGCCGGACTTGGTGGTGAGAATGGCGGTGGCCGGGGTGGAGAACTGGGCGCTGGAATTGAGGGTCTCGACGCGGACTTCCTGAACGGAATCGGGGTCGGGGAGGATGGCCTGGGCGGTGTTGGCTTCGCCGCCGAAGTTGCGGTTGGTCATGGGCGCGCCGTCCTGGGAGTATTCCATGCCTTCGCCCATGAGGCCGTTGGCGCGGGTGCCGTTGGCTTCGAGGCCGGGGGTGGTGTTCTGGGCGAGGCCGAGAACGTTGCGCCCGTTTTGGGGAAGCTGGTCGATGCGCTTGTAGTCGAGCTGGTTGCTGACGGTGCCGCTGTCATAGGTGGCGAGCTGGGCGGTGTCACCGGAGACGGTGACCTGTTCGGTGACTTCGCCGACGGAGAGTTTGGGGTTGAGGGTGGCGTTCTGGGCGTCCTGCAGGGTGACAGACGACTGGTACTTCTTCATGCCAGGAGCGGAGAAAGTGATGGTGTAGGGACCGGCGAAGAGGCCGGGAACGGAGTAGAAGCCGCTGCCGTTGGAAGTGGTGTCGTTGGTGACGCCGGTGTTCTGATTCACGACGTGAACGGCGCAACCGGGGATGGCGGCATTGGAGGCATCCTGAACGGTGCCCTGAATGGAGCCCGCGCCGCTTTGCGCGAGCAGGGCTGCGGGAAGAAGCAGGGCGGCGAAGAGTGCCGGCGCTCCGGCGATTCGTTTGAGACAGCTTTTCATCACAGTTCCTAAATCCTGAGGTACAGGGTGTTGAAATTACGGGATACGGGCAAGAGGGGCGAAACGCGGGTGCGGACCAGAGTTAAAGTACTAAAGTTGTGAACAGGAAAACGACCGTACGCCCCAAAGCTGGAAATAATTATATCGAAACAATATCGTTAACGCAATCGATAACTACAAATATGGAAGCCTGCGGAGAACCGGTGAAGTGCTGAAGAGGGCGGGAACGGGAATACTGGTGGCGGGAAGCCTGTTGCTGGTGACGGGGCAGGCGCCGGACACGCACCGGGAGCCGGGGTATGTGGCGGCGGCGGTGTGCGCGGGGTGCCATGGGGGAATCGCGGAGACGTACGGGCGGACGGGAATGGGGAGGTCGTTTTACCGGCCGTCGGCGGGGAATGCGGTGGAGGATTACGCGGGGAAGAACCGGTTTTATCACGAGGCGTCTGACAGCTGGTTTGAGATGCTGCGGCGGGACGGGAGGTTTTTCCAGCGGCGGTATCAGGTGGACGCGGCGGGGCGGCAGACGAACGTAATGGAGAAGCCGGTGGATTACGTGATGGGGGCCGGCAAGCATGCGCGGGCGTATCTGAGCCGGACGGGGCGGAACACGCTGGTGGAGCTGCCGGTGGCGTGGTATGCGGAGAAGGGCGGGTACTGGGGGATGAATCCCGGGTATGACCGGCCGCACCATGACGGGTTCCGGCGGACGATCACGTATGACTGCATGTTCTGCCATAACGGGTATCCGGAGATTCCGGCGGGACATGAGGAGCCGGGGGCGGAACCGGTGTATGTGGGGACGATGCCGGAGGGAATCGATTGCCAGCGGTGCCATGGTCCGGGGGCGCGGCATGTGGCTTTAGCGAGGGCGGGGGCGAAGGCGGGGGCGAGCGGGGAGGCGGTGCGGCGGGCGATCGTGAATCCGGCGCGGCTGGGAGGGGACCGGCAGATGGAGGTGTGTCTGCAGTGCCATCTGGAAACGACGAGTTTTCCGCTGCCGAACGCGGTGCAGCGGTATGAGCGGGGGCCGTTTTCGTTTCGTCCGGGTGAGGCGCTGGAGGGGTTCCTGCTGTTTTTCGATCATGCGCCGGGGACGGGGCGGGAGGAGAAGTTCGAGATTGTGAGTTCGGCGTACCGGCTGCGGAAGTCGGCGTGTTTTTTGAAAAGCGAGGGGAAGCTGCAGTGTACGACTTGCCATGATCCGCACGACATTCCGCGGGGGGAGGCGGCGGCGCGGCACTATACGGCGGTTTGCCGGGGGTGCCATGCGGGGGCGTTTTCTGAACTGGTGGCGGCGGGGAAGCATACGGCGGCGACGGGGTGCGCGGATTGCCATATGCCGAAGCGGCGGAGTGAGGATGTGGTGCATGTGGCGGTGACGGATCACCTGATCCAGCGGCGGCGGCCGGCGGGGGATGCGCTGGCGGAGTTGCGGGAGCGGCAGGAGAGCGCGGGGGATTACCGGGGCGAGGTGGTTCCTTATTATCCGGCGAATCTGGCGAAGACCGCGGCGAATGAGCTGTATGTGGCGATTGCGCAGGTGGATCAGAAGAGCAATCTGGCGGCGGGGACGGCGCGGTTGCGGGCGGCGGTGGAACGGGAGAAGCCGAAGCGTCCGGAGTATTACCTGGAACTGGCGGAGGCGCTGCGGAATGGAGGGAAGGACGCGGAGGCGTTGCGGTATTACCGGGAGGCGGCGCGGGTGGGGCCGGGATCGGGGCAGGCGTTGCGTCGGCTGGGTGCGGCGCTGCGGCGGAGCGGGCTGGCGGCAGAGGCGGTAACGGTGCTGCGGAAGGCGGTGGGGGTGTCGCCGGATTCCGCGCCGGCATGGCATGAGCTGGGACAGGCGTATCGGGATGGCGGGCGGGAGGCGGAGGCGTTGGCGGCTTTGCAGAAGGCGGTGGCGCTCGATCCGGAGATGCCGGAGGGGTTCAATAATTTGGGCGTGATGTGGTCGGCGGGAGATGAGGCGCGGGCGGAGGGGGCGTTGCGGGAGGCGATCCGGATTCAGCCGGATTATGCGGATGCGCACGGGAATCTGGCGAATCTGCTGTCTGGCGCGGGGAAGGCGGAGGAGGCGCGGGAGCATTTCGAGACGGCGCTGCGGCTGCAGCCGGGGGATGCGGCGACGCGGTACAACTATGCGATGGCGCTGGGGCGGGCGCGGGATTTTGCGGGGGCGCAGAGGGAGCTGGAGCAGTGTCTGCGGGTGAATCCGGACCTGGCGGCGGCGCATGCGCTGCTGGGGGATCTGTTGATGGCGAAGGAGCAGCCGGGGGAGGCGATGCCGCATTACCGGGAGGTGCTGCGGGTGGAGCCGAATTCGGGGCGGGGATTGCTGGGGCTGGCCTCGGCGCTGGTGGCGATGGGGAATGTGAAGGCGGCGGTGCCGTATCTGCAGAGGGCGGCGGGGTCGGCGGAGGCGGGGATTCGGGAGGAAGCGGTGCAGGCTTTGAAGCAGTTGGGGAGGATGGAATGACGGGTGTGAGGATTTACCACAATCCGGGGTGCGGGACTTCGAGGAACGTGCTGGCGCTGTTGCGGGAGCGGGGGGTGGAGCCGGCGGTGGTGCTGTATCTGAAGACCCGGCCGGGCGAGGAAGAGTTGGCGGGGCTGGTGGAGCGGAGCGGGCTGGGAGTGCGGGCTTTCCTGCGGAGCCGGGAGAAGCTGTACGCGGAACTGGACCTGGGGAATGCGAAATGGAGCGAGGCGGAACTGCTGGGGAAGCTGGCGGAGAATCCGGCGCTGCTGAACCGGCCGGTGGTGGAAACGGCGAAGGGCGTGCGGGTGTGCAGGCCGGCGGAAACGGTGCTGGAAATCCTTTGAATCGCGTTAGAATGGCGGGTGTCCAAATACCTCGGGAGGGTATAGAAGAAGATGTGCGATCAGGATCATTTTGAAGACGACCGGCTGGAGTTTGAAGCGCGGGGGCTGGTGACGCGAAAGCAGTTCGGCATGATGCTGGGGGCGGGCGTGGCGATGATGCTCCCGAAGGTGGCGAACGCGGCGGCGGTGACGGAAGGGGAAGTGAGCGTGACGACGCCGGATGGGACGGCGGACTGCTATTTTGTGCATCCGGTGAGCGGGGCCGCGCCGGGCGTGCTGATCTGGCCGGATATTTTCGGGCTGCGGCCGGCGTTCCGGCAGATGGGGAAGCGGCTGGCGGAATCGGGCTATTCGGTGCTGGTGGTGAATCCGTTTTATCGGGTGAAGAAGGCTCCGACGGCGGAGAATGGCGGGGCGACGCCGATACAGAGCGTGATGCCGCTGGCGCAGGGGCTGAATGAGACGACGCATATGACGGACGCGAAGGCGTTTGTGGCGTGGCTGGACGGGCAGGCGTCGGTGGCGAAGAACCGGAAGATCGGGACGCAGGGGTATTGCATGGGCGGACCGATGGCATTCCGGACGGCGGCGGCGATGCCGGACCGGGTGGGCGCGGTGGCGACGTTCCATGGGGGCGGGCTGGTGACGAAGAACCCGAACAGTCCGCATCTGCAGGCGGCGAAGACGCATGCGCAGTTTTTGATTGCGATTGCGGCGAATGACGATGCGCGGTCGCCGGATGACAAGGATGTGATGAAGAAGAGCTTTGCGGAAGCGAAGCTGAGCGCGGAGATTGAGGTGTATGCGGGGGCGGCGCATGGGTGGTGTCCGCCGGATTCGCAGGTTTATAGTGAACCGCTGGCGGAGAAGGCGTGGGGGCGGTTGCTGGCGCTGTACGGGAAGGCTCTGGCGTAGTCTTCAGCGCCAGACGGGTTGGATGACGGTTCGGCCCGGCCGCAGCGTGAGGTATTGGGCGACGCGCGGCCGGGTGGAGCGGTTGGGGCTTGCGCCGTGGGGCAGGGCGTGATGCCAGATGACGAGGTCTCCGGCGCGGCCGGGGATGGGGATGGCGGGCAGGGTTTTCATGAGAGCGTGATCGCGGGGGTTGACGCCTTCGGGGAGTTGGGCGAGCCAGGATTCGAGCCGGTGGTGGAAGCCGGGGACGCACTGGAAGGCGCCCTGGTCGGCCGCGGTGTCGGTGAGGTAGAGGATGCCCTGGATGCCAAGGGGGACGGGGGTGGCGATGCTGGTGTCCCAGTGGAGATGGGGGCCGGGGAAGGGCCAGCCGGGACGTTCGGGGGGATTGAAACCGCCCTGGTCGACGGTGGGCCAGAGGTCGGTACGGCCCCAGAGCTGGGAGAAGGCGGCGTGGATGCGGGGGGCCTGGCGGTTGGCGAGAAAGGCCGGGTGGCGGAGGAGGGGGACCCAGATGGAGTGGCCGGCGGGGTTGGAGTACCAGGTGTCGGGCTTGGCGGGGTCGACGGCGAGGAAGTGGTAGATGGCCTGGGCGGTGAGGTGGCACTGAGCGGGGGAGATGGCGTCGTGAAGGATGACGTAGCCGTGTTCGCGCCAGTGGGCGAGGTCTTCGGCGGAGAAGGGGGCTTCGGGCGAGCCGGGGGCGGGGGGATGACCGGGAGGGGTGAGGCCGGCGAGAGCGGCGTTGAGGTGAGCGACGCGGGCGGGGTCGAGTGAACCGCCGTTGATTTCGAGGACCCAGGATTCGAACTGTTCGAAGGTGGGGGAGTTGCGCTGGATGAAGGCGATGGCTTCATGGACGCCGGCGTGGATGCCGCAGAGGAGGGTGTGGTCGCGGGAGGGGTCGGATTCCGATTCGGGTGGCCGGGCGGCGGTGGCGGCGAGGGTCTGGGACCAGAAGCGTTTGAGGTGGAGGATGCCGAGGGAACCGGTTTCTTCGAGGGGAGCGATAGCGGGAGCGCGCATCGGGTAGTTTGCAATCTGAGGGTAACGCAAAAAAGGGGCAGACCGAAGTCTGCCCCTTTTGTATTTGGTGCTCAGGAAACTAAGCGCGGCGGCGAAGCTTCATGAAGCCGAGGCCGGCGAGGCCACCGGCGAGAGAGAGCCAGGTGCCCGGTTCCGGAGCAGAGGCGTCGACGAACTGCGCGCCGCCGAGGGAGAAGTAGTCGCCACCGTTGCCGTAGTAGGTGTTGTCGCCGGGGACCCACTGGGTGGAAACAAACCAGTCCATGCCGGTCAGGCCGGCGATGAAGGAATTGATGTAAGCCTGGTCAACAGGAGTCTGGGAAACGTCGAAGGCGAGGGAGGAGTGGAGCTGGCCGGACTCAAGGATGTTCTGGCCGACGACGTACCACTGGATGAGGCTGCCCGAACCTGACTGCTGGATTTCGAGGATGTCGCCGCCAAAGACACCGTAAGGCGAGTGGGTGCGCTGGGTGTCGGAGGCGTCCGAATTGACCGTAAAGCTATAGGGGGTGGAGCTATACGAGCCCGCAAAGGTGGCGGACAAGGCGGTGCCGGAACTGTCAGCGGTGCAGGCGAATTCGCCAGCAGAGTGGCTGGTGCAACCGGTGAGCTTCGAGGTATCCCACGTGAGGTTCAGGGAGACGTTATCGACGGTGGTGTAGGCTCCGCCGGAGCCGGCAAAGTAGTTGGCGTTGTCCTGGCCGGAAGCGGAGCCGGCCGAGAAGTTTAAGTCGATGGCGCCAGCGAAGGAGAGGCTGGGGGCGGCGGCGACAAGGATCGAGGCCGCGAAAAGGCTGAGCTTATTCATTGTTTAAGTTCCTCCGGATATTAGAACTACTACAAGCACGGCATTGAGCGTTTGGGCCGTCAATTCCGGGGCGCAAATTCAGTACCAGCAGTACTGCGCCGGAGAGGTGCGAGCTTAAGAATTGAAACGAAATCGTTATACTATTACAAGACAAAATCGTTATACTATTGCAAGACAAAAAGCGAGGTTGTGGTCGGGGAACCACAGTGTTCGCGCAGTAAGAAATTAGGAGAGGAAGTTTGAATTCATGAAAAAGGTATTTTTTGTATTACTCAGCCAGCTTGCGCTGGCGTTTGTGGCTTCGGCCGGCGTGATTCCCGACAACCTGGTTGTCACCAGCAACGGGCTGGACTGGGTTTGGGCATCGCCCTGCGCGGCAGTCGCGCCGACGTGTGCGGTCGGGGACATTAATTCGGTGGACGGTTTTGTGGTCGCCACCGATGCACAGTGGAACAACAGCTGGGCGAGCGCGACCGATCTGTACAACGCCTTCACGCAGATGGGCACCACTACATTGTGCGCCTCGCCGTACTTCAACAGCGGCCACGGCAGCTGCGATGCGGGCGATGTTGCGGCTGGATACGTTTGGGGCGCGCCGTTCTCGGTGGATCCGACGAATTCGTCCGCGGACACGTTTCTGGTGAGAGGCGCTGTGGCAGAGGCTCCGGAGCCCTCCACTTATGCGCTGATGACGATGGGGCTGGCGAGTGTGCTCGCCGCCGCGCGCCGCCGCCGCTAGATTCGAAGTTCCAAAGCAGTTGTGAAACGCCGGACACGAAAGTGTCCGGCGTTTTGCTTTTTGGGGGCGGCTTTTTGGGGGCGAAGCGTTAAGAGAAGATGCGGTAGAGTTTGACGGCGTTGGACCAGGTGATCTGGCGGAAGACTTCGGGGGACGAGTTTTTCTTCAGAACGGCGAGGGTTTCGCGGGCGACGCATTTGCCGCTGAGGCGGGCGGCTTCGGGATTGTTGCCCTGGGAGATGCCGGCGCCGTTGCCATCGGAGCAGCTGCAGTCGCTGCCGAACATGAGTTTGGCGCGGTGGCGGAGGAGGAAATCCTTTGTGAAGGCGGGGTCGCGGGAGAGGGCGTTGTTGCCGGAGTTGGCGGAGAGGTCGCCGTAGAGGTTGGGGAAGTCGGAAAGGAAGCGGTCGGTGAGGCCGCCGGGTTTGACGGGGCCATCGGGATAGCCGCGATCGAGGGGGACGTTGGAGCTGATGTTGGCCCAGAAGAAGTCGCCGTGGCCGATGAAGGTGGTTTTGGGGTGGGCTTTGAGGACTTTGTCGAACTCGGGGAATTTGGTGTTGTAGGGGAGTTCGCCGGGGAAGTGGGGGAAGACCTGGATGTGCATCATGACGGGGACGCGCATTTCGGCGGCGATGTCGTAGACGCGGGTCATTTCGGGGGAGTCGAGGTCGAGGTGGAATTTGAGTTCGCCGATGCTGACTGCGCCGGCGGAGAGGGCGGAGCGGAGTTTCTGCGCGGCGTCGGGCGCGGCGGGGTTGGTGGAGACGGAGCGGGCGAAGTGGCCGGGGCGTTTTTCCATGGCCTGGCGGGCGCGGTCCTGGCCGGAATCGGGGGTGAGGAGGAGGGCGTGGGAGACGCCGCAGCCCTGCATGTGGGTGTAGCAGGCTTCGGCGTCGGGGCGGAGGTGGAGGTGGGTGTCAATGACGGAACCGCCCCAATCCGGAGCGGGGGACGCGGGCTGGGCGTGGGCGAAGGGCGCGGCGGCACCGGCGGCGAGGGCGGTTTTCAGAAAGGTTCTGCGTTGCATGGCGGACTCCTGCGATGTGATAGGTTTGCGGGAAACACGTTTAGCTTATAACGAGCAGGCGCGGAAAGTGGAGGCGGGAATGACGGGAATGCGGATTTTGGTGGTGCTGGTGGTGGCGGGTCTGGCGCAGGGACAGACGCGGGCGGCATCGAAAGCGATTACGGAGGCGGACTGCACGGCGGAGCGGCTGGGGTCGGCGATTCCGGCGGGGGCGATCGGGGAGCCGGTGGGGGCGGTGACGCTGGCCGCGCCGGTGTGGAATGCGGCGGCGAACGGGAACCTGGCGTATTGCGGGGTGGAGGGGCTGATGGAGCCGGTGGACCGGAGCGCGACGGCGAGGCCGATCCGGTTTCGGGTGATGCTGCCGGCGGAGTGGAGTTTTCGGGCGGCACAGGTGGGCGGGGGCGGGATGAACGGGGTGACGCCGGATCTGCTGCAGAACCCGGGAATGCGGGGCGGGGCGTCATTAGCCCAAAGGGGATTTGCGACGTATGGGAGCGATTCGGGGCATCAGATGGGGCGCGGGCCGGGGGCGAACGATTGGGCGCTGAATGAAGAGGCGATTGCGAATCTGGGCTACCTGCAGCTGAAGAAGACGCATGACGCGGCGATGGTGGTGATCCGGAAGATGTATGGCGAGGGGCCGCGGTTCAACTACTTCTTTGGCACTTCACAGGGCGGGCGGGAGGCGCTGACGGTGGCGCAGCGGTATCCGGCGGATTACGACGGGGTGGCGGCGAATGTGCCGATTGTGAATTTCTCGTCGCTGATGCTGGCTCCGGAGCTGATCCGGATTCAGGAGAAGCCGGTGGCGAACTGGGTGACGCCGGCGAAGGTGAATGCGATCCGGGGCGAGTTCATGCGGCAGTGCGACGGGCTGGACGGGCTGGTGGACGGGGTGATCAACAACTACATGGCCTGCCGGGCGATTTTCGACGTGAAGCAGGGCGCGGCGAACCGGAAGCCGTGGGCGGGGAAGCGTTGCGCGGGGAATGTGGACGGGAATCCGGGGGACACGAGCGCGGGGGCGTGCCTGACGGACGGGCAGATTGCGACGCTGGAGATGGTGTATTCGCGGTATGCGTTTGCGACGCCGCTGGCGAACGGGGTGAAGAGTTTCGGGATGTGGCTGCCGAATACGGACCCTTCGGGGAGCGGGCTGATTGCGCCGGCGCGGTATCGGGGGCAGGAGGGCGCGGCGGCGGATGCGCCGATGCATGCGCATCTGGGAGTGCTGGGGGTGACGGGGTTCCTGTTTCGGGATCCGGGGGCGAATCCGCTGGATTATGTGGAGGGCGGGGCGCTGAACGGGAGGCGGGAGGCGTTGTCGAAGGTGCTGGACTCGACGAATCCGGATTTGAGCGGGTTTGCGGCGCGGGGCGGAAAGTTGCTGGTGGTGGTGGGGACGAATGACACGCTGGCATCACCGGGGGCGCAGCTGGACTATTACCAGGCTGTGATTGACAGGATGGGGCGGGCGACGGTGGATGCGTTTGCGCGGTTGTTTGTACTGCCGCAGACGGGGCATGGGCTGAGCGGGAGCGCGTACGGGAGCGGGGCGGCGATTCCGAACAGTTATGACAGGGTCGGGGTGCTGATGGATTGGGTGGAGCAGAAGAAAGCGCCGGGGAAGCAGATCCGGGTGACGGCGGGAGAGCGAAGTCTGCCGATGTGCTCGTATCCGGAGTATCCGAAGTATGTGGAGGGGGTGGCGGGAGTGGCGGAATCGTATGTTTGCGCGGGGCGGTGAGAGGCCGCCCCGCGCGGGGTTGCAGCGCGCGGCTAGTACTTGAGCGCGCGGCTAGTATTTAAGGGCGCAGCTAGTACTTAAGGGCGCAGCTAGTACTTAAGGGCGCAGGCGCTGATGGCGTTGCTCCAGAGAGGCTGAACGGGGAAGCTGGCTCCGTTGAGGCTCTGCAGGGAGGTGGCGGAGGTCCAGGCGCACTTGTCGCCGATTTCCGCGCCGGAGCTGTCGACCCAGCCGGAGCTGGGGAACGGGTCGGTCACGGTTTCGGAGAATTCATGGCCTTCCACGATGGTGATGCCGGCGTTGGGGCCGAGGCTGTTGAAGTTCGCGCCGCAGCTGGAGCCGGCGTCAGTGATGTACGGCAGGTTGGTGTAAGAGATGTTGCCGGTGGAGCTGTGCCAGGCGCAGTACTGCGTGCCGAAGCCGGAGGCACTGTTGCCGTGGGCGGTGGCGATGACATACTGCGCGTTGACGTTGGAGGCCGAGGCGAAGTGGGTGGCGGCTTTGGTGGCTTCGGCGGCGAGCTGGGACTGGGTGGGATGGGTGGGGGCGGCGGCGGCATTGTCATACCAGACGCCTTTGAGCACGCCGGTCTGGTTGCCGGCGTGGACGCCGCCGGTCTGGGTGTACTGGGTGTCGACGTTCGCCCAGGCGCTGCCGCCGACGTGGCTGAAGAAGTTCTGGAGGATGGCGGCTTCGCCGCTGGGATCGCTGCTCCACTGCGAGCCGTAGAAGACCAGGTAGACGGCGGGGGCGGTTTCAACCTTGCCGTTGTGGTAGGTCAGATTGGTGGTGACGGCTCTGGCGGTTTTGGCGGCGGCGGCGCGGGCGAGTGACATCGCCTCGACGGTGGGATGGATGAAGATGGACGGCTGATCGTCATCCCCTTTCCTCTCTCCCCCTTCCTGGGCGAGGAGGAGGGACGCGGGCAGGAGCGCGAGTCCCAGAAGCGGCAGAAATCTCTTTGTCATTTTTAAATCCCCTCTGTGGCGTACCACATGGGAAATAGTGTAGCTCCTACCGTCTGGTACTTCCAGTACCTAATTTACATTTTTTGCGAGGCGGCTTTTTTCGGCGGCGCAGGGACGTAGGAGGTGTCTTTGGGCTGCTCGGCGGCGAACTGGTCGTCGTCTTTGAGTTCCTTTTTGAGACGGTAGAGTTCGCGTTTGAGGGCGGCGACAGTTTTCTGCGCTTTGGGGTCGCTATAGATGTTGTGCATCTCGTGGGGGTCGGCGATGAGGTCGTAACATTCCCACTGGTCTTTTTTCCAGAAGTAGATGAGTTTGTGGGTGGCGGTGCGGACGCCGTAGTGGGCGCGGGTGTTGTGATCGCCGGGATCGTGATAGTAGCGGTAGTACATGGAGTGACGCCAGGAGGAAGGCGTTTTGCCTTTCCAGACGGGGAGGAAGCTTTGGCCCTGCATGTCCGCGGGGACGGGCTGGCCGGCGGCGTCGAGGAAGGTGGGGGCGAAGTCGCAGTTGATGCCGATGGCGGAGGAGGTGCTGCCGGGGCGGATGGCGGCGGGCCAGCGGACGAGGAAGGGCATGCGGAGTGATTCTTCGTACATGAAGCGTTTGTCGAAGAGGCCGTGTTCGCCGAGGAAGAAGCCCTGGTCAGAGGTGTAGATGACGATGGTGTTTTCGCGGAGACCGTTTGAATCGAGCCAGTCGAGGACGCGGCCGACGTTGTCGTCAACGGACTGGACGCAGGCGAGGTAGTCCTGCATGTAGCGCTGGTATTTCCAGCTCTGGAGTTCCCCGCCCCGGAGGGTTTTGCGGACGCCGTCGACTTCGATTTCGACTTCCATGGGTTTGACGGAGAGCCAGGCGTTGAGTTCGGGGCCGGTGAGGCCGGCGGGGGGCTTGATTTTGAGGTCGCGGCGGGTGAGGTCGTTGAAGACGGACTGTTTTTGTTCGTGGAGGGCGTCGGTGCGGCCGGCGTAGTCGTCGCGGAGGTTTTCGGGTTCGGGGATGTGGCGGTTTTCGAACATTTTGCGGTGTTTTTCATCGGGGGTCCACTCACGGTGGGGGGCTTTGTGGTGGGACATGATGAAGAACGGCTTGTCTTTTGCACTGTCACCCCCGCCTAGGCGTTTTTTGAGGACGTCGAGGGTGAGGTCGGCAATGATGTCGGTGGCGTAGCCGGGGTAGGTTTCGGAACCGTCTTTGTCGTAGAGGACGGGGTTGTTGTAGACGCCCTGGCCGGGGAGGATATTCCAGTAGTCGAAGCCGGTGGGATTGCTGCCGAGGTGCCATTTGCCGACCATGGCGGTGTAGTAGCCGGCCTTTTGGAGCATTTTGGCGACGTTGGGCTGGGAGCCATCGAACTGATTGAAGACGGGGACGCCGTTGAGGTGGCTGTATTTGCCGGTGAGGATGCTGGCGCGGCTGGGGGTGCAGATGGAGTTGGTGACGAAGACGCGGTCCATGCGCATGCCTTCTGTGGCGATGCGGTCGAGGTTGGGGGTTTGGTTGATTTTGCTGCCGTAGCAACTGAGGGCCTGGGAGGCGTGGTCATCGGTCATGATGAACAGGATGTTGGGGCGTTTGGCGGGCGGGGTGGGGGCGGAGAACGAGGGGCGGGAGAGGGCGAGGGCGGAGAAGGCGAGCATTCCGCGGCGGGTGATGGGTTGCATGGGAAACCATCATATATCGGATTTGCCTCCGGAGGCGGGATCAGGGTGAGGGGGAGCAGCGGGTGGCGAGGACGCGGGCGTTGCGGCGGGAGCCGGCGGTGACGTCGAGGCGGAGGAGGATTTCGAAGTGAGGGGCGGGGGCGGAGAGGTTGAGGCCGCAGCCCTTGAGGATGGGGGCGAGTTTGTCGGGGTCGAGGGCGAGATCGCCGGCCATTTCGGTGCCTTCGGTGTTGGTGCCGGCGGCGATGAGGACGGAGCCCTTGCCGCCGAGGGAGGAGACGAGGGCGAGGACGGCCCAGGCGGGACCGGTGGAGCCGCTGGGGACGCCGGGGCCGAGGTCGCGGGGGTCGCCGGGGGCGGGGTTGGGGATGAAGGGGTATTGAGCGCTGTCGGGACTGGTGAGGATGCGGAAGGCCATCTGATCCTCATAAAGAATGACCCAGGGGTTGGCGTTACTGCTGCCGAGGAGGACGAGGCCAGAGGCGTTCTGGAGGTCGCTGAGGGAGAGTTCGCGGGCGGAACGGACGTTAAAGTTTTTGTCGTGGCTGACGGCGAGGGCGGCGACGCGGGCGGCGAGGCGGGCGGAAACGATGCTGGTATTGCGTCCGACGGCGAGGCCGCGCCAGGCGGATTGCAGGGCGGGAGACAGGGAGGGGTCGGGGTTGAGAAAGCGCTTGTTGGCGAAGTCTTCGAGGGAGGGCGGGAAGGGCTTGAGGTTGCGAAGCGAGCCCATGGAGCTATCGGGGACGATGACGGAGATGGGTTGAGAGCCGCGAAGGAGGGCAGACCAGGGCAGGCCGAGGGGGTCTTTTTGTGTGGCGGTCTGGGCGGCGGCGGGGGCGGAAGCGCGGTAGATTGCCGTGATGGCGAGGGCGATGAGGACGAGGAGCCAGGTGGCGAGGGCGAGATTTCTCCAGAGGTTGCGGGGCGACGCCGGGGGCGGGAGCGGCTGGAGGGTGGGGGCGACCGGTGGGGGCGCGGGGAGAGACGGAGGGGCGAGCGGTGATTTGGGCGCGATCCGGATGGTGGGGATGTAGCTGCCGGTGGGGAGTTCGAAGATGACGGGGTCGCCGGGGAACTGGGTGTAGTAGAGATGGAGTCGCTTGCGGACGTCACTGGCGGCGACGCGGACGATGGCGTCGGTACCGGTGTCGTAGGCGGGTTCGCGGTTGAAGACGGCGCAGCCGAGGGAGCGCTCCCTCAGTTCATCGGTGCGGCCGGAGACGGCGAGGTCGACGATGGTGCTGAAGAGTTCGCGGGCGCGGCGGCTGGAATGGAACGGAGGGCTGGAGACGACGCGGTCACGGGCGGCGAGGATGGTGTCGCGGTCGGCGTGGGTGGCGGCGATGCCGGCGATCGCAGCGGCCTGCGTTTCCAGACTGGTGCGGCCCCTTGAGCGCGACAAAGACATCCCGTCTATCATACCCCCTGCGAACGTTACGGGGAATGAGTGTTCCTTTTCAGTAGTTTGCGGGGTGAGGGGCGAACCATCCTAACGTTTTTTTGTGGACGGGATGTGTATAGTATGTGAATACCATGGGTCGCTGCCGTTTCCGATGTGAAACGGGCAGATGATTTTAAGGAGATTCCGCGTGCGAACTCGATGTATTTTAGCTTTACTTTGCGCCCTGCCACTGTCGCTGTTTGGACAAGCCGGCCTGGGCACGATCAACGGATCGGTTGTCGATCATAGCGGCGCGGTGATTGCGGGAGCCCACGTCAAACTGGTGGAACTCTCCACCAAATCCACTCGCCAGATTCTCAGTAACCAGCAGGGGCTCTTCAGCCTTCCTTCTCTTGTGCCGGGTCAGTACACGCTGACGCTGTCGAACCCGGGATTCAAGGAAGAAAATCTCGAAAACATTGTTATCAACGGCTTCCAGGAACTGAATGTGGGCGCGGTGGTGCTGCAGGTGGGAAGCGGACCGGCGGAATCGATCACGGTGACGGCGGACCAGCAGTTAATTAAGGATTCGGGCGAACGCATGGACACGGTCCAGGCGGAGCAGGTGGCGAATACGCCGAACAACGGCCGGAACTGGGCAAACGATCTGAAGCTGATTCCGGGCGCGGTGATTAACTCGGACTCGCAGATTGCGGGCCGCGAGTATGGCTACTACGGGTATCAGGATTACACGATCAACGGCAAATCCAGCGTGACGATGCAGATCAATCTGGATGGCGGCAGCATTGTGGACCATGGCAGCGACCAGAAGGTGACGGTTTCGCCGAGCCTGGAATCGATCCAGGAAATGTCTGTGCTGACGAACAACTTCACGGCGGAGTACGGGAACCGGAGCGGCGCGGTGGTGAACATCGTGACGAAGTCCGGCACGAACGCGTTCCACGGGGTGGGTTTTGAGAATCTGCGCAATGAAGATCTGAACGCGAACACGTGGGCGAACAATTACACGGGGTTGCCGCGGGCGGAGTATCGCTATCACTACTTCGGGGCGAACCTGGGTGGTCCGGTGAAGAAGAATAAAGTGTTCTTCTTCTATAATTTCGAAGATTTCAAGCAGAACATTCCGGCGTCGATTGTGCAGACGCAGGTGCCGACGGCGCTGGAGCGGCAGGGCAACTTCTCGCAGACGGTGAACGCGGTGGGACAGCATCCGACGATTTACGAGGCGGGAACGCAGTACACGGGGACGGCGATTCCGCTGCCGAACCTGACGATTCCGCCGTCGCAGATCAATCCGCTGGGGCAGGCGATTCTGAATCTGTATCCGCTGCCGAACAACCCGAACAACGTGACGGCGAACTACAACTTCCAGTATCAGACGATTCTGCCGCGCCTTTCGCAGGTGGCGAAGGTGGATTACAACATCAATAATTCGACGCGCATGTATGGGCGCTACTCGAATGACGGCAGCACGAATACGCAGCTGGGCACGTACAACACGAGCGCGCCGCTGCCGTTCAACCTGATGCAGCAGTACCGTCCGGACCGGGCGGCGGCGGGGAACGTGACGCACACGTTCTCATCGAACATGGTTCTCGAGAGCTTCTTCTCGTGGAGCTACGATTATGTGTCGGTGTATCCGACGACGCCGGACAAGATTGATCCGACGAAGCTGGGGCTTTCGGGCCTGCCGACGGTGTTCCCGTCGAGCAACAGCATTCTGCCGGGCATCAATGTGGGCGGCACGTATCCGACGTTCTCGTTCAACCGGCTGCCGGCGTTTGCGGATGCGAACGAATGGCAGGGATCGAGCACGCTGACCTGGACGAAGGGCACGCACACGTTCAAGTTTGGCGGGCAGTATCTGGTGGATACGAAGCAGCAGATCAACTCGGCCAACAACAAAGGTACGTTTGATTTCAGCCCGAGCCACAGCGTGTTTGACACGAACTACGGGCCGGCGAACGTGCTGGTGGGCGCGCTGAATGAGTTCACACAGGTTTCGTCGATCGCGTTTGAGGATTCCGGCTTTAAGGACTTCCAGCTGTTTGCGCAGGATTCCTGGCGCGTTTCGAAGGGCCTGACGCTGAACTACGGGCTGCGCATGTACCACATGCCGGCGGAAGCGGACATCAATCCGGTGGGCAGCAAGGACGCGGTGTTCCTGCCGTGGATGTACAACGCGGCGAATGCGCCGCGGTACTACGTTCCGAATCCGGCGAACAAGAGCCAGGTGATTGACCCGGCGAATCCGAACGCGCCGTTGTCGGCAAATGCGGCGTCGATTCTGTTGTACTCGCTGGTGCCGGGGTCTGGCAGTCTGACGAACGGGCTGGTTCCGCTGGGGACAAACGGCCAGGGGAACGCGGGACTGTTTGCGCCGCGGGCGATTCTGATTGCTCCGCGCGGTGGCTTTGCGTGGTCGCCCGGTTTTGATTCGAAGATGGTGATCCGTGGCGGTTTCGGCTGGGGCTACAACCGGAACACGATCGGCGACGCGGTGGGCAACTTTGAAAATGGCACGGCGCAGCAGGTGGATTACCTGCAGACGAGCCTGACGAGTCTGTCTGGTGGTTCGGGCACGGCGCGCATCTCGCCGCCCTCGACGGTGACGGCGCGTGACCCTTCGACGCGGCATCCGCAGACGATTTACGACTACAGTATTTCGGTGCAGCGGGAGATTCCGTTCAACGCCGTGATCGACGTGGCGTATGTGGGCAATCTGCAGCGGCATCAGGCGGTGGAGTTCAACCTGAACGCGATTGCGCCGGGAACGGCGTATAACCCGGCGTACATCGATTCGACGAACGTGGGCTATAACTTCTATGGTCCGGTGAGCGCTTCGAATCCGGGACCGTTGCCGGGCAGCCAGGCGATGAATGCGCTGGTGTTGCGTCCTTACCAGGGCTTCAACACGATCAACGACACGGCGAACGTGGGGAACAACCGGTTTGACTCGCTGCAGATTCAGCTGCGGAAGCGGTTCGGCAACGGGCTGAGCTTCCAGGCGGCGTACAGCAAGAACCGGCTGATCAGCGGCGTGGAAAACGCGGGGATTTACAGCTATAACTGGAAGCAGTTTTCGGGGTATCCGGCGGCGGGCGAGCGGGCGCAGAACCTGAACATCAACTACATCTACAATCTGCCGATGTTTGCGTCGAAGGTGCTGGGCTGGAAGAACCCGGTGGCGAAGACGGCGATGGACGGCTGGGTGTTTGCGCATGTGTTGAGTTTCTTCGGCGGGCTGCCGTTCTCGCCTTCCTACAGCATTCAGGAAGCGAGCACGGGGACGAGCGTGAGTCCGACGGTGCTGATGGGCACGCCGGATATTACGCCGCGGCTGGGCGTATCGGGGAATCCGGGGCCGACGAACGGTTCGTATTTCAATGCGGCGGCGCTGACGGTGCCGGCGCTGTATCCGGTGGGGAATGGCACGGGGCCGCGCAACTACGTGCGGTCACCGGGAACGTTCGGCAACGATATGACGGTGTCGAAGAAGTTCACCATTTTCGAAGGCAAGACGCTGGAACTGCGGGTGAGCGCGTACAACGCATTCAACCAGGTGCGGCGGACGAGCGTCAATTCGTCGGTGACTTTTAAGGCGAACGGAGCCAGCTATTCGAATGGCTTCTACATTTACAACACGCCGGACCAGCTGGCGACACGGGCGGGAAATGCGGCTCCGCTGGCGGTGTTCAACCAGTACCGGACGGGCGAAGGGTTGCTGAACCTGACGAGCGTGTTGCCGATGCGGATCATGGAAGTGGGTTTGAAGTTCCGCTTCTAGTCGGTAAAGAGAAGTTGTGGTTGCAGGAAGGGCCGCCCACGAGAGTGGGCGGCCCTTTTCTTATTGGGGGGGAATCTCGCCGATGCGCCTGCCTATTCTGTCAACGGAGAGGGTTTTGACCTGAGATAGGCCGCTTTGGATTCCTGACTGGTGATTGCCATGGCGATCACCGTGCCGAACCGCCCTGCGTCAAATCAGGGACGGGAGTTTCTCATGGAGTCGACTGTTCCGATTTGTCGCGTCGCGCGCTGAAGGCTTTGGCCGCCGACGCTTCCGCTGACTGTGTTTAGTTCGAGACGCTGATCAGGATACCGGTCTGGGTGGAAGCGCCGAGCATGACGGCGACGAGGGGCTGGTCGCCGGCGGGGGTGTTGGGGGGGATGGTGACGTTGAGCTGGTAGAGGCCGTTGCTGACGAGACCGGCGAAGGTGACGGTGGCGGGCTGGCCGGCGATGCGGACGGTGGGGAGGGGTGTGAGGACGCCGGATTGCGTGGGCACGCCGGGGAAGACGGGGGAAGAGACGGGTCCGAAGCCGTTGGCCCAGAGGGCGATGGTTTCGCCGGGGTGGACGGGGGTGGTGAGTCCGGGATACAGGGTGGCGGGGCCGGCGAGGGTGTTATCGGCGTGGGTGGCGACGACGTACTTGCCCCACTGAAAGAAGGCGGGATCGCTCATCTGGGTGGGGACGTTGAAGGGGGCGCCGGCGTTGCCGTTGACGGTGACCTGGACGGAGGCTGCGCCGGAGAGTGCGCCGGGGGGCGTGAGGAAGTTGATCTGGGTGGGGCTGATGTAGCTGATGTAGGCGCGGGCGCCGTTGACGGTGACGCTGACGCCGTCGAGGGTGGTGGGCATGCCGAGGATGAAGTCGGCGGCGGCCCAGGAGCGGGAGTCGCCGGCGGGGGCGAGGTTGAGGCCGTTGACGGAGGACCAGGTGTTGGGGACGAGAGCCGCGTTGCCGCTGGCGGCGTTGATGACGGAGACGACGGAGGGTCCGGTGGGCGCGCCGACGATGGCGGGGGCGGCGGTCCAGGTATCGGCGACGGCGCGGTTGGTGGTTGCGCCTTTCTGTTCGGTGGGCAGCCAGGTCTGGACGAACTGGGTGGTGACGCCGGTGGCGGGGTCGACTTTGACGCGGACGTAGCCGCGGCCGTTGGCGACGACGCCGTGGGTGTAGCCGTCGCTGGTGGCGATGGAGGTTTCGTTGGTGGCGTTGGTGGCGCCGGGCTGGGGGACTTCCTGGTAGTGGATGCCGTCGAGCTGCTGGTGGACGTAGAGGTGGTCGTGGCCGTGGAAGTAGGCGGTGACGCCGTATTTCAGGAGCAGCTGGTGGATGGGCATGGCCATGTTGGGGCGGTATTTGGAGAAGGCGTAGGAGCCATCGAGGTTGTAGCCGCCCCATTCGGAGTATTTGGCGGCTTCGATGCCGCCGCGCATGATGCCCGTGCCGTTGTAGTTCCAGCCGCCGACGAGGTTGTGGGAGAAGACGAATTTGTATTTTGACTTGCCGGCTGCGAGGGTGTCGGCGAGCCAGAGGTATTGTTCATCGCCGAGGGTGAGGGACCAATCGGTCTGGATGGAGGGGGAGTTGGTGGTCTGCGTAGTGCCCTGGCGGCAGCAGTCCTGACCGTTGCCGAGGGTGACGGGGTTGGTGGAGGGGGTCTGATTCCAGTAGGGATCGAGGACGATGAACTGGGCGTCGCCCCAGGTCCAGGCGTAGTAGGCGCGGCGGAGGCCGAGGCCGCAGGGGGCGCTCTCGGAGGGAGCGCAGAGGGCGCCGGTGAGGCTGTACTGGCGGGAATCGCCGGAGAAGAAGGCGTCGGGGGCGGGACCGGGGAAATACATGTTGCGGTATTGGGTGTCCCAGATGCCGAAGTCCTGGGGGGTGCCGTTGAGATCGGCTCCCCATTCGCCTTCGTGGTTGCCGAGGGCGAGGAAGAGGGGGACGGAGCCGGTGATGAGGTCGTAGAAAGACCGGTGGAGTTGGGCGCGGGAGAGGACGCCGGCGGCGGTGGGGCCGCTGTTGCAGTTATTGCCGTTGGTTCCGATGGGTTCGCCGGAGGTGTTGAGTTTGTCGGTGAGCATGGTGTCACCGAGGTCGATGAGGAAGTCGGGATTATCCTGGAGCTCGTTCTGGAGGGTGAGCTGGTAGACGGCGGGATTGGAGTTGTTGTCGAGGTGGGGGTCGGCCTGGATGACGAAGGTGAAGGGGGAACCGGCGGGGCGGGCGGTGACGAAGGAGTGTTCGGGGCGGGCGGCGAAGGTGGCGCCGGCGGCGGGGCCGAACTGGAGGCGGTAGAAATAGCGGGTGTTGGGGGAGAGGCCGGTGAGGGGGATGTTGAGGGGGAGGCCGGCGGCGGCCTTTTGGACGGGGGTGGTGGAGGAGTATGCGCCGGTGGCGACGCCGTACTGGACGTAGACCTGCATGTCCTGATCGAAAGCGACGTTGAGATTGACGGAGGTGGCGGCGACCTGGCCGAGCATTTCCTGGCCGAGCCAGGGGGTGGTGTTGAGAGAGGGGAAGGTCTGGGCGTTGCAGGGCCCGGTCTGGGCGAGGGCGGAACCGGCGGCGAAGAGGAAAGCGGTGAGGATGAAGTATTTCATAAATGCCTTTACTGGAGTGAGATGACGGTGGAGGGCTGGGTCTGAGCGCCGCCGACGGTGGCGGCGAGCGAGAGGTCGCCGGAGCCGGATGCGGCGGGGATGGTGACGTTGATCTGGTAGAGGCCGGCGCTGGTGAGGCCGGCGTAGGAAGGGGTGACCTTCGCGTTGTTGATGAGAAGGGTGACGGGGTTGACGGTGGGCGCGGAGCCGGCGAAGGCCTGGCCGGGGGGCACGGCGGGGGTGGTGGGGCCGAGGCCGACGGCGAAGAGCGCGAGGGTGTCGCCGGGTTTGGCTGCTACGGTTTTGAAGCCGAGGGAGGAGCCGGTGGGGCCGAGGATGTCGTAAGATCCGCCGCCATAAGCGCCGGAGCCATCGGGACGGAGAATGATGCCGGCGACGTGTTTAGCGTCGAAGAGGACGAAGGACGGGGCGATGGGGGCGAGTGTGACGGTGGAGGTGGCGGAGCCGTTGGGGGTGTTGACGACGACGGGGACGGAGCCGGTGGCGGTGTCGGCAGGGGCCTGGAAGTTGATCTGGGTGGGGCTGACGTAGGAGAGGGTGGCGGGTTTGCCGTTGATGGAGACGTTGGTCCCGGCGAGTGAGAGGGGGAAGTCGCCGTTCCATTGGGCGGTGGAGGTGGCGAGGTTGGCGCCGTAGATGGTGGCCCAGGAGCCGGGCTGGATGGTGGGAATGGCGCCGGCGACCGGGACGACGCCGGAGGGGGCGATGGAGGGAGACAGCGAGGTGGGGGCGAGGGAGCCGAGGGTGTAGGAATCCTGCACGGCGCCGTTGACGACGCCGAGACGGGCGGCGTCCGCGGGGAGCCACTGGCGAATGTACTGGACGTTGACGCCGGTGGGCTGGACGGTGACTTTGAGGAAGCCGGCGTCGGGATAGAGGGTTTGGGAGGGCTGGAGGTAGGCGTCCGCGTTGAAGGCGAAGTAGGTGTTGTCGCCGGGGTTGGGGACGGACTGGTAGGTGACGTTGTTGTAGGTCTGGCGAACGTAGAGATGGTCGTGGGCCTGGAAAAAGACGGTGACCTTGTTCTCTGAGAGAAGCTGTTCGATGGTTTCGGGCCAGGTGAAGGAGGTGGCGGGGGGCGGATCACAGACGGTGCAGGGCTGGCGGTTGGCGGCGAAGCCGGCGACGCCGTTGGGGCTCTGGCCGCCGAATTCGTAGAGGGGGACGACTTCCACGCCGCCGCGGCTGGTGCCGAGGATGTGGTGGGCAAAGACGAATTTCCATTTGGCGGTGCTGTTTTTGAGGGTTTGGGCCAGCCACTGGTACTGGGCGTTGCCGTGGGTGATCAGCCAGGCGTTGGAGGTTTTGGACTGGTCGTTGAGGCCGGAATCGACCTGGGCGGGGGAGCCCCAGTAGGGGTCGATGACCATGAAAAGGGCGTCGCCCCAGGTCCAGGAGTAGTAATCGCGAAGGTTGCCGTTGATTTTGGGGAGCTGCGCGGTGTTGCCGGAGTAGAAGGAGCCGGTGATGGGGTCGTTCGGCCCGGGCATGGGGTAGTAGAGGTTGCGGGCATTCTGGGCCCAGATGGGGACCTGGTTGTCGTTATTGGCGTTATCGGGCAGGAGGTAGTTGAAGAGGGAGGTCTGCTCGTGGTTGCCGGTGCCGAGGAAGAGAGCGCCGGTGGTGAGGTTGTTCCAGTAGGGGAGCTGGAGGGTGTAGCGGGCGACGACGGCGGGCTGGGTGTAGGGGTTCTGGACGTTCTGGACGCTGAAGTCGTCGCCGTTGGTGATGTGGAAGTCGGGCTGAGCGGCGGCGGCGGCCTGGAGGGTTTGGGTGTAGAGGTCGGAGTGGAACATGGTGCCGACGCGTTCGGGGTGGGAATCGCCCTGGACGGTGAAGACGAAGGAGGAGCCGGGTTTGCGCTGGGTATGGAAGGAGCGTTCGGGGGCGGCGGAGTAGGTGGCGGTGGAGCCGGCGGGGCGGTAGCGGAGGCGGTAGTAGTAAGGGGTGTCGATGGTGAGGCCGGTGAGGACGGATTGGGCGACGAATGCGCCGGGGGTGTAGGGGTCGGCGGGGGAGGTGACGACGGGGGAGGTGGTGGTGTAGTTGCCGGGGGCGATGCCGAGATCGTAATAGAGATCGAGGGAGGCGCTGGACTGGAGGTTGATGGTGGCGGAGGTATCGGTGGGCTGGCCGAGGATCTGAGTGTAGGTGATGGCGCCGGGAGCGATGTAAGTAAAGAGCTTGTTGGGGGCGCTGACGCCGACGCTGTTGGTGACGGCGACGGAGGCGATGCCGGCGGTGGCCGGGCCGGTGACGCCGGAGATGGAGGTGTCGCCTTTGGTGGTGAGGCCGGTGAGAGGAATACCGCCGATGGTGACGCTGGTGGCTCCGGAAAAGCCGGAGCCGGTGATGGTGACTTTGACGCCGCCGGTGGTGACGCCGGTATTGGGGGAGATGCCGGCGATGCCGGGGGGCGAGGGGAGATAAGTGTAGAGCTTGTTGGCGGCGCTGACACCGCCGGAGGTGGTGACCTGGACGTTGACGGGTCCGGGGGTGCCCTGGGGGGTCTGGGTGGTGATTTTGGTGTCACTGACGACGACCCAGTCGCCGGTGCCGAGGGAGTTGCCGCCGATGGAGATGGCGGAGGCGCCGGTGAAGCCGACACCGGTGAGGGTGATGGGGTTGTAGACGTTGGCGGGGCCGGAAGAGGGGGTGACGGCGGTGACGACGGGGACGCCATTGTTCGGGCCGCCGCCGGGGCCTTTCTGGGCCGGGAGGGAGAAGGCTGCGAGGGTGAGGAGGAAGATGAGGGCGCGCGGGGACCGGGGGCGGACGAGCGAAGACAACATGGCTTTTGGTTATAGCAGGCGAATGTGAGGGGATTGTGAGGGAGGATCCGGCGGGACGTCCGTCTCCTGGGCGACCGCGTCATGAAAAAAGACGAGATGGAAAAGCCGGTGCGGGAAATACAGTAGGTAAATGATGCTCAATGGGGGTTACGCGTATACGACGATGATCAGCAGCCGGTATGGGGGGCAGGTGCTGCGGGAGCATCTGGCGGGGCTGTATCCGCATTCGAGCGCGGCGGAGTGGCAGGAAAAGCTGGACGGCGGGGAGGTGACGCTGGACGGGGTGGCGGCGACGGGAAGCGAGAGGGTGGCGTCAGGGCAGACGCTGGTGTGGAACCGTCCGCCGTGGGTGGAGCCGGATGCGCCGCGGGAGTTCGGGGTGCTGTTCGAGGACGAGCATCTGCTGGCGGTGAATAAGCCGGGGGGGCTGCCGACGCTGCCGGGCGGGGGCTTTATGGAGAACACGCTGCTGCGGCTGGTGCAGAGGCGGACGCCTGAGGCGAATCCGGTACACCGGCTGGGGCGGGCGACGACGGGGATCGTGCTGTTTGCGAAGACGGGGGAGGCGGCGGCGCGGCTGTTCACGGACTGGAATACGAGGCGGGTGGAGAAAGTTTACCGGGCGCTGGGGCGGGGTGTGGCGGAACGGGAGGAGTATGAGATTCTTACGCCGATCGGGCTGGCGCCGCATCCGCTGATTGGGAGGGTGTGGGCGGCGAGCGCGGAGGGGAAACCGTCGAAGTCCGTGGCGCGGGTGCTGGGGCGCGGCGCGGGCAGCACGACGTTTGCGGTGAGCCTGCATTCGGGGAGACCGCACCAGATCCGGATTCATCTGGCGTCGATCGGGCATCCGCTGGTGGGGGACCCGTTGTATGGGAGCGGGGGGCGGCCGCTGGAGGGGTTGCCCGGGCTGCCGGGCGACGGGGGGTATTTTCTGCACGCGCAGTATTTGCGGTTTCCGCATCCGGTGAGCGGGGAGGCGATGGAACTGGAGGCGGCGGCGCCGGAGGGATTTCCGGAGGGAGGCGAGTAGATGCGAAAGGGGTTTACCAGACAGCCGAAGCCGGATGAGGCGGGGCCGCAGGGGAAGAACTACATCACGCCGGGCGGGCTGCGGCGGCTGCAGGAGGAGCACCATTTTCTGTTGACGCGGGAGCGGCCGGCGGTGACGGAGGTGGTGGCGTGGGCGGCGAGTAATGGTGACCGCAGCGAGAACGCGGATTATCAGTATGGCAAGCGGCGGCTGCGGCAGATTGACGGGCGGCTGCGGTTTCTGCGGAAGAGGATTGAGGTGGCGGAGGTGGTGGATCCGGAAGCGCCGAGGTCGGGGATGGCGGCGAGCCGGGCGTACTTTGGGGCGACGGTGCGGTATGAAACGGCGGCGGGGGTGGAGCGGGAGGTGAGCATTGTGGGGTCGGATGAGGTGGATCTGGAGAGGGGGCATGTGAGCTGGCTGTCTCCGCTGGGGCGGGCGCTGCTGAAGGCGGCGGAGGGGGACACGGCGGTGCTGCATGCGCCGGGGGGTACGGAGGCGCTGGAGGTGGTGGAGGTGCGGTATGAGCGGATTGCGGTGGCGGAGTTTCGGGAGCCGCCGGGGAGTGAGGCGTCCACACGGGAGCGGGCACGGGGAAAGTGAGAGGAGCCGTTTCCGACTGGAATGTTATGCTACTACGATCTTAGTTAACACTGGTATCGAGCCCCGAAGAGGCGCCGGTAGCGGTTCGGAGGAAGTCCCTTGAAGAATACGTTTGCCCGTCCCGCACGGGGCATGAGGTCCGCTGTGCGCATTTCGATTTTGCTGCTGGTACTTTCGGCGGGGCCGGCGCATCAGGCCTTCGCGGGCAGTGTTTACACGTGGGCGGGCGTCTCGGCGGGAAACAGAGGGTGGGATACCATCACTTCCAACTGGCTGAACTCATCGAGCGCGCTGGTTCCGTGGCCGAACGACGGGAGCAACACGGCGGTATTCGACCGGGGCAGGTCGAGACGGTGAACGCGAACTCAAACGATCACGTCAACGCGATTCAATTCACGGCTGACGGATACATCGTGGACCTCAATGGCGGCTTCCTCTCCCTTGACAAGCCATCCGGGAGCCCCACGCCGTCGATCAGCGTGGGTTCGGGGATGCAGGCCACGATCACGGATCTTCGCGGCACGAATGGACTGAACTATAGCGGGCCGGGAACGCTGACTCTTTCGCTGGGACAGAATCTGAGCGGGGTGACGACGATTGCGTCGGGCAAGCTGGTGCTGGGGAGTTCGCAGAGTTTGCAGAACAGCACGGTGGTGCTGAATGTCGCCAACGGGCTGCAACTGTCATCGACGGCGACGCTGGGCGGGTTGGCCGGGACGGGCGCATTCTCGGCGGGGACGCTGACGGTGGGTGGCGATAACGACAGTACCACTTACACGGGCGGGCTGACGGCGACGACGCTCAACAAGACGGGCACCGGCACATTCCTGCTGAACGGCGGGGCGGCCAACAACATCAGTACGCTGAATGCGCAAATGGGCAATGTGACGGTGGGAGCGGGCACGCTGAGTCTGGTGCAGCCGACAACGGGTCAGGCGGCGCTGGGTGTGGGTGCGCCCACGGTGCCCGGATTCCTGCCGTCGCTGTCGCCGGGGACACTGACGATCAACAATGGCGCGGTGGTGAACACGCTCACGAACACGGGGTTTGCGTATGTGGACGGGTCGGGCGGCAGCAACATCACGGTGGATGGCGCGGGTTCCGCGCTGAATACGAAGATTTTCTATGCGGGGACACAGTACAGCGGCGGACTGGTAGTGCAGAACGGCGGGTTGCTGAGCGCCACCGGTTATGCGGTGGTGGGCGACCAGGGTTCCGGGCTGGCGACGGTGCGGAGCGGCGGCGTGTTCCAGCTGACCGGGAGCGGCAGTGTGACGCTGGGCGCGAGCGGCGGTACTGGTGCGTTCACGGTGGATGGCGCGGGATCGCAACTGAGCGCCGGGAGCGGCACTGTGGTGGTGGGGAATGGTTCGCTGACGGCCCAGAATGGCGGGCTGGTGCAGAGCTCGAACGCGATTGTGGGCGGGAAGTACGGGTTCACGGGGACGGCGACTGTGACGGGAAGCGGGTCACAGTGGACGACGGGGAATCTGGGGCTGGGCGGCGATGCGGCTGGCGCCGGGACCGCGCTGGGCACGGGAGCGCTGACGATCAGCAATGGCGGCGCGGTGCAGGTGACGGGAAAGACCGGGTTCTACAGCGCGGGCAGTTCGCTGACGGTGAATGGCGGATCGCTGACGACGGCGACGCTGGTGTCATCGGGCGGGAATGGCAGCATTGTTCTGGCGGCGAATCCGACAACGGGCCAGGCGCTGACGGTGACGGGCGGGAGCGCGGCGAATTATTCGGGGACGATCAGCGGGAATGGCGGCATCACGCTGAGCGGCGGGCAGCAGACGCTTTCGGGGACGATCAGCGGGGCGGTCGGGCTGACGGTGAGTGGTGGTCAGCAGACGATTTCCGGGGCGAACAGTTTTACGGGAGCGACCACGATTAACGGTGGGACGCTGACGCTGGGGAACAGCCTGGCGCTGCAGAACAGCGCGGTGGCGGTGAACGTGGCGGGCGGGCTGCAGGTGAACGGGCTCGCATCTGTGTCCGTGGGCGGCATTTCGGGCAGCGCGAGTTCGATCAATCTGGGCGGCGCGGCGCTGGTGATTAACGGGGCGGCGAACAGCAGCAGCGTTTATAACGGGCAGTTGCTGGGTGTGGGCGGGCTGACGATGAACTCCGGGGCGCAGACGCTGGGATCGGCATTTGCGATTTCGGGCGGGGCTGTGACGCTGAATGGCGGGGTGCTGACGCTGGGAGATCCGACGGCACTGGCCAATGCATCGAGCGTGACGATCAACGGCGCGAACGCGCTGAATCTGAGCGGTCTTGGGTATGTGAGTTTGAATAATCTTTCCGGCAGCGGGGCGCTGAATCTGGGGGCGACGTATCTCGTTACGGCGGAGTCGCAGAGCGCGACGTATTCGGGAGCGATCTCCGGCGCGGGAGGCATCCAGACCCTTGGCGGCGGGAAGCTGACGCTGACGGGCGCCAACACCTATACGGGGCTGACGGAAGGAGCGAACGTGGCGCAGATGGGCGGCACGAATTACTCGTCGATTGCCGCGGACGGGCGCGGCAATGAGGTATTTACGATTGGCGGCGGGGCTTATGTGTCGCCAGGCAATGGTTTCGGAACGTTCACGGCGCAGTACGGCGGCACGATTTACTATGGCTCCGCCACGATTGAGGGCGGGTTCATTTCGGGGAACGGGCACCATATCGCGGGCGATCCGGCGGGCGTGGCTACGTTCAACGGAACGACGATTAACGCGGATGCCACGCTGAACTTCACCGGCCAGACGAAGCTGAATAACGTCACCAACAATGGGAAGCTGGTGCTTTCCGACCCGACAGTGAGCGTGAACTGGAATTACGGCCGCAATGGCGCGAGCGGCGAAGTGGATGTGAACAGCAGTTTCAGTGTGGTGGATTTGCAGAGCGCGGGGCTGCTGAAAATCGGTGACGGCGGGACACTTTATGTGAGTCAACTCAACAATCCCCAACAGTTGCCGGAGAATCTGGTGCTGAGCGCGGGCAGCCGGACTTATGTGGGCAGCGCGGATACGCCGGGCGGAACGATTTCTCTGGCGAACAGCAACCGGATCGAGCTGGGTGGTTTGCTGGTGAATAACGGAACGATCAACGGCGGGGTGGACGTGAATTACGGCGGGTTCCTGGAGGGCGCGGGGACGATCACGGGCACGGTGAATGTGGGGATGGGCGGCACGGTGCACGCGGGGAATTCCCCGGGGACGCTGACGACCGGTGGCGCGACGTGGGGGGCCGGGGCGATTTACGAGTTCGACATCGCGGATGCGACGGGGACAGCGGGCAATGCGTGGAGCTTCTGGGATATGACGGGCGGGCTGGATATTACGGCCGGCGGGACGGCGAACAGCCGGTTCACGATTGACATCACGTCACTGCTGGGCGACGGAACGGCGGGGCAGGCGGCGAATTTCGATCCGAACCTGCATTACGCGTGGCTGCTGGCGTCGGCGACGAATATCAATGGGTTTTCCGCTTCGGACTTTACGCTGACGACCACGAATTTCCAGAACACGTTTGGGAGCAACGGAGGGTTCCAGATCCTGCAGCAGGGGAACGACGTGTATCTTTTGTACGCGCCGGAGCCGGGGACGCTGGGGATGATGGTGCTGGCGATGGGTGTTGTGGCGGGGATGGCGAGGCGGAAGCAGCGGGGGTAAGAGTCTCTTCTCCGGCTAATAGCTGGTATTGGAGCGGTGGAACTGCCCACGTTGACCGCGTAAACGACGTTGGAGGAAAGCTGAAGAGCCTTTCCGGTTTTCGCTGCTATATTCCTGCAATAACGGGATAGTAACCGGGAAATATGCAAAGTCGGCGGAGCGATCAGAGCAGCCTGAAGTTGATTTCGACGGTGGCGGCAGTGGGGACGGGGTGGCCGGCGCGGAGGGCAGGTTTGAAGCGCCACTGCTTCAGGGCGTCCAGTGCTTTTTCGTCGAGGCCGAGGCCGATGGGGCGGGCGATTTTGAGGTTGCCGGGAAAGCCGTCGGCGTCGACGGTCAGCTGAATGGCTACCGAGCCGTTGAACTTTGTGAGGCGGGCTTCCTCCGAATACGCGGGGTCGGCTTTGAAGAGGACTGAGGGGGGACTCATCGGTCCGGCGGGGAAGGAAGCGGCGGGCGGCGGGGCGGCGGGGAGTCCGCACTCCATATTCACGACGGCGTGGGCGGCGCGCGGCTGGCCGTTGAGGCTGGCGGGCTGGAAGGTCCAGGCTTTGACGGCGGTGCGGAGGGCTGCGCCGGCGGGGGAAGACTCGACGGCGAGGTTGGCCGGGTGGCCGGATTTGTCGATGTCAAAAGAGACGCGAATGATGCTGTGTTCGCCGGCGGGGCAGGCGGCCTGGTCGGGCTTGCGGTAGGCGGCGAGGACGGGGTTGACGCCGTCCGGCTCATTGCGCGACTCGGGGACGACGGTGTAGTGCAGGCTGCGGATGCGCCAGGTGGCGGGGTTATCCAGATGGAAGGCGACTTCGGCGGCCTGGACGGGAGGCGCGGAAGGCGCGAAACGCCAGGCGGAGACCAGTTCGAGGGCTTTTTCGTCGAGGCCCAGGCCGAGCCCTTCGAGGATTCTGAGGTTATGGGGTTCACCGGCGGAAGTGAGTTCGAAGTAGACGGAGGCGACGCCTTCGAGCCCGGCGGCGCGGGCTTCGGGGGAGTAGGCGGGAGCGGCGGGTTGGGGGTTGGCGGGGGCCGAGACAGCGGCGAGGGGCGGAGTCGTCCGGGCTGGAGGCATCTGGACTGGAGGCATCTGGACTGGAGTTGGCGGGACGGGGCGCTGGAACATGGTCCAGGGAGTTTTGAGGCTGGTGCGGTCACCGGCGATGGCCCAGACGCGCCAGCGGGTCCACATCTGTGGGGGGATGTTGCCGGTGTAGTGGGCGCCGGTGATGCCGGTGATGATGTTGTAGACGCCGACGTCGGAGCAGTATTTGTAGGGGGAGCAGGCGCTGAGGGGGTCGACTTCGAGGGAGTAGCTGCGAGCGCCGGCGACGGGGGTCCATTCGAAGGTGACTTCGGACGAGTTGGCGGGGAGGAGGGCGTTATTTTCGGGGGCGAGAATTTTGGGCGCCTGGGGGGGCGTTGGTAAGCCTCCGGTGGTGAACGACAACATCTGCCAGGGTGACTTTTCGCCTTCGAGAAAGCCTGCCGAAGCCCAGACGCGCCAGCGTCCGCGCTGATCGCCAAACCATTCGAAGTGAAAGCGGGTTCCGCGGAGGTCGGCGGCGCGGTAGGTGCGGCCGGGAGAGACCTCGGAGCAGAATTTGGCGTGGGCGCAACAGTCTTCGCAATCGATTTCGACGGTGTAGGACTCGGCCTGTGGAACGGGGGTCCATTCGAACCAGACGTCGCGGGGGTAAGAGTGTAATTCCACGCCGTCGGCGGGGCTGAGGGGACGGGGCGCGGGGAGAGTGTCGGCGGGAGCTTGCGCGAGCGCGGCGAGGGCGGCGGAGGCGAGCAGCAGGAAACGGGCGGCGCGGCGGAAGTGTTCCATAGCCGGTGAGACCTTTCCACGCGATTATAGCCGCTCTTCGGGGCGGGCGCCGGGAACAGATTCCGGACGAGTTGCCCGTCGTCGTCGCGGGTTCCCACCTCCCGAAATGCGGCACGTCCGGGTTCGAAGGGCACACGTGGTGGCCGACGCCGTTGGGGGGATTGACACGGAGCGTCGGGCGTGCAATCGTTAATCGACGATAGGCAATGGAATCTGAGACCAAACCCGACGCTTTGTGTTGCCCGCCGCAACCGACTTATCCGACGCTGAGCACGCTGGCGCTGGAGGGTGCGGAGGCGGATGACGAACTGGCGAAGCTGGCGAAGGCGATCGGGCATCCGGCGCGAGTGCGGATTCTGCGGATGCTTTCGAGAAAAGAAGCGAGGGTTTGCAGTCAGATTGTGGATGAGCTGCCGCTGGCGCAGTCGACGGTTTCCGAGCACCTTCGGATTCTGAAGGATGCGGGCCTGGTGCGGAGTTCGCAGGATGGGCCGCGCGTTGGCTACTGCATTGATTTCGACGGGCTGCGGCGGTTGAAGGCGCTGGTGGCGATTATCTGATGGAGAAGTCTTTTTTTGTGCAGAGTCTATCGTCAATCGTCGATTACCGAATTCAGGAGAAACGTCATGCTGAAGCTGGAAGTTTTTGATCCTCCGCAATGTTGTTCGACCGGGGTTTGCGGGCCCGGCGTGGATCCGAAGCTGGTGCAATTTGCGGCCGACCTGCACTGGCTGGCCAATCAGGGTGTTGCCGTGGAGCGCTTTAACCTGGCGCAACAGCCGATGGCGTTCGCGGCGAACGCGGTGGTGAGCGCAACTCTGCGGCAATCGGGCAACGAATGTCTGCCGCTGGTGCTGCTGAATAACGCCATCGTGAGCCGGGGCACCTATCCGGGGCGACAGGAGCTGGCCCGGTTTGCGGGGGTTGACCCGGACGCCGCGCAAAAGCCGACGGGAATGAAGCTGCCGGTGATCCAGTCGGGGTGTTGCTAAGGACACTGTCATGAATACGGCGGGGATGGCCGGGCTGACGACGCGGATTCTGTTTTTCACGGGTAAGGGCGGGGTGGGTAAAACTTCGCTGGCGTGCGCGACGGCGGTGTCGATGGCGCGGGAGGGCAAGCGGGTGCTGCTGGTGAGCACGGATCCGGCGTCGAATCTGGATGAGGTGCTGGGCGTGCGGCTCAGCGGGACGGCGACGGCGGTGCCGGGGGCCGACGGGCTGTTTGCGCTGAATATTGATCCCGAGGCGGCGGCGAAGGCGTATCGGGAGAGAGTGGTGGGGCCGTATCGGGGATTGCTGCCGGAGGCCGCCGTCAACAGCATGGAGGAGCAGCTTTCCGGGGCCTGCACGGTGGAGATTGCGGCGTTCGACGAGTTCACCCGGCTGCTGGGTGACGCGAAGGCGACGGCGGGATATGACCACATTCTGTTCGACACGGCACCGACGGGCCATACGCTGCGGCTGCTGAAGCTGCCGGCGGCGTGGACGGGGTTTATCGCGGAGAATACGAGCGGGAGTTCGTGCCTGGGTCCGCTATCCGGGCTGGAAACGCAGAGGAGCCTTTACGATGCCAGTCTGCGGGCGCTGACGGACGCGGCCACGACGACTCTGGTGCTGGTGAGCCGGCCGAGCCGGGCGACACTGGCGGAGGCGAGCCGGTCGAGCGGGGAGTTGTGGGAGATGGGGGTTCGGAATCAGCGGCTGTTTCTGAACGGAATTTTCACGGCTCAGGATCGCACCGACGTGGCGGCGTGCGCGCTGGAAGCCCGCGGGCGGGAAGCTCTGGCGGGAATGCCGGCGGGGTTGGCGGCGCTGCCCCGGACAGAGGTGCCGCTATTGCCGTGGGCGCCGATGGGAATCGGGAATCTGGCGAGGGTTTTTGGCGGAAGGGACGAGGGTGCGGCGGTGACGGTGGTTCCCGAGACTCCGGAAGCGGAAGCCGCTGACCTTTCGCTGTTCGCGCTGATTGGCGAACTGGAGAAGGCGGGCCGGGGAGTGGTGATGACGATGGGGAAGGGCGGCGTGGGGAAGACGACCATCGCGGCGGCCATCGCGATTGAACTGGCGCATCGGGGGCATGACGTGCACCTGAGCACGACCGACCCGGCGGCGCATCTGACGGCGACGGTGGACGGGCGGGTGCCGAAGCTGACCGTCAGCCGGATTGATCCGATGGCGGAGACGCGTGAGTATGCGCGGGCGGTGGTGGAAAAGGCCGCGCCGCAGCTGGATGCGGCGGGGATTGCGCTGCTGGAGGAAGATCTGCGCTCCCCGTGCACGGAAGAGATCGCGGTATTCAGCGCTTTTGCGCGCACGGTAGCCGATGGGGAGAAGGGGTTTGTGGTGCTGGACACCGCGCCGACCGGGCATACGATTCTGCTGCTGGATGCGGCGGAGGCCTACCATCGCGAAGTGACGCGGACGATGAGCGATCAGCCGGATTCGGTGCGGAATCTGTTGCCGAGGCTGCGGAATCCGGAGTTCACGCGGGTGCTGCTGGTGACGCTGCCGGAGGCTACGCCGGTGCATGAGGCGGGGCGGCTGCAGGAAGACCTGGCGCGGGCGGGGATTCAGCCGTTTGCGTGGGTGGTGAACCAGGCATTTTCCGTGGCGCGGTTTACGGATGCCGCGCTGAAGGAGCGGGGGCGGAGGGAAAGGCCGTTTGTGGCGGAGGTGCGGGAGAAGTTCGCGCGGCGGATGGCGGTGGTGCCGTGGGAGCCGTTTGAGCCGATCGGCGCGGAGCGATTGCGGCAGTTGGCGGTGGAGCCGGGAGAGATGACGATTTGAGAAGAATTGTGGCGGAGATGGTGGGGACGGCGTTGCTGCTGGCGACGGTGGTGGGGTCCGGAATCATGGGAGAGCGGCTCTCCGGGGGCAATGTGGCGATTGCGCTGCTGGCGAATACGCTGGCGACGGGAGCGATGCTGGTGGCGCTGATTCTGACGTTCGGGCCGATTTCCGGAGCCCATTTCAATCCGGCGGTGACGCTGGCGGACGCTTACCAGGGCGGCATTCGGTGGCGCGAGACGCCGGGGTACGTTGTGGCGCAGGTGGTGGGCGCATTTGCGGGAGTGGCCACGGCGCATGTGATGTTCGGCGAGCCGGTGTTCAGCGTGTCCCGCCATGTGAGAGCCGGGTGCGCGCAGATGTTCAGCGAGTTTGTGGCGACGTTCGGACTGCTGGCGGTGATCCTGGGGTGCGGGCGGGCGCGGGCGGCGGCGACGCCGTTCGCGGTGGGCGCGTATATTACGGGCGCGTACTGGTTCACGGCGTCGACATCGTTTGCGAATCCGGCGGTGACACTGGCGCGGTCGGCGAGCGATACGTTTGCGGGAATCCGGCCGGTGGATGCGCCTGGGTTTATTGCGGCGCAGCTGGCGGGGGCGGCGTCGGCGACGATACTATTCCGGTGGCTTCATTCCGTGGAGAGGGAAAACAGTTTATGAACAACAGGAAACGAGTGCTGATTCTCTGCACGGGGAATTCGGCCAGAAGCCAGATGGCGGAAGGCTTGCTTCGGCACGACGCGGGGGAGCGGTTTGAGGTGGAGAGCGCGGGGACGAAGGCGAGCCATGTGCGGCCGGAGGCGATCCAGGCGATGGGTGAAGTGGGTATCGATCTTTCCGGACACCGATCGAAGAACGTGAGCGAATTCGAGGGGCAGAAGTTCGATTTCGTGATTACGGTGTGCGACAACGCGCGGGAGACGTGTCCGGTGTTTTTCGGAACGGCGGAGCGACTGCACCACAGTTTTGAAGATCCGCCACCGCCGAACACCGGTACGGAGGAGGAACGGCTGGTGATCTTCCGACGGGTGCGGGATGAGTTGCGGCAGTGGCTGCGGGAGTTCGCGCGGAGCCACGATGGCGGCGACCGGGGGTAAATGGTTCCGGTAATTTTTACCGGGAGCGGGCTGCTGTTTCGGATGAAGTGTTGAAAACAAAAGGCCGGCGGGCCTGGACCTTCGCGTGCAGTTTGCATGGCCGGAGGTTCATCATGAACAGAATTCATTACGGCTTCTCATTACTGGGCGCAGGTTTGCTGACGGCGGGCGGCGTGACGACGTACGAACACTCGCGGACGAACGCGCTTGAAGGGCAACTGCGCGAGGCGAAGGCCACCGTGGCGAGCGTGGACGCGCGGTCGCGCGAGGTGGAGGCCCGGTGGCAGAACGCGATGGCGGAGCTGCGCAGTGAGATGGATCAGACGCGGGACCAGACCGGCAAGGACGTGGCGCAGGTCTCGCGGCGGGCGGTGCAGGCGGCGCAGAGCCAGACGCGGCGGATCAGCCAGCAGCTGAGCGAAGTGAAAGAGAACCTGCAGACGACTTCCACGGCGGTCCAGGGGATTGCGAGCGAGGTGGGCGCGGTGAAGACCGACGTGACCACGGTGCGGTCCGACGTGAACGCGGTGAAGACCGATGTTGCGACGGCGCAGACCGACATCAACGACACGAAGAATACGCTGCAGCGCGCGAAGGGAGACCTGGGGGAACTGAGCGGGCTGATTGCGACGAACTCCGAGGAGATCAAGCAGCTGCGGGCGCTGGGTGACCGGAACATCTATGAGTTCACGCTGGCGCGGGGGACGATGCAGAAGGTGGGCGATATCCAGGTGCGGCTGAAGAAGTCGGACAAATCGAAGAACCGGTTCACGCTGGATGTGCTGGCGGACGACAAGCGGGTGGAGAAGAAGGACCGGACGGTGAACGAGCCGGTGCAGTTTTACACGGCGGGCGCGACGCGGCCGTACGAGATTGTGGTGAACCAGGTGCTGGGCGACAAGGTGGTGGGATACCTTGCAACGCCGAAGGTGTTGAGTTCGCGGACGCAGATGCGGTAGGAGGCATGGGATGAAACCGAAAAGCATACTGATTGGGGTTGCGGCGGTGATTCTGGTGGCGGGTTATGGACTGGGGCGGGCGCGGGCTTCGGGGGTGGGTCCGGCGACGCCCGCGAGCACAGCGCCTGTTCAGACAAGGCCAGGTCCGGCACCGGTGGTGAGACCGGCGGTGGTGATTCCGAAGGGGACGATGTTGCACGTCCGCCTGAACGAAGCGCTGGGAACGGCGACGAGCCGGCCGGGGGAGCGGTTTGACGCGACGCTGACGGAGCCGCTGTTGGCGAATGGCGTGACGGTGGTCCCGCGCGGGACACAGGTGAGCGGACTGGTGCGGGAGGCGATGCCTTCGGGGCGGCTGAAGGGGCGCGCGGTGCTGATGCTGGCGCTGGAGAGCATTGAGATGAACGGGCGGCGGATTCCGATCCAGACGCGGGCATTCACGGAGACGTCCGGCCGGCACAGGAAGCGGAACAGCTGGTGGCTGGGCGGCGGCGCGGGCACGGGTGCGCTGATTGGCGGGCTGGCGGGCGGCGGCGCGGGGCTGGCGATCGGAGCGGGGAGCGGGGCGGCGGTGGGCCTGACGGGCGCGCTGCTGACGGGCCGGAAACAGGTTCGGCTGCCGGCGGAGGCGGTGGTCGGATTCCGTCTGGAGCAGCCGGTGACGATTCACGGCTGAAGCCCCGGGACGGGAGCGGTGAAAAAGGGCGGCGCGAAAGCGCCGCCCTTTTTTATTTGGGAAGAGTGCGGAGGAGATCCTGCCCGAGGAGGTCCGCGCGGCGGGCGAGCTGGAGGGCGGTAGCGGGATCGTTGTCGCGGGTGGCGGCGGCCTGCGACACGAAGCTCTGCATTCTTTCGAGCGTTTCCCGCTGGGCTGGATTCAGGGGCTGGCGGGAGGCGCGGGCGACGGTGGCGCGGGCGCTGGTCAGCAGCTGATCGAGTTCCCGCAGGTACTGGCGGTTGGTGGCGGGAGGCAGCAGGACGCTGAGAGGGGCGGGGGGCGGCGGGGGCGTGGGCGGTTTTACGGCAGGGGTGGCGGGCTTTTTGGGGAGCCGTCTGGTGGGGGCCGGTTTGGCGGGAGCCGGCGTGGTGGCGGCGGGGGCAGGCGCGGGCGCGGGCGGAGTCGGTACGGGAATGAGCGGTTTTTTGTGGGCGGCGCAGCCGGCGAGCGTGAGGCTGAAGAGGCCCGCGCAGAGGCAGAGATGGCTTTTCACGGGAGGCGCTCCGGGGCCGCGAGAGGCAGCTTTACTTCGAACACAGTTCCCTTCCCCATTTCACTCTCCACTCCGATTGTCCCGCCATGGAGGTGGACGGCGCGGAAGGCCATGGCGAGGCCGATTCCGGTGCCGCTGGTTTTGGTGGTGAAGTAGAGCTCAAAGATGCGTTCGAGGTGAGCGGGGGGGATGCCGGGGCCGGTGTCGGCGAGTTGAATTCCGCAGAGACCGGCGTCCCGGGTGACGTGGATATCGAGGCGGCCGCCGTGCTCCATGGCTTCGATGGCGTTGACGGCGATGTTGAGAAGGGCCTGGCGGAGGAGGCCGGCGTCGGCTTTGACGATGGCGGGTTGGGCGGGGTGATGGAGGTGGACGGTGATGCCGCGGAAGCGGGCGTCGGGTTCGAGGAGGTCGAGCATGCGGGCGATGTCGGCGGAGATGTCGAGGTCGGCGAGGTTGAGTTCGACGGGGCGGTTGAAGTCGAGGAAGGTGCGCACGACGCGGTCGAGGCGGACGATTTCCTCGGTGAGGATGGCGAATTCATCCTCCGCGCCGGGGGAGTCTTCGGCGATGCGGTCGCGGAGCATTTCGAGGCGGAGGGCGATGGAGTTGAGGGGATTTTTGATTTCGTGGGCGACGCCGCGGGTGAGGCTGTTGATGGCGGTGAGGCGGCGGGCGAGGGCGATCTGGGCTTCGAGGCTGGCGCGGGAACCGGCGTCGAGTTGTTGCAGTGCGCCGTCGAGATCTGTACGCAACTGGCTGGCGTCGGCGCGGGCTCCGCGGAACTGTTCGCCGAGGAGGCTGAGTTTGGATTCGATGAGGGCGAGTTCGGGCGAATCGTGGCGGCCGGGGGGCTGCTGAATGGGTTTGCCCACGGCGATGTCGTCGATGAGGTGGGCGATGCGGGCGAGGGGGCGAAGGGCGAGGTTCGCGGAAAAGAAGGCCAGGCCGAGAGCGAGGATGAAAGCCGCGGCGGAGGCGATGGCGAGGTCGCGGAGCCTGGGCAGAGTGGCGGCGCGAAGGAGCACGGGGGAGACGAGGACCTGGACGACGAGGAGAGGCGCGGGGTCGCCTTTGACGCCGAGGGAGACGCGGGTTTCGTAGTCCTCGTGGCCGGCGAGGAGGGCCTGGAGGCGGAGAAGGGCGCCGTGGTCGCGGAGCACGCGGAGGTCGGGACGGCGGGCGAGGGGCAGGAAACGACGGCGGGGATTGGAGGAGGCGAGGGTGATGCCTGCGCGGTTGGCGACGTTGATTTCGACGATGGCGCGGGACTGAGCCATGGTTTGTTCGAGGATGGCGGCGAGGTCCGTGTCATCGGCCAGGAGGCGATCCCAGGAGGCGCGGGCGGGGGTTGAGGGGGCGGAACCGCCGGATGCGGAACCGAGGCGGCGCAGGAGGAAAGACTGGATCTCTCCGGCTGCGCCTTCGGAGCTGGAGGCGGCGGTTTCGAGTGAGGCTTCGGTGATGCTGCTGAGACTGAGCCCGGTCAGGGTTGCGGCGACGATGGCAACCATGGCGGCGGTGACGGAGAGTAGCCGCACGCGGAGTGTCATGTTGGTCTCCTGAGGGTCAGCGATCGGGGGTTCCGGTCTGGCGGAGTTTGTTGAAGAGGGTTTTGGTGCTGATGCCGAGAACTTCGGCGGCTTTGGTGCGGTTGCCGCCGGTGTGGCGCAGGGTGAGGTCGATGAGGGCGCGTTCGGCCTGATCGAAGGTGACGCCGGGCTGGAGCAGGACGGAATCCGCGGGGGTGGGCGGCAGGGTGGCGGCGGCGGTTTCCGAGGCGGGGCCTGAGCCGGAAGCGGCGAAGCCGGGTGGGAGATGCCGGGAGGTAATGGTTCCGGAGGAGGCCAGGATTACGGCGCGTTCGAGGATGTTGCGGAGTTCGCGGATATTGCCGGGCCAGCGATGGGCGTGGAAGGCCTGGGAGACTTCGGGGGAGATACCGGTGACGTGGCAGCGGTGTTTGGCGTTGAGATCGCTGATGAGGAGGGCTGCGAGGGCGGGAAGGTCCTGTTTGCGGTGGCGGAGGGGCGGGAGGTGGAGTTCAAAGACGTTGAGGCGGAAGTAGAGGTCTTCGCGGAACGAGCCGCGGGCGATGGAGTCGCGGAGGTTGCGATTGGTGGCGGCGAGGACGCGGACGTCGACTTCGACGCCGCGGGCCGCGCCGATGCGGCGGACGGTGCGGTCTTCGAGGACGCGGAGGAGTTTGGCCTGGGTGCTGATGGGCATGTCGCCGATTTCATCGAGGAGGATGGTGCCGCGCGAGGCGAGTTCGAAGCAGCCTTCGCGGCGTTCGGTGGCTCCGGTGAAGGCGCCTTTTTCGTGGCCGAAGAGTTCACTTTCGATGAGGGCTTCGGGCATGGCGGCGCAGTTGAGGGCAAAGAAGGGGCCGGCGTGGCGGGGACTAAGGCGGTGAATGGCGCGGGCGATGACTTCTTTGCCGGTGCCGCTTTCGCCGGAGATGAGGACGGTGGCGGAGGTGGGGGCGACCTGATCGAGGAGGTAGTAAATCTCCTTCATGGCGGGGGATTCGCACTCGGGGCCGGGGGCGATTTTGCCGCCTGGGGCAGCAGCGGAGGCGCGCTGCTTTTCCATGGCGCGCTGCTTTTCCATGGCGCGCTCCAGGATCATTTTGAGGGCGGCGGGCTGGACGGGTTTTTCGATGTACCAGAACGCGCCGAGGCGGTGGACGGTTTCGAGGGCGGCTTCCACGCTGCCGAAGCCGGTGAGGACGATGGCCTGCGCGCGGTTGCCCATTTTGGCGAGGCCGGCGAGGAGACCTTTGCCGTCAAGGACGGGCATGTTGAGGTCTGTAATCACGACGTCGGCATCGAAGCCGCGGAGGCGGAGCAGCGCGTCGGAGCCGTTGGAGGCGGAGGCGACTTCGTAGCCCCAGCGCATGAGGATGCTTTCCAGCGCGCCGCGCTGGTTTTTCTCGTCGTCAACAATCAGAATTCTGCCCATTGGTTTTCGTGACGGCTGCGGTCCGGAGCGCGGCGAGGGACGCTTTCAGGATAACGGAATCTGAAAGCGAGGCTTCCGGCGGAGGAACCTTCCCGTGTGGTAAAAATTACCGGTTTCTTCCTTTCCTGGAGGTGTACGAGGGAGACAGAGCATGCCGATTGCCGTTTGCTTTCAGGAATTTGAGCGGCAGGCTGGGTGTGGCAGACGCGTTGCAGAAGGAGGAGGCAGGAGCGAATCCTTATGACAACACAATTTCGAAGCATTTACGCGATGGGGCCGATCGCCCTGGCGGCGACGTTCTCTCTTTGCGCGCAGAATCTGACGGTGCTGAACGCGGCGTCCTTTTCCGCGGGATCGGTTGCGCCGGGCAGTATTGTGACGATGTTCGGGAGCAACCTGAGCGCGGGGACGGGCGCGGCGACCGACGCGGGGCATCCGCCGGTGATGCTGGCGCAGACGACGGTGACGATCGGCGGCGCGATGGCGGGGTTGTTTTATGTATCGCCCTCGCAAATTAACGCGGTGATCCCGGCGAGTCTGACGGCGGGAGTTCAGACGGTGGTGGTTTCGTCGCCGGCGGGGATTGTGACGGGCACGGTGACGGTAGATGTGAACGCGACGCCGGGGCTGTTTTCGACGACGGGGACGGGAACGCACGACGGCGCGATTATTGACGCGCTGACGGGACGACTGGGGGCGTTCAGCGTGGTGAGCGGATCGCAATCGACGTTCCTGTCGCTGTTTCTGACGGGCGCGAATCTTGCCGCCACGCCGAGCGTGCTGGTGGGCGGACAGGCCGCGACGGTGACGTACGCAGGCGTCTCACCGTGCTGCCAGGGGCTGCAACAGATTAATGTGACGCTGCCGGCGGCGCTGGCGGGAGCGGGCCGCGTGCCGGTGACGGTGACGGCGGCGGGGCGCGTGAGTAATGTGGTGGAGATTGTGCTGCTGCCGCCGGCGGGCGAGGGCGAGTTCGATGGCGACGCGGATAATCAGACGCGGAGCCGGGAGCTTTCGTCGATTGCGAGCGTGCCGGGAACGAGCGTGGCTCTGGTGACGGATGAGAACGACGATGTGGTCCGGGTGATGGACATCGCGGGGAGGAAGGTCATACACACGATCGCGCTTGCGGGAGGTTCGGAGCCGGTGGCGATGGCGGTGAACGCGGCGGGAACGCTGGCGGTGGTGGCGGAGCGGGGGCGCGGGAAGATCGCGCTGCTGGATCTGACGACGTTTCTGGTGAAGACCGAGATTGCGGTGGGAGCGGGACCGGTGGGCCTGGCGATTGCGGGGACGCAGGCGCTGGTGGCGAACGGCGACAGTTCCTCGATTTCGGTGGTGGACCTGACGGCGGGCGTGGTGCTGCGAACGATCACGGTGGGGGCCGCGCCGCATGGAATCGCGATTGACGCGAGTGGGCGGGCGTGGGTGACGAGCCAGAACGCGGGCACGATCAGCATGGTGGACCCGGTGGCGGGGACGGTGCTGAGCACGGTGAATCTGGGCACGACGCGGCCGACGGAGATTCAGATTGTGGCCGGGACGGGGTTTGCGCTGGTGACGGATCCGGCGGCTTCGGGCACGGTCAATGTGCTGCTGGTGAATCTGAACGCGGGTACATACACGACTTTGAATATCGGCGTGGCGAGCGGCGGCGGCGCGAATGCGCTGGCGGTTTGGGGGACGACGGCGTGGGTGGCGGACCAGACGGCGGGGACGATCTCCGTACTGCCGCTGGTAGTTGCGGCGGGACAGGTGGGGGTGGGAACGGTGACGACGGTGCGGGTGGGCCGGGGCGTGCGGTCGCTGGCGATTGATGGGAAGGACCAGGCGCTGCTGGCGGTGAGCGAGAGCGCCGGGACGGTAACGGTGGTGAGCCTGGCCACGAATCAGGTGGTGGCGACGATCCGGGCGGTGACGGGTGAGGCCGGCGAGGGCGATTCGGACGACCATTCGGACCATGACAGGGCGACGAATCTGCCGGTGGTCAGCGCGGTTTCGCCGGGGTCGGCGCGGGCGAGCAGTTTGTTTGTGCTGACGCTGACGGGGAGGAACCTGAGCGGCGCGACGGGGGTGGCGTTCGTGGAACCCGGAAACATGCAGGAGAATAAGCACGGCAAGGGCGCGGGCGGGATGGACGGGGGCGCGGATACGGCATTCACGGTGACGGGCATTTCGGTGAATGCGACGGGGACGGTGCTGACGGCGAATGTGGTGCTGGGGGCCAGGGCGAAGCCGGGGGCGCGGTTCGTGCAGGTGGCAACGCCGAATGGGGAGTCCGGCGTGGCGGGCGCGGCGGTGTTTACGGTGATGCCGTAGCGGGGTGGAGCGGCGCGGTCCCCAGGAGGGGGGCCGCGCCGGTTTTCGGTGTCGGCTCCATCAAAACGGGCAGTTCGCCGGTCCCGAGCGGGGAACAAAAAAAAGGAAGCCCCTGAGGGCTCCCCTTCACTATTTGGATCTTTGGCGCGATCTTAATTACGGGTGATGCGCTTCCGCAGCAGGCCCAGGCCAAGCAGTCCGGAACCCAGCAGCGCCACCGGAGCAGGTTCGGGAGTGGCGGAACCGAGTGTCACCTGAAACGTATCCGTTTGGCCCTGGATGCTGAAGCAGCAGGAGCCGGAATCGTAGGTGACCTGGAAGGAGTTGTCTGTAAAGCTCGTCGTCACGACGGGAGCAGGCGATTCTCCAAAAGCCGCATTACCGACGCTGATGGGAGTAATGCCGGTAACGATAGCTCCGTCGTCAAACAGCAGGTTGCTGAGGCTCGCCGTAATCACGACGTAGGTGTTGTCACCGTCGCCAGTCAGCGAGAGGATGTTGGTCGCGGCATCGAAAGTGACATTCAGCGAATTGTTCCAGAATGAGGGATTGGAGATGACGTTCGCCGCCGTGAGTTGCGGTCCCGCCGATGGCAGAGTCGCGCCGGGGTTGGATTCGATTCGGGGTCCGGAACCATAGCCCGGCAAATCGAGGGTTTCCAAAAAATCGGCGCTAATGATGCCTGCGGATGCCGCAGAGACCAGACCGCATCCGATCAGTAAGCATTTCAAAACTGTTGAGAGATTCATTTTTCCTCCGATAGTTATACTATCAACAAACTGATAGAGGATACCGCGCGTTTGCGATTCCATTGACCGGGGTGGGTCTGGCCCGGGACTCGTCCTCCCGCAGCCCAGGGGCGTATGGCTGCTGATCGAAATTCCGGTCGCCGGCATAACCCTGTTATGGGAACGCCATGCGAAAAGGGTTCACGAGAAAACCGAAACCGGACGAGCCCGGGAAGCACGGGAAGAACTACATTACCCGGGCGGTTTTCAGCTCCTCCGATGAGGACCGGAACAAAAACCAGGCTGCCCATCGTGGATGCGTTTCCAACTTTTGCGGTTTGCCCGCCGCCGATAGTTTCCGCAATGCCCGTATTACATTCCATACCCGGTGCATCGGTCACGCCACTGGCGGCCCGCTGACAGCCTTCCTGCAAGTGTCGGCGGCAGCATTGCTGTTAGAATCACCGCAGTTATGCCAAAGTTGATGGGTCGCTTGGTACTGATGGTTTCGTGCGTGGGCCTGGGGCTTCTTAGTGCGGATCTCCACGCCCAGAACATTCCGGGGAACGGATGGAGCAGTTTCGGCATTCTTCCGTTCCGCGGCTACGATTACGTGATTGTTCGGGCGCCCACCCAGTACATCCTGTATTTCCAGTTGCACATCCCGGGCACACCGGAAAGTTCAGCCGACCAGACCGCCAGGGCATTCTCCACTGACCTGAAACACTTCACACTGGACACCAATAACGTCTGCGCCAACAGTGGCGATCTCTGCAAGCTTGGACCGAGGTCCGGTGTGCTCACGCTGCCGGATGGCCGCATGCGGATGTTTATGGGCAAAGGGTCCCTCAACAGCGCTATTTCCACGGACGGCCTGGTCTGGACACGAGAACCGGGTGTTCGGTTTGCAGCCGACCCGAATTCCATTTATGAGCGTGGAAATTTTACTCTGGCCCTTAGCAGTTACGTCTATCTTCCGGATGGGTCGGTGCGGATGTACTACGAAGGAGGGATCACGCCCGGAACCCCGGGAACGCCAGCTTATTACAACAGCATGTTTGACAGCGGCACCATCCTGAGCGCCATTTCGAAAGACAACGGGTTCACCTGGGTTCGCGAACCGGGAGTCCGGATCAATCCGATGGTGCAGGGGCCGGCTTCGGTCTCTCCCACCCAGACCCAGTTCGATGGTAACGACGTGACTGCGGTAGCTGTAATTGAAAACGGCAATACGGTGTACCGCATTTATTCACAAACCCTGACGGACGGTGCGGTGAGCTACGTCAGTCAGGATGGGTTGACATTCGCGCTGGAAGGGCAGCTACCCACGGACCGTGGCGACCCCAAAGCCGTCGTTATGAAAGACGGCCGGGTCTGGTTGCTGACCAACGGCCCGGATGCCGTGAACGACACACTGGTTTACGGGCCGCAGCCGGTCTATGTGAAGGGGGTGAAAGCAAACGACACAATCTCGCCAGTGACCCATTTCCCCGTCTTTCAGTCGGCCACCATTGGTGTGACTGGAACTTCCAGTGGGTTGGTGACGTTGCAGGCGGCTGCCGGCAGCACAAGTACATGCTCAAGCCCGCCGTGCGCCTTTCACCCTGAATATTATTCGTTTTCACCCGCCAGCGGCAAACCGCCGTTCTCATCGGTAATGAGTTACACGGGTCCCTCGGACTACCAGGATTTCGACGTATATGTGCACGCCGTAGCTACTGAAACTACCGCGGTTGGGGGAGTTTTCTGTATGCGCCAGCTGCTCGGGAGCCAGGGCACGGAGGTCTTTTGCAGAACCGTCACACCGCGTCTCCCCATGACTCAGATGAACGTCAGTTTTTCGAGCGGTGCGACCGCGGTGTCGCGGACTTCGAGCATTCTGTCATTGGGCGGACAGGGCTATCCTTTTTCTGTTACTTCCTCCGTCCCGTGGGTGACCGTGTCGCCGGCGAGCGGGACCGCCCCGATGGATCTCACCATAAGAATAGACCCGGCTGGTCTGGCACTCGGGACTTACACCGGCGTCATTACGATCGCGGCGGAAGGCACCGCGGAGCAGATCCAGGTGAATGCGGTTGTGTCGCCGGGACCGGTGATTACCGCTGTGCAAAATGCCGGGAGCGGGGATTCAACGATTGCGCCGAACAGCTTCATCACCATTTATGGGAGCGGCTTCGCGGGGTCGGCGACGAGTTGGAATCCGGTGGCGAGTTTGCCGACCAGCCTCAGCGGAGTCTCTGTCAAAGTCAATGGCAAGGATGCATATGTGAGCTATGTGGATCCGGGGCAATTGAACGTCCTGACCCCTTCCGATACGGCCTCGGGGGCGGTGCAGGTTCAGGTAACCGCCGGATCTGATACGGCGACGGCGAATGTGATTATGGCGCAGACCGGACCGGCCTGGTTCACGTATACAACCGGCGGGCCGACATGGGTCGCCGCGCTGATCGCGAACAGTTCAACGTATGTGGCTCCAGCCGGCACCTTTGGCCCGGGCGCAAGCCGTTCGGCGAAAGCCGGCGATTACCTTGCTCTCTACGCAAATGGGCTGGGCGCCACCAGCCCGGCGGCTCCATCGGGCGTTGTACTGACCACGGCTTATCCGCTCGACGATCTCTCGCGGGTGTCCGTTACCATCGCCGGTCATAACGTGCCGGTCCTGTATGCAGGGCTGGTTGGCGCCGGGCTCTATCAGATCAACTTGCAGGTGCCCCCGGGACTCGGTACGGGGGAACTGCCCGTGGTCATGGTGGTCAACGGGCAGCCCACGCAGGATGGGGTCACACTCAATTTCCAATAGGGCCGGAATGCGGGACTCGGTGTCGCGTACGAAGCACCATAAGAACGCCCTATGAAGACGGGCAGTGCGCTGACAAAGGCGCGAACCATCGCCAGCCTTTTCCCCGCGAGCATATTGCGCGGAAAAGGAACGAAGGGTTGGGCATCCGGAAGTTGAAGATTACTCTGCGAAGTTCGAAGCCAGGTTGGGTTAGACGAAAGGAGGATCAGATTTTCTGAAAGTAGCTTTCAGACGCCCTCTGGAATGAGCAGGTTAGCAGGTTGGGCCAGGATTGATGTATGGCTCCCCATCGCAAGCGATTATCGAAATTTCCCGATTAGCGACGAAAACGTTTCGAGTCTGTTATTGGATGAGATTTCCGGGCTCGCTTGCGCGGTGGGAGTCACGCACTCTCCGGACCGCCGCACTCTCCGGACCGCCGGAGGAACGACCGAGAGCACGTGTAATATATGGTCCTCAGCCCCGATGCGGTAATGCCGCGTCTGGCCGGGGTGATCATCACAGGCGAATGAAGACTCCAACATGAACTGCATGAAGCGAGACTTTGAGTAAATCCGGAATCGGTTTCCCTCGCTACGCTCTTCATCGCTGGGGGTAGCGTACGACTCATTCAGCACCGAATAGCCTACGTAGCTATTCCAAACAATCTCGAACACGCGGCTCTCATCGGTGATCTCGATTGCTGTGCAATCTGGAATTTCTGTACCTGCGACTTTGATCGATTTCGGAGATCGTACGGCTCGCCCCTCCGCTACCTGGACATGCAGCGCGTTATGCGCCGCCTCCCGCAAATCAATTAAAAAGTTCGAATCCATGAGGGGTTCAACCTCGCGAATAGGAACAAGTCCAATTGAATCAATGGCTGTTCTGTGGCTCCCCGACAGGAATTCGAGCCACGCTTCACGGCTCCAAAGGCCGCTGTCCTACCGTTAGACGAATCGGGGAGTGGGAGGGAAGTACTGGAACCCTGTCGGTTTAACGCACGCTGCTAGAATACGCGAGGGCGATCCGGTGTGCGCCGGATCGCCGTGCGGAAGCCAATCCTGGCCGGTGCCGGGCGCGGACTTCAAACCCGGCGTGCGTTACTTTGTATCGCGGGTGGGTTCGACCCCCACTGGCTTCCGCCAAATCCGAACAGAGACTAATTCCAAATTGACCATTTTCGATTTTTTCAGAAATCCGTGGCAGTGCACGAGAAAAGTTGTCGGGAGAATCCGTCGCAACCTGATCTCGTTACCGTCCAGCCCGGTTGTGGCGAAGATAAACGGAACGGTCAACTTTGAGCATCGTTTCCTGCCGTTCCTCGACGAAGATGATTTCCGCGCGATGCTCACGGGCTCGTACGACCTTCTTCTTTGCGACTATCTGAAGCGGCACGTCAGACCGGGCGACATCGTGCTTGACGTGGGCGCGAACGTCGGCTATATCTCCGCCACGGCCGCGTCTTACCTGCAGCCGGGCGGCGAGGTCCATGGCTTCGAACCGCTGCCGGAATGCTTTGCCCGTCTGGATCGGCTGCGGGAACTGAACCCCCAGTTCAGGCTCACCTTTAACAACTTCGCTCTGGGCGAGACGGATGACGTGCTCCCCATTTCATACAACCCCGATGGCGACTCCCGCAATGCCACGCTGATCTCCGGCACTGGCAATAAAGCCGGGCAGGTCCGCGAAGTGCCCGTCCTCCGACTGGATGAATACATCAGGACGCATATCCCGAATCCCGAAAAGATCTGCCTGATCAAGATCGACGTGGAAGGTTTCGAGTATCGCGTGCTGCGAGGCCTGAGCGGTTTCTTTGCGGAAAACCGGTGCCGTCCGCTTATTGTTTGTGAGGTCAAGCCCTGGGAACTGAAGCGCCTTGGCGCAACGCCCCGGGACTTTGCTGACCTCATTCGGGGTTTTGGCTACAAAGTGAGCCGTATCGAAGACCAGAGTCCAGTGGATCTCGCCACGATGACGGAGATGGGCGTCCTCGTTTTCCAACCCTGAGCCGTCGCGAGTCCCGCCCGGGCACCGCCGCCCGGGCACCGCTGCGCTCTCGTCAGTTCCGCTGCCGGGTGGGGTTGAGCGCGTCACCGGAAGAGGCTTACTTTCCAATCGGAAAGAAACGGCGAGGGTCAAAACCTGCGGACTGTCGCGGATACGGGCGGGAGCGGGGAACCGCCGCTGTCAACAAAAACAGGGCGTTGGAGTTCGGAAGAAAAACAAATGGCTCCCCATCGTGGACACATTTCGAACTTTTGCTGTTTGCCCGCCGCCAGCGGTTCGGGCTGTCTTCCAGCAGATTCAAGCACTTGCGGCTGCATAGCCCCACAGAACCGGTAATATAGGAGCAGGAAACCAAGATGCCATTCGTTTTGATAGTTGGGGAGCGCGGAAATTCGTGGTCTGGGAGACCACCGGCGGCGACTATCCACGAAACTCGTGAAGAGGCCGAAGCGGAACTGCTTGATTACGTCCGCCGAAACTGGGATGACGAGACGGATGGCGACGAGCCACCTGAAGATCCCGACGACATGATCGAGCGATATTTTGGCGACGTTTTGGAACGGTACGAGATCGTGGAAGCAAAGGCCAAGACCAACCGGCAAGGCGCGAGTTAGTGCCGTTGAACTAGACGATGATGCCCTCGTAAGGCAATTAAAGAAACAGAAACTATTGGACTTCCCAAGTCACCGACAACCGAGCGCACAGAGATAGGCTTCTAGGTGCCAAGGTTTAACGCTCTAACGATGCGGGCGATGGCGGATGGTCTCCGGATCGAGCACTCCTTGATGCGAATCACACACCAACCTTGCCGCCGGAGCGCATTAGCCACGCGACGGTCACGGCGCATATTCGTCTCGATCTTATCTCGCCAGAACTCAGTATTGGTACGGGGCAGGTATTTGCAGCAACATCCGTGCCAGAAACAACCG
>CAIUOG010000127.1 GCA_903900705.1 uncultured Acidobacteriia bacterium
GAGGAGAACGAAACCTGCGCCGCCATGGCCGGCACTCCGGGGAGCAAAAGGAGCAGGGCCGCGGTTCGCACGACAGGGTGCAACACGAGTGGTGTTCGATCCGGCAAGGAAATACCTCATATGAATTATGCATTGCAATTTCACTAACTGAAACAAAACAGGGGAATTATTTTGGACGGCCCGGGGAACGCGGGAAATCCGGTCCGGCGTTCAACTCGTCCGATTCGGACCACTTTGTATTGCGGGATGGTTACCCATCAGATAGGCTAGCGTGTGGATTCCGTATTCGAACGCCCCGTAAGCAATTGAAAAGTCAGGAGACTATCCACTTCATGCCCATCCGCGAGGCCGTACGCGCTCTGTCTGCCCCGTTTCAGTTTTTCCTCCGTCGCCGGCAACCGTTCCTTCTGCTGTCCATTCTCTGTACGACGCTCTTCACAACGATGGCTTTTGGGCAGGACGCGCCACCACGTATTGGTGGGGAGGCGCATCTGGTTCTTCCGGATCTGAGCCTCGCGCAGTTCTTCGGCGTGGATGGCCGGGCCTTGCTCATGGGCGGCCTGGTGGTTTGCGCGCTGGGACTGGTCTTCGGGCTGATCACTTATAACAAGCTGCGCGATCTGCCGGTGCATGCCTGCATGAAGGACGTTTCCGAACTCATCTGGGAGACGTGCAAGACGTACCTGTTCACCCAGGGCAGGTTCCTGATGATCCTGGAAGTCTTCATCGGCCTGATCATGGTGCTGTATTTCGGATACTTCGAGCACTTCGACGCGATCAAGGTGGTGGTGATTCTCCTGTTCAGCCTGATCGGAATCGGGGGCAGTTATCTGGTGGCCTGGTACGGAATCCGGGTCAATACCTTTGCCAACAGCCGGACGGCGTTCGCCAGTCTTCGCGGGAACCCGTATCCCTGTTATGCGATTCCGCTGCGCGCCGGCATGAGCATCGGCATGGTCCTGATCAGCGTGGAATTGCTGATCATGCTCTGCATTCTCCTCTTTATCCCCGGCGACTATGCGGGGCCCTGTTTCATTGGGTTTGCGATTGGCGAGTCACTGGGTGCCGCGGCGCTTCGCGTCGCGGGTGGCATCTTCACGAAAATCGCCGACATTGGCTCCGATCTCATGAAGATCGCGTTCAAGATCAAAGAGGACGATGCCCGGAACCCCGGCGTGATTGCGGACTGCGTGGGCGACAACGCGGGGGATTCGGTGGGTCCGAGCGCGGATGGCTTTGAAACGTACGGCGTTACGGGCGTCGCGCTGATTTCGTTCATCCTGCTGGCGGTGACCAACCCGGTGGTGCAGGTGCAGTTGCTGGTGTGGATCTTCGTGATGCGCATCATGATGGTGGTATCGTCCGCGGCGTCCTACTTCATCAACGAGGCCATTGCGAAGAGCCGGTATCAGAATGCGGCGAAGTTCAACTACGAGGCGCCACTAACGTTTCTGGTCTGGCTCACCTCCGCGGTTTCCATCGGTCTTACCTATCTGGTTTCTTACTTCATGATTCCCGACCTGGGCGGCGATACCACGCTTTGGTGGAAGCTTTCCGGTATTATTACCTGCGGCACGCTGGCGGGCGCGGTGATTCCGGAACTGGTGAAAGTCTTCACGTCCACCGAATCGACTCATGTGCGCGAAGTGGTCACGTCGTCCAGGGAAGGAGGCGCGTCCCTGAACATTCTTTCCGGCTTCGTGGCGGGCAATTTCAGCGCTTTCTGGCTGGGCATGGCGATGTTCCTCCTGATGGGCGTGGCGTACCTGATCAGTAATCTGGGGCTGGGCGCGTTGATGCTGGCTCCGGCGGTCTTCGCGTTCGGTCTGGTGGCCTTCGGGTTTCTGGGAATGGGCCCCGTGACGATCGCGGTGGATTCCTATGGGCCCGTAACGGACAACGCGCAGTCCGTTTATGAATTGTCTTTGATTGAAGAAATACCGAACATCCGGGCGGAGATCCAGAAGACCTATGGTTTCACGCCGGACTTTACGCGCGCCAAGGAGAATCTCGAAGAAAACGACGGCGCGGGCAATACCTTTAAGGCGACTGCGAAGCCGGTACTGATCGGCACGGCGGTGGTGGGCGCGACGACGATGATTTTCTCCATCATTGTGGCGCTGACCAACGGGCTTTCGACGAACCTGCAGAATCTTTCGATCCTCTACCCACCGTTTCTGCTGGGGATGCTGGCGGGTGGCTCGGTGATTTACTGGTTCACCGGCGCGGCGACCCAGGCTGTAACCACCGGGGCATACCGGGCCGTGGAATACATCAAAAAGAACATGAAGCTCGACGGCGCGAAAAAGGCGTCCGTGGCCGATTCAAAGGCGGTTGTGGAGATCTGCACGCAGTACGCGCAGCGCGGCATGTTCAACATCTTCCTCGCGGTGTTTTTCGCCACTCTTGCGTTTGCCTTTGTGGAGCCATTCCTGTTCATCGGCTATCTGATTTCGATCGCTTTCTTCGGCCTGTTCCAGGCGATCTTCATGGCGAACGCGGGCGGCGCGTGGGATAACGCGAAGAAGATTGTGGAGACAGAACTGAAGATGAAGGGGACGCCGCTGCACGATGCAACGGTGGTGGGGGACACGGTGGGCGATCCATTCAAGGATACTTCCTCTGTGGCGCTGAACCCGATCATCAAGTTCACCACGCTGTTTGGCCTGCTGGCGGTGGAACTGGCGGTTTCGCTCTCAGAACAGATGGGACCGGAGCTGGGCCGCTGGTTAGCCGCACTCTTTCTGCTGGCCGCGTTGTACTTTGTGTGGAGAAGCTTCTACCGGATGCGGATTGATCAGAAGTAAGTGACAGCCGGAAAGAACCGCCATCGGATGCTAAACTGCTGCCGATGGCGTCTTCCCCCCTGCGACGCTCGCAGGCTCTCATACTGGCGGCTGCCGTTTCACTGATAGCCGCCGCTCTTGTTCTCTACTCACAAACCATGGCATTCGCCTGGGACGAAGGCTTTCATATCCTTTGCGCCCAGATGATTCTGCATGGCAAACGGCCCTACATCGACTTCGTTTTTTCCCAGACTCCGCTGAACGCTTACTGGAATGCGCTCTGGATGGCGATCCTTGGTGAGACGTGGCGCGTGCCACACGCCATCGCCGCGCTGGGCTCCGCCGCTGGTGTGGCACTGATCTCGGTCTATGTGTTCCGGCGCTTCCCGGCTGAGAAATGGCGCTTCCCCGGCGCGCTACTCGCCGGCGTGCTGATGGGGATGAACTCCATTGTCTTCCGCTTCGGCGGTATCGCACAGGCATACGGTCTCTGTCTGATGACCACAAGCGCGGCTTTCTGGCTTGCGATTCTATCGCCGGGAAGGGCGAGTCTTCTGTTCCCCGCTGTGGCAGGCTTCTTTGCGGGGACGGCTGCGGGATCGTCCCTGCTTTCCGCACCCGCCGGGCCGGTTCTGCTGGTCTGGATTGTGGCTTACAGTGCGGCGGGGAATCGCTGGGCTAAGTGTGCAGCCTATCTTTCGGGGGGGCTGGTCTCATTTGCGCCGATTCTCTGGCTGCTCGCGCAGGGCCCGCGGCAGGTGGTTTTCGGCATTGTCGATTACAACCTGAAATACCGACAGCTGGACTGGCCGGACGCCACCAGGCAGAACCTGGAAGTCATGGTCTCCTGGATTGATTCCGGTCCGGCGCTTGTCCTGCTGTTTCTTGGTATAACGGGGACCCTGTATGTGCGATACCAGGCGGAATGGGCTGCTTCCGCCAGGGCGGAGTTTTACCTTTGCTCCTGGCTGGCTGCGTCCTTTGGCCTTTATATTTCGTACGTTCGCCCCACGTTTGAACGGTACTACCTGTTTGCGGTGCCGTTCCTGAGCATCCTGTCGGTTGCCGGCGTGTACTGCCTGGTGACGATGCTATGCAGGAAGCAGCGGACCTGGCTTCCACTGGGAATTGTGTCTTTTCTGATCTTGCTCGGCCTCGGAAAGCAGTTGTATGAAGAACGGGACGCGGCCACCTATGCCGATTTTGAACTCGTCGCCAAGAAGGTAGTGGAAGTGACCCCGGCGGATCAACCCTTGTTCGCCGATGAAGTGATTTACTTTCTTACGAAGCATCCGCCACCGAACGGGATGGAGATGTGGAACGCTCACAAATTCAATTTCACGCCGGACAAGCTGCGGCTGTTCCATCTGATCCCCCAGGATGAACTGGATCGCAGCGTGGCCGAGGGCAAATTCTATACGCTGGAGACCTGCGAAGAGGATGACTTTATCCGTGAGCACGGTTATTCCAGGGTATTTGATAAGGTGGCGACGCCCGGCGGATGCACCATCTACTGGGGTCGTAAGGTTTTGAATTCTAATACGCTAAAGTAATAATACAACCAACAAGTCATTGCAGAATCAGACTTTACAGTTACAATCGGCGCAGCAAAGCGTTATGCTTTGTATAGTTGTGTCTTTGTAATACAAGGGAGAATACCTATGGCAACAGGAATTGACGAGATTATCTTACAGCTGGAAGAACAACGCGACGCCATCGATCGCGCCCTCGCCGCACTGCGCGAGGTAGAAGGAGGATCAGCCCCGGCCGCGGAAAAGACTGTGGCCCCGAAGAAAGCAGCGGCCAAGGCTGTGGAGAAGAAGCGGAAGGGCGGCGGCATGTCGCCCGAAGGGAAAGCACGTCTGATTGCCGCGCTGAAGGCCCGGTGGGCGGCTAAGAAGGCAACGGAACCCGTGGTGGCCAAGGTTCCCGGCAAGCGTGGACGTCCCCGTAAGACCGCGTAGGCTTAGCCCGATCGTCCTCATAAATTCGAGTTCAGGCAGTCGATAAGAATGGCGCGGCAGAAATCCTGTCCGCGCCATTTGCCTTTCCGGCCGCGGGGAGGAAGCGCCTCTTCAGGCCCATCCTGTAACATAAGACGGAACATGCGGATTATCGACATCAGGGCGACCACGGTCACCGTCCCTCTCGAAGCTCCTTTACGCCATGCCAACGGCTGCCACTGGGGCCGCTTTGTTCGAACCATTGTGGAAGTGGAGACCGATAACGGACTGATTGGTCTGGGAGAAATGGGCGGCGGAGGCGAGTCCGCCGAAGCTGTATTCCGGGCTATGAAAGCCTATCTGGTGGGGCATGACCCGGCCCGGCTGGAGGAGATGCGATTCCTGATCGCCAACCCTACGGCATCCCTTTATAACAACCGGACACAGGTTCTGGCGGCACTGGAATTCGCCTGTCTCGACATCCTCGGCCAGGCCTGGGGCGTGCCGGTGTGCGAGATCCTGGGAGGCCGTCTGCGGGACAAGGTGCCATTTGCGGCCTATTGTTTCTTCCGCTACCCCAACCCGGCTACAGGCGAGGGCGAGACACGAACCATCGATCAGGTGGTTGCCAACGCCCTGAGCCTGAAGCAGCGGTTTGGCTTTACGTCGCACAAGCTCAAGGCCGGGGTGTTTCATCCCGACTACGAACTGGAAGTCTACAAGGCACTCGCTGCCGCGCTGCCGGGCGATTCGTACCGTTTTGACCCGAACGGAGTCTGGTCAACCGAACAGGCGATTCGGTTCGGACAAGCCATTGAAGGGCTTCGGAACGACTATCTGGAAGATCCGGTTTACGGCATGCACGGCATGCGCCGGACGCGCGAAATGATTCGCGTGCCGCTGGCGACCAACACGGTGGTGGTGAACTTCGAACAACTCGCGGCGAACATTCTGAATACCGCGGTGGACGTAATTCTGCTGGACACTACGTTCTGGGGCGGCATACGGCCGTGCGTCAAGGCGGCGGGCATCTGTGAGACCTTCCAGATCGGCGTGGCGGTGCATTCTTCGGGGGAACTGGGAATCCAACTGGCCACCATGCTGCATCTGGGCGCGGTGTTGCCCAATCTTTCGTTCGCGGCGGATGCCCATTATCACCACCTGACGGACGACATTATCGAAGGCGGACTGATGAAATACGAGGGCGGCGCGATTCGCGTGCCCGACGGGCCGGGTCTGGGCGTAAAACTCAACAGGGACAAGCTGCGGGAATACAGCGAACTGTATAAGCGGCTCGGCGGTTACCCCTACGATCAGGACCCCGGTCGACCGGGCTGGACACCGATTTTGCCGAATGACCGGTGGGCGGATCCAAAGGATTCGCGGCCCGTGCGGGTGCCCTGCTGAGATGGCGAGTTGTTTCGATCTTACGGGCCGGGTGGCTGTGGTTATCGGCGGAACGTCCGGGTTGGGTAAGGCCATCGCCGCCGGTTTGGCTGAACAGGGCGCCCGCGTAATTGCAACCGGACGGAGGGCTGAGGCGATGCCCTGTGACGTGACGAACCCGGCCAGCGTAACGAAATTCCGGGATCAGGTGCTGGAGACCTGCGGGGGAGTGGACATTCTGGCTTATGCCGCCGGGTATACGTTCCGGCGACCGACGGCGGAGATTTCCGAGGCGGACTGGAACTCCCTGCTGGACACGGATCTTACAGGCGCGGTTCGCTGCGCGCAGGCCTTCTACCCCGCGCTGAAGGCGAGCGGCAGGGGCCGGCTGATTCATATCGCGTCTCTCGGATCTTACCTGGGTTTTCAGGAAGTCACCGCTTACTGTGCCGCCAAGACCGCCTTACTCTCTCTTACCAGGAGTCTGGCCGTGGAATGGGCGCGGGACCGGATTTCAGTGAACGCCATTGCGCCGGGCATCTTCCCCACTGAGCTCAATTCTCATTTGATTTCGGGTACTCCACGGGGCCAGGAAATGATGATGAGAACGCCCATGGCCCGGTTTGGCCGGGCGGAGGAACTGGTGGGTACGGCGGTGTTATTGGCAAGCGACGCGTCGAGCTATCTCACGGGCCAGTGCATCGCTGTGGATGGAGGCTATTTGGCCTCCGGTGTGAATCAGTAGTTCAAACGGAGGATTCCGATGCTCATTCGCGTGACTCTTTGGTTGCTGCTTGCCTTTCGCCTGGCGGCGGAGACCGGCGCGGATGGCTGGCTCCGTTATGCCCGGCTAGAAGGCGAAGCGCTGCGCCGCGCTGAGGCCGCGGTGCCGGCCGTGATTCGCGTGGAAGGGGACGCCGAACTCCTCATGACGGCGCGAGGCGAGATTCTGCGCGGCGTCCACGGCATGACGGGGCGCACGCTCCGCACTACCGCCACTGCTGAGAACGAAGCTTCCATCCTCCTGAAAATCGACAAGACTCTGCGGCCTGACGCGTTCCGGATCGGGACTCTTCCGGCTCCCCCGCACACGCTGGTAATTGCCGGAGGCGATGCGCGTGGCACACTCTACGGCGGGTTTGCCTTCCTGAGGAAACTGGCTCTGGGCGAACCCCTACGCACGGCGGGGACCGAGTCGCCCTACGCGAATATTCGCTGGATCAATCAGTGGGACAACCTGGACGGCTCGATTGAACGTGGATACGGCGGGCGTTCGATCTTCTGGGATGCGGGCCGCGTTCGCGACGATCTTTCGCGCGTCAGCGACTATGGGCGCTTACTGGCGTCCCTGGGAATCAATGCGACCACGATTAACAACGTCAACGCCAACCCTCTGATCCTCTCGAAGGACTTCATTCCGCAGATTGCACGGATTGCCGAAGCCTTCCGGCCCTGGGGCGTGCGCGTGGCGATTTCGGTGGATTTCGGCAGCCCTAAGTCCGTGGGCGGCCTGGACAGCTTTGATCCGCTGGACCCCGCAGTGGCGCAGTGGTGGAAGACCACAGCGGACAAGCTGTACCAGAAGGTTCCGGATCTGGCGGGCTTCGTGCTGAAGGCTGATTCCGAGGGTCGCGTGGGGCCATCGACATACGGCCGC
>CAIUOG010000128.1 GCA_903900705.1 uncultured Acidobacteriia bacterium
GCGAAGATAGGCGGCGTTTTTTTCGAGCGCGCGGGAAGAGGCGGTTGTATCGTGAGCCTCGGAGATCGTGATGCGACGGCAGTTCCGTCCGTTTTCCATGTGGCTGACAATGCCCAGAGCAGCGGGAAAAGCGACGCCGCCGGGGACCCGCAGCCAGAGATGGGTATTGACGGGTCCGAACTGAGCCGATTCGAGAGAACGGGAGAAAACCGAGTGATGGGATTCCGCGATCAGGCCAAAGAGATCGCTGTGGAGAAGCTGTTCGGCGGGGAGTCCCACGAGGGCACAAAACGGTTCGTTAGCAGCCAGAATGAGCCCGTCCGGCGTGGCCAGAACTGTTGGTGAGACGGTACCCCGGAGCCTTGCCGCGGCACCGTCATCGTGAACGGAGCGATGACCCGGGAAACCCGCGCGGATTGGTTCGCCGGGCGATCCTGACATTAAAAACCGACTTCCTCCAATAACAATTTCTTTACATCTGTACCAAAAGATATCACTTTGGCTGACGAGACCAGCGCCGCTGTGGTTCCACCCGGACTAATCGTCCGTTTTGAGCGTATTCTTTAACCACGCGACCAGTTCCGGCTTCCAGTGCGACATGGCGGGATCTTTTTCCCAGCTGCCCATGCCGTGTTTGCCGCCCTGAATCGGGATGAGGTCACAGGCCGCGCCCACCTTCTTCATGGCGTCGCACATGGCGGGGGAGAGTTCAAAAGCCACCTGTTCGTCGGCGGTTCCGTGAATGATGAGGAAGGGCGCCATGCCTTTGTGAACGGCGTGGATGGCGGAGACCTCGCGCAGGCGGGCAAGACCTTTCTCATCGAGAGTTTCGAGGCCGAAATAGCGGATTCCGCCGCCGTTGGCGAGGTGGCGATTGGCGGAGGCCATGTCGAAGCGTTCGGGGTGGTCGCGACGGAGGGTGGCCTGCTTCTCGTAGTCGGTGGGGCCGTAGAAATCGACGGTGGCGGCGAGGCGGGTTTCGGGGGTCTCGTGAGTGGCGGCGTAGGTGATGAGGTAGGCGCCGGCGGATTCGCCGAGGAGAGCGAGCTTTGCGGGGTCGACGTTCCAGGCTTTGGCGTTGGCCTTCACCCATTTGATGGCAGAGTTGACGTCTTCGACAGGCTGCGGGAAGCGGGCGGCGGGAGCGAGGCGGTAATCGATGGAGAACCAGGCGAAATTGGCTTTGGTGAGGACGTCGAGCACAGGGCCGACGTAGCTCTTTTTGGTGCCCTGGTCGAAACCGCCGCCGTGGACGACGATGACGCCGGGGAAGGGACCTTTGCCTTCGGGAACATGGATGTCGAGCAGGAGGGGTGTGCCGTTGGGGCGGGAATACTCGACATCGGTTTTGTCCCCTGCGAGAACGAAGGGGGCGAAAACAGGGGCGACGAGAAGGGTGGCGGCGAGAATTGCGGGCAGAAGACGCATTGGTCCGGATTGTATCAGTTTTGCCTTGTTCTCCCCCGCTCCAAAACAGGTATAATCAGGCTCAGAAGTCACTCCGGTCCGGAACGCTAACGCCAATAGATCAGCCAACATGCAGAGAATATCGAAAACCATACCCAGGTTAGGGTCCCGCACCGTACTTGCGTTGGGCCTGACGGTGGGAACACTCCTTCTGGCGGGTCCGAATACGGCGAAAGTGCCAACTGTGGATGCGGCGGGATTCGAAAAGGCCGTGAAGCCGATTCTGAAAAACAACTGCTCGGGCTGCCACAATCCCTCGACGATGTCGGGCGGAGTGAATCTGCTGCCGTACACGGAAGCGGCGACGATTGGCACGGACCGCGAGGCGTGGGACAAGATCGTGCAGAAGATCGAGTCGGGTGAGATGCCGCCGAAGGGCATGCCGCGCCCGGCGCAGCCGCAGGTGAATGCGCTGGTGAGCTTTGTGAAGGGCGAGTTCGCGAAAGCGGATGCGCTGGTGAAGCCGGATCCGGGCCGCGTAACGGCCCGCCGCATGAATCGGAACGAGTACCGGAACACGGTGCGCGATCTGCTGGCGGTGGACTTCCGGGCGGAACGCGATTTCCCGACGGACGATTCCGGCTACGGGTTCGACAACATCGGCGACATTCTGACGATTTCCCCGGTTTTGATGGAAAAGTACCTGAACGCGGCGGAGACGATCGCGTCCCGGGCGATGGGCGCCGATCCGCTGCCGAAGAAGCCGATTGAGACCGCTTATGAACTGAAGACGAAGACGATCCGGCGGCTGGATTTCAGCACCGTGGAGGCGTCCCACCGCGTGGACTTCGATGGCGAATACACAGTGATCTTCGGGTTCCCCGGCGAGCGCGCGGCCGATGCGAAGCCGGTGCAGATGGGTTTCTGGATGGATGGGCAGTTGCTGAAGACCATCGAAGTGGAAACCAAGCCCTCGAAGCTGGTTTATTTCAATCCGTTCAGCGATGCCGAAATCCGGGTGTATCTGCCGGAGGGCGACCATGTATTCCGCGCCGGCTTCCTCAACGACGAATTCATTAAGACGATTACCGACCCGAAGGATGCTTATTCGGATAAGAAGAATAAGTTCATCGGCTCGATCACATTTGTGGGACCGTACCCCTCGAAGGTGGAAAAGGCCAGCCGGAAGAAGATTCTGATCTGCGATCCGAAGACGGGCCAGGCGTGCGTGGAAAAGATTGTGGCGAATCTGGCGCACCATGCGTACCGGCGTCCGGTGAGCGCGAAGGAAGTGGCGGGGCTGATGCGGTTTGTGGCGATGGCGAAGGCGCAGGGGCAATCGACCGAACAGGGGATTCAACTGGCGCTGGAAGCGATGCTGGTGTCGCCGGAGTTCCTTTTCCGCATTGAGAAAGACCCGAATCCGACAGACCCGGAGAAGGTGCATCGCCTGTCTGACGTGGAACTGGCGTCGCGGCTGAGCTATTTTCTGTGGAGCTCGATGCCGGACGATGAGTTGCTGGGACTGGCGGAGGCCGGGAAGCTGAAGGACCAGGCGGTGCTGGATGCGCAGGTGAAGCGCATGATGCTCGATAAGAAGGCCGGGGCGTTTGCCGAGAACTTCGCGGGGCAGTGGCTGGAGATCCGGAATCTGGATTCGATTAAGCCGGATCCGCAGAAGTTCCCCGCGTGGACGCCGGAGCTGAAAGATGCGATGCGCACGGAAACCAGCCTTTTCTTCCAGCATGTGCTGAGCGAGAACCGTCCGCTGGCGGACTTCATCAATGCGCGGTATACGTTCCTGAATGAGAACCTGGCGAAATATTACGGCATTGAAGGCGTGAAGGGGCCGGACTTCCGGAGGGTGGATCTGACGACGGACCAGCGTGGCGGGATTCTCTCGCAGGGCAGTGTGCTGGCCGTATCGAGCTATCCGAGCCGGACCTCGCCGACGATTCGGGGCAAATACATTCTGAACAATATCCTGGGCACGCCGCCTCCGCCGCCTCCGCCGGACGTTCCGGCGCTGGACGATTCGAAGGTGGGCAGCGACGTGTCGCTGCGCAAGCAACTGGAAGCGCACCGGAGCAACCCGGTCTGCGCGTCCTGCCACAGCAAGATGGATGTGCTCGGGTTCGGGCTGGAGAACTATGACGCGATTGGCAAGTGGCGCACCATGGACGGGAAGTTCCCGATTGACGTGGGCGGCACGATGCCGAACGGCAAGAGTTTCCAGACGGCGGCGCAGATGCGGGATATCCTGACGGATAACCTGTCGCAGGTTTCGCGGTGTCTGGTGGAAAAGATTATGACGTATGCCATGGGACGCGGCATGCAGACGTACGATAACAAGACGATTGACGAGATTAACCGGAAACTGCAGAGTGACGGGTATCATTTCCAGACCCTGATCTATGAAGTGGTCCACAGCCTGCCGTTCCAGAGCAGGCGCGGTGAACTGGTGACGACGAAGATGGAAGCCAGGCCCAAAGAAGTGAAGCCGAAGGAGATTGCCAGCAAATGATGACCCGCAAAGCACTGCCCCGCCGTACATTTCTGCGCGGAATGGGATCCGCCGCGATCGCGCTGCCGTTCCTGGACGCGATGAGTCCGGCGTTCGCCGCGACGACAAAGCCTCCTGTTCGCATGGCGTTCTTCTATGTGCCGAACGGAATGATCATGGACAGCTGGAACCCGAGCTATGAGGGCAAGCTGGGGGAACTGCCGCGCACGCTGAAGGCGCTGGAGCCCTACAAGGAAGACATCCTGCAGCTGGGCAATCTGACGCACAACACGGGGCGCGCGCTGCTGGACGGGGCGGGCGACCACGGTCGGTGCAGCGGTTCCTATCTCACGGGCATTCAGGTGAAGAAGTCGCTGATCGACATTAAGAACGGCATTTCGTTCGATCAGATTGTGGCGAACGAGATTGGAAAGCAGACGCGGTTCCCTTCCCTCGAACTGGGGATGGAAGACGCGCGGCAGGCCGGCGATTGCGATTCCGGATATGCGTGCGCTTACACGAACAACCTCGCGTGGCGCAGCGAGACGCAGCCGCTGCCTCCGATTCTGGATCCGCGCGCGCTGTTCGAGCGGATGTTCGGCAAGGGTCTGCCGATGACGCCGGAGGAACGACTGCGGCAATCGAAGTATCGCCGCAGCATTCTGGACTTTGTGACGGAAGACACGCACAAGCTGGAAGCCACGCTGGGGCCGACGGATAAGCGCAAGCTGGACGAGTACCTGTCGTCGATCCGTGAAGTGGAGCGGCAGATTGACCGGGCGGAGAAGGACAACTCGCAGATTGATCCGCATATGGATAAGCCGTATGGCATTCCGGCGGATTTCGCGGAGCATTTCCGCATGATGTCGAACATGATGGCGATTGCGTTCCAGGCGGACCAGACGCGCATTATCACGTTCCTGATGACGAGGGAAGGTTCGTCGCGGCCGTACCGCGAACTGGGTATCCCGGACGGGCACCATCCGCTGACGCATCACCGGAATCAGGAAGATCTGATTGAGAAGGTGCGGCAGATCAATGCGTACCATGTGCAGCAGTTTGCGAGCTTTGTGGAGAAGATGAAGTCGACGAAGGAAGCCGACGGGTCCACGCTGCTGGATAACTGCATGCTGGTGTACGGCGCGGGGCTGTCCGATCCGAATGCGCATCTGCATGAAGACTTGCCGACGATTGTTGTGGGCAAGGGCGGAAATTACTTCAAAACGGGCCGCCGGATGATTGTGCGGCGTGAGACGCCGATGTGCAACCTGTTCCTGACGATGATGGACCGGATGGGCGTCCCGGTGGAGCATTTCGGCGATTCCACGGGCAAGCTGGAAGGGTTGAACCTCGGTTAATTATGCAATTCGGCAGAGGCGGCAAGCCATCAGCCGGGGCGTTTTTCGACTCCGACTTTGCAACGATTGATACATTTCTCGCGCAGGCGGTGCTGCATGGCCTGCAGGGGAAGAACGATTGCCGGGTGGCGATTGTGACGATGACTCGGCCGAACCTGCCGGTGGCGGGGTTTGTGGACGCGGTGGAGCGGTATTATCGCGGTCCGGCGGGGAATTTCGCGCAGGTGCCACCGGTGGGGGTGCGCACGGAAGGCGCGGCGGGGGAGACTCCGGCGGGCGTGACGGCTCCGTTTGAGAAGAAGGGGCCGGACGGAAAGCCGCTGCACGAGAACAAGGTGCGGACGGTGATCGATACGGGCGATCCGAACACGCTGTTCCGGAATTACCTGGAAGCGCAGAATGACCAGAATGCGTTTTTTGTGCTGGCGGGTCCGGCGACGAATCTGGCGGCGGCTCTGCAGTTTCGGGGTATGAAGGAACTGATTGCAGCGAAGATCCGGTTTCTGGTGATGGCGGGCGGGGCTTTTGAGGCGAATGCCGGGCCGGAAACGCATTTCAAGGCGGACGTGGCGGCGGCGAAGAGAGTATTGGCGGAATGGCCGACGCCGGTGATTCTGGCCGGAGCGGAGATCGGCGCGGCGTTCCCGTTCCCGGGGGCGAGTATCGCGAAGGAGTTCGCGGCCAACAGCCCGGAGCATCCGGTGGCGGAGTTGTACCGGGAATGGAAGACGGCAGGGTATAACGCACCTTCCGATGCGCTGGCGGCGGCGCTGTATGCGGCAAGGCCGAAGGAGACGTATTTCAAGGTCTCCGAGGCGGGTACGGTTACGGTGCATGACGACGGGCGCACGTCCTTCGTGGCGGCGGCGGGCGGGAAGCATCAGCACCTGATTGTGGATGCTTCGCAGCGGGACAAGGTGGTGCAGGCGTATGTGGATCTGGCGAGCGCGAAACCGGTGCTGCCGCAGCGTTTCCGGCCTCCGGTGGCGGATAAGCCGGCGGACCCGCTGCTGAATAAGCCGGTGAAACAGCCGGAGTGAGATGAAGGCGGGCCGGGCGAGATGGATCCCTGGCATCTTCGCGGCGTGCCTCGGACCCCAGCGGCAGGCTAGTTCTCCGACGGCCGTTCGGCGTGGTCCACAACCAGAATGTCGATGAAGCCTTTTTGGGGGATGAGGCGGAGGCCGAGTTGTTCCTTGAGCGCGGCGAAGACGGAGGGTTCAGGGGAATCGGGTGGTGGCGAGAGGTTCCAGGCTCCTTCAAAGTCCCAGAAGCCGGGGAGGGCTGTCTGATCGAGGACGGGGCGACCAAGCTGGTTGGCGAGATTGGAGGCGAGCATGGTGAGGGGAACACCGACGGCTTTCATGCGGACATGGCCATTCGCGCGGCTGGAATTCATGGACGGCTCTCCGCCCTGCGTATTGGGACGCAGCTTCAGGCCGGAGCGGTCCTCGATGAGGGCAAAGACTTCGCCGGGACGTTTCTCCCAGTGGACGGCGAGGTGAAAGCGCTCGGCCAGGAGTGCGCGCAGCCAGGGCTGAAGCTGCGCTTCGGTGAGGGTCTGGCCCTCGCCGGTTTTGGCTTCGATGTCAAAGTATTCGGAATCCATCCATGGCGCTTCGCCGCCAAGTTGGAAGCTGAGGATTCCCCAGGCGTTGCGGATGAGTGTCTTGAGGGTGGCGTTGCGCACACTGATACGACCGCCCGGCAGGAGACGGATGCCGGTGTTTTCGCCACCGCCGCGGTTGGGTTTAACGGAAGCGACTTCGAACGACTGCGCACAGGCCGCGGAGGCGATCAGGCAGGAGAGCAGACCGGGGAGGAATGGGCGCATACGCCTCTTTATACCGCGCGCAGGGGCGGGCGTTACATGCAAAGCTGAAAAGCGATGGAAAGTGGCGCGGAGGCGGCGGGCTTTGGCCGAACAGCGGGTTGCAGGGCAGTACACAGAATCATCCTGAACGTTCAGCGTTCTGTGGGATTCTGAGAAACATGCGATGCCTCAGGATTCCCGCGCTTTTCTGCTTCAGTTCCCTGCTCTTTCCGC
>CAIUOG010000129.1 GCA_903900705.1 uncultured Acidobacteriia bacterium
GAACCGAGGGTCCAGCTGGTTGCGGAGGAAAGGACTGCGCCGATGGGGCCAAGCCAAGGCGTCAGGATAAATTTCAGGACCACATTCGCCACTACACAGATGATAATATACGTCGTCTCAATGCTTACTTTGCCGATTCCCTTGCAAAGCGATGACCCAACTCCGGTGAGCGCAACCGCAGTAATATTGCCGGCGAGCAGAATGAACAGGATCGGGCCGACCTCCGGAACCGAGCGTCCAATCCAGAGCATCAGAACGCGGTCATAAGTACAAGCCATGAGGACGACAAAACACCCCGCCAGGTAAGGCATACCGAGCATAGTGTCCGCGTACAGGCGGCGCACACCGGCCCAATCCCCGCGAGCGGCGAGGGCGGCGACGGCTGAAACCAGCGGCACGTAGAAGAAACTGCAGACAACCAGCGTTAGATTGGCCAACCGGGATGCGAGGCCGAACCAGGCGGTCCAGACGGTGCTTCCGACACTGGCCAGAACCAGCTTGTCCGTTTGGTCACGCAGTGCGGAAGAAACGAGGCCCAGAGCCAGGAAAGAAGCATATTTGAAAAGCGGCATGGCCTCTGCGCGGTTGGGCAGGACCGGTCGAACGCTGACGAAGCCCGACATGGCGACGACGGCAAAATACTGACCCGCGATGGCGGCAGCAACGCCGACGGTGTTTCCCAACAGCAGACTCCATAGCTGCCAGCCCCGCATCAGCCCCACAACCATAAACAGGCTGTTCGCCATGAGGGCAGCCGTCTGAATCAGAGTGGAAATGCCGGCGCGCTGGTGCGCAATCAGGACCGCCGCGAACGTCTCGCCGCACGCCCCCAGCGTCGTTTGCGAAATCAGAATCGGGATCACCAGCAGGGCTGCATCACGGTACTGAGTGGGTGGATTTGCAACCGCCACGAGCTGATACCGCAGTAGCCAGGACAGGGGAGAAATCAATGCAAACATGGTGAAGACGGAACCGAGGCCAATCCCCATGAGTCTGTGAATCTGGCTGGAATCGGAGCTCCCGTAAGCAGTAGACATCTTCCAGATGAGAGTGCCGCTGATGGTGGTCTGGAAGACTGTGATGAGCGCGGCAATTGCCATCATGGATTCCCACGTACCGTAGCCGGACATGCCGAGCCTCGTCAGCACAACCGGCACCGTAACCAGCGAGGTACAGGTGGAAAGAAAGCGGGAAAGGCCGAGCAGCCCACTGTTCACATACAACTGGCGGCGAACGTGTTGGAAATGACCGGATTCGGCCGAAGGAGTCGCTTCCGGAACCGGCTGTGAGTGCGTCATCAGGAGGAAGCAGCCGCCCCGGCATGGGCCCCGGAAGGGGTGTAGTCCGGCACCAGTTCGCGGATGAGACCGACCAGTTCCTGGGGTGACCGGTTCACGCAGTGACTGCGCAGGAGGTTCAGTTGCGCCTCCAGTTCCGGCCAGGGCTTGGTTTCCGAGGAGAAGATCTTGATCTTCTCGTGGTGAGTCGGCATGAAGCCCTCGCCTTCGGCATTGAGTTCTTCATAGAGTTTCTCGCCCGGACGCGTGCCGGAGAACTCAATTCGAATATC
>CAIUOG010000130.1 GCA_903900705.1 uncultured Acidobacteriia bacterium
CGAAAGGCTTATCAGATCCGCTCCGGGCTGTCCGATACCTCGCCTGCGTTTCTGTACGACCGCATTATGGGCAACGTCCGCCTGACCCAGTTGACCATTCCCCGCGCCGAGTACAAGGCCGGCGTGGAGTATGCGAAAGCCGCGCTTGCTTTCCGGATGCCGGAAGCCGCCGCCAGATCATTCGAAGTGCGGGACGCCCGCGCGAACGCCTGGGGCATTCTGGGCGATGTGTACCTGCGGATGGGTGACTACGTGGCCACCGTGGAACCCTACGTCCGTCAGCTCGAACTGCGGACCGAACTGGCCCGCGACAACCCGGATCAAAAGGCCGGCCTGCGCGGCATCAGTGTGGCGAACACGAAACTGGCCGATGACTATTACCGCCTGGGCCAGTCTTCCAAGGCCTATACGCACATCCTGGTTGCGCTGCCGATTGATAAGGGCCTGGTGGATTCCGATCCCACCAATATGAATCTGGTGCGGAAGCTGTATGTGACTTACCTGCTGCTGGGGTCTGTGCTTTCCGCGCCCACGGGGCGGCATCTGGCGAAGCCCGAAGAGGTGACCGGCTATTACGACAGCGCGCTCGCCCTGGCAGACCGCATGGTTGCCGTCGATCCGGACAATCGGCAGCCCCTTCTCGACACGTCCATCGCCTGCGACAACTACGGGGACTGGTTGCGAACCCTCAAAAAGCCGGACGCAGCCCTGATCGTTTACCGGAAGGCCGCTTCGACGGTGGAGCACATGAACCGGCTTAGTCCGGAAGCGCCTGGCAATCGCGGCATGCTGATTGAGGTCTATGAGCGGCTCGGTCTGGCTCTGACGGATCTGAAGCAGTTCCAGGAGGCGGAGGAGAACCTGCGCACTTCTGAGAAGTACCTGCAGCTGGCCGAGGCGCGGAATCCGGGAATTCCCGTCGTGCTGGCGCGGCGGCTCGAGTTCCTGCAGGCCCGCGGCGATCTCTTCTTCGCCCGGGCTCAATGGCCCCAGGCGATCGAAACCTATGTGCAGGCGGTCGCGCTCATGGAAAGGATGCACCGGGAGATTCCGGACAACGACTCCTACATCAACGATCAGCCGGCGCTCTTCGCCAGTCTGGCGCGAAGCTACGAGAATGCCGGCCAGCGTCCGGATGCGCTGCGGGCCATGAATACCGCGCTGCAGCGTTTTCGTGAACTGGAGGCGAAACGCGCTCTGGTGGCCGGCGAAGTGGAAGAAAAACAGAGCGCGCAGGCTGCTCTGGCGCAATGGTCGCAGCGCCACGAATAGAATAAAGGTCGATGTCCCTCAATCGACGTAAGATGCTCCTCACCGGCGCGGCGGCCATGCTGGCGCAGACCGCCCGTTCCGCCGAAACCGGTTCGGGCGCCATGATCACCCTTTCCCCCCGGCCGCTCGATCTCGAAATGCCACTCGATGGCTTTGTGGATGAGATCACGCCCACGGAGCATTTCTTCGTGCGCTGCCACACCTATACGCCGGTCGTGAAGGAGGCGGAATGGAAGCTGCAGATCGACGGACTGGTTGAACATCCCATCAGTTTCACTCTGGCGGAACTGAAGAAGCTGCCGCACGTGGAACTGGTGAGTGTGCTCGAATGCGCCGGCAATGGCCGCAGTTTTTATGAGCCGCGCCTGCCGGGCGCGCAGTGGAGATTTGGCAGTGTGGGCAATGCCAGGTGGACAGGCGTTCGTGTGAAGGATGTGCTGGCGAAGGCCGGCGTCAAGGCCGGAGCAACCGAGTTACTGATGGATGGCGCGGACGTGCCGATCGGCAAAATGCCGGACTTCCAGCGCAATCTTACCCTCGAAAAGGCCCTGCATCCGGACACCATGCTGGCGTGGGCGATGAACGGCAAGCCCCTCACCGCCGAGCATGGCTTTCCGCTGCGCGTGATCGCGCCGGGCTGGGCGAGCGATTCCTGGGTGAAGTGGCTGCAGCGAATTACGTTGACGGATAAAGAGTTTGACGGCTTCTGGATGAAGACGGCCTACCGGCATCCGAATCATTCCGTGGCGGCGGGGTCCGCGGTGGACCCGAAGGACATGATTCCGGTGACGGATCTGAATGTGAAGTCCGTGATCGCGCGTCCTGGCGAATGGGCGAAGCCGGGGACGGTGCTGGTGCAGGGCGTTGCATGGTCGAACACCAATCCGGTGACGAAGGTGGAGTTGTCGCTCGATGCCGGCAAGACCTGGCAGGAGACGAAGCTTTCGGGCACCGGTGCGAAGTACGGCTTCCATCGCTGGACGTATTCCTGGAAGGCTCCGGAAGGGCAGCACACGCTGATTTCCCGTGCCACCAATTCCGCCGGCCAGGTGCAGCCGCTGCAGCAGGAATGGAATCCGAATGGCTATCTGTGGAACGTGGCGCAGCCGCGGAATATCGTGATCGGGATGTCCGCTCCGGTGGCTGAAACGGCAGTTGCAGCGCCGGAAGAGCCCATGCCCGAAGGCTACAAAGCGGCCTGCCTCACCTGCCACGACGGCCATATGGTGGCGCAGCAGAAGAAGCTGACGCGGGCGCAGTGGGACCGGGAAGTCACCAAGATGACGGGCTGGGGCGCAGAAGTCAAACCGGAACACCGCAACGCGATTCTGGACTATCTGCTGAAGCTCTCGTCGCGGTAGATCATCTCATTCGGGGGAGCCTCGACGCTCTTTATTCAACCTGGCTCGCCGGTTCGCCGAGCTACGTGCCGATTCATGACAGATGATCAGCCAATTCGTCCCCTTCAGTCCGGTGACCTGCCGGATGTGAAAGGTGTGATTGACGCCTGTGGCCTGTTTCCCCCGGATCTGCTGGACGGGATGACGGCGAAATACTTTGCCGGCGAAGCCCAAACGGACGTGTGGCTCACCTATGTGGACGGCAAGCCCGTGGCGGTCGCCTATTGCGCTCCTGAGCCGATGACGCACGGGACCTGGAATTTGTTGTTAATCGCGGTGCATCCCGACAGTCAGGGCCGGGGATGCGGAGCGGCAATCCTGCGTCACGTCGAGCAGATCCTGACGGAGAACGGCCAGCGGTTGCTCCTGGTCGAGACGTCCGGTCTGGCCGGCTTTGAGAATACCCGGGGCTTTTACAGAAAACTGGGCTTCGACCAGGAAGCCCGAATACGCGACTTTTATCAGGCAGGTGAGGACAAGATCGTCTTTCGAAAGGCGCTCAAGTCCCCCGCGGCCGACTGAAACAGCCTCGCCAACCGCTGCTATCTTTCCAACTAAGCGGTTTTGAGGAACTCGAAGCTCTTGCGCAGACTGTCGAGCGGATCGCCCGGGGTCTGGTCCTGTTCCACAAAGAAGTGCTTCACGCCTAGGCCGGGAGCGGCCTTCAAAATCGCCTTGATGTCGATGGAGCCGCTGCCCACTTCCTTGAACGCGGTCTTCGGCACGGATTCGGTGAACTGCACCGGCGTGCCTTTTTCCTTGTCTTTGAGGTGCAGCAGGGCCACCCGACCCTTCCACTCCTTCAGCATTTCCAGCGGATCGGTACCCGCCACGCTGACCCAGAACATATCCATTTCGAGCGCGACGTGCTTCTTATCGAGCCGCGCCTTGAAGATATCAATGGGGCGCTCGCCCGCTTTCCCGGCGAATTCGAACGCGTGGTTGTGATACGCAAACTGCAGACCGGACTTCGTGCAGAGTTCGGCAACCTTGTTCATCTGGTCGGCGGTCTTGCGGAAGAAATCCAGATCGCCGCGCGCGGCGGGCCGGATATAAGGCATTGTGAAGTACTGCGCGCCCATGCCCTTCACGCTGTCGATGGCTTCCTGTACCGGCACCTTTTTCATCTCCGGATACTTATCCCAGTCCTCGGTGATGAGCGGCGTTTCCACGTGGCAGGAAACCGGCTTCATGCCGTTCTGTTTGATCAGCGGAAGAAGCGTGGAAAGGTCGGCGCGGCCGGCTCCTTCAATCTCCTTATACCCGATCTCCGCGATCGTTTTGATCACGTGTTCGGAATCCTTCATCACAGTCCCGCGCACCGTGTAGAGCTGTACGCCGAAGACTTTGGACTGTGCGGCGGCCAGCAGCGGAGCGGCGGCTAAGGACAGGGAAGACGCGAGCCAATCGCGACGGGAAAGGGAAGGGCTTTGCAACATAGCGCTTCCAGTTTATCTCGTTACTGGTCCTGTTCCACGCCGTTATTCCAGTATTTGAACATCTCTTCCGGTCCGGGCACCTTCACGGGGCGGATAAGCCGGAAGCCGAGGCCCTGGGCGTCGGTGTGGTACCAGATGCTCTTGGGCAACTGGGGGTCCTGCTGCTTCCACGTCGCGTCGGAAGCCACGCGCGCACCACAGCGGCACTTCACGCCATCGTCGGCCCAGCTGCCGCCGCGAACGGCGTGCGGGTAAGGCGTGGTGGCCTTGTTCCATGGGTTGTTCACGGGCGTGGCCGATGCGGCATAGGACGCGTACTGATCGAGCGTCCACTCCATCACGTTGCCCAGCATGTCGTACAGACCCCAGGCGTTGGGCTTCTTCTGCGCGACCTTCTGGTATTTGCCGTCCGAATTATCGGTGAACCAGGCGTATTCCGGAAGCTTTGACGCATCATCGCCCCACGGGAACGCGGTCTCGGAACCGGCCCGGCAGGCGTACTCCCATTCGGCTTCCGTGGGAAGTCGATAGAATTCCCCGGTCTTGGCGCTCAGCCATTCCGCGTACTTATTCGCGGCATGCTGGGTCATGCTGATGGCGGGATAGCCGTTGATGCCCATGCCGAAACTCATCTCGACGTAGGGGCGCGTGGGTCGGGCGACAGCATCCACCCGGGGGTCTTTGTTGGCTGTTTCACCGGCCTGATTGGCGAACATGAACAGCCGGTATTCGTCCCACGTGACTTCGTGGGCGGACATCCAGAACGGGTCGATGTGCACCGGATGAACAGGGCCTTCATCCTTCTTCCGCCCGGCTTCGGAATCGGGAGTTCCCATGCGGAAGTCGCCGCCTGGAACGGGCACCATCTCATAGGAAACGGCCGTGCGCGGGATGGTGACTTTGTAGGCTTCCGGTTTGGTGGTCGCGCTGGTATTCGCCACGATTTTCGCGTGGATCAGGCGCGCGAGCGCCACGTTGTCGGCGCCGCCCGCGCCCGCGCCGCCGGTGCGCAGCACGAGCCCGCCCGGCCAGGGTGCGCCGGCCTGAATCCACTCACGGAATATCGCCAGTTGCGCGGAGGGGAGCTTCTCGCCGGGCGGCATGGAGCCCGATTCCATGGAGGCCAGAATCGCGATTGGCTTCGCTTTTTCGAATCCCGAAGGCGTATCGAGCCGCACCGTGCCCAGCTGCTTGATGGACCCGTGGCACGCTGTGCAGTTCTGTTCCAGCAGCGGCTGAATGTCTTTGCCGAAGTCCGCCGCCGCGAGTGTGGCGGCGGCGGACAGGAGGAGCGCGACGGTTCTCACAGGAATTTCGTGACGCCCGGCTGCGGCATGGGGGAGGGGGTGAAGCTGCCCTTCCAGTCGAGGGACGGTGGTCCGAGTTTTTCCTGCGAGTTGAGCGCCTGTTCCCACGTAATCTGTTCGCCCGTGTAGGCGGCCATACGGCCCATCATGGCGAGCAGCGTGCTGGTGGCCATGCGCTGGCCGTCATTGATCACGCCACCCTTGCGGATGGAGGCGAACAGTTCGTCGTGCTCCTTCTGATACATGTCGTATTTCTGGCCTTCGAAGGTCCACTTCGTTTTGCCGGTGATGCGCGGCATGGGGCCTTTGCCGATGGTGCAGACGCCGTCTGTGCCCATGATGAAATCCGCATTCTCGTTGAAGCAGCCTTCGGACTGCCGGTTGGAAAGGAAAGCGCGGGTGCCGTCCGGATAGAGATAATTGACCGAGAAGTGGTCGTAGATGTTGCCGCCCTGCGCGGGAATCTGGCGACCACCGGTGGCGACGCAGCTGACGGGCGCGACGTCCTTCATCGCCCACGCAATCTTATCGGCGCTGTGAACCGCCTGCTCCACAATGCTGTCGCCGCAGAGCCAGCTGAAGTTGTACCAGTTCTTGATCTGCCATTCCACGTCGCTCATGCCGGCCGGACGCGTGCTGGCGGGGGGCATGGGCTTCACGGGGTTCGTGTAATAGGTCGCATAATAGGCGACGATGTTGCCGATGGCGCCCGAGTGAATCTGGTCAAACGTGGCGACAATCTGGTTTGCATAGCGCCAGCAGAAGCCGGCCACCAGGTTCAGGTTCTTCTCTTTGGCGATTTTGACCGTTTCGAGCACGTGGCGGACGCCGGGGGCATCGGTCGCGATGGGCTTTTCGCAGAAGACGTGTTTGTTCGCTTCGATCGCCGTGCGGAGGTGGGTGGGGCGGAAGCCCGGAGGCGTGGCCAGCAGCACAACGTCCACGCCGCTGTTGATCAGTTGCTCGAATGCGTTCAGCCCGACAAACTGCCGCGGCTTATCGACCATCACTTTCGTATCGGCCTTCGCTCCCTGCTGTTTGCGAAGGGTGGCGAGACAGGCGTCAATCGCGTCCTGGGAAACGTCGGCAACAGCCGTGAGTACGGAATAATCGTCAGCTTTCAGGGCCTGATTGGCGGCGCCGGTGCCGCGACCGCCGCAGCCTACAAGGCCGACCTTGATCGCCTGGCCCGCGGGGGCTCCTTTGAGCAGAATGGGTGCGCCGGCAAGCAGCGCCCCGGTTGCGCCTGCGAGGAAGAAATCGCGGCGAGAGGTCTCGTTCGGCTGGTTCATGCACAATATCTTATCGCCCCCACCTCGCTGTGGTGATGATGCTTTGGTGAGCCTGAATCAGGTATCATGACGCCGTGAACCGCCGAACATTTTTTTTAGCCGGCAGCGCCGCTCTGGCCGCTCCCGCTTTCGCCAAAACACGCGATATCCGGAAGGCGATTATGTACGCGACGATCCGCGTGCCGGGGTCTGTGAAGGCGCGGTTTGAGGCCGTGAAGGCGGCGGGTTTTGATGGCATCGAACCCATGAGCCACATGAGCCAGAGCGAAGTGCTGGACGCCTTTGCCGCCACCGGGCTGAAGGCGGCGAGCGTGTGCTGTGATACGCACTGGAAGAAGCCGCTTTCGGATGGCGACCCCGAGGTGCGCAAAGCCGGTCTCGAAGGGCTGCTGCAGGCGCTGCGGGATGCGAAGGCCTACGGTGCATCGTCGGTGCTGCTGGTGCCGGCCGTGGTCAACAAACAGGTTTCCTACGCGGATGCCTACACGCGCTCGCAGGCGGAGATTCGCAAGGCCATTCCGGTCGCGAAGGAACTCGGCGTGAAGATTGCGCTGGAGAACGTCTGGAACCAGTTCCTGCTCAGCCCGCTTGAAGCCGCCCGGTATGTGGATGAGTTCGAAAGCCCCTTCGTCGGCTGGCATCTGGACCTGGGCAACATCGTGAACTATGGTTTCCCGGAACAGTGGGTGCGGATTCTGGGCAAACGCATCACAAAGCTGCACATCAAGGAATACAGCCGGGCGAAGCGCGACAAACTGGGTCCGTATGCCGGCTTCGATGTGCCGTTTCTCGGCGGAGACAACGACTGGCCCGCGGTGATGGCGGCGCTTGATGAAGTCGGCTACACGGGCTGGGGCATCGCGGAACAGCCCGGCGCGAATTCACCGGAAGGCCTGAAGACACTGGCGACGGCTATGGATAAGATTTTTTCCAGCTAAAAAAAACGAAGTTGTGTGAGCGATTGGGCGGGTATTTTGCGCTTTCCTTGCTGAAGGAATTCGCCTCTCATGAAAACACTCTCTCTTTGTTTCGCTCTTACCCTTGGCCTTGCCGTTTCCAGCGCGTGGGCTGACCCGCCCGCCAGGGGCTTCACCGTCGACTTTTCCAGCTGCACCGAGTTTGCGGGCGTCGGGCCCGTCGATTTTGCGAAGGCCTCGGCACTCGTGCCCGCGGTCTTTCAGACCCTGCCTGTGGGCGCCACGGGCGGCATTGTGATGCGCGCCACGTCCTGCCAGGGAGTTGCGGTGAACGGCGGTCGTCCCGCGCCAACGAATATCTCGCAAATCGGAGTCGAGATCATTTCGCCCGATGGCACCGGCACCATCAACAATTACACTCTCATCTATGCCTCGAACAACATCGCTCTGGTGGAAGC
>CAIUOG010000131.1 GCA_903900705.1 uncultured Acidobacteriia bacterium
GCGGGGAGAAACTGGTGGTGTTTGCGGCGGCGGGGACTACTTCGAACGCGGTTTACGGGGTTTGGATAGCGGATGTGTCGATTGTTTCGCGGTCGGTGTGGTTTGCGGGAAAGCTGATATTTGAGGGGTATCCGGCGGCGCGGTCGAACCCGGTGGCGAATGCGGTGTATCAGGACCGGCTGGGGACGAATCGGGCTGGTGGGGCGCGGTATTTGCCGTTTGGGGAGGAGTTGACGGCGACGGCCGGGGACAGGGTGAAGTTCGGGACTTATACGCGGGATTCGTTTATTGGTTTGGATTATGCGGATCAGCGGTATTATGCAAGTAGCCTGGGAAGGTTTAATACCCCGGATCCGTACAAGGCAAGTGCTGGAGCGAAGGACCCGGGGAGTTGGAATCGATACGCCTACGCCGGAGGCGATCCGATTAATTTCAACGACCCGAAGGGACTCGCGAAGTGCCGAGCAGTTGGTTCGTATACAACCCGTCCCAATCCGGACGATGCGTTATCTGAGAAGACCTACGCTGAAATTCAGTGCCAAAGCGCAGGCGGAGATTTTGTCATCTTTGCAGGTTGGCAGGAGGTTACCAGTACAACCGACCAATTGGTGAAGGACTGGGAATCCGGAATTGGGGCGCAGCTGGATGCGGAACAAACGTTGCTCGACGCGTATCGGGCTCGAAATCGCGTGGCTTTCAGCCTGTGGGGCTGGCAACCCGAATGTCAGTCCGACTTAAAGAAAGCGGGATACAGCCAGCAACAGGTGATTGATCAGCTCGGCACCATCGGGATTGGCCTGTCGGATAGCCAGACTTTTCTAGCCTCGCAAGGGCAGACTGTTTCACAGTATTTTGCTGGGAGAGCGGCGCAGGGGGGATTTCCGAACGCGTACACGGAGGGCAACAGTATTTACTTCCTCATCGGAGGAACGCAGACCGAGACCTTCCAGGCAATTGCCGGAGCCAGCGCATTCACAGTTTCTCCGGAATGGCTCGCTGGCGCTTTGGTTCACGAAGTCTTCCATACCCTCGGCGCTTCTGATGCGGGACTGATTGGGAGCTTCAATACCGATCCCCGATGGAACCCCGGCGCCTCTTCCGGGAGGGTCTCGACCATCCTTGCTCAGGACTGCTTCGGTGCAAAATGATTAGTATCTTTCGATTGTTTTCCTTTGTCTTGTGGGCATCCACGGTGTTCGCGCAAACCGGACTGATGTCAACCGTCCGCTTTCGAGTGACCGACGTTTTCGGTGAGCCGCTACCGTATCGGGTGGAGAGTTTCGTTCTGAGAATCACCGGACGCGACTACGCTGATCACTTCTCAGGGATGATTGGTACTAAAATTCCATTTGGGGCCTATAAGTCTGTCCTTCGCCGCCCGGGTCCGGCGGGGCACAATCTAGAGATATTAAGGGTCGTAAGTGTAGATTCGCCGGAGCATCTGGTCGCACTCACCACGGACAAAGAGCCGCAGCCCCTGATTGAGCCGTCATATGGACCTTGGCGACGATACCGAGGAAAAATCACGCCTGCACCGCTGTTGGGACAAGGAGAGACCGCTGTCGTGAGGCTCGCATCAGTATTCGGTCTTGCAGTGTACGACGCCCCCGTCGGCGAAACAGGCGAATTCAGCTTTTACGACTGGCTTGAAGGCGACTTTACGCTCACGATTGTTGCCGGAAAGCGCATTCTCCATTCCCAACTTGTCTCGATCGAAGACAAGTGGAGATCGGACGATATAGTTGTAGCGCTTCCGAATGCTCCGCCGCCGGTGCAGCGGATCACGCAGCCGAAAGGAGACATTAGATAAGGACTCATATGCGGGGCGGGTTTACGGGCCTCGATTATGCCGACCAGCGTTTCTACGCTGCCACGCTGGGACGGTTTAATCCATACAAATCAAGTACAGGCGCGGGCGATCCTTCGAGCTGGAACCGATACGCCTACACGCGCGGCGAACCAGTAAACCGATTTGACAGGCGGGGAACGTGTCCCGATGACACGCCAACATCGGTAACAGTTTGCGAAACCGATGACCCTCCGGGCGACGGAGGACCGGGCGGAGGAGGACCGAGTTGTGGCATTCTGGCAGTGACGGACTGGCGGAGGTGTTTGGTCGTCTCAGAACCGTGGAGGCGATTCCCTTCCTGATTCGAAGCATCGGGCTGGAACTCTGGCCTCCGAGTCCCAACACTTGGATGAAAACGCCTGCGGTTGTCAAGGAGCGTATGCCTGCCGTAGCGGCGTTGATGCAGATTGGTCCTGCGGCTGCCCGGGCACTGATTAAAACTAACCTGGACGGAATGACATTCGAAGAACGGTTGGCGGCGGTATTTGTCGTTTCCCAAATCGGTGGCGTCCCGGAATCCAGAGAGTTCTTGTCGGCGATTCTCGGACAAGCAAATCTGCAACAACACTGGGCGGCTGCGGGTCTCCGTCTTTTGGATTCCAGTACTCCACCCCCGAATAAGGTGTTTTAGCGGTGGAGGAAGGCAGCCTCGATAATTCGCGCCTGTTGCGATCAAATGGTCCGGAGTGCGGTGAAGCGAGAAGTCTCCCGCAACTCGCAATTTGCAAGGCGCGTCTTTACTATCATGAAGCAATGGCGCGCCTGATCCTGTTCGTTTTCCTGACTTTAGCGGCTTTGGCGAGTGGCCAGACGCCGAAAAAGGTGGTCGCTCCGAAGGCGGTTCCGGACGCCCCTGCTACTATCACCGCGCCGCAGGACTTCCGGATCGAGTCGATTACCGTGGAAGGCAACCGGATTCTTGCCTCGCCGGGAATCGCGGCGGCATCGGGGCTCCGGCTGGGCGCGAAGGGCGATACGCCCACGTTTGACGCGGCGCGGGACCGGCTGCTGAACAGCGGCTACTTTGAAACGGTCGCCTACAAATACAAGGCCGCGGAGCAGGGTTCCGGCTACAACGTGACGTTTGAGGTGCAGGAGATGCAGCCGCTTTATCCGCTGCGGATGGAGGCGCTGGGGGTGAGCGCGGCGGAAGTGACGGCGTGGCTGCGGGCGAAAGATCCGCTGTTTACCGGGAAGATTCCGGGTACGCAGCAGGTGCTGGACCGGACGGCGCGGGAGATTGAGCAGTTTCTGGAATCGAAGGGGAAGCCGGGGAAGGTGGGCGGCCGGATCGTGCTGGCGGGCGAACAGAAGTACGAGGCCCAGTTCCTGCCTGCGGCCGGATTGCCGAATGTCGCGCTGGTCAGCTTTGAAGGCAATAAGGTCAAGCGCGATACAGAGCTGCAGAATGCCATCGCGGCGGTGGCTTTCGGGCAGCCTTATACGGAGAGCAATTTCCGGCTGCTGCTGGAAACGCAGCTGGGGCCGTTTTACGAAAAAGACGGCTATATGCGGGTGAAGTTCGGGAAGCTCACCACGTCGGCGTCGGCGCAGGTGAAGGGGATTGATGTCCATGTGGTGATTGACGAGGGGCCGCAGTACAAGATGGGCGAGGTTTCGGTGCGGGGGGCGATGGCGGACAACAGCAAGCACCTGCTGCGCGTCGCGAAAGTGCCGAAGATGGCGATTGCGAACTTCGACGAACTGCGGCAGGCGGCGATCCGCATTAAAGACGATATGCGGCACGAGGGCTATCTGGATGCCGACGTGACGGTGGACCGGGACATCAATGACGAAACGAAGACCGTGGACGCTTTCTTCATTCCGGCGCCGGGCGCGCAGTACACGTTCGGCAAGCTGGAAGTGATGGGGCTGGGGCTGGATGGGGTGGCGGCGGTGGAGAAGGCTTGGGTGGTGAAGCCGGGTGATCCGTATCCGGCGGAATATCCCGATTACTTCCTCAAACAGGTGAAGGAGCAGGGCTGGTTCGATAACCTGGGCGAGACGCGCGCCGAGCCGGAGATCAACGCGGAAAAGCACACGGTGAACGTGACGCTTTACTTTCGCTATAACCCTGACATGAAGCGGAAGAAGCCGCTGCAGCCGGGTGAACTGCCCGGCGGCCCCGGACAACCATTACAGTTGAGACAACCGGGACAGCCGGGTTTCGGGTATTACTTCAGTTCGGCCGGTTTCGCGCTGCCGAAGTAGAGCCCGTTGAACAGGAACTTGTAGGTTCCGTGGGGCTGTGCGCGGAAGGCCACTTCGGGTCCGAGGAGCACGATTTTGCCTTCGCCAACCGAGGCTTCCGCAATGGCGGTGCCGCCGTTGAGGTATTGCTGACCCCAGGCCCAGCCGCTCGAAAGCAGGTCATTGCCGGAGAACCAGGCGACGGCAGAGGTCTTCTTCTGCTGGGCGTCGGGATTGAGCCGGAACACGGGGCTGTTATCGAAGAAGACATCCACTTTGTCCGGCATGCCGAAGGCGAGGGGACTGGTGTTATCGACGTTGACCTTGAGCAGCGAGCCGGGAATATAGAACTTCTCGGCGGCCAGGGGGCGGACCGTGCCATCGGCGCTCATTTCGGTGAGCGCATTCTTTACCGGCACGCCGAGGACTTCGGCCATGCTGGTGGAACTGCCGATGGTGATGATCTGACCGCCGGATTCGACGAACTTCTTCAGCTGCGGCACGGTCTTATCGGGTGAGATGCGGCCTGTGGTGCGGGCGATTTCGGCGGGGAGGTTCTCCGGCGTGGCGGCATTGAAGCCGCCCCGTCCTCCGCCGCGCCCGGTGGCGTTGGCGCCGAGGCGAGCTGCGCCATCGACAAAGACCAGGACGTCATATTTGCTTTTCAGGTCGCCCGCGTCGAGCGTTTGTGGATAGACGAGCTCGAAGGGGAACTCGAACTGTTCGAAGATGAAGCGGGTCCAGCCGGCGGGCATGAGGCCGCCGTACTGGTCGTAGAGCCCGATGCGGATGGGCTTGAGCTTGAGCGCCTCGCCGACGGGGGCTTTGGCGACGCCGTGGGCGGCCACGCCGAGTTGCTTCGCGGAAGCGGCGAGGATGCCAGGGGCCGCGGCGCAGCGGGGAACCCAGATGGAGCCGGTGCCCATGTCCTGGCTATCGGCAATGACGGCCTTTTTCATCCAGTAGACATCGCAGCCGGCTTTGAGCAGGCGGTTGGTGACGACGAAGGAATCGTTTTCCCTGTGGCTGATGAGCCAGCCGGCGGGGTCTTCGGGGCCGGTGACGGGGGCCTGGGGCGGATCGAGGAGGCCTTTGACGGGAAGGAAGGGGCCGTCGAATTTGTCGAGCACGCGGTCGAATTGCACGCCCATCTGGTAGGCGAGAGTCCAGCCGGTGACGTCATAGGGACGGTTGGGCGGGCCGCCGGGATAGGCGAAGTCGTTGGGGTGATCCTGCGGCTCAAACATATCGAGCACGTGGGGGCGGAAGGCCTGGGCGGTTTTGACGATGAGGGAGCCTTCGGGGTAGCTTTTGCCATCGACCATGAAGCCGGTCTTCGCTTTGAGCACGGTGATGCCGTTTTTCAGGAGGGCGTTGACGAACTTGGTGGCGGTGGCGAAATCGGCCTGATCGGCGGGGATGATGTAGCCGCGGGGGTCACGGAATTTGGGGTCGTGCAGGATTTTGGCGTAGAGGTCGGCGGGGAGTCCGCCGCCGCGCCCGCCGCCACCACCCGCGCCGGGACCGGCATCGCCGAAGACGACGTCAGCGGCTGCTCCGCGGCCCCCGGCGGGGCGAGGTCCGGCGGCTTTGAGGGCTTCGATGCGTTTGGGGGTGACGGTCCAGCTATCGGTGGAGCCGCGCTGGATGGAGTTCATGCCCATGCGCCACTGGTTGAAGAGGAAAGTCTCGCGGTAGCGCGAGGCGAGATCGAGAATGGCGTAGTTGTTGGAGATTTCGTAATCGATGGACTGCCGGTAGTGCCATTTTTGCGGGGCGATGGGGAGGGGCCAGTCGCCGGAGGGCAGCTGTTTATCGGGGACGAGGGCGATATCGACGGGCGTGGGGCTGCCGATGATTTCGGTGAGAATGCCGATCATGTTGTGGAAGTAGGTGATGGTGCGCAGGCCGCCATTCCACCACGTGGAATAGGTGGAGCCGGAGCGCATGGCGGAGCCGCCCTTGCCTTCGGCCACGAGGCGGCTGTGCATGGCGGTGCCGACCATTTCGATGCCGAGGGGAACGAGGGGATCGAAATTGTAGTTAAAGGGGTCGCGGAAGGGCGGGATGAAGATGACCGCGCCGGCGGGGCCGGTCTGGTGGTGGTTGTAGACGATCTGCGGGAACCACTCGGTGAACAGCTGTTTGTTCATGTTGGTGGTTTCGGGCATGGCGGACATGTAGAAATCGCGGTTATCGTCATGCCCGATGTACTTGTTGTAGAGGCGCGGCAGGTTGTTGAGGCTGCGTTTGAGAGGATCTTTTTCGCGCATATACCAATCGGCGACGATTTCCTGGCCGTCGGGATTGGCCTGGACGCAGAGAATGATGTCGTCATTGAGAATCCGCATGGTTTCGGAGTCGGTGCGGCTGACGAGCTGGTAGACGGTTTCCATGAGCTGCTGCGAGCCGACGGTTTCGTTGGCGTGCAGACCGCCGTCGATCCAGACGATGGATTTGCCGTCGCGGGCGAGATGACGGGCCTCGGCTTCGTCCACGCCCTCGGCCAGCGCGAGTTTACCGACGATGGTTTTGTATTTCGCGAGATTTTTGAGGTTTTCGGGCGAGGTGATGATCGCCATGTAATGCGGGCGGCCCTCGGCGGTTTTGCCGATCTCGACCAGCTTCATGCGGTCGGATTCCGAGGCAAGCTTTTTCCAGTAGGTCTCCAGCTGGGTGTAATTGGCCATCTGGTAGTCGTCACCGAGGTTGAAGCCCAGGGATTCTTTGGGCGTGGTGACTTTGGGGGTCTTCTGCGCGGCAATAAAACCGGCGGTGAAGAAGAGGAGTGCGGCAATGCGAAAACGCGTCATGGTCTTGGTCAGCTTTCGAATTCCGGCGCAGGCAAAACGGGGCCCGACCGCCCAGGGGAGATATTCGATGAGTGTACCGCGAGGCGGGGCGTCTGATTCATGAAAGGATGGCAGTACAGTGAAAAGAAGTCTCATGAATATTCATCACTGGATCGCCGGCAAAGCCGCCCCGTCCGCCTCCGGCCGCACTGGCATCGTGTGGAATCCGGCCACGGGGGAGCGCCAGGCGAGTGTGGATTTTGCGGATCCGGGGGAGGTGGATGCCGCCGTGGCCGCCGCCAAAGCGGCCTGGCCGGAGTGGCGTGCGACGCCGCTTTCCCGACGCGCGGAGATTCTGTTCCGCTTCCGCGAGTTGCTGGTCGCAAACCGGCTCCGGATCGCGCAGCGGATTTCGCTGGAACACGGCAAGACGGTGGCCGATGCGCTGGGTGAGGTGGCGCGCGGCATTGAGAATGTGGAGTTTGCCTGCGGCATTCCGAACCTGCTGAAGGGTGGCTTTTCCGAGCAGGCGAGCCGTGGCGTGGATGTGTATCAGATCCGCCAGCCGCTGGGAGTGGTGGCCGGTATCACGCCGTTCAATTTCCCGGCGATGGTGCCGCTATGGATGTTTCCGAATGCGCTGGCGTGCGGGAATACGTTCGTGCTGAAGCCTTCGGAGAAAGACCCTTCGGCGGGCATGCTGCTCGCGGAACTGCTGCGGGAAGCGGGCCTGCCGGATGGCGTGTTCAACGTGATTCAGGGGGACAAAGTGGCGGTGGGGAGGCTGCTGGAGCATCCGGACGTGAAGGCGATCAGCTTTGTTGGTTCCACGCCCATTGCGCGCTCGATTTACGAGGCGGGCACGAAGAACGGGAAGCGCGTGCAGGCGTTGGGTGGCGCGAAGAATCACATGCTGGTGCTGCCGGACGCGGACCTTGGCATGGCCGCGGACGCGGCTGTTTCCGCGGCATTCGGCTCCGCGGGCGAGCGCTGTATGGCGATCTCCGTGGTGGTGGCGGTGGAGCCGGTGGCGGACGCGCTGATTGCCGCGATTGCGGAAAGGATGGAAAAGATCAAAATCGGGCCGGGCCTGGAGGACGGGATCGAGACGGGGAATGACATGGGGCCGCTGATTACGCGGGAGCATCGCGACCATGTGGCATCGTATCTGGATTCCGCCGCTCAGGAGGGTGCGACGATTGCGCTGGACGGACGGCGGCATCCGGCGACATCCCGAAGCGGATTCTTCCTGGGGACCTGTCTGATCGACAACGTGCGGCAGGATATGGGGTGCTATCGCGATGAGATCTTCGGGCCGGTGCTGGCGGTGATGCGCGTTGCGACGTATCAGGAGGCGGTGGCGGTGATTCATGCGAACCCGTTTGCCAACGGTACGGCGATCTTCACGCGCGATGGCGGGGTGGCGCGGCAGTTCCAGTTTGAGATTGAGGTGGGGATGGTGGGGATCAATGTGCCGATTCCGGTGCCGGTTTCCTACTACAGCTTTGGCGGCTGGAAGGCGTCTTTGTTTGGCGATCTGCACATGTACGGGCCGGAAGGCGTGCAGTTTTATACGCGCGGGAAAGTGGTCACCAGCCGGTGGCCGGACCCGGCGACGAGTTCGGTGAATCTGGGCTTCCCGCAGGTTCGGTGATCCGCGTTGCGGTAATCAGGCGTCAGCGCAGCGAGGCGGAAAGTTCGCCGGTGTGGCGGAGTACGATGAGGCGCGCTTTTTCGGAATTGAACTGTGCGTCATAGAATTCGATCCACTTTTCGTTTTCGGCGAAGCGCGCTTCTTCCACCTGCTTCAGCGCCGCGCGGCCCTCGTTCATCTGGGCCAGCAGAATGGAGAGCTGTTCGTGCGCGAGGTCGAGTTCGGCCTTCGCCACCTGCCGCGCCATCTCCGCCTTCTCGATTTCCTGATAGCTCTGGTGCACTTCGAGCGCGATGCGGCCCCGGGCGAGCTGGATTTCCGCACGGATGTGCCGGCGGTCGGCCTCGGCCTGATTGATGAGAGCCTTCACGCCGGGTCCGGCCAGCAGGGGCACCTGAATGGAGGCGCCCAGTTCGATGTTGTTGTATTGGAAGCGGTTGAAGTATTGGTCGTAATGGCTGTACTTCGAGAGGAGCGCATACTGGGCCACGAGGTCCACCCGGGGTAAACGCTGCGCCTTGTCGCTCTTGATTTCGAGGGATTTCGCCTGGTAGGTGGATTCCAGCCGTTTGAGTTCCCGGCTGGCGTTGTAAGCCGCGCGGAGGGCGGCTTCTTCGGTATCGGGAATGGGGGCGGAGGCGCGTTCTTCCGCCACGGGTTTCACGCTGTCACCGGGATTGAAGCCGAGCGAGGCGGCGAGGTTGTGCTCCGCATAGTCGCGTTCGGCCCGCAGCGCCATGAGCCGCTGTTTTGTGCGCAGCAGATGGACCGTTGCCTCCTGTCTGGTGACGGGCAGTTCACGGCCGGCGTCCACGCGGGTGGTGACGGCTTCGAGCACTTTGGTGAGGCTTTCGACCTGGTTTTTCACGCCCTCGGCAAGCTTGCCGGCGCGCTCCGCATCGATGTACAGCGCGGCCACGCGGTAGGCGACATCCTCGCGGCGTTCCCCGGAGGCGAAGCCGGCGCCGCGGGCATTTTCGCGGGCCTGCGCGACGGAGTACATCTGCGACTTGTTGAACAGATCCTGCGTGGTCTTCACCTGAAAGATGGAGGGCGCGGAGCCATCGATGCTCTGGGGAAAGCCGCTGCTCCAGGCGAGTCCGCTGCCGCCGTAGACGCGCGGCGAGAAGGGTTCGCGCGCGAGGCGGATGCCTTCGGTCGCCTTGAGTTCATCCATCCGGCTCATGATGACTTCGGGATTCTCCGCAAGCGCGCGTTCGAGGGCCTGTTTCAGGGTGAGCGAATGGTCTTCGGCAGCAGCGAGCTGTCCGAACGCGGCGAGCGCGACCGCGAGCCAGAAATATTTCCGCATAGTTTTATTCGTAGCGCAGTGCTTCAGTTGGATTCAGCTTTGAGGCGCGGCTGGCGGGCAACATGCCGAAGATGAGGCCCACGAGGCTGGAAACCGCGAAGGCGATGACGATCGACCAGGTGGAGATGGGCACGCGGATGTTTTCGACGAACAACTGCACGCTGAGAGGCACGGCGACGCCCGCCGCAATTCCCACGCAGCCGCCCGTCAGGCTGATCAGCGTGGCCTCGATGAGGAACTGGGTCAGGATATCCCGCCGCGACGCGCCCACGGCCATGCGGACGCCAATCTCGCGGGTTCTCTCGGTGACCGTGACCAGCATGATGTTCATGATGCCGATGCCGGAGATGACCAGCGCGATGGTCGAGACCAGCACCAGGACCAGACTGAGAATTCTCGCGATGTCGCGCGCGGCGTTGAGGATGCCGGTGAGGTTTTCGACCTTGTACTTCGCGCCGGCGCGGTGACGGCTTTCGAGGATCGCGGAAACCTGGGCGGTGACGGCTTCCACGTTCCGCGCCTCGCGAACCTGAATATACATGGGGTCGATGCGTTCCACGTGGATGAAGTACTGCTGGACAGTGATGGGAATCAGAATGCTTTCGGCGTTGAGTTCGGTCTGGCCGAAGCTTTCCACTTTTTCTTTGAAGGTGCCGATGATGGTGAACTGCAGGCCGTGGACCTTGATGAGTTGGCCGATGGCCGCGTTCTGGCTGCCGTAGAGGCGCTTTGCCAGTTTTTCGGTGAGGAGCGCGACCTTCTGGCGAAGGCTGACGTCGCCGGCGTCCATGAAGCGACCGGACAGCACGACCAGATTGCGGACGGGCTTGTAGTATTCATCGGAGCCGATAATCAGCAGCCGCTCGGCCTTGCCGTTGATGAACATGGAATCGATGCTGGTCTCGATGCCCGTGGCGGCGACGATGCGGTCGGCCAGGCGTTCCCGCACGGCCTGCACGTCTGACGGCTTGATGAAGTCCGCATTGACTTCGGTGGTGGAGGTTTGGGAGCCGACTTCAAAGGAGGCGAAGATCATGTTCGAACCGACGCCTTCAATCTGTTCGAGGATGTAGCTTTGGCTGGTGAGGGAGATGGTGACGACGAGGATGACCGAAGCGGTGCCGATCATCATGCCGAGGCCGGTGAGCAGAGACCGGACCGGATTTTGCCGCAATGCCTGAAAACTGAAGCCGAGCGCTTCGCCGAATTGCATCCGCTTACATCCCGTCGGCTTTTTTGAGGAGCTTCAGGGCTTCGTGCTTGGAGGGATCTTCGGGGGTGAGATTGCCGGATGCGATGTATTTCTTCAAGAGGTCACGAGCCTGATCGATGTTTCTATTGGATTGTATCCACATCTCGGCGCGCGCATACAAGAGACGCGGGGCGTTGGGCGCGATGTGCACCGCCTGGGAGTAGAGCCGGTCGGCCTCGTCGGTCCGGCCCTGACGGGACAGGAAGCGCGCGAGTTCCAGAATCCGGGAGATCTGGTTGGGGGCCATCTGCATGGCGCGGCGCAACTGGCCTTCGGCCTTGTCGTACTCCTTTTTCTGTTCGAGCAGCCGGGCGCGGGAGTAGTGGGCCTGCGCGGGATCGATCTGGCCGATCATGGGGATGAGGTCTCGGGCTTTGTCAAAGCCGCCGCCCATGATGCCGGGGGCCTGGAGATAGAAGTCAAAAAGGTCATCGAGCGCTTCGCCGTTATGCGGATTGAGCTGCACCGCTTTCTCGAAGGCGACGCGGGCTTTGGTGGCAGGGCCGATGGCATTCACGGCGAAGGAGGTTTCCGCCCGCCGGCCATAGGCGCGGCCCAGCCAGGTGTAAAGCATGGAGTTTTCGGGTTCGAGGGCTACGGCTTTTTCAAGCGCCTCGGTGGCACGTTTGTATTCCGCGTTCTGCAGATAGGCGCGGCCCAGGAGTTCTAGCGTACGCGCGTTCTGTGGCAGGGTCTTGAGAACAGCGATGGCGGCCGGATAGTCAGTGTGGCTGTAAAGATCGAGAGCCTGATCGTAGCTCGCGGGTTGCAGGGCCGAGAGGGAACCGGCCAGAAGAAGTGTAAGGATTACCCCGCGCATATCTCTTCGGATGAGCGAAAGGGCCGGGAGGTTTCACGCGATCCCGGCGGCCCATTACGTCGACCGATTTCTGTGCGGGACGATTAGCGCGGGCGGCGGGAGAACATGCTGAAGACTTCGGAGACGGCGATCCAGATGTTGAGAATGCCGATGCCGCTGATGGCGCCCCGGAAATAGCTGTTATTCCAGACAGTACGCCATTCGGCCGCCAGACGCGCGGGCGCGAAGAGGGACAGCGAGTTTTCGGTCCAGGCGTCTGTCCACGGATAGATGAGCAGGAATAAGCCCAGCTCAAAGCAGAAGATGACGAAGATCACGGTGGAGAGGCGTGAAAACCAGGTGGGGCCCTGGGGGGCGGGCCGGGAAGGGGGGATGGCCTGTTCCGGGACGGGTTCGCCGGGGATTGGCAGGTCGGGCAGGGGCAGGTCGCTCATACGGCGGCGAACATCTCCATTTGTTGATGCCGTTCGAGCGGCGAATAGATGGCCAGCTTGCGAATGGGCTCAAAGCTGAGGCGGTGCAGCGGCGTGGGGCCGTGCTCGCGCAAGGCGGTGATGTGGTCCGGCGCATGGTAGCCCTTGTGACTGGCGAGGCCGTATTCCGGATAGAAGCGGTCCCACTCGCGCATCATCTGGTCGCGATAGACCTTGGCGAGAATGGAGGCGGCGGCGATGGCGTGGCAGCGTTCGTCGCCCTGGAGCAAAGGCTGCTGGGGGAGGGGAAGATCGAGTGCGACCGCGTCGACCAGGACGAAATCGGGCGACGGGTTGAGTTGCTCCACTGCTCGCTTCATAGCCAGACGGGACGCCTCGTAGATGTTGATGGAATCGATGGTGGAATTGTCGACGGATGCGACAGCCCAGGCGACGGCGCGATCCCGGATCTGCTCAGCCAGAACTTCGCGGCGCTCGGCATCCAGTTGTTTGCTGTCATTCAGGCCACGAATGGGGGAATCCGGAGAGAGAATCACGGCGCCGGCAACAACGGCGCCGAACAGGGAACCGCGACCCACTTCGTCCGCGCCGGCGATGAGACGATAGCCGCGCGAGCGGAGTTCATCCTCATGCGTGCCGAGGCACTTCCAGTTCCTGTCTTTTTTTGAGGGGCTTCGTTTGACCGAAGCCCCCCTGGAAATACCGGTCTCACCGCGAGCCATCAGGTACGGCCTGCCGGTGAAGAGCTATCTTGCAGCCCGGGTATGGTCGACGCGTTCCTTGAGGCGGGCAGCCTTGCCCTTCAGAGCGCGCAGGTAGTAGAGTTTCGCGCGGCGGACGCGACCGGTGCGCACGAAATCGATGTGATCGATCACGCGGGCATTCAGCGGGAAAATGCGCTCGACGCCGTGGCTGAAGCTGATCTTGCGGACCGTGATGGTTTCGCCCATCCCGGTGTTCTTGCGGGCCAGAACCACACCCTCAAAAGCCTGCAGACGTTCTTTGTCGCCTTCTTTAATCTTGACGTGAACACGGATCGTGTCGCCAGGGCGGAAGGCGGGGATGTCCGTGCGGAGATTCTTTTTGATGTACTTGTCTAACAGCGCGTTCTGCATTTCGGAAACCTTAATGTCGGATGGGTTAATTCTCTATCTTACTACAAGAGATACCCGGCTGGCATCTCACATGCGTCAGGAGATTGCACAGGAAACGGGCATGCCTGTGCCGACTGTTTTTATTCTATCGTCCCGGTCCCCGTGCTGGTCCGCGACCCCGGCCGGATTGAGCGGCATTCAGCAACTGCACCATACGGTCCACCAGGTTCCGCGGGATATCCGCTTTGATGGAGACGGCTCTGCCGGTTTGTTCCACACTGAAGCCATCCCACAGCTTCAGCATTTCCGGCTGGTTCTCCGGCACGCTCAGGCGGCCGAAGCCGATCAGGCCTTTCGCGGTATCGCGCAGATTCACGGCGTCCGCCTCAGCGGCGGCTGTGCCGCGAATCTCGCCTTTGACTCCGGCGCTGAAATCGGCGGAGAAGGACGTCTCTTCCACGCCGTGGAAGATGCGGGAAAAGTCGATGCCGCCGCCACTGGCATTACCGCCGGCGCGCGGCAGGTTGTCGGCCAGAAAACCGGCGAAGCCTGTGGAAACGCCCCAGAAGGGGGATTTCGGATCCAGCTGGCGGACCTTGCCGAGCAGGGGCTGGGCCGCCGTGTGGGAGCCGGATTTCCACTCATCGAGCGCGGCTTCGAGCGATTTCAGGTCGCCCGCCGCGGCCAGAGTGGCGTCCAGGACGCAGAAGCCGGCGGTATCGAGACTCCAGATGTTGTACTCGCCGTGCCGCACGAGCTTCGCCTTCGCCTGTTGCACGGGCTCGGGATTGATGTGAAATGCTCCGCGCGCCAGCAGCACGCCGCCGGACGGGGTGCCGGCGAAGAGCAACTCGCGCACATCGCGGCGGGGGTCGAAGCCGGTCTCTTTCGCGAACCGTTCCACCTGGGGCAGTTTCTGCTGTTCGAGCAGTTTTGTGTAGAAATCGGTGGACTTGATGAGGTCCATGCGCGCGCCCACCAGAGAAGTGGCGCCGGGGGGCACCATCCGGATGAGTACGTTATCCACGCGAGGTTGCGCCAGGGCCGCGGCGGAACAGGCGAACAGAAACAGGGGCAGGCGCATCAGTAGGTCCTCTTTTGGAAGCGCCAGATCCCGATCGCGAGAATCACGGCGCCGAAGATGGCGGTGCTCCAGATGGGCATCCAGCTTTCGACCGGCTTGTTCATGATCAGGTTCTGCACAATGCCGCGCACTTCCCAGATCTTTGGCAGGGCGTAGTAGAGCAGGCGCAGAATGTCGCGCGACCATTCCGAACTGAGCAGCCTTTCGAGCGTGGCTTTCTGGGCCAGAATCGGCGTGATGATCATGATGGCGAAGGTCACCATGATGGCGACCGCGGAACTGTCGAGAAGCACGCCAATGAGTACGATCACGGCCAGCAGCACGCTGAAGATGAAGATGGTGCAGAGGCTGGAAAGCAGAAAGCCGAGGCCCCAGACGCCGGTCTTCACGCCGAAGATGATCCAGGAGCCGCCCACCAGGTAGAGGATGTTTGCGCTCACTACCAGCACGTTGCCGGCATAGCGGCCGAGCAGCAGATGAGCGCGGGAAACCGGCTTCGAAAGCAGCAGTTCAATGCGCCCCGGTTCAAAGACTGAAGAAACCAGTCCGGCTGACGCGAAAACCGCGAGGGCCATGCCGGCGTAGTACAGGATGCCCGCAATCACGCTCTGCGTCTGCTGCACGAGATTCTGGACATTGGAACTGGGCAGCGTGTTGCCGAAGATGGAGACGGTGGCGAGCGCGCCGGCGACCACGTCCACCCGCATGATGAACAGGAGGAACAGCAGCAGCGCCGTGCAGCAGCCGAAGAAGCCCCAGAATATCCTGCGGGCGAAGGCCTCGCGGAAGGTGTCTTTGATGATGGCGAGCGTCGCGTTCCAGAGTAACGGGCTCATTTGGCGGGACCTTCCACAGCAGTCGCAACAGTCTTCATAAATACGTCTTCGAGCGTGCTCTTCGTGCGGGCCAGAGCTTCCAGTTCGCAGTGGTTGGCGCGCAGCAGATCCACCGCCTGGTTGGCGTCTTCGCGATTGGCGAACAGCAGGTGGGCCGTCCCGTCCACGACGGTGAAGCCGCGGGCTTTTGCCTTCAGTTCCGTCGCCAGTTGTTCCGGCACCGCCAGCGCCTCCACTTTGTAGCCGCTGCCGCTGGTGAGTTCTTCCACAGTGCCGGCGAGCGCCATCTTTCCCTTCTGAATAATCACCACTTCGCGGCAGAATAACTCGACTTCCGCCAGCAGATGAGAGTTCAGAAAGATGGTGACGCCCTGCTGTTCGAGCGCCTGCAGCACGTCGCGGATGTGTTTTCTGCCAACGGGATCCACACCGTCACTCGGTTCATCCAGAACCAGCAGCCGGGGCGAATGAATGAGAGCCTGCGCGAGGCCGACGCGCTGCAGCATGCCTTTCGAATACTTGCCGAGGCGCAGATGGTGCGCGCCCTCATCGAGGCCCACCAGATTCAGCAGTTCCGGGATTCGTTTGCGGCGGCTGGCGGAATCCATGCCGGAGAGCGCGCCGTAGAAATCGAGCATGCCCCAGCCAGTCATATAGGTGGGAAAGCGATGATTCTCCGGCAGGTAGCCGATGGGACGCCGCGCTTCCGCCTCCTGGCTGTCCCGTCCGAACACCCTGGCACGACCGGAGGTGGGGTGCGCGCAGGAGAGCAGCATCTTCACGAAGGTTGTTTTCCCCGCGCCGTTCGGCCCGAGCAGCCCGAACGTGGTCCCGCGCGGCACGCGGATGGAGATATCGTCCACGGCGCGCAATTCCCGTCCGGACCAGCGGTTGCGGAAGACCTTGGTCAGCCCCTCGGTTTCAATGGCGTATTCGGGCATCGTCCTTTGAGGATAACGAAGGCCGCCGTCCATTCGTTCAGATTGATCCGGTCAGAGGCCCTTGCCGGTGAGCAACCGCGCCAGCACGGGCAGCGGCACCGCGCCCTCTTTGAGCGCCTGATTGTGGAAGTCATGCAGGTTGAAGGCCGCGCCCCTGGTGGTCTTCACGAGTTCGCGCACGCGCAGCCAGTCCCGCCAGCCGACGAAGTACATGGGCAACTGGGCGGAGGAAAGTTTGGCGCGCTGCAGCTTTTCGACTGCCTCCTCGTGTTCCTGAAAGGTTGATTTTTCCATGAGATCCATGGCCTGTTCCTCGGTCATGCGATTGGTCTGTAGGCGGATATCGAGGATGGCGTTGGCGTCCACGCGCAGTTCCTGTTTCAGCAGAGACAGGCGCAATTCCGGGGAGTTGTCGAGAAACCCTTCGTCGAGCATGACCTGCGTGATGTACTGCGCCCAGCCTTCCACACAGGGGCCATTGCCGAAGAGCGACCGCAGCGCGCGGCGCGTCTTCGAAGGCATGTCGTTGGCGAATTCGGCCTGCACGTAGTGGCCGGGCATGGCTTCATGCACCACCAGAAGACGCAGGTTGTAAGCGTTGTATTCACGGAGCTTCGATTCCACCCGTTCCCTGGCCCAGTCCGCCGGAATGGGTGTGAGCCAGAAGAACGCGCCCAACTGCGGTTCGAGCGCCGGGGCGGGATTGAAGCCGCCCACCGGGTAGCCGCCGCGCTGGAACTCCGGCGTGGGAATGATCCGCAGATTGTCGCCCCTGGGCATGGTGAGCAGGTTCTTCCCGATGGCAAAGGCGCGCGCTTCGGCCAGGTCTTTGTTGGCATCGGCGAAGTAGCCGGCGGGGGTGGAGTGGTCCTGCGCGATATGGTCGAGCACTTCGCTGATGACCTTGTTTTCACGGTCGACACCCTGCAGGTCAGCGTGCGCACCGTGCGCGCCGAACCACTTCTCATGCAGCGGGAGGCTGATTTCGAGCATTTTCGCCCGGACTTCTTTGAGCCGGGTTTCCGCGTCGGCGAGCACCTGGTCGGGTGTGCGGTCTGTCGCCAGCGCGAGCCGGAATTTGGTGGCGTACTGGTCTCCGAGACGCCAGTCTGTGGCGCCGGGACCCCGCATGGGGCGATTCATCATCTCCGTCGCCATGAAGCGGTTGAACGCCCGCAGCGCGTCGAGCGCCGGCCCGGCCGCGGCATCATAGGCGGCCTTCATTTCGGCGGGCGCATTCTTCCGCAGCAGGCCGTCCACCAGCCCAATGTTGCCGTCGTTTTCCTCCTGCGCCACTTTGGCCCACAGGGGTGGCACGCCGACCAACTGCCGCCGCGCGGTATCCACAAATGCGGGAATCTTTTCAAGCCTGGCGATCAGGTGACGGTAGCGAACTTCCTTTGGAGCGTATTCGAGGGCGAGGGGGCTGAACAGCGCGGTTCCCAGCAGTTCCACATAGCTTTGGGGACTCTTTCGCCAGGATTGCGCCACGTCCGTGTCGAACAGAGCGAGTCCGATCTGGTAATCGATCATGTCGTAATCGGCGCGGTCTTCGGGGCTCAGCGCTTCGCGGTCAAATGCTTCCATGCGTTTGTGCAGTTCAACGAAGTAGTTTCGCTGTTTCTGGATGGTGCGGAAGCTCAGATCGTCCAGCGCGGTATCGAAATCCTCACCCGCGAACTTGTGGAGCCCCTGGGATGACGCACCGACCGGGGAGAACGACAGTATGGTGTAGACCGCTTCTTCCGAAAGCTTCGCGAAGTCCGCCGGAGGCGTCTTTCGCGAGCAGGCAACGCAGAGCAGGCAAACCGGCAGGAGCGCGAGGATTCTCATTCGTACTGAATTATAGGGCTAAGCTAGGGATTTGAGGCCACCACAAACAGCTGCCGCGTTAGCCGCACTTCTTAAACTGCCGTGCCGGGGCGATGGCTCCCGGGTGATTGAGGGCGCGGCCGCGCTTGAAGCCGCCGAAGCGGGCGAACTTTCGTTTGTCTCATCGCCAAAGTACTTCGCCGCGGCGCGCGCTTCCGCCGCGGGTTGCCTGATCGGGCCGCCGGAGTACGAGGAAAGCGGGAGCCAGACGATTCTCGAATCGCCGCAACCACGTGCCCATTTTGCGGCCGCTCTCCAGATCCTTTATCCTGCGCCGCGCCTCGCGCCCGGCATTGACCCGAATGCGATGGTTGACGGGATGGCGTCGATCGATCCGAGCGCGGAGATCGGCCCCGGAGCTGTGATTGCGCGGGGAGCGGTTATCCATGCGCATGTGCGCGTGGGCGCTGGTTGCTGCATCGGGGAAGACACGGTGGTGGGGGAGAGGACGATTCTGCATCCCCGCGTGACGCTCTATCACCGGGTTTCGGTGGGCGCGCGCTGCATTCTCCATTCCGGCGTTGTGGTTGGCGCCGATGGCTTCGGCTTTGAGCTGGCCGGCGGGCGTTATCACAAGGTTCCCCAGGTGGGCACGGTCACCATCGGAAACGATGTGGAACTGGGCGCGAACACCTGCGTCGACCGGGCGACGCTGGGGGCAACCGTGATCGGGGATGGCGCCAAGCTGGACAACATGGTCCATATCGCGCACAACTGCCGGATCGGTAAACACGTTGTGATCGCGGCGCAGACGGGTCTGGCGGGTGGCGTGAGCATTGGCGATTATGCGGTGGTGGGCGGCCAGGTGGGCGTGGGCGATAAAGCGCGGATCGAAGCCAGGGCAATTATCGGTTCCGGCGCCGGGATTCTGACTTCGAAGATTGTGCGGGCGGGTGAGCCGGTGTGGGGGACGCCCGCTCGTCCGCTGCGGCAGTATCTGGCGCAGCTCGCCGTGGTTTCCCGTCTGGCCAAACGACGCGGGAGCCAGTAACGTGCTGGTGGTGGTGGGCGGGCACTCGCGCAGCGTCGGGAAGACTTCGGTGGTCTGCGGCATCATTCGGGGATTGCCGGAACTCGGCTGGACGGCCGTGAAGATCACGCAGTTCGGCCACCGGGTCTGCTCGGCTGACGGGGCGCCCTGCGCGTGCGAAGATCCGAGGCATCCGGTCGCCATTTCCGAAGAACGGGGCGAGATGCCGGCGACGGATTCCGGGAGGTTCCTTGCGGCGGGTGCGCGCCGGTCTTTCTGGGTTCGGACTCCGGCGGGTCGCCTTGCGGAGGCTTTGCCGCGTCTGCGCCGGATCCTGGCTGATGCCGGGAACGTGATCGTGGAGTCGAACAGCCTGCTCGGTTTTCTCAAGCCGGATCTCTATCTGCTGGTGGCGGATGGCGCGGTGACGGATTTCAAGGCTTCCAGCCTGCGCTTTCTGGATCGCGCCGGCTATCTTGTGGCGACGTCGGGAGCGCCGCTGGTCTGGCCGTCCGTGCCGCCTCGTTTGCTGCGGGGAAAGCGGGTTTTGCGGGCGGACCCTCCCGCCTATGAAAACGAAGATCTGCGGCTAATCCTTTCCCGGCTTTCGTCCGATAGACAGGTGCATGACTGCACAGACACTCGACCGATCCACCTCGACGACACGGATTCCCGGAGTTGACCTCAAAACGGTTGACCTCAAAACGGTTGACCCCAAAACGGTTGACCCCAGAGCGGGCAAGTACCTCACCTTCAAACTCGGCAAGGAAGAATTTGGCATCCAGGTTCTCCGCGTCAAAGAGATCATGGGCGTGCAGGACATTACGGCGGTGCCGGGCACGCCGCCCCACCTCAAGGGGGTGCTCAACCTGCGCGGGAAGATCATCCCGGTGGTGGACTTGCGGCTGAAATTCGCGTTTCCGGACGCTCCGTTTACCCAGACCACGTGCATTGTGGTGGTGCAGGTATTGCAGGAGAGCGAGACCTCGATGATTGGTCTGATTGTCGACGGCGTCTGTGAGGTGCTGAACCTGGCGGCCTCCGATATCGAGAACCCGCCGGACTTTGGCGAAGGTGTCGATACCCCGTTCGTCCTCGGAATCGCGATGGTGAAGGGCGGGGTGAAGATCCTGCTGAAGATTGAAGACGTGCTGACGCTTCAGGAACTGCGCGGATTGTCGAGTCTGGTCCAGTAGCCGGCGGGCGGGGCCCAGACCCTCGGATCGGTGGTCCGGAACAGCGTCACGACTGGTGTACCCACCGCGGCGGCGAGGTGGGAGATACCGGAATCGTTGCCGACGAATACCCGGGCGCCGCGCAACCAGCAGGCGAGGTCATAGAGGTCTGGTATCCGAATTGCGCCCGGCAGATCCTCCTCGGGTCCGCAGATCCAGTGAACCGGCATCTGCCTGCCGAGCCGATCGGCGGCATCGCGAAAGACCTCCATAGGCGCACGCTTTGCCGCGTTGCTTGCAAAGGGGTGGATTGCGGCGAAAGTCCTGTCAACCGCGGGGCAGGGAATCGAGGGGAACCGGGAGGTTGGTGTCCCTCCCAGGGTCCGCGCCTGCCGATTGTAAAAATCCGCCGCCGGACAGGACCCGTCCGGCAGAGCGGGCAGGAATTCCACGGGAAGAGCCAGCTTTGCCATCAATTGGCGAAAGTCCGGCCGGTTCGACCCATACCAGGAAATGATCGAGTCGAAGCGCCTCAGCCTTTCGATGACATCATCGGACGGCAGAAACCCCAGCCTGTCCAGCCCGGACGAGATGATGGACCGCGCGGAATCCGCGAAACGGGCGAGCGGAACGTTTTGTCCGGCGCACCAGACTTCCGTGTAATCCCCCCGCGTGTAATCCCCCCGCAGCGATTCGAGCGCCGGCAGACTCAGGACGAAATCCCCGATTGCGCCCGGACGAATCAAAAGCCGTTGCATCCAAAACTCCTCACCATGAATCCCTGAAAACGAATCCCTAATTGTAAGATGGAGATAGTCCAGATTCCCCCGATGATCCCATCCAAGGCCCACGACGTCATCAGTCATATCGGCAATACGCCGCTGCTGCGCCTTGCGCGACTGACCGCGGATCTGCCGGGAATCGAGATCTACGGCAAGGCCGAATACTTCAACCCCGGCGGGTCCGTCAAAGACCGGCCAGCGCTGAATATGATTCTGGAAGGCGAGAAGGCCGGACAGCTGAAGCCGGGCAAGATCCTGCTCGATTCGACCAGCGGGAATACGGGGATTGCCTACGCCATGCTGGGCGCGGCCCGGGGGTATAAAGTCCGCCTCTGCCTTCCCCAGAATGCGTCACCGGAGCGGAAGAAAATTCTGCGGGCATACGGTGCGGAACTGATTCTGACGCCCGGCGCCGAGGGTTCGGACGGTTCGATTCGAAAGGTTCGCGAGGTCTATGCCGCCGATCCGGACCTCTATTTCTACCCCGATCAGTACAGTAACCCGGCCAACTGGCAGGCGCACTTCCAGACCACCGGCCCGGAAATCATGGCACAGACCGAGGGCCGGATCACGCATTTCGTCACCCTGATGGGCACCAGTGGCACCTTCATCGGTACGTCGAGGCGTTTGCGGCAGGACATGCCGCAGGTGGAATGTATTTCGGCGCAGCCCTCCACCGGATTTCACGGCCTCGAAGGCACCAAGCACATGCCGACTGCGATTGTCCCGGCGATCTACGATGAAACCGTCGCCAGCCGCAACGTCTGGGTCGAGACGGAAGACGCATATAGAATGGTGCGGAAGCTCGCTCACAGCGAAGGGCTGCTGGTCGGCATCTCCGCCGGCGGCAATGTGAGCGCGGCGTTGAAGCTCGGTCGCGAACTGCATGCCCAGGGCAAAGAGGCGGTGATTGTGACCGTGCTGTGCGATGGCGCCGACAAATATCTGTCCGAGCATTTCTGGGAAGAAGCTGAATGATTCAAATTGAACGAAAACCCTGGCGCGAGATGGTGAATCACGCCCAGGCCGCATACCCGAACGAATGCTGCGGCGCCATGATCGGCTCCATCGACGGTGATAACAAGACTGTCATTTATGCAATGGCGCTCGACAACGTCTCCGAAGGTTCGCAGCGCGCGCGGTACGAACTGCGCCCCGAAGACCTGCTCCGCGCCGACCGCGAAGCCCGCGAGAAGAAGCTCGATCTGATCGGGATCTACCACTCCCACCCGGATTGTGGCGCTTATTTCTCCGACACCGATTTGCAGAACTCCTGCCCCTGGTACTCGTTCGTCGTCCTGTCGATTCAGGAGGGCAAGTTCAACCATGCCAACAGCTGGCTGCCGAACGCTGAACAGACCCACGCAGAGAAAGAGGAATTACTATGGCCCGAATCCTGATCCCCACGCCCCTCCGCCAGTTTGCGGAGAAGAATGACAACGTTGAACTGCCCGGCGCAACCGTCGGAGAGGTTCTCTCCGCGCTCATCACGCGCTTTCCCGACCTGAAGAAGAACCTTTACAACGACGAAGGCAAGCTTCGCAGCTTCGTGAACGTTTATCTGAACGACGAAGATATCCGCTATATGAGCAAAGACGCGACGCCGGTTGCCGACAGCGATACGCTGTCCATCGTGCCGTCGATCGCTGGCGGGGCCTATGGCGACTGAGCTTTCAAAAGAAGAAATCCTTCGGTACAGCCGCCACCTGATCCTGCCGGAAGTCGGCATGGAAGGCCAGCTGAAGCTGAAGAACGCGAGCGTGCTGCTGATCGGCGCGGGCGGACTGGGTGCGCCTCTGGGGCTCTATCTTGCCGCCGCCGGCATTGGCCGCATCGGCATGGTGGACTTCGACGTGGTCGACTTCACCAACCTGCAGCGCCAGGTGATCCATGGCACGAAGGACGTGGGACGGCCGAAGCTTGATTCGGCGTTCGACAGCATGAAGGACATCAATCCTTACGTGCGGCTGGATCGGTATGAAGTGCCGATCACGAGCGAGAACGCCTTTGAGATCCTGAAGCCTTACGACATTGTGGTGGACGGGACTGACAATTTTCCCACCCGCTACCTGATCAACGATGCCTGCGTGCTGCTGAACAAGCCGAACGTCTATGGTTCAATCTTCCGGTTCGAGGGCCAGGCGACGATTTTTGCCACGGAAGGCGGCCCCTGCTATCGCTGCCTCTATCCCGAACCGCCACCGCCCGGTCTGGTGCCGAGCTGTGCGGAAGGCGGCGTGCTCGGCATCCTGCCCGGCATTATCGGCCTGATCCAGGCGACGGAGACCGTGAAGCTGATTCTCGGCATCGGGACGCCGCTCATTGGCCGCCTGATGCTGTATGACGCTCTGGGGATGAAGTTCCGCGAACTCAAGCTCCGCCGGAACCCGGAATGTCCCATTTGTGGCGATGACCGGACGATTCATGAACTGATCGATTACCATCAGTTTTGTGGTGTCCCTCAGACGCCCGTTCAGGAGATTGCCTTGTCCAGCGATATCGAACCGTCAGAAGTGAAAGCCAAGCTCGACCGTCACGACAACTTCGTGCTGGTGGACGTGCGCGAGCCGCACGAGTACCAGATCGCGAAGATTCCGGGCGCGACGCTGATTCCATTGGGCGAACTGCCGAAACGGCTGAGCGAACTGAATCCGGCCGACGAGATCGTGATGCACTGCAAGATGGGTGGCCGCAGCGCGAAGGCCTGTGACCTGCTTCGTCAGAATGGCTATACCAAAGTCCGCAACATGACGGGTGGCATTACGAAGTGGAGCGACACGGTTGATTCGAGCGTTCCGAAGTATTAAACCGCGGGACTGAAGCGGGACTGGCCAGAGCGGCCTGGTATTGTGGGTATCTTGAACTTACCCATCTTCCTTGCCGCGCTGGCCATTATTTTTGATGGTCTTGACAACCAGTTACTGGGTTTCGCCATCCCGGCGATCGTGAAGGACTGGCATGTTACCCGCGCGGCCTTCGCGCCGATTGTCGCGTCCGGCCTGGTCGGCATGGGCCTCGGTTCCACGCTGGCCGGACCCATCGGGGACCGGCTTGGCAGACGCACGGCGCTGATCGGATCGGTCTTCTTCTTTGGAGTTGCCACGGCGCTGACTGCCTTCGCCGGCAGTCTGCCGGTTCTTGGCATTCTTCGCTTCATCGCGGGCGCGGGAATCGGCGGCGCGATGCCAAATGCGACGGCGATTGCGGCGGAATTCTCAGCAGTAACGCGGCGCGCGGTGGCTGTCTCCGCCACTATCATCTGCGTCCCGATCGGCGGCATGATCGGGGGCGCGGCCGCGGCCAGGATTCTGCCCACCCTGGGCTGGCATACGCTGTTTGCGGCGGGCGGGGTGGCTCCGCTCTTTCTTTGTGTTGTGCTGTGGTTCCTGCTGCCGGAATCGCCCGGATTCGGGAAGCAGGCGCTCCAGACGCCGCTGACCGATGTGTTTGCGGGGGGACGGCTGCGCGACACACTGAGCCTTTGTCTCACGTTCTTCTGCTGCCTGATGACGGTTTACATGGCCTTCAGCTGGCTGCCGGCGCTGCTGGCCGCAGAGGGTCTGAGCCTCGCGGTGGCGAGTTCCGGACTCGCGTTCTATAACGTCGGCGGCATTGCCGGGGCGCTGTTGTGCGGCTGGGGCATCTCTCGGTTCGGCTCGCGGATTCCCATGCTTGCGGTGGCCGCCGGCGGCGCTTTGAGCGCTCTGCTGCTGCTGGCGATTCCGATCTCCGCCACCGGCGATCATACCGGTCTGCTGGCGGGCTTTGCGCTGCATGGATTTTTTGTGAACGCGGTGAACGTTTCGGTTTTTGCGCTGGCTGCGCACGTGTATCCGGCTGCGGTCCGGTCATCTGGAATTGCCTTCGCGCTCACGGTGGGCCGTCTGGGCCCGCTGCTCAGCGCCTTCACGGGCGCGGCGCTGATTCAGGCGGGACGCCCCGCGTTTCTCGAATTCCTCGCGCTCGCCATGGCGGGCTGTTTTGTTGGCCTGGCCCTGGTGCGCGATCACATCAAAAGGCCGGACTGAGGTTCACAGGGAGCCCCGGATGGCATAGAATCTGAACGGTTCCTATGACAAAACGAGAATTCCTGACGCTTGGCGCTTTAGCGGGTCTGAGTATGGCAACTCCCGGTCGGGCGGCGACCCGGAAAGCGAAGACCACCAGGCTGTTCCGGAGTCCGCAGGGATTTCCGAATGGACTCGCCGCCACGCCGGAAGGCCTCTGGATTGCGGAACAGAAGCTGTCCGGCGCGCAGGCGGCGCAGTATCATCTGCCGGAGCCCAAAGATCTGAGCGAGGCGGCGTGGCTGGTGGACTGGAACGGGAAACTGCTGAAGACGGTCACCACTCCGTCGCGGAATACGAGCGGCATGGCGGTGGGCGGCGGGTATGTCTGGATGGTCGCCAATGCGCCGCCGGAAGGCGTCTTTCAGGTGGACATGAACTCGAAGCTGGTGAGCCACCGGCAGATTCCGCTGGGGCCCGCAAACGATGGCGGCGGCTGCCATGGGGCGATGTGGCAGGATGGCAAGCTGTGGATCGCATCGCTGCGGCTGCGGGGGAACCTGCGACTGGATCCGAAGACGTGGGCACCAGAGTTTTTCATCCCCTTCTATCAGGCGCCGGACCGGGTTCGTTATCACGATATTACCTGGGATAACGGCACCATCTGGCAGATTGTCGGGAATGACAGCCGGAACTACAGCGAGGGTAAGCCGGGACTGGTGCGCTATGACGCCGCGACGGGGAAAGTACTGGAGGTTGTTGACTTCCTGCCGGGTTCGTCCGATCCGCACGGCCTGACGATGCACGAGGGGAAGCTGTTCAGCTGCGACGCGGGGATTCACCCGGGCTGGCCGAATAACGACAGTCCGACGTCGGGCTGGATCTTCCAGATCGATTTCGTATGATTTGGCGGCGGATGCGCGGCCCGTGCGCTTGACCTTTGGCGGTGGAATCACCGAGAATCACGGTGTCTTGAAACTTCTCCGGTATCCGTTTCTCCTCCTCTTTTTGGGCTCGATTCTGACGGCTGACGATGGCCTTTGGCCTTATAACCAATTCCCTTTCGCGGTATTGAAAGACAAGTATGGCTTTGAGCCGCCGACGGATTTCCTGGACCGGTTACGGCTGGCTTCGGTGCGGATTGGTGGGGGGGCACAGGTGGTCTCTGGTTCCTTTGTTTCGGAAAACGGGCTGGTGGTGACGAACCGGCAGGCCGCCGCCGCGTGTTTCGGCGGAGACCCGGCTCTGCAGGCGGGCGGTTTTCAGGCGGGCGGTTTTCAGGCGGGCAAAGGCGACGCCGAGCGACCCTGTCCCGGCCTTGATGCCAGCGTGCTGCTCCGGCTGGAGGATGTGACCGCGAAGCTGAAGCCCGGCGCGACACTGGCCGAACGGACTGCGGAGATCGCGCAGGTGGAGAAGGAATGTGCGGCAAAGTCGGGCAACGTCTGCCAGGTGGTGCGTCTGTTTGAGGGTGGTCGGTATGACCTGTATCAGTACAAGCGGTATACCGATTTGCGGCTGGTTTTTGCTCCGGAGTATTCCGCGGCCTTCTTCGGCAAGGAGCGGGACAGTATCACGTATCTGCGGTACGGGCTGAATGTGGCGTTTCTTCGGGTTTACGAGGCGGGAAGCCCGGCGAAAACCCCGGGCTTTCTGAAGTGGAGCACGGCCGGAATCCAGGATCAGGAATTGGTGTTCTCGGCCGGCAATCCGGGTCCGACCGCGCGCATTGCCACGGCATCGCAACTGGCGTTTCTGCGGGATACCGCGCTGCCTCTCGAGCTTTCCCGGCTGCGGGCGCGCATCGGGGTGCTGCAAACACTGACGCCCGCCAATGACGCGGAGGCGAAGGCCGTGCAGGACGTGCTGACGCCCATGCTGGCGGTTTTCAAGAGCGAAGCCGGCAAGCTGATCGGGCTGCGGGATGCCCGGCTGATGACGCGGAAGAGCAGTTTCGAAGGCAAGATCCGGCGAGCGGTGGAGGCGGATTCGAAACTCGGTCTGCCCGCCACGAAGGTCTGGGATGACATGTCCTCGGCGTACAAAAAGTGGGCGGCTTCGGAGAAGACGTGGCAGATTCTGGAGGCCTCCGCCGCGCCAGGCTCCAGACTGTTTGCCCGCGCGCGGCAGTCGGTGCGGGGCGAAGCACTGGCTTCTTTGGACGGGTGTAACGAGCGCGTGGAAACGCTCATGCTGACGCAGTATCTGGAAGACCTGAAGTGGCTGGGCGAAGGCGAAGTGCCGGTGAAAGCGATTCTGGGGAAGCTGACTCCGAAACAGGCAGCCGAAGCGATGGTGCAGGGCAGCGGGATGCTGAAGAACCGGGCGGCTGCTCCCGCGAAGGATGATCCGGTGGTGCGGTTGGCGACGCAACTGGAGCCCGCGGCGCAGAAGGTCCGGAAGAAGCGGGAGGAACTGATCGGGTCACTGGAGGTCACGGCGGCGGAGAAGATCGCGCAGTACCGGTTTCAGTTGTTTGGCGCGACGGATTATCCGGATGGAACGTCGACTCCGCGGGTGACTTTCGGAACCGTGAGCGGTTACACGGACCGTGCGTCGGTGGCGCAGCCCTTTGCCTCCACGTTCAGCGGTATGTATTACCGGCAGAACAACGAGGGCCCCTGGGAGGTGGCGGAGCGTTGGGTATCGTCGCGGCCACACCTCCGGGAAGTGACGCCGCTCGATTTCGTCAGCACCTGCGATCTGGGCGGTGGCGATTATGGCGCGGCGGTGGTGAATCGCGCCGGGGAACTGGTGGGAGTCACCTTTGACGGGAACCTGGAAAGCCTGCCGAATGTGTATTTATACGTCGGCGAGCAGGCGCGGGCGGTCCATGTGGACGCGCGGGGGATTGCCGAGGCGCTGGACCGGGTGTACGGGGCGGCGGAACTGATTCGCGAACTGGGCCTGAAGATGCGGGAAGCCGGGGTCGATTAGGCTATTCGATGGCATCCTCGGGTATGATGATGTCAGCCAATGGGTTCCGCAAAGTTTCGCGCCCCCTTTTTGTTCCTGTTCGTTCTCCTGTTCTGTACTGGTCCACTCGCCGCACTGGACCCGCACCGGACGATTTCGCAGTATATTCTTGATCACTGGCAGGAAAAAGAGGGTCTCGATCAGAGCACCATTCAGGCCATTACACAGACCCGCGACGGATACCTGTGGATGGGTACCAGAGACGGGTTGGTCCGCTTCGATGGTGTTCATTTCGCGGTCTTTAACAGCCAGACCACGCCGGCAATCAGCCACAACAATATCTCGGATCTGGTGGCGGGCCCGGACGGAACGCTGTACATCGGGACCTCGGACGCCGGCGTTGTTTCTCTGAAGCAGGGCGTTTTCCGGCAACTCCGGGGCTGTGGGGAGGCCACGATTTCTGTCCGGTCGCTGGCGCTCGATACCGATGGCAGCCTCTGGATCGGCTCGTTCGGCCATGGGGTCACGCGCTGCCGGAATGGCGTCGCGAAGACCTTTACGACGGCGGACGGGCTGCCCAGCAATACGGTTCGTTCGTTGCATGTTGCTTCCGGTGGCGTGTGGGTGGGAACGGATCTGGGGCTGCGGCGCATTGCCGGGGGCCAGTTGGTGGTTCCGGCGGAGAGCCGGGCGCTCGAAGGCTCTCTGGTCAACGCCATCGAGCAGGATGAGGACGGAACGCTTTGGGTGGCCGCCAGCCCCAGCGGTATTTTCCGTTTGTCTGGCCCGAATGCCCGGAAATATACGATTCGTGACGGCCTGGGCGATGGCAACATCCGGAATATCAAGCGCGATCGTTCCGGCAATCTCTGGATTGCAACCAGTGGCGGGCTCAGCCGGTTGCATGGAGAACATTTCGAGACCCTGAGCAAAAAAGACGGGCTGTCTCACGACTTTGTCCGCGTCATTTATGAGGACGTGGAAGGCAGTTTGTGGCTGGGCCTGTTCGGCGGCGGACTGAACCGTCTGAAGGACACAAAGTTCAGTAACTACACCACCTCCGAAGGGCTCTCCGGCGATTTTGTTTTCACGGTGCTGCAGGCCCGCGATGGCAGCGAGTGGATCGGCACTCTGGCCGCGGGACTGAACCGCCTGCAGAATGGAAAAATCACCATCTACACTACGCGGGATGGCTTGCCGGGGAATACTGTCTGGTCGCTCGCGGAGGACAGCGAGGGTACAATCTGGATCGGCACCGGAGGCAATGGGCTCGGTCGCTACCGGGAGGGGCGTTTTCAGCCGGTTCCCGATAGCGGGCATTTTTCGGGAAAGTCGATCAAACAGATTGTGGAAGGTCCCGACCGAAGTCTGTGGGTAGCCGCGGACAATGGCCTGTACCGTTTGCGCGATGGGCACTGGCGTCTCTACCAATCCGGAGAGCGGGAGGCGACTCTAATGGGCTTCTCGAGCGTCAATGTGGACGAATCGGGCAAGGTTCTGGTTGCCGGCGTCACCGGGTTGTGGCGTCTCGATGGAGAAGTTCTTACGTCGGTTGCCCTGGGGCCGGTGGTTGCGCAAAACAAAGTGCAGACGATCTTTCGGGATCGTGACGGAACGGTCTGGCTGGCGACGAACGGCAGTGGCCTGATCCGGATCCGGGGCGCGGAGGTGACGCGGGTTTCCGGCCGGCAGGGTTTGCCGGACGATATCGTTTATCAGATTCTCGAAGACGATGCGGACAACCTCTGGATGAGCTCTAACAAGGGCGTCTTTCGCGCACCAAGGAGCCAGCTCAATCTTGCGGCCGACGGCAAAATATCCACAGTGGATTTCAAGCTCTATGGTGTTGCCGACGGCATGAAGAGCAGTGAGTGCAATGGCGGCGGTGGCGGTCAGCCGGCGGGTTCCAAATCGCGGGACGGGCGGTTATGGTTTCCCACAGTCAAGGGCGTAACGGTGATCGACGCCCGCAATATTGGGGTCAACAGACTGCCTCCTCCCGTCGAGATCGAGATGGCGGTGGCCGGGGGCATCAACTATCTGAGTCAGGGATCGGCTGTTTTGCCGAGGGGCGGCGGCGATCTGGAGGTGAGCTATGCCGGGCTGAGCCTGTTTGCCTCCAATCAGGTACGTTTCCGCTACCAGTTGGTGGGCTTTGACAGGAACTGGGTGGATGCAGGGAACCGCCGTACGGCCTACTACACGGGGCTGCCACCTGGCAGATATCAGTTCCGGGTGATCGCGGCCAATAACGACGGCGTGTGGAATCTGACCGGCGCGGTGTGCGATATCCGGATGCCCGCACTGCTGTACCAGATGCTCTGGTTCCGCATCGGGTTGGGACTGGCCGCAGCCCTGCTGGCGCTGTGGTTCCTGCGGATGCGGGAGGCGAGGCTTCGCGTCCAGCGGGAATCCGAGGCGATGGGTCAGATTAACACGGAACTGGAAGCGCGGGTGGCGCGCAGAACGGCGGCGCTCGCCAGTGCCAACGAAGAGTTGAAGCGGGCCGCGGCGGCGCGTCAGCGTACGGAAGAAGCACTGCGCCAGGCGCAGAAGATGGAGGCCGTCGGGCAGTTGGCGGGCGGGATTGCCCATGATTTCAATAATCTGCTGCAGGTGATCAACGGTTACTCCGGGATGGTGCTGAAAAAGATGCCGGAAGGCTCGCCCCAGCATCGGCAGGTGCAGGCGGTGCTGCGCGCCGGGCAGCGGGCCGCGGAGTTAACGCAGCAGTTGCTTGCCTTCAGCCATAAACAGGTCATTCATCCTTCCGTGTTGGATTTGACGGCGGCCGTGCAGGAAAGCCTCAGTCTGCTGCACCGTCTGCTGCCGGAGAACATTGAACTGATTACCGGGTTTGACTCCAGGCCGGTGTGGGTAAAGGCGGACCGGGGGCAAATCGATCAGGTTCTGCTGAACCTGGCGGCCAACGCGCGGGATGCCATGCCCGAAGGCGGGACGCTCCGCATCCGGACGGCACTGGAGGAAATCCAACCCGATTACCTTCAAACGCACCCCGGCTCCTCGCCGGGAACATACTGCGTACTGGCTGTGGAGGATTCGGGCGTTGGAATGGACGAGGCGGTGCGCCAGCGCGCTTCCGAGCCGTTCTTTACCACCAAACCTCAGGGCAAGGGGACCGGTCTGGGGCTCTCCACCGTTTACGGGATCGCCGCTCAGAACAATGGCTGGATCGAGATTGACAGCGAGGTGGGCCGGGGCAGTAGTCTGGCGCTCTACCTCCCGATGTGCGATCCGCGGGACGCCACACCTGACGATTCCGGCCCGGCGGAAACCGCGGGCGGCACGGAAACCATTCTTGTGGTGGAGGATCAGCCGAGCGTACTGGCCTATGCGGTGGATATCCTGCGGGATGCCGGATACCAGGTTCTCGGCGCTTCTGATACGGCGGAATGCCTCGCGGTGGCGCAGGAACATCCAGGCCCGATCCATCTGCTGTTAAGCGATGTGATCATGCCTGTGATGAATGGCAGGGAAGTCGCCCGCCGGATTCTGCAGTTTCGACCGGAGGTCCGCGTACTTTTTATGTCCGGATACGCGGAAGACGTCGTGATCGATGACGGCCTGCACTTTATTCCAAAGCCCTTCGAGGCCCCGGACTTACTCCGCAAGGTGCGCGAGGTGCTGGCCTGACCAGCCGCTACTGAATCACCAGCGGTGTGCGCGGGAAAGCAAATTTGCGTCCCACCTCATCCACCACATTAATCTGCGCCTGATACTGCCCGGCGGCGAGACCTTTCAGGGGAATCTGAAACTGCACCGGGACCGCCTCCGGACGCGTGGCCGCCAACTGCGTGGCACTCAGCGGGCCGACTTCAAAGGCCTTCGCGCCCTTCCTGTTAAACAGGCTCATACTGACACGGACACGACGGGCTTTGGAGTCCGCCGGGTCCGGCCGGGAATCGTAGACGTCGAAGTTGACATAGAGATTCTGGCCGCGGCGGAAGACTTTGGTGATATTGGGGATCACTTTTTCGTCCCCGACGATCATCGGGTTCGCAATGAGGTCCTTCTTGTTGATCTTCTCGGCGGAACCCACGGCGGCGGTCACCTTTTCGCGCTGGCTGCTGAGGATCACGGAACTGAGCTTCAGGCCGGAGGTGTCCGCGCTGAGGTCCGGGATGGTGAACTTGCTTTCGAAAGTCCCCATCTTGCCGGTCACGTTTTCACGCACCACAAACTTCAGGCGGTAGCGGCCTGGTTCGAGCGTGAACCCGGCATCGTACTGAAAGCTCTTGCGGGCCAGGGCCGCGACTTTGTCTTTGTCCAGTTGGACGCGGATGAAATCGCGTACGCTGCCCACCGCGGAACGGCGCTCGTCGAGAATCTGACCCATGAAGTCGAGCTGCGTGACGCTGGCTCCGCCTTTGGCGGCCACTTCGATGACGGAACCCGGAATGCGGATGGAAACGGGCGTGAAGTAGGACGTTGGCCCGACGCGGAAGTAATCCACCTGCAGCGCGAGAGGCAGGTCGATGGCGGGGTCCCCCGATGACAGGGCTTCTTTGAGCTGTTGATCTTTGTCCTGCGCATTGAGCTTGCCCCAGATCTTATCGGCGTAATAGCCCTGCCGGTGTTCCAGCTGCGCGCCCGCGAATTTGTCTTTGAGCTTAACGGAAATGCGCCGGTATCTGCCATCTTTCGCGCCGTTGCTGCTGTAATAACCCACCAGGTAGTAGCTGCCCATGGCTTCCTGCGCCTGGGTGATGCCGCCGGTGATGTCGTTACTGTCGAGGAAGGCCTTGCCACCGGTCTCCTCGGCCAGCGTGAAGAGGGTTTCCTGCGAATTATTGATACGGGCGCGCTGTGAGTTATAGGCGGAACCGTTGAAGATGCCGGCGCCGCGCGATCCGGCTTTGGCCGCGCCGCCCCCTGGAGGGTCCGCCATCAGCCCCCGGGTATCAATCGGGTAGATGGCGAGGTTCGCTTTCACCGCGGCATTGACGGAAGCATCCAGCTGCGCCTGGTTGTCGATGCCCGTCTTGCTCACGCCGGCGGAGAAGTAAATCAGCGCCTTCTTTTCCGGGAAGGAAGACAGCATTTTCGCGGCTTTTTCAATGGCGGCCAGCTTCTGGTCGGTGTTGAAGATGTTGAACTCGGTCTCATCGGCAACGAAGGCTGCGCCGGTGTCCTCGTTGTTTTCGTCGCCGGTGTCTGCAAGGTCTGCCAGATCACTGGCGTCCCCGATGGGGAGGGATTTGATGACGGTGTTGAGGATGTCGCGGTCGCCCGTGAAGTCACTGAGAACCAGCGGCGCGCCGGTCCCGGTGAAGATCAGGATGGCGACCACGTCGTCTTTGGTGACGTGGTTCTTCAGGTAGTCGAGCGAAGCGTCCTGGGCGCGGAGTTGTTCGGGGACGCCCATCGAGGAGAAATCGAAATAGAAAACGAGGAGGCGTTTGTCGTGATACTGGATGCGCCCGGGCGTGGCCGAGGTAATGGTGGTCTTCGGGTCCTCCGGCAGCTTGAGCTGGTCGTCAAGCGTCAGCGTGGGCGGCGGTTCGGCGATCATGCTGAGCTTCTGGAATTCGAAGACCGCGATCTTCTGGGGCTTGCCATCTTCGAGAACAATCAGATCTTCGGGCTTCAGTCCGTCGATGGGGCGGCCGGCTTTGTCTTTGATGTTGACGTCGACGATCACCAGGTTGCTGGACGACGTGAAGGTCGGCGTCTGGTCCTGTTGCTGGGACTGAACGGGAATCGCCAGCAGCGTGAGTGCGCTGATCACCATAAGAGAGCGCATCAGAAGTTGTACCTCAGCAGCAGGTTGATATTGCGGGTTCCGGACGCCCCGGTGGGCAGGCCGTAGCTGGCGGAGTTGACGGTGGTGCCGACGTTCGTGATGGTGACGTGGTTCAGCACATTGCTCGCATTGATTCTCAATTGCAGTTGGCGGCGGGATTCGCCGAAGCGGAAGGCGCGGTTGAGTGAACTGTTCACCGCGAACTGAAAGAGGCCGGGGATGGTATTGCGTCCCGCGTTGCCGAACTGTCCGGTGGGAGGCAGCGTGAAGGCCGCGAGATTGAAATAAGCACCGTTGCTGCCGTCTACCGGAAGTCCGGTGGCCTGGGCGCGGCTGGTGCCGAAGGCGGCCAGTCCGCCTGTGTTCGCGAGGTTGCCGGAGACGTAGGCGGTGAGCGGCGTGCCCGGTGTGGCGGAGAGCGTTCCGTTGAGCGTCCAGCCGCGCAGCAGCGTGGCTTTCCAGCCCGCGTTGCGAAGGATGCCGCGCGTGCCGACGGGCGAGGAGAACTGGAACGTCGTCTGCAGGTTGTGCCGTTTGTCGAAGGAAGACAGGCCGCGTTCCAGCCGCAGATTGTCCAGAAACTGAACCAGCGTCCCGCCCGTGCCCTGGAACGTGGAGGCATCGTCAATCGATTTCGCGTAGGTGTAAAGCAGGTTGGAAGAGATGCCCCGCGAGAAGCGTCTGGTGAGCCGGATCTGGCCCGCGTTGTAATTCGAGTTCGCGCCGGTGGTGAGGTAGCTGAAGCCGGTGGCATTGGCAATCTGCAGCGATTGGGTGGCAACGGTGGAGCCCGCAACCGCCCGGTTCGGTTGCTCGTTGATGGCCAGATTTGTGCCCTTGGTGCCGATGTATTCGACCTCCACGACCAGGCCTTTGGGCAGTGAGTCCTGGACGGTGAAGTTCCAGCTCTGGGCGTAGGAAAGCTTGTAGTTCGGATCGACGGCGTACGTGTTGGTGATGGTCTGCGAGGGGGTGGTCGCAAAGCCGTTTTCAATGGTGAGCGGGGCGCTGAGGCTGGTGCTGAGGGACGCGGTTCTGGCGAACGGCGGCTGGGCCGCCATGCTGTTCGCGATGGTGGCATAGGGTGAGCCACTGTAGAAGATGCTGTAGCCGCCGCGGAGAATCAGGCTCTTCTTCGGGAACGGCCGCCAGGCGATGCCGAGCCGTGGTGAATAGGAGTTCGGGCTGGAGCGTACCAGACTGGTGGGCAGCGCTCCCGACCACGGGCCGGTCTGGCCGGGCAGAACCACTGAGACGGCGGTGAAGCCGGGCCGGATATCCAGATTCGCCAGATGGTTGTAGCGTTCGGTGTAAGGCGCGAAGTACTCGTAACGGAGACCGACGTTGATGGTGAGGCCGGCACGCAGACGCATGTCGTCCTGCCCGTACCAGGAAGTGGCCCAGCTGCGGAAGTAGTTGTTGGAGCCGCCGAAGCGCAGCGAACTCGATTGCGGAAAGCCGAGCAGGAAGTCGGCAAAATCGAAGCCGGTGCCGGTGACGGGCTGGCCGGAGGCATTGAGCTGGCTGGTGAGCAGGCCGCTGAACGACATGGAGCCGCGGGCGTTGGCGTAGTTCAGGCTGTTCTGCTGCAGTCGCCGGTACAGGTATCCAAAGGTCAGGTTGTGTTTCTTCCTGACGATATAGGTGAGGGAGTCGGTGAAGTTTGTGGTCTGGTTGCGGCTGAGGGAGGCCGCGCCATCATTGAGGCCGGAAAAGTTGGTGAAGGAAAGCGAGGGCGGACCGTAATTGACGGGGTCCTGCGCGGTACCACTGATGCCGAGTGCGCCGGCGACATTCGAGGTAAAGGCGAAGAAGGGTGTGTTCTGGCCGGTGTTGCGGCTGAAGGTCAGATTGGCGCTGTTGGTGAAGCGCGGGGCGAAGCTGTGGCTCCAGCCGGCGGAGGCGCTGAGGCCATAGCCGGAACTGTTGTCTGTAAACCCGAACAGGCCGCGCGATTTCGAAGACCGATCCTGATACTGGACGTTGAAGTTCACGCGGTCTTTCTTCGTCAGCGGGGCGGAAACGCGGACGCCGATGCTTTGGGAATCATTGGGGACGGTCGAGATGAGCCGGTAGTTCTGCACCAGACCGCCGTAGATGGGCTGCGGGAAGTAACGCAGCAGCCCGGTGGAGGCCGGGTTCATCCGCGAAGCCGGAATCTGGGAGTTCGGGAACGGCGCGCCGTTGAGGGGATCGAAAATCTGGGCCGCGCCGGTCTTTTTGGCGGCGGAGAAGTCTCCGGCGCGTTCCGCGAGCGTGGGCACGGAACCCAGCAGATTGGAGCCATTACGGTTCAGAGAGCCGGAGTAGCTGACGTTGAAGTTGATGGTTTTCCAGTTGACCAGTTTGGGGATGATGACCGGGCCACCCACGGTGGCAGTGAAGTTGTTGGCGGCTGAATATGGTTTTTGCGCTGGCTGGCCGTTCAGAGAGAAGGGCGCGGCGTTGAATGCGGAATTCCGCGCCGTATAGGAGACGTTTCCGGTGTAGTCGGCAGCTTTTTTGCGTTTGTTGCCAAAGCTGGCGAACTGGCCATCGAAGGGGCCGCGTTTGGCGTTCTTGTTATTCGCGCCGCGTCCACCGCGTCCGCCACCACCACCACCACCTCCTCCGCCTCCTCGCCCGCCACCACCTCCACGGCCCCCGCCGCCCGGTCCGGCGGAAACGCCCGCGCCGCCGAAATCGCCGCCACCGCCCGCGGGACCCACGCCGAAGCCGCTGGTGATGGCGCTGGCGCCGAAGCCGCCAAGGCCCAGGCTGTCGTTCGTGCTCATGCCGGGCGGGAGTACCACGGAGCCGGGGTCGCCCATGGCGCCGGCGAGCAGGCTGGGCTGTCCGCCGCCAGGGCCACCAGGGCGTCCTCCGGCGGGACGTTGCCGGCGCGCTTCATCATCGGAAGCCGCGCCGAGGCCTCCGCTGGTGCTGCCGTTGACCAGAAAAGCTTCGTCGTCAGCCGCGGCAACCGGTTCGGGTGGCGCGGCTTCGAGGGTGGAACCATCGGCGGTCTGTACAGCAGCGCTCTGGAAGGCAGGTTGTGCCTGACCGCCGCGACCGGGTCCGCCCCGGCCCGGTCCCGCACCCTGCGGACGGGGCCGGGGTTGGTTTGTCGCCGTTTGCGGCGCGGGTTTCGGGGTTTCCGGTTTGGCGGGGGCTGGCCTGGTGGGTTCCGGCTTGGAAGCTTCCGGCTTTGCGTCGCGCTCGCTGATCTTCGGCATTTCGAGCGCCCAATCCTTCACCACCGGCAGAACGCCCATCGTGATGTGCTGGCGCGCTGCCGTGAACTCGAACATCTCCACCTGAATGTCCCAGTCGCCCTCCGCGAGTTCCAGGGAGTAACGACCGTTTTCATCGGTGTAGCCAGTAACTTTGGTCTCGCCGTGGCGGGCAGTAATGGTTGCGCCCGGGACGGGTTGGTCGGCCGCGCGCACGGAACCGAGATACTGGGCCCCGTGCAGGCTAAGCGCTGTCAGCAGGAATGCGATCAGGATGGAGCAGGGAAGTCGACGCACGGGTTTGACAGGAATATCCGACAGAATCTCAATTGTATTGAACGGATGGTTGCGATTGGTTCCAGGGAAAGTGCCGGCTTCTCCGACCGGATCAGTTCTGTCCGGGCGTGCCCTGTTCCCGCGTTTCGCCGGTGATCCTGACGTTCCGGAAATCGCCCGATTCATTGAAGGAGCCCAGGCCCACCCTGCCCCACTTCAGGCTCAGGTCCACCGCATCGAGACTCGGATTTCGTTTACCGTTGACTTCCACGTAGCATTTGCCTGTGACGCCGTCGAAGACAAGCTTTACCGGTGTCCAGTCCTGCGTGTCAAATGACGGAGGCCCGTCGAGCGTCGAGATGCGGACGCGTTCTCCGCCAAAGATGTGGAACATACCGTTGTGCACGTTCTGTTTGGCTCCGGCGTCGGAGGAGATGTGCGCGTAATTGTAGTGATTCGCGTCCTGCCAGGCGTAAACGATAATCAGGCTGCGCCCGTTGCGTTTCATCTCCGCCTCCACGGTGACCTTCGTATACGGTTTTGAATTCAGAAGGGCGAATTTGGTGGGGCGGCGCGGCTGGCCGGCGGGCGGTTCCGCAGCCACCTTCAGCCGGAGAACTCCGTTCTCGACAGCCCAGTCGGAGGCCTGCTGAACGGTCCAGTCATGGCCGAAGGCGGTGATGGTCTCCCCGGCTGCGTAAGCGATAAAGGCGGTGCAACAGAGTGCGAGCGCAACAGTTTTCATCAGACTGAAGAATATCGCATCAGCATGACTGCTATTTTGATAGGCAGAGAAATGAGCCAGGAAACCGAATCCCGTAATCTCTCGGCCCCGTTAAGCCGAAACAAGCATTTGTGCCGGTGGGTGGAGAAGATGGTGGCGCTGACCAAGCCCGCCGCCGTTCACTGGGTGGATGGTTCGCAGGAAGAGTACGACGCTCTCTGCGCCCAGATGGTGGAGGGCGGCACTTTCATCAAACTGAACGAGGAACTCTGGCCGGGCTGTTTTTACGCAAGGTCCGATGCGAACGATGTCGCGCGCGTGGAAGACCGCACGTACATCTGCTCGCTCTCGAAGGACGCCGCGGGACCCACCAATAACTGGGTGAACCCGTATGAGATGCGCCGCAAGCTGAAGGGGCTGTTCGATGGCTCCATGCGCGGCCGCACCATGTATGTTCTGGCCTACAGCATGGGGCCGATTGATTCGCCGATGTCGCAGATCGGCGTGCAGTTGACGGATTCACCTTATGTGGTGGTCAACATGCGCATTATGGCGCGCATCGGGCTGCAGGTTTTCAAAGAGATCGATAAAGACGTGAAGCGCGTAGTGCCGTGTATGCACACGGTGGGCGCTCCGCTGGAGCCGGGCCAGGCCGATGTGCCGTGGCCCTGCAACAAAGAGAAGTACATTGTGCACTTCCCGGAATCGCGCGAAATCTGGTCGTACGGTTCGGGCTACGGCGGCAATGCGCTGCTGGGTAAGAAATGCTTTGCGCTGCGCATCGCGTCGAATATTGCGCGCGACGAGGGCTGGCTGGCCGAGCACATGCTGATTCTGGGCGTGGAGAATCCGGAAGGCGAGAAGACCTACGTCGCGGCGGCGTTCCCCAGCGCCTGCGGCAAGACGAATTTCGCCATGCTGGTGCCGCCGGCAGGGTTCGAGGGCTGGAAGGTCTGGACTATCGGCGACGACATCGCGTGGATCAAAGCGGATGAAACCGGTCGTTTGCGCGCCATCAATCCGGAAGCGGGCTTCTTCGGCGTCGCACCGGGGACAAGCGAAAAAACGAACCCAAATGCCATGGCGACGCTGCGGAAGAACTCCATCTTCACCAACGTGGCGCTCACGCCCGAGGGCGGCATCTGGTGGGAAGGCATGACGGACGAACCGCCCGCCGAGTGCCTCGACTGGCAAGGCAACCGGTGGACTCCGGAAATCGGCCGGACCGGAGTGAAAGCCGCGCATCCCAATTCGCGCTTTACGGCCCCGGCCTCGCAGTGTCCCACCATCGACCCCGCCTGGGAATCCCCCAGCGGCGTGCCGATCAGCGCGATCATCTTCGGTGGCCGCCGCGCGACCACCATGCCACTGGTTTACCAGGCCTTCAACTGGAGCGCCGGAGTCTACACGGGTGCGACCATGGGCTCGGAAACGACGGCCGCCGCCGCCGGGGCAGTGGGCAAAGTCCGGCGTGATCCCATGGCCATGCTGCCGTTCTGCGGCTATCACATGGGCGACTACTTCCGGCACTGGCTGAAGGTGCAGCGCCGGCTGACCGAAACGCCACGCATCTTCCATGTGAACTGGTTCCGCAAGGATGCGGACGGGAAGTTCATCTGGCCGGGATTCCGCGAGAATATGCGCGTGCTGAAGTGGATTGTGGACCGCTCGCATGGCCGCGCCGTGGGCCGCGAAACGCCCATCGGCTGGATGCCCCGTTATGAGGACATCGAATGGAACGGTCTGGAGTTTGGCCAGGACCAGTTCGAGGCGCTGCAGGCGTTCGATCATCAGGCCTGGAGAGCGGAAGTGATCGGGCACGAGGAGCTGTTTATCGACCTGCACGACCATCTGCCGCCGGAGATCGTCTACGAGCGCGAACTGCTGATCTGCCGTCTGTAGCGGACCGGCGCGGCGTTACATGACGCCGAATTTTTCGAACGCTTCCACCGTGCTCATGCCATTCAAAATGGCCGTGCGCACGGTGTTTTCTTTGGTGACCTTCTCGAGCGCCCTGGTGATGGCTTCTTCCTCCGCGGCGCGGGGAACAACCAGTACGCCGTCGATATCGCCGAAGATGATGTCGCCGGGTGCGATGCTGACGCCGCCCATCTCGATCCGGACGCGGAAGTCGACCACCTTGCCGCGATAGCCCTGATCCTGCGCGTAGCGTCCGGTGGAGAAGGTGGGGAAGCCCAGTTCCAGAATGCCTTTGGTGTCACGGGAAAAGCCGTTCACGACCGCGCCCGCCGCGCCCAGAATACCGGCCCGGGTGCTCATCAGCTCGCCCCAGAGCGCATAACGCGGCGACCCGCCGGTAGCCACATACACTTCATTGCGTTTCAGATCGTCGAGCGCGTGCAACATGAGACCGAAGGGTTGCCGGCTCATGTCCGTCTGACCGTCCGGATCCCGAAAGGCGAAGTAGTCGGCCTCCAGAACCGGCATGGCCCTGCCCACCACCACCATGTCGGGCGCGAGAGGCTGGATCTCCGGCGGCAGGAATTGCCGCCGGAATCCCATGGTGTCGAGCACGTCACCGATTGCGGCGGTGAACAGATGCTCACGAATCAGGCCGAAGAGTTCATCGTCATCGGCCCAGGTGAAGTCAGGCATAGGTGAAGTCAGGCATAGGTGAACCGGCTCATGTGTGAACCTACTGAGCGGAAACCTTGTCGGGAAGCGTGAACAGGTAAGACACCATGTCGTCCATTTCCTTCTGGCTGAACTTGTAAACCTGCATGGGAGTGCCGGGGGACATCTTCTGCGGGTTCACAAAATGCTCTTTGGTCCAGGCTTCCGTGCGCCGCGCGGCGAGGCCGTTCAGAGCCGGGCCCATCTTGCCTCCGACTCCGTTGACCATGTGGCAGGCGGAGCAGAAGTTCTTCTGGTAGAGCGCGGCGCCGTCGGCTGCGAAGGCGGGCGTGTTGGTGATCAGATCGCCGTTGTCAGGCGTGAGGGCGGCCATGGCGGAGGCCAGGTCGTTCATCTGTGCGCCGGTCAGGTTCACCGGAGTCATGGCGCTGCCGGGGCTGGTGGCCTGCGGTTCCTTGAAGTGGAGCAGCATCCAGGCCTGGTCATGCCGGCGTCCGGTGTTGACCAGATTCGGCCCCGCTTTGGCTTCGCCGCCGGGAGTCACGTTGTGGCATGCGCCGCAGTTCTCCTGCCGGTAGTAGTGAACGCCGGAGAGTTCGGCCGGCTTGAGACCCATCCATTGCACGGGACCGGAGAAGTCGATCTGCGCGGCGGCGCTCTGGGGCGGGGTGCTCTTGAGAGCGGCGTAGGTCATGCCGCCCCAGCCGATGCCCGCGAGTGCAACAATGCCCATGGCGAGGCCGCGCTGGCGGACTTTCACCATCTTGCCGCGGTCCACAAAGGGAGCGCTGATGAGAGCGAGGATTGCGAGCGTCGGAAGAATGACGGTTCCGACCACTTCGAGCGGGCCATCAAACACCTTCAGCATCTGGAACAGGAACAGGAAGTACCATTCCGGGCGCGGGATGTAGCTGGTGTCAGTGGGGTCCGCCATGCGTTCGAGCGGAACGCGAACAGCGATGGCGAGGGTGAAAAGGATGGCAAAAGCGATGAAGATGGCGACCGTATCCTTGAAAACCTGTTCCGGATAGAACTTCTTCTTCGGCTTCAGTTCGTCGCCCGGCGCCGGCGCCACGCCATGGCGGCGGACGAGGAACACGTGCAGGCCAATCAGCATCATTGTCAGCGGCGGCAGCAGCAGCACGTGCAGGCCGTAAAAACGCGCGAACGTGACCACGCCAATGTCGCCGGTACTCGCGAGCAGTCGGCTGACGTAGGTACCCGCCAGCGGCACCGTCGCACCAATCTGCGTGGCGACCACCGTGCCCCAGTACGCGCGATTGTCCCAGGCGAGCAGGTAACCGGTCAGGCCGTAGGCGAGGGTGAGCAGGAGGAGAATCACGCCCACAATCCAGGTGGCTTCACGGGGCTTTTTGTAAGCGCCCCAGACGAACACCTGCACCATATGCAGAACCACGATCACGATGATCATGCTGGCGCCCCAGTGGTGGAGGCCGCGCATAATGCGCCCGGCGGTGACTTCGGTGAGGATGTAGCGCAGGCTGTCATACGCATCGCCTGGCGTGGGCGCGTAGTTGAAGGCCAGCATGATGCCGGTGAAGAACTGTACCAGAATCATGAACATGGCAACGCTTCCCAGCACCTGGTGCCAGCCGCTGGAATCGGGAATTTCTTCCATCAGGAAGTGGTTGATGCCGCTCGGAATCCCGGTGCGGTCATCGACGGCGTCGATGAACTGCTGCAGTTTTTCTTTCATCGGAATTAACCTTTGGCTTCGTCGGACGGCTTGAGCGCGCCAACCTGCAGGCGGTTGTTCTCAATCTTCGTCACATAGCGGTCGAGGGGCCGCGGCGCGGGTCCGGTAAGTACGGCGCCCTGAATCGAAAAGAAGGAATTGTGGCAGGGGCAGACGAACTGCTTGCTCGCGTCTTCCCAGTGGTAGGCGCAACCCAGATGGGTGCACTGTGGCCCGTAGGCGACCACCTTATTCTCCGCGGTCTTGACCACCCAGGCGGTTCTTTTCTCTGTGACCGCGCGCCAGCCATCGATGCGGCTTTGCTGGAAGCTCATTTCGACGGGGGTGCCGATGGTGAGCTGGCTGATATCGCCGGCGTCGACGAAGTCCGACTTCTTTCGGGAACGGGTGGGAATCAACAGGTAGGCCAGGGTGGGCAGAGCGAGCGCGGCGCCCATGATGGCGTTGAGTCCGACGATGACGGCGCTGTAGAAGGACCGGCGCGGCATGGCGTCCGCTGGTTTATCCGCCGGCTTGCATGGGTGGGTTGGTGGAGTTTGTTCAGGCATGGTCCGAACATTGATTCTATATTGAAGGGCTGCGCCAGTTTCAAACAAGTTGTGTTGTTCTCGTAAGATTTTTTCGGACAGGGACGCAGTGGTAATGGATATCAATTAGCAGTGAGGCCGACGCCCTTTCGGTAGCGCCCGATGAACATGTCGCGGGACTTGAGCGTTCGGGCCAGCCAGGCGTTGGAGAAGTCGCCAAAGGGCAGGTGGCCCGTCCCGTGGTTCCGGCCCAGCGTTACCAGCATCATCCGATTGCCCGTGGCCGGCCTGTAAATGGCTGGCCGCCCTTTCCCCCGGAGGAGACAGCGGAGGTTCCGGATTACGACGGCGGCATGTTTGCCAGCCCAGATGCCGAGTTTGGGTTCGGGGAGCGCGGTGATGTCACCCGCGACGAAGATGTGGGATGTCCCGGCCAGGCGGAGATGTTCATCCACTTTCAGGTGCCCGTCCGGCGTGCGGACGTCGCCCGCGAACCCTTCCAGATAGCTTGTGTCGATGCGGTAGCCGGTACACCAGATCGTCATGTCGGCATCCGCGGTGTCCGCGGGAGTCGCACGGCGGTTCAGGTGGACTTCCACGTTACGCCGCCGCAGGAAATCGAGCGCATACCGTTGCGGGCCGGGTGTGAGGGAGGGCAGCAGGACGCCTTCACTGTGGATCAGCGTGAGGCGCTTGTCCGGGTAATCCTGCACGATCTCGCCCGCCAGTTCCACTCCCACGGGACCGCCGCCGACAATCAGGATTCGTTTCGCTTCGCGAAGTTCTGCGGCCCGGATGCGGTAATGCTCCCGGCGCGTTGCGGCGTCGCCCTTGTGCGGTTTGAGCAGGTCGTCGTTGTAGGCGGAGCCGGTGGCCAGAACGAGGTAGTCGAAGGAGACGTCTCCCTCGCTGGTCGTCACCCGATCCGGCTGCACGGAGAGGGCGCGGCTCCGGAGGTGGCGGACCCCGGGCAGGAAGTCCCCGAGCGGAATGATTGCCTGGGCGGAGCGGGAGGGTTCCACCAGCATCCGGGGCGCGGCCATGGGCACCTCGAAGTAGTCCTTCGGATCAATCACGGTGACGTCGGCCTGGTGCTGCAGTGCATACGCGATCCGGTGGCCGGCAAGGCCGCCGCCTGCAATGACAATTCGGGATCGACTCATGGAATACGCGCAACCAGTCGGGCCAGGGTCTCGATGCGGTCGATGATCCGGTCTGTGAGGATGGATTCGTGGGCCGCGTGCGCGCCCTCGCCCACCGCGCCCAAGCCATCGAGAGTGGGAATCCCCAGTGCCGCCGTGAAGTTTCCGTCGGAACCGCCGCCCGTCGCGGACTCTTCGAGATCAACTCCCACTTCCGCAGCCGCCACGCGCGCCAGGCGGAACAGAGACGCGATGCCTTTGGTCCTTTCCATGGGTGGCCGGTTCAGACCCCCGGTCACCTCCAGGGTACAGCGGTTGTCAAAGGGCTTCAGACGCCGGAATTTCTTCTCGATCATCGCGGCATCCCGCAGGCGGGGAATTCGCATATCGACGTGGGTCTCGGCCGATTCCGCGATCACGTTTGAGCGCGTCCCCCCCTGCACGGTGCCGGGATTGATGGTGATCCCGCGCCGCAGGTCAGTGAAACCGGCAATCACCTGGATCTGTTTCGCCAGTTCGACCACCGCGCTGGCGCCCTTTTCGAAGTCGACTCCGGCGTGGGAAGCAACGCCGCGGACGCGAACCCTGTAGTCTCCAATGCCTTTGCGCGCCGTCTTGAGCTTGCCCGTGAGTCCCGTTCCGGGCTCGAGAACCAGAATGGCTTTGCTTTTTCGGGCGGTTTCCTCGGTCAGGGCGCGTGAGGTGTGGCTGCCGGTCTCTTCATCGGAATTGACCTGGAGGATGACGTGATGGGGAACGGGAATATCGCGCTCCCGCAAGAGCCGCATTGCAAAGATGAAGAACGCCAGGCCGGCTTTCATGTCCAGCACGCCGGGTCCCCAGAGCCGGCCCGCTTCTTCGCGGTAGGGCATGGTGGCCAAAGTTCCCAGCGGCCAGACCGTGTCGCCATGGCCCAGCGCCGTCACCTGGCCCTGCTTTTTGCGGCCCGGGAGTTTGAAGGTGCAGAGCAGATGCGTTCCTGATCTCCGGCAGGTTGCTTCGCCGCCGAGAGAGTCGGCCAGGAGCTCCATGAAGCGCCGGAGGTCGGCGGGGGAATCGCTGGGGGATTCGCATTCTACAAGTGTCTGAATCAAGCGGGACACAACGGGAACGGTCAGCATTTCAGTGGACATAAACAGCCTCAATTGTAGAACTTGCTGAACTATTTTTAATTGCCGGGAAGCGTCACTTATCTTGACACCGACCGATCCGGACTCTCATGATGAGGGTGGCGGGACTGATTTCCGCGCAGGGTTGCCTGACAGCCCAAAAGGAACCGATAGAACCATGAAATCTAATTTTCGTAATCTCATCACAGCTGGACTGCTCGGCGCAGCCATGCTGATCCCGACTGGCGCCTGGGCTGCCGATGCGGCCGCCGGCAAGACACTGTACTCGAAATGCCAGAGCTGTCACAAAGCGGACGGCAGCGGCAATGCGGCCATCGGCAAAGCGATGGGCGTGGAAATGAAGCCGCTCAAGGGCGCGAGTGAAGATGCCATCAAAGGCGCCGTCACTAAGGGTGTTGGCAAGATGAAGCCGGTTGCCGGCATCGCCGGTGGTGATCTGGACAACCTGGTCGCCTACATCAAGACCCTGTAATCTGTTCGGCGGAAATTGAAAAGGCCCCCGGCGCGTTCGCGACGGGGGCCTTTTCAATTTGGGTAAGTGAACCCGGTCAGCGGAAGAAGCTGACCAGGTCAGGTTTGGCGACCGGAGCTGCCTTCGCCAGAATCTGCTGCTGTGGCAGCTGGATCGCGGCGATCTTGTTGATGTGGCACTCCGAACAGGTGTTCTGGAAGGTATGGCAGGTCAGGCAGGACCGGACGTCCAGCTGAGCCGGGATGGCATGAGCGCCCGCTTTGAACGGTGCCAGCGGCTGGTGGCTGCGGGGCAGTTCATTGTGGCAATCGCTGCAGTAGGAGGCGGTATGGCAGACCGCGCACTCCGTGCGGTCCAGCGACGCATACTTTCCGTGGAGATCTTCCTTCCAGCGGGCGGTATGGTTCACCGGGCGCATCACCTGGTGGCAGCTATCGCACTGCACTTTGGCGTTGACCGAGGGCGTGACGTTCATGTGGCACACCGAGCACTTGGCGTCCGCAGCGGCGGATTCCGCCGCGTGATCACGCCGGAAGCCTTCGGTATGGAAGTCCGGCTTCACGTTCTTGGTGTGGCTGTTTGGCACCGCGGTGGCTGCGACCGTGTCGGCATGGCAGGTCTTGCAATTGCCCATCTGGAACTCGGCTTTGACCGCCCGGGCGGAATCATGACACTGCACGCAATCGAGCATCTTTGGCAGCGAAAGATCCGCGATGCTGGCGCTGTTCGGAATCGCGTAGTGGCAAGTGGTGCAGTTCAGGCTGAACTGATCCTTGTTCTTAAAGTGGGGCAGGTGAGAGAAGCTGATGTTCACGTATTTGCCAGTCACCGTGGTGCGGTTGTTGGTGAACTGACGGGTACCTGTGAAACCGGGGTTCTCGATCTCCTCCGGCGTGTGGCAGCCGCGGCAGCCTTCTGAGGACAGATCGGCGGTCAGCTGCGGCTTCATGCCGGCCTTGGCGTGACAGGTGGCGCACTCCTGGTGACCCGGGAAGGTGGCGAAGACACCCTGCTTGTCGAATTTATGGCAGAAGGTGCAATCCGCGCGGAAGCCGGTTTTGGCGTCGATGCGGGCCTTCTGGTCAACGTGACCTTTGTGGGAGAACTCGAACAGAACGGCGCGCGTCCCCTGGTAACGGGGGAAGGGAACCAGATCTTCCGAACTGGTGGGCGGGAAGGTCTTGTGGCACTGTGCGCAGACAATCTGCTTCAGATCTTTATTGAAATCGTCGCTGTGACAGGTGAGGCACTGGTCGTGCCCTGGCCGTTTCAGCGTAACGGAACCTTCCTTCACGGCCACGTGGCAGAGGCTGCATTCCAGTCCGCTGAGCTTGTCCTTGTGGAAGGCGTGGATATAAAACTCTTTGCCGGCGGCAGGACCGGGGGCCGGGGCGGCGGGCTTTTGGGCAAACGCGGAAACTGTCGCAAGCGCAAAGGCGACAACCGGGAGGAATGTGAAGCGTGACAGGGGGATTCTCATTTTCATTGGTCTCAGTGTCAGTACTTCCAGTTCACTCCCAACCGGAATACCTGAGAATTCTTCAGGTCCGGCCGGAGAAGATAAAAGTCGTTGTCGAGGCTGTAGTCGAAGTAGGCACGGGTTCTGCGGTCGAGCCGAACCCAGGCACTGCCGAGAAGGCCGCTCTGGTGGAGGTTCGTGAGGTAGAAGAAAGCGTCCTGCATGCTGATGCGGCGATAGTAAACACCACCACTCAGGCTGAAGCGACCTTCGCCAAATGCGCGGCGGACTTCGCCAGTCATATCCTTCACGCTGGTTTCCCCGGTGGAGGAAAGATCGTCAAGGGCGGTGACATTCAACGGGCTCAGGCGGTCCGAGTTGCGCTGATGATATTCAAAGAAGGTTTCGATCTTCTTAAACGGGAAGTACTGTCCGTTGAAACGGTAGTCTTCAAAAGAAGTATCGAAGGGGCCCTCGTTGGCCTTCGAATTCAGACGGCGCACCGTGACGGAACCACCGGCGCGCACATTGCTCAGAAGCTGGCGATGTGCCTCCACGTTGAATTGCGTGTACTGGGCAATCGGTCCCAGATACAAACGGTAGAGCGCGTTCTTTTTTGCGAGGTCCTTCACGTCTCCGGTGTAGTCGTACGTGTAATCGTTATTGGTGAGTTTCTGGAAGAAACTGGCACGGAGGGTGTTGCGACCGTTTTTCGAGGAATAGATGCCGGAGATGTTGAGGTCCACCAGAGAGCCGCCGAACGAACGCAGCGAGGTTCTCACCATCCAGCGGTCATTCAGGCGGCGGCGAACGATGAGCTGATTCGACGACTTCAGATATTCGAGCGTTTCGAATTCAACGGAGGTCTTGTTATCCAGCTTCAGATTCAGGTTGGCGCCGGCGATGCCCCGTTGCGAGGGATCGGCAAAGAAGGTAAATCGGCGACCACCGTAAACTGTCAGATCGTAACGCGGACGGGATACGGAGTATGACGCTCCGTCAAAGGATGCCAGTTCGGCGCCGTAGACATTCAGACGGCCAAACTGGACGGAGGAGTTGGAGAAGAATCCATCCGTCGGCTTGCCCGTGACTTCCACGCTTGCCTCAAGGAATTCCCAGAGCCGATTCCCCGCGAAAGTGTTGGTAATATTCTCCGCCGGCGACCCCGTCAAAACTTTGGTCAGATCCTGCCGATAACGCACGGAGAGGTGCGTGTTCACCCGGTCCGAACCATACCCGCGCGTACCAAGACTGATGAACGATTCCATCATGTTGGAGCCAGGCTGGAAAGCAGCCGGCGACGGAATACCAGCCGGGTTGAACGTTCCCGTATCCGGCGCGTTGATCACGCCCGAATACGTGGGATTACCGGTAAAGTTCGTCTGGTAGCGGGTGTAATTGGTGCGGGTTTCAAAGAAGAAATGGTTGAGGAAGTCCCCTACGTCGGAGGGCTTCGGAGTGTTTTGGATCTGGAGAAGGCTTGTGTCGGGAGGCGCGGCGGCAATCGCTCCCGTCATCAGTTGATCCCATGCTGCTCCGATATCCTGAGAACGCCCGGCAGGCGTTTTCGCCTGCTGGGCGTTCATAACGGAAGCAGCCAAAGTTACAGCCAACAGTGCGTTACAGAGGCGGGAACTGGCTAGTCGAGGCATTTTGTATCAGACTTTATTTGTACAACATAGCTAACGTTTTTCCAACTGTTTTTCACTCGCACTGTAAGGCTTATTTGGCTAATTTGGCCAGCCGGGTTTTTGCCAGCTGGATGCGCCACGCGTAGGTATCACTGTGCCACTGGGTTGCGTCGAGATAGGCCTGCAGTTCCGACGCCTGATGGGCCTTGTCGCCCAGTTCGGCATAGATCTCGCTCAGAGCCCAGTGGGCGTGCGCGTTGTTCGCTTTGTCTCCGGTCTGGGCAATATAGTCCGGAGTCACGGGCGAGAGAGCGAGTTCCGCCTCGTAGGCCTCGATTGCCTTTTCAAGAAAGGCTTCTTTCGAGGCCTCGTCCGCGGAGTTCTTCGCTTTCAGCTCGTATGCCTCCCCGATGAACTCATTCACGCCGAGGCGCAACGCGTCAATCTGCAGCACTTCCTGCCAGAGTCCGATGGCGACATCCGGTTGCGTATCCATCAGCAGATGCGCCAGGCGCAGCCGAGGAGTGAACATGCAAGGAGCCGGGTCCGGAGCGATCGGAACCGATTTCGGGATCTGGCAGGTGCCATTGGCCAGGTTGTTCAGCGAGATGGCCTTCTGGTAATCGGCAATCGCGTTAGCCGTGTCCTCCAGGTCATCCTGGTAGTGGATCCCGCGCTGCACGTACTCCCAGGTGTTGGAGGGCGTCGTGATTTTGAGCAGGTTCCAGTCTACCCGTCCTTCAAAGTAAAAGGGGTTTCTTTTCCCGATGTAGTTCGGGTTGTCGGCCTGATAGGTCACGCCTGCGACATACGGCCCATTTCCAGTGGTGATACCGCCCTGCTGGGCGCTGGCAACCGATGCCAGCGCCGCAACGCTCAGGGAAAGAACAACTACTTGACGAAGGTTTCTCATTTGCCACCTGCCAGGGTAACGGTCGTTTCAGAAGCCGCAAGGTTCTTGTTGGTCCTGAGCAGCGTGTCGATGGTGTTTTCGGTCAGCAATTGCTTGTCACCACCGGGGCCGTTCGGACCGGTTGTCTTTACCAGGTACCGCATGAAGACCGGGGGGAAGTGCTCATCGTGAATTACGGCCTTCACGTGGAGCGGGGCCTTCAGCGTCACGCCCATCTCGTCCAGCTCAGCCTGGGTGGGCAGAGTGAACTTGTAGCGGAACTGTCGCGGGACCAACGGCTGCAGCGAGCGGTAGTTGTCCACCGTGTTGGCTGTGGCTGCGTTGAAAGTCTCTTCGTAGTGCGGCGTCAGCGCGACAACCGGTTTGCCGTCAGCGCCATTCCGTCCAACCTGGGAGCCGGGCAGATAGATAACCGTCAGTTCGTTCCGGAACAGGACCAGGCCGTTTTCCACGCCGGAGTAGACGCGGTCATCCGGGCCGTTGTCCGGGCCGAGTTCGAACACCAGGTTCCGGGATCCGTTGTTGCCAGCGCCGGCGACGTAGCTGCCCACCGGAACCGCATGACCACCGTCAACCACAGCGTGAATATGTTCGCTGTCCTCATCGTCGATGTTGCCATCGGGTGCATTCTCGCCGGTGTCCGGGTGCGGTTTATCTACCAGGTAGCCGGACTGATAGAGGACGAAGCCGTTGTCGTCGGACACCTGCAACTGAACGTAGGCTGTGCGTTCCTGCGAGAAGCCCGCGGGATAGCGATGGCCGGCGAGGCCGACCGCGTCGACGCGGACTACCATTTCCTGGCCGAGCGCTGCGCTGGGCGCGGTACGAGAGACATCAATGCGAGCCGCATTTTCGAGCAGTTTCTGGCGCCGGGTTGCAAGGGCCTTCGGAATGCCGTATTCATCGACGCCACTCTCGTAGGGATCGGGATAGTCAGAGCCGAGGCGGGCCTTCAGTTCAGCGGCAGTCAGCAGCGGAACGTCGGTGCCGGTGAAGTGGTGATCCACAACGGCGCGCTTCGGAAGCGGGTAACTGCCGTCCGTCGAGATGCCGGGAACTGCGGCGTAGTTCTGTGCGAACACACCGGGAGTTGCACTGGTAATGTTGACCGTGCCCACCTGATAGCTGGAAGTTCCCGCAAACGGGAACAGCGACATGTGGCAGTCCTGACAACGAACCACCTTGCCAAACGGATTGTTGGTGCTGTTGTAGGCGCCGGTCTGCCACTCCGTGCTGAGGTTTTCGAGGCGGAAGAACGGGAGCGCCGGCGAGTTTGCGTTGTATTCGTAGTTCTGCAGATCGCCAGGGCCGCCGCCGGGTAGGCGAACGTCGTGGCAGGCATTGCAGAATGCGGAACTCCGGATGAAGGCGATCTTGCCCTGATCGTTGCTCGAAACGTGGAACTGGTCCTTGGCGTTAATCGGGAACGGGAACGGGCCAACCTTTTCAATGGAACTGTTGATGAGCACACTCGTGTTGGCAAAACCATCACGTCGGAAACTGCGGTTGAGGTCAGGTCCTGCCACATTATGGCAGAAATCGCAGCTGATGCCGGCGGAGGAGAGAGACGGAAGCGCGCCCGGCGGCGGTTGGTCGCCAATCTTCGCGGGGATAATCTGGTTGCCTGCGGAATCGACCATGTGATAGTCGCGCAGCGGCCGGAAGAGATCGGGCCGGAAGTTCGCGCCGGTGGCGATTTCGGGTACTTCCCGCTTCGTCGGGTCTTCCCCCAGACGGAGGACGTTCGCCGCGTGGCAGGTGAAACAGAAGCCCGCGCGAAGCTTGAGGCCGGTGGTGATGACCGGCGAAGTGAACATGTTCGTGTTCAGTTTGGTGCCGTCGGCATCCAGCTTGGTACTGTCGCCGTACACCGGACGGAGCAGGCCGCCCGTGATCAGATTGGCGGAAGTTTCAAGACCATTGAAAAGTGGACTAACATTTCTATAGCCTGACTTAACGGAACTTCGAAGCTCATCGAACTGGCGCTGGTGACAGGGCAAACAGTTTTGTGGCCGCTGAATGTCCTGACTCTTCAGCGGCACCTCCGGAGCATGCCGTACGGGTGTTTGCGCAAACAACCCGCTGGCGGTTATTGCTAGCGTTATCAGCACTTTGTGTTGAGTGTGCATCATAGTTGGGTAGATCCTGACTTCTTGATATTATGAGTCGTCATATACAAGTGATGCAAATAAAAAAAACGTTTCGTCCGATGTTGTTTTCAGAGTCCCTTCGCCTGGTGTAACCTATAACCCTGACCTGAAATTCTGGTCGGCAACAATTGCGCGCGGGCTGGGGAGGCTTCGATTGCTGTTTGACGACATGAGGGAGATTCAGCACCGGTATGGCTATCTGCCTGCCGATCAGGTGCAGGAACTCGCCAAAACCCTTGATATTCCTTTGTATAAAATCAATGGCGTCGCCGAGTTTTACCCGGAGTTCCGGGTTACGCCGCCCGCTCAGGCCGTAGTGGAAGTGTGTACCGACATGGCGTGTCACCTCCATGGCGCCGATACCCTTTTTGCCGATTTGGAACAGCGTTTCGCGAAGCTGGGAAAGAAAGCGGTGGAGGTTCACCGGCGGTCCTGCCTGGGACAGTGCGATTCCGCACCGGCATTGACCCTCAACGAAGTGGTCTTTCGTAATGTATCGCTCGAATTAGCCGAGAATCACATCCAGGCAAAGCTGGCGGGTATTGAACTTCCCGCCCCGGTATTCGAAAATCAGCCGCGTGAATTGACGGCGGATCCCTACAAAGGTAAAGAGAAGTACGGCGCGCTTCGCGCTTTGGTGGAGTCGCAGAATTTTGACGGCGTTATCGCGACGTTGAAAGAAGCCGGCCTTGGCGGCATGGGCGGCGCCGGATTCCCCACCAGCATCAAGTGGGACGTGGTGAAAAAGGCCCGCGGCGACGAGAAATACATCGTTTGCAACGCGGACGAGAGCGAGCCCGGCACCATCAAGGACCGCTTCATCATGACGCACCTGCCGCATCTGGTGATTGAGGGCATCATTGTCGGAGCCCTGGTGGTTGGTGCGAAAAAGGGTTTCCTCTACATTCGTCATGAATATAAGGAGCAGGAGCATATCCTGCAGGCGGAGATCGACGAGTGCCGCCGCATCGGTCTGCTAGGGGAAGGCATTCTCGGCAGCGATCTGAATTTCCACCTTGAAATCTTCGTCAGCCCTGGCGGATATATTTGTGGCGAAGGCAGCGCACAGCTGGAAGCGATTGAAGGCAAACGCGCGGAACCGCGGAACAAACCGCCGAATTCCGCCACAGTCGGCCTCTGGGGCAAGCCGACCGCGCTAAACAATGTTGAAACATTCGCCAACGTGCCGCAGATCCTCGCCAACGGCGTCGAGTGGTTCAAGTCGCAGGGACGCGACGGCACGGCGGGACTGAAGTTCATCGGCGTCTCCGGTGATGTGATCCGTCCTGGCGCGTTTGAAGTCCCGATGGGGATTCCCGTGCACGAGGCGATTCTCGGGTTGGCGGGCGGACCGGTGAACGGCCGGAAGGTCAAAGCCTTCTCGCCCTCCGGCGCGGCTTCCGGGTTTATTCCATTCGAAAAGTATAAAGACACGCATCTCGATTTCAAATCCATGCGCGCGGCGGGCACCATGCTCGGTTCCGGCGCGATTGTGGTGGTGGATGAGACCCGCTGCATTCTGGACATGACGCTGAACGCCATCATCTTTTTCCGCAATGAGTCCTGCGGCAAATGTGTTCCGTGCCGTGTGGGGAGCCAGAAACTGGTGGATCTGCTGGTGGGCTGGACACGCGGCAAGGGTTCGCAGGCCGACATGCAACTGGTGGCGGATCTGGCAGAGACCATGGAGCAGACGTCCATCTGCGGTCTGGGCCAGTTTGTGCCGTATCCGATCACGACTGCTTTTAAACATTTCCGCGAAGAAATTGAAGCCCACGTACTGCACAAGAACTGTCCCGCGGGCGTATGCCCCATGAAGGCGTAAGGGTATTTCATGAAGACGATCGAACTCACAATCGACGATAAGCCGGTAGTGGTGGAAGAGGGCACTTCCGTTTTCGATGCCGCCCGCATGAGCGGAATCTCGATTCCGGTGCTCTGCCATGCCCAGAACGAACGCCCCATCGGCGTCTGCCGTGTTTGCACGGTGGATTGCGGGGACAAAGTTCTGCAGGCTTCCTGTGTACGTCCCGCCGAGAACGGGATGAAGGTCTTTACCGCCAGCGACAAGGTGAAGAAGCACCGCAAGATGGTTCTGGAACTGCTGATGTCAGACCATCCCAGTCCGTGTGCCCGCCAGCGGGTGAGCGGCGACTGCGAACTGGAAACCCAGGCGGCGGCGGAAGGGATTGTCACCCCGCGTTTCAGCAAGCGGGTTTCGCCGCGCGGTCAGGATGATTCCTCGCTGGTCATCTCGGTGGATCACGAAGCCTGCATTCTCTGTGATCGCTGCATCCGCGGTTGCGATGAAATTCGGCAGAACCATGTGCTGGGTCGCCGCGGCAAGGGTTACAACGCGGGTATTTCGTTCGATCTGAACCGCCCCATGGGCAACTCGTCCTGCGTTTCCTGCGGCGAGTGCATGGTGTCCTGCCCCACGGGCGCGCTCACTAACAAAAGCATTATTCGTACCGTTCTGCCGGGCGGCGAACCGGTGGGCGTGGAAGAACTGAAGCAATTGCCGTTCTTCCAGAAGGTTTCGGGCACCTTTCTTGAGCTCAACAAGAACGCCGTCATCAAGCGGCACTTCAAGAAGGGCGAGGTGATCTGCCGCGAGGGCGATTACGGTTCCACCGCTTTCTACATCCTGGAAGGTCAGGTCGATATCTTCCTGGCGTCCATGTCTTCGAAGCAGGCTGTGGCGCAGGAAGCGCCGAGTCTGATTGAGATGTTCTCGAACATCTTCTCGCCGAAGAAGAAGCCGACGTCTGGCAGTCGGACCGGTTCGATTCCGATTGACGCCACCGTGGACCTTCCGCTGGACAATCCCGTTGCTCAACTGGGCGCGGGCGACATCTTCGGCGAAATGACCTGCATGAGTCTGTATCCCCGTTCCGCCACGGTGCGGGCGAAGACGGACTGCGTGATGCTGGAGATGCTGCGCAACGTGCTGGACGTGATTCAGCGAAATAAAACGCTGCGCGCGGAAATTGAAAAGAACTACCGCAAGCGCGCGCTCGAAGATCACCTTCGCACAGTGCCGCTGTTCGCGTCTCTGAGCCCTGATTTCATTGAGGATCTGGCCCATCAGGTGGAACTGGTGCGTTACTCGCGGGGCGAGGTTCTGACGCGCCAGGGCGAGCAGGCCCGGAACTTCTTCCTGGTCCGCATCGGCTTCGTGAAGATGGTGGAGGATCACGCGGGCGGGGAACTGGTTCTCGCCTATCAGGGTAAAGGTGGTTATTTCGGGGAAATCGGCCTGATTAATCGCGGCACGTACGCCTTTACCGTGACGGCGCTGGATAACGTGGAAGTGGTCCGCATTGGTGTGGATGCCTTCAACAAAATGCTGGAGCGCTTCCCGGAAATCGCGGCGAGCCTTCGCGCCGTCGCCACCGAACGCGAGGCGCACAACCGGCGGCACTCGGCGGCGGTCTCGGCCATGTCGCTTGAAAAGTTCCTGAACCAGGGGCTGATGGAAGCCAACAGCCTGCTGGTGATCGATCTGGAAAAATGTACGCGCTGCGATCAGTGCGTGCGCGCCTGTTCCGACGCGCATGACGGCGTTACGCGTCTGGTGCGGGAAGGCCTCCGGTTCGATAAATACCTGGTTCCGACGTCCTGCCGGCACTGTCGCGACCCGCTTTGTATGATCGGCTGTCCGGTGGGGTCCATCCGCCGACGGAATTCGCTGGAAACGGTGATTGAAGACTGGTGCGTGGGCTGTGGCTTATGCGCCCGGAATTGCCCGTTCGGCAACATCACCATGCACGAACTGCCGGGTACCACCACGCAGAAAGCCGCGGTTACGAAGAAGAAAGCGACGGCCTGCGATCTTTGTCAGGATTTGCCGGAGCCCAGTTGTGTGTACGCCTGTCCGCATGATGCGGCCAAGCGCGTGGATCCGAATGACTTCTTTAAGGAAATCATCGGGGCGGGAACGTTGAAGGCGCCGGCGTTGGATTCCGGAGCTCATGGGGGGAAGCGCTAGGCGCATCGCATGCGAATTGATAAAACCCACCAGTCCTGGGCAGTGGTGAGCGCCATCATTCTGGGCGTGGCGATTCTGCTCTATTTCCCGTACGCGGTTCTCTACCCGGGCGGCCCGAGCGGCAACACCTGGCCAGGCCTGATCTACGGCATTATTGGCTACGCAATGATGCTTTTCGCCGGTCTGATGGGCGCGCGCAAACGCGTGCCGCTGTGGCGCGTTGGCCGGGCACAGGTCTGGATGCGCGGTCACCTTTGGCTGGGCGCGCTGAGCCTGCCGATTTTGCTGCTGCACTCCGCCTTCACGGCGCGCGGCCCGCTCACCATCCTGCTGATGACGCTGCTGGTGATTACGGTCCTCAGCGGCATTACCGGCGCATTGCTGCAGCACTTTCTTCCCAAACGCCTGACCGCCTCCGTGCAACTCGAAACCATTTACGAGCAGATTCCGGAGGTTCGGGAACAGCTTCTGAGTGAGGCCGGCGGCATTGTGGAAGCGCTCTGCGCCGTGCCCGAAGCCGAAAGCGCCGTGGTTGCCGCCGGCGCCGCGTTCGGCGCAGGCGGGCCCGCCGCCGATGAAGATGCGGGGCCGGAATTAACAGACGATCAGCGAGCGAACCTGCAGCAGGTTTATAAACACGAGATTTTCCCGTTCCTGCTGAATCCGGAAAAGAGCGGCTCCCCGCTGGCGGATGTGGTCCGATCAAAAGCGTTCTTCGAGGCTCTGCGCCGGCAGTCTCCCGTATCGATTCATGAGGCGCTGGGCGACCTCGAAAGCATTTGCGAGGAAGAGCGCCAGCTGATTGAACAGCGTCGGAAATATTTACTGCTGCACGGCTGGCTGCTGGTGCATGTTCCCCTTTCCATCACCCTGCTGGTTTTAGGCGGGATACACGCCCTGGTGGCGATTCACTACTAAGCGGATATTGACCCATGGCACGAATTCGAAATACCAAAAAACTTGGTCAGCGGGTGAACAGGACCTATCTCAAAAGGGTCTACCCGATTCCGCAATGGCGCAGAATTCTCACGTTCGTATTCATTGCCGCCAGCCTTGCCTGGCTCGGTTTCCATGCGGTGGCTCACGATCAGACGCCCTACACGGCGGGTCCGCTGACCGCGCAACATGCCTTTCTCGGCAAGAAATGCGCCGTTTGCCATGGCGAGAACGTCTCGATCGGCAAACGCGTCGCTGATCCGCAGTGCGCCGCCTGTCACGATGGCCCGATTCACCAGGCATCCCAGACCTTTAATCCCGCCTGCATCAGCTGTCACGTGGAGCATCGCGGCACCATGCGTCTGGCCGGAACCGCCGACAGCGGCTGCGTCCAATGCCATGGCAATCTGCAGACCCAGACCGGCAAACTGACGATCGCGGCCAGTGTGAAGAGTTTTGACTCTCATCCGGAATTTGGTTCCGTGGTCTCGGGTAAGGATGCGAGCGGCCTGAAGTTTAATCACCAGAAGCACATCGGCGAAGTGGGGCAAAAGTGCGCTGACTGCCATACGCCGGCTGAGGGCGCAAAGGGCGCTCCGCACAGCCACGTATCTCCGCGCGCTTTTATGACGCTGCCCACTTACGAAGGCACCTGCATGCCTTGTCACGCGCTCACCATTGATGACAAGATTGCCGATCCGCTGCCGCACAAAAAGCAGCCGGACGAACTGCATCCCATGGTGGAGGAGCAGTTCCGCAAGTACATCGCCGCGCATCCGGGCGATCTGGGCAAAGACGGCACGCCCGCGGCCTCCGGCGCCTGGGTTGCTTTCAAGGTCGCAGCCGCGGAGAAGAAGTTGCAGGATGAGACCTGCGCGCGCTGCCACGCTGTGGTTGCCGGAGCGGATTTCGCCTCTGCCGTGATTGTGCCGCCTCAGGTTCCCTCGCGCTGGTATACGAAGGCTTCCTTCGATCACTCCGCGCACAAGGAACTCACGTGCATCTCGTGTCATGTGAAGGCGCCGAAGAGCACGGTGTCGTCCGATATTCTGGTTCCCGGCATCGCGGTCTGCCGCGATTGCCACTCCTCCGGCAGTTCATCGGCGGGTTCGAACTGCTCCACCTGTCACATTTATCATGACTGGACGAAGGAGAAACCGGTGGATGGGAAGTACATGATCGAGCAGATGACCCGGTCCACTGCGCCGCACAGCATGACGACGCCGCCCGCCGTGCTGACTCCGGCTCAGCTCCAGTAGTGTTCACCGGGCGCTAAATGCGCCTTCACGGTGTCCGGATTGAGCTCCACGCCCAGTCCGGGCCGCGTCGTGTTGACCGGGACGAAGCCGTCTTTGATAAACGGCTTATCCGTGAGCAGGAGTTGATCCATCCAGCCGCCCACGCCGGTCACGGTTTCGCACGTCATATAGTCGCGGATCGCGCCGGCCCACTGGCAGGTGGCCCAAGTGTGCAACTGGCTTCCGGTGTTGTGATTGGCCATGGGCAGGCCGTATACATCGGCCATGTCCGCAATGCGCTTCGTTTCCAGAAAGCCCCCGCTGTTGCGCAGGTCCGGGTTGAGTATGTCCGCCCCCTGGTTGACGATGAAGTCTTTGAAGCCCTGTCTCCGTTCCAGGTTTTCCCCGGTGCAGATGGGCACCTTTGAACTGGCGGCGAGGCGCTTCCAGCCCTCGGAATAATCCACCGGCATCGGGTCTTCCAGCCAAAGCGGGCGGATGGCCTCCACCGCGCCGGCAAGCTGGATGGACGTTCGCAGATCGTACTCCCAGTGGCAGTGAACCATGATGTCGTGATCCCACCCGAGAGCCTCGCGGCAGTTCTCAAAGCCCCTGCCGATCCGGATGATTTCCTGGGTGGAGAGCACCCGCGCCGCGCCCGTGCGCGGGAAGCCAAACTTGTGCGCGGTAAAGCCGCTCTTCGCTTCCTTCACCCGGGCTGCCCATTCGCGGCAGGACGCTTTATCCAGCATGTCCTTCGGCGCTTCATGGTCATAGACGCGGACCTGATCGCGGAAATGCCCGCCGAGCAGCGTGGTGACGGGTTGGCCGAGCAGCTTTCCCGCGAGATCCCACAACGCCATTTCGATGCCACTGGCCGCCCGCATCAGGTTGTGGGCGGAGCCATCGGTCCGGGTGCCGCTGAGGCTTTTGCCGCCCTCTCCCAGGTTGGTATAGAGCAGATCGATTTCAAGGGGATCTTTGCCCACCAGATACGGCTTCAGTTCCAGAATCTGTGCGACCGTGCCGATGACGGGAGTTCCGTATGCTTCGGCGATTCCGCCAGTGCCGTCGTCCGCCGTGATCTTCACCAGCACATAGGTCCGCGGGCCGGTCAGCGTCATGCATTGCACGTCGCGAATCTTATAACGGCGCTTTTCCGGCGCGGCGAGCAGGTGATACGAAGTGAGGAAGGGTGCGGCGGCCAGACCCGCGACGAAGAGGCGGCGTGAAAGCGGCATGCCGACTATTCCATCACAGGAGAGCCTACTCGATGACCTTCCTGTTTCGGACCCACTCGATCATGGCGTCCCGCTGCAGCGGGCCTTTGACGGGAAATTTCATGCCCGTCGTTCCCAATTGGCTGGGCGCCGCCTGATTGGCCACGGTGAAGTCTGTGGTGGCGACTTTGTAGAGCTTGTCGGGTTCCACCTTAAATTCATTCGTGATCTTTGCCGGCAGTTCGCTGCCCTTGAACGTGCCCACCATGATGTAGTTGTCAAAAGGAAGCACGTTCCAGACGTGACGCGCGAGCAACTGTCCCTGCGGGAGGAAGCCGCGAACATTGCCGGTGTTGATGTATCCGATGTCCGCGCCGGTTGCCTCGGCCATCGCCCGCTCGATCAGCAGGCGCAGGTCGGGGCCCTGCAGACGGCGCTTCGCTTCACCAATCGGCATATCGACGATTTTCGAAACCTTCGCCTCCCAGGAATTCACTTCGGCCTGAATTTCCGGGTCCGGCGTGATCTTGCGGGAGTCGACCGGGAAGTGCTTCCAGGTGGCGGAGACAACCTCATGCCGGACGGTATCAAAATCGAAATCGAGGCGGTTCAGTTCCACGCCATAACTCTTGCCTTCCACAGCCCAGCGGTGCTCAAAAACGTGCGGTTCCGGAAAGCCTTTATGGTCATGGCCGGCAACCACGATATTCACCTCGGGGACCTGATGCAGAATTGCATCCGCTTCGGCAATCTGAATGTGGCCCAACACCACAATCATGTCGGCCTTGCCCTTCACTTCGGCAACCACCTTTTTCACCGCGTCCACCACAGGAATGACATGCCAGGGTCCCACGGCTTCCTCGGTGGCGAGGTTACCCACCAGGTCGCCCATGATCGCGCCGATGACTGCGATCCGCACGCCCGCCACGGTCCTGATCACATAGGCCTGGGGGGCCAGCAGTTCGCCGCGGTCATTGACAATGTTGGCCGAAACCATGGGGAACTTCGCGGTTTTGTCGAAGCCTTGTACGGCTTTCCAGCCGTAATCAAATTCATGGTTTCCGATGGTGGAAACGTCGATCCCCATGTGATTCGCGATCTGGTAAACAGGGTCACCTTTGAAAAGGGTGGAGACCGGCGTGCCCTGCACGAAGTCGCCCGCATTCAGATAGAGACAGGTGGTGCAGCCCCGGCGCTGCTCGTTCAGAACGGTCTTCAGATACGCGAAGCCGCCCAGGCCATCGTCATCCGGCATCAGGTGTGCATGCAGATCATTCGAGTGCAGGAAACTGAACGATTTGACTGTCTGACCGGAAGCGGACAGAACGGCGAAAAACGCGGTGAATACAAGCGCCCTGATGCGGATGGAAAACATGAGTTAGTGGATCTCCGGCTCTGCTGTTTCCATCTTGTCATGCAGGAAATCGAAATCGCAGCCGAGGTGCGCCTGCGTGACGCGTTCCGCGTAGAGCATCTGATAGCCGCGTTTGAATTTCGGCTCCGGTTTGACCCATGCGGCTTTGCGGCGCGCGAACTCTTCCTCGCTGATGAGCAGGTTGAGCTGACGGTTTTCCACGTCGAGTGAGATCAGGTCGCCGTCCCGCACCAGTGCGAGAGGTCCGCCCACGAAGCTTTCCGGCGAAACGTGCAGCACGCAGGTTCCGTAAGCGGTGCCGCTCATGCGGGCGTCCGAGATTCGCACCATGTCACGCACGCCGGAGGGCAGAAGTTTCTTCGGGATCGGCAGCATGCCCCATTCGGGCATGCCGGGTCCGCCCAGTGGTCCGGCGTTTTGCAGCACCAGGATGGAGTCGGCGGTCACGTTCAGATCGTCGCGGTTGATCCGCGCGTCCATGTCGTTATAGTCCTTGAAAACCACGGCGGGACCGGTGTGCCGCAGCAGTGCCGGGGTCGCGGCGGAAGTCTTGATCACCGCGCCATCGGGACACAGGTTGCCGTAAAGCACCGCGGTTCCGCCGCTCTCCACCAGGGCTTTTTCCCGAGGCCGGATGACTTCCGGATTGATGACCTTCGCGCCTTCCAGGTTTTGGCCGATGCTCCTGCCGTTCACGGTGAGAACATCCAGATGCAACAGGTCTTTCATCTCGCCCATCAGAGCGCGCAGACCGCCCGCGTAGAAAAAATCCTCCATCAGGAAGCGACCGGAGGGACGGATATCGGCCAACACCGGCACGCGGCGGGCGATCTCATCAAACCGATTCAGTTCCAGCTTCAGCCCGAGCCGTCCCGCCATCGCCACCAGATGAATAAAGGCATTGGTGGAGCCGCCGATCGCCATATCCACGGCGATGGCATTTTCGAAGGATTCCATCGTCAGGAAGTCGGACGGCTTCCAGTCCTGCCAGACCATCTCGACGGCGCGCTCGCCGCAGCCCATCGCCATGCGGACGTGATTGGAATCCGGTGCGGGGATGGAAGACGCGCCCGGCAGCGTGAAGCCCAGCGCTTCGGCCAGCGCTGTCATAGTGGCGGCGGTGCCCATGGTCATGCAGAAGCCCGGGGATCGCGCGATGCCATTTTCGATGTTGAGCCAGTCATCCGCCGTGATGGTGCCGGCGCAGCGTTCCGTCCAGAACTTCCACAGGTCGGTGCCGCTGCCGAGGGGCTGGCCGTTCCAGTTGCCGCGCAGCATGGGGCCCGCCGGCAGAAAGATGGCCGGAAGATCCATGCTCATGGCGCCCATCAGCAGCCCCGGCGTGGTTTTGTCGCAGCCGCCCATCAGGACAGTGCCATCCACCGGCAGACTGCGCAGACTCTCTTCCACATCCATGGAGAGCAGATTGCGGAAGAGCATCGGGCTGGGTTTGGCGTAGGTCTCGGTGATGGAGAAGGCGGGAATCTCCACCGGGAAGCCGCCCGCTTTCCAGACGCCTTTTTTGACGGCCTCGGCGCGTTCGCGCAGGTGCGCGTGGCAGGGGTTGATTTCACTCCACGTGTTGAGAATGGCAATGACGGGGCGGCCCGTGAAGTCCTCCCGGTTGTACCCCAACTGTTTCATGCGGGAGCGGTGGCTGAAGCCCCGCATGTTGTCGGGGCCGAACCAGCGGTAGCTGCGGAGGTCTTCGGGCTTCTTGTTCTGAGGCATGCGACCCTCCATCATATCGGGCCGCTTTGGTAAGCTCGAATTTACCTCCACACCCACTAAAATCATGGCTAAACTATCCATCAAAGACCTGGACCTCAACGGCAAACGTGTCTTCATCCGCGTGGACTTCAATGTGCCTCTCGCCAACGCGGGCCAGGAGATCACCAGCGATAAGCGGATCCGCGCCTCGCTGCCGACCATTCAGTATGCTCTGGAACACGGCGCGGGCGTGATCCTCGCCTCGCACCTCGGCCGCCCCAAGGGCAAGCCGAACGCTGAAATGAGCATGAAGCCGGTGGCTGCAAAGCTGGCGGAACTGCTGGGTAAGCCGGTCACTCTGGCGCCGGATTGCATTGGCCCCGAAGTGGAAGCCCTGCTGCCCGCGCCCGGCGAAGTGCTGCTGCTCGAAAATCTTCGCTTCCACGCCGAAGAAGAGGCGAACGATCCGGCATTCAGCGAAAAGCTCGCGAAACTCTGTGACGTTTATGTGAACGACGCGTTCGGTTCCGCGCACCGTGCCCACGCCTCCACGGTCGGCATGATCCGGTACTGTTCACAGGCCGCCGCCGGGCTGCTGATGGACCAGGAGCTGAAGTACCTCGGCATGGCCACCACGAACCCGGAACGGCCCTGCGTCGCGATTCTGGGCGGCGCGAAGGTGTCGGACAAGATCGAGGTGATCGAGAACATGGCGAAGGTTGTCGACAAGGTTCTGATCGGCGGCGCCATGGCCTATACGTTCCTGAAGTGCCAGGGCCATGCAACCGGCAAGTCACTCGTGGAGGACGACAAGCTCGAACTCGCGGCGCGTCTGATGGCCGAGTATCCGTCGAAGCTGGTGTTCCCGGTGGATCACGTGGTCGCTTCGGAATTCAAGGCCGGCGCCGAAAATGAAACTGTGACCGAGATTCCCGAAGGCAAGATGGCGCTCGACATCGGCGCCAAGACCATTGCGGAATACGAAGCCATCATCGGCACCGCGAAAACCATCATCTGGAACGGCCCGATGGGCGTGTTCGAAATGCCCCCGTTTGACAAGGGCACCGTGGCGCTGGCGATTGCGGTTGCGAACTCCGGAGCCATCTCCGTAGTGGGCGGCGGCGATTCCGAAAAGGCCATCAAGAGCGCCGGGGTCACCAGCAAGATTTCGCACGTGTCCACGGGCGGCGGCGCTTCACTCGAATTCCTCTCGGGAATCGAACTGCCCGGCGTTGCGGCCCTCACCGAAAAGTAACACCGCGCTAAATCATCCCCCTGTAAATCATCGTGCGCAATACTCTGTCCCTGCGATAGAGTATTGCGCATGAGCAGAAAATTCGCCGGCCTGGTTCTTCTGGCCGCATGCCTTTCCGCCACCGCGCAGGTCCCCATCCTGACGCGCGAGCAATTGATTCGCTACACCGAAAACTGGAAGGGAGAACGCTTCCCGGACGGTCGCCCCAAAGTCTCAGACAAGGCAATCAAAAAGATGGACGGGCTGTCCGCGGAGGAAGTCTGGTCCGTGCTGCCCGGCGAAGGTTACCGGAATCAGTACGAAGGCGATTTCCGGATTCTCCATCCGGAGAAAAAGCTCATCGGCCGCGCCGTGACCGTGCAGTTCATGCCCGCGCGCCCGGACGTGAAAGGTCCCAACGAAGAAGACGCGAAGGCGAAGGGGCTGCGCGACAACGGGAATCAGCGCGTGATCGATATGCTGCGGGAGGGTGATGTCCTGGTGGCCGATATCTTCGGCAAGATCGAAGGCGGCACCCTGGTGGGCGACAACCTGGCGACTTATATCTACGCCGTCACCCACAAAGGCCTGGTGGTGGATGGCGCGATTCGCGACCTCGAAGGCATCTTTCCGCTCCAGATTGGCGCCTACTTCCGCGGCGTCCACCCTACCCCGATTTCACCCGAGGTCATGATTACGGGCATCAACGTTCCCATCCGCATCGGCAACGCGACCGTGCTGCCCGGCGACGTGGTTTTCGGCGACCGCGAGGGCGTCTACTTCGTGCCCCCGCACCTGGTGGACAAGATCCTCACGAATGCAGACACGCTGCATATCCACGATGAGTGGACGCAGAACAAGTTCATTCATGAGACCAGCAAGTACAAGTCGAGCGATGTCTATGGGACTCCCCGGGATGCGAAGCTGAAGCAGGAATACCAGGAGTATCTGAAGAAGAAGCTGGACGAGCTTCACGCCAAAGAAGCCAAAGAAAAGTAAAGGGATGTGCTAACGCGTTTCAAACGAACGGCAGACGTGGATGGCCGCCTCGCGCTCTTCCACGCCGCGCACGTTGGAAAACCTCGGACCCACGTACAGCAGGGCGGCCAGCCTGTTCAGATCGTTCGGTGAGCCGGTCGCATAAACCTGCACCCGGCCGTCGTCTTCATTCCGGACCCAGCCGCGCAGGCCCAGTTCGGACGCATGCTTTTGTACAAACCAGCGGAATCCGACGCCCTGCACATGGCCTGAGACGAACCAGGTCCGGGCAGATTCCTTGTCCTTAGAGCGGACTTCCATTGGTGGCCGAGAGGATTCCGGACGGAGTCCCGAGCGCTTCTTTCACCGCCTCGCTCAGCCGCTGTGGCGTGAAGGGCTTGGCGATGAGTTTGAAGCCCCGTTCCACGACATACTTCCGCACCACCTGTGTCTCGTCATAACCGGACATAAATAACACCCGCAGTTCCGGCGTCTCCGCCAGCAACTGATCCGCCAGCATGGGCCCGCTCATGCCGGGCATCACGACGTCGGTCAAAAGCATGACAGGCTTTGGATTCAAACGCCGAAATGCGGAGATGGCGCTGTCTGTCCCCTTGGCGAGGATAACTTCGAAGCCGTCTCGCGTGAGTACCGTTTGCGCCACACGCAGAACATCCTGCTCGTCGTCTACGATGAGTATTTTCGGTGTTGTGGAATGTTCCATCGCTTGATCTCCCCCCCGGTTGCAGGTCAAATCCCTGCGGTGAGAAGCTGTATTGTATCAATTGCACAGGGTTTGAGTTGTAGCCCGGTTGTGAAATCCTGTAGCGGAAAGTACCCGGCAGGCCCTGGCAAACGTCTGTCAATTTTGATGTCTCTTTATTCACCCATCTCCCGCCGCGGCTTTGTCCGGTACGCAGGCGCATCCACGCTGGCGGTTTCAGCGGGCCCGCCGTTGTGGGGCGCATCGGACTTCTGGAACAGGAAGCCCGTGAATGCGTGGAGCAGTCAGGAGATTGCTCAGCTCACCGCGCATTCGCCCTGGGCGAAGGAAGTAAATGCCGAGTTTGAACTGGACTCGGATTACACCACGAACGGGAATGCCGGGCCGGGAATTGGTCGCGGCGGCATCCTCACGGCGCCGGGTGCGGATTCCCAGAATCAGTTTGAAATCGGCCGTGACAAGAACGATAAACCGCGCGCGCCTCGCAGCCGGGAGCCCGTGACCGTGCGGTGGGAGAGCGCTCAGCCCATTCTGGACGCACTGGGGATTCCACTTCCTTCTGATTTTCAGGGACGGTACGTTTTGAGCGTCAGCGGCTTGCCGCTGGGTGTGATGGATAAGCGACGCCGCAATGGCAGCGGCCCGGAGTTGAGCGCGGACCCGCAGGAGAACACTCCGGCCGCCCGCCAGCGCCGTATGATCGAACAATTGCAGGCATCGGCCACGCTCGAAGCCCGGGGCAGGGAACCGGAGCAGCCGGGGTTGGTCCGTGTTGTGCCGCGAACGGCGGGCACCTACCTCTTCGGATTCTCAAAAGACCTGCTTCCCCTTGCGGCGAATGACCGGGAAGTTGTGTTTACGCTGCGAACCGCCCTCATGTCGGTACGGGCGAAGTTCGAGCCGAAGGAAATGCTGTACCGCGGCCAGTTGTCGGTGTAATCCCCGTTTGTAATTGATTGTGAAAATGCGAATTCACCCCGGAGCGGATCAGGTTAAATAGAGGGTTATGGCAGCCATGTCTCCCCATCTCCGGCACAGTCGCCGGGAAATTCTGCAACTGGCAACTTCCGCCGGACTGTTCATCCTGTCCGGTTCCACCGCCTTTGCCGCGTCGGACTTCTGGAATAAGAAGCCCGCATCGGACTGGACTGGTGACGAGATTGAGCAGCTCAAGACCAAGTCACCCTGGGCGAAGAAACTCCGCGCTGAGATGACCATGGGCGGCGGAGGCGGTGGTGGCCGCGGCGGCGGGGACTCCATGGATCGTGGTGGTTCCAAAGGCAGTTTTGGCGGTATGTCCGGCGCTGACAGCAACGGCATCAGCGTGGGTGGCCGTGGCGGTGGTGGCGGCCGTGGCGGTGGTGGCGGTGGCGAGATGGGTGGTGGCGGGGGTGGCGGAGCCCAGCTGGGGCCGGAAGTTGTGGTGCGCTGGGAAAACTCGAAGGCGATGCTGGACGCCACCAAATTACAGGTTCCACCGGAACTGGACGCGCACTACGCCATCAGTGTTACCGGGCTTCCCCCGCAGATGCTGGCGATGATGCTGAACGGGCGCGGTGGTGGTCGCGGTCGCGGTCGTGATGGTGGTGGTCGTGACGGTGCAGGCCGGGACGGTGGCGCTCCGCCCGCAGATGCTGCTCCGGAAGATCCGGCCGCGCGCCAGAAGGCCGCGGTTGAGCGGCTGCTTCATGCCGCGACGCTCACGGCGAAGAATCACGATCCGCAGACGGCTGATCTCGTGCGCCAGGCCAACCAGAATCAGACTCTGATCTTCGGTTTCCCGAAGGAAGCGCTGAAACTGGCAGCCAATGACAAGGACGTTCTCTTCACTTTTAAGCTTGGAGCTCTGTCCATCAAAGCCAAGTTTGAGCCGAAGGACATGATGTACAAGGGCGAACTGAGCATTTAGAACGGCGGACTCAGAAGAGCCGGGGCTGCTCCTCCACGGGGGCAGCCTTTTTCTTTTTCACGCCGCGCAGCGGACTGCCCACCACGCCCAGGACCTGTATGCTCCGCAGCGCCTGCCGCGGAACGAAGACTTTCTGGTTGTTTCCATCGGGTTCCGGAGGCGTGACGCCAAAGCCGCTCGCATCCCAGCTGAGCAGGTTGTTCGGCAGGACTCCGTCCATGATCTCGCCGTCGCGAAAGACCATTCGTACCCAGAGCCCTTCCAGCTTTGGCCTGGTCATAAAGATCCGGCCGGCATCTGTCTCGCTCTCAAAATCCCGCACAAAGCAGACGCTTTTCACTTCGGAGTAAGGGATTTCAAGGAGAGAGCCGTCCGGCTTCAGCAGTTCGAGGACGGTGGGCTGCAGATAGCTCCAGGGATTGACAAAGCCGCTCAGGCTTTCGCGATCAAAGCGCCGGACTACTACCTTCTTGGCCGTTGAACTTGCCAATCGTCATCCTTCCGGGCGAAGCTCAAGTCCGTCCGCCAACACCCTGGGCAGCGGAATTGATTTAAACATTTTCGAGAATATTGTATCATTGCTCGAAAGGGTCGCCTCCTGTAACGGAACCCTCACAGAAGCCGGACTATGACCAACCAGGCCACCGCCGCCGAGTCACAGCTCTCCCGGGGCATTCGCTCGTTCCTCGTCTGGTGCCGCATGGAAAAGGGCCTTTCGCGGAACTCTCTGGAGGCTTACTCGACCGATCTGGCCGGTTTCCGCAACTTCATCGAACCGCTGACGTCCGGCAACTTTCCTGATGCGGAACTTTTAATTCGCTATCTGAACTCCCTCTATCAAAAGGAGTTAAGCAGTCGCTCCATTGCCCGCCATCTGAGCGCGGTCCGGAGCCTGTTCCACTTCCTGCTCACCGAAGGTCTGATTTCGGCCGACCCCACTGAGCATCTATCCAGCCCCAAACAGTGGACCACGATTCCGAAGTTCCTGAATCGCGAGCAGATTGAAAAGCTGATCGAAGCGCCGGATGTTTCAAAACCCAGCGGTCAGCGGGATCGCGCCATGTTTGAGCTTCTGTACGCCACCGGCATCCGCGTCAGCGAACTGATCGAAGTGCGCCTCTCCGGCCTCGATACCGGACTGGGTCTGATCCGCGTCACCGGCAAGGGCAACAAGCAGCGCATCATTCCCGTTCACGCCGAAGCGCTGTCCGCCATTGAAACGTATGTCCGGGAGGGGCGCCCCGCGCTTCTGAAGGGCCAGACTTCCCCGCATCTTTTCGTCACGGCCCGCGGCGGCGGAATGACCAGGCAGGCCTTCTGGGCCTCCATTAAACTCAACGGGAAGAAGGTGGGCATATTCCACAACCTGTCACCGCATGTGCTGCGTCACACCTTTGCGACCCATTTGCTGGAAGGGGGCGCGGATCTGCGCAGCGTACAGACCATGCTGGGGCACGCCGATTTATCCACCACCGAAATCTACACGCACGTCGTCCGCTCGCGCCTCCGCGATACTCTGGACCAGCACCATCCACGAGCCTGACCGAACCGGAAACACGACCCAGCCTATGAGCGACTACCTGTTCATGCTCGACAATCACCTGGACGCGGGCCAGACCCGCGCCGTTGAAGGGATCCGGCAGCTTGCCACGTCCGCCGGGATGAACGTCTGGCTGACGGGCGGCGCTATGCGAGACATGCTCCGTGGTGCGCCGATTCGGGATCTCGACTTTACCGTGGAGCACGATGCGCTGAAGGTCGGCCATGCTCTTGCGAAAAGCCTGGAAGGCGGGGTGGTTTCCGAAGATCCGCTGAAACGCTGGATCGAACTCGCGCTGCCCGGTGATGTGACGGCCTCGGTATCCAACGCCCGGACGGAACACTACACCAAACCCGGCGGCAAACCGCAGATTGCGCCGGCGACCATCCACGCCGATCTGGCTCGCCGCGACTTCACCATCAACGCCATCGCCCTTTCGCTGGGACGCGGCTCGCGCGGTCTTCTGGTGGACCCCGTCAACGGACAGGCGGATCTTCTCAGCCGCGAACTGCGGCTGGCGAATCCCTACGCGTTTTTTGACGACCCGGCCCGCCTGTATCGCCTCTTCCGGTTCCAGCACTCGCTCGGTTTCACTCTGCTGCCGCGCACGGAAAGCCAGCTCGAAAACGCGCTGCTGGAGGAATACCATGCGGCAGTTCCCGCCGCCGCGCTGGTCCGGGAACTTCGTTCCGCCGTGAAGGAAGGGGGTGCGCCCGGGATGATCGCCGGGCTGGACGCCCATGGACTGCTTCGGACCCTTTCGCCCGCGCTCACCGGAGCCCGGCTGAATACCGCTGGCCTGACAAAATTCGAAGAGGTTGCGCATTCGGTGTTGCCCTCCGGCTACCCCGGTGGCTGGCTGGCGTTTCTTTCGGTCCTCACGGAAAAACTGAACGTGAAGGATCGCGCGGCCGCGATTCGTACCGTGGAACTGACGCCGGAAGAAACCACGCTCTGGAAGAATCTGGACACACGGGTCAAAACGCTGGAAGGCGTGCTGGGCGCTCCGCGCGCTCCCCGCCCGTCGCAGATCTGGGAGGCGCTCTATTCGGCGACTTCCGATGAGGTTCTGCTGGTGCTTTACCGCTCCTCGGCCGGCGCGGTGCAGGATCGCATCCAGGCGTACTACGAGCGCTATCTGCCTCTTTCGCAGGATGTGACTGAGGACGACGTGATTGCCGCCGGCGCCAAACCGGGCACCGCGAAGTACGACAAGGTCTGGCGGACGCTGATCGCCGCGAAGCTCAATGCCAAGCCGCCGAAGCCGGAGGCGGAGAGCGCGGACGACGAAGCGCCGACGCCCGTGGTAGCTGCGGCAGGGGTGGGACGGCCCCGCAAACAGCCTTCCGCCATCTAGCGGGGGCGCTCGGACGGTACCACCAGGAAACCGCTCTCCGCATCGCCGAAGACTGTATTACTCTCCCGCCCCCGGAACCAGTAATACGCCCCGGTGTAGGCGCAGATTATGGAGTCCAGCTGGTCTTCCACATGTTTACGGGCGATGCCGCCCGCCGGAACCTCCGGCAGTTTGCGGAGTGCGCAGGGCAGTTCCGCGTCCTTCAGGCTATAAAGGAATCGCCGCAGCCTTTTGAGCTGGACGACTCGCTCTTCCACGGAACCCTTTTTGTACTTCAGCCGGTAATCGAGACCGAAAAACCGAACGATGGAGGCATGCGGAAACACCTCGATCTGGTAGCGGCCCGGCGCCTGCGGTTCCAGTTCGGCCGCATGCCGGAAGCCCTCCCGCAACAGTGAATCGGCAAAACCGGTGGTGTTGGCTGCAAACGGGCGGCCCAGATTCGCCGGATGGCAGTTGAGCCCGTACTTCCGCATCTCCGCATTCAGCTGGCGCTCCGCCGGGCGCTGTCCGGTCGGATTCCGGATAATGGTGGGCGCGTCGATGGCCAGCATGGCGGGGCCGTCGCCGGTCTGTTTCCGCACCCAGTCGAGCACGGCGGGGTGATCAGCCGCGAGCGACAGGGCTTTCAATCGCAGTGCGCCGCTGCGGAATTCGAGAGTCGCCAGCCCCGTCGCTCCGTTCACCCAGCCGAGATCAATGCCGATGAAAAGCATAGTGGAATCCCCATTATGCCTTCCGCCGGGCCGCTTCCTCTCACCGGCATCCCTTGACCCGTCGGCGCCGGAATGGTTAAATATTCATTTGGTTGAATAAAAATTCATGACAGCAGAACTGCCCCCGCAGGCATCGCCCAACATCCAGCGGATCGGTCATCCCGATTTCACGCAGGATCTCGACCTCACCGCTGACGAACTTCGCAGCCTTCTTCACCTGGCGGCGGACGTGAAGCGCTTCCCGCAGAACTACAGCTCGAAGCTTTTCGGCAAGTCCATTGCGCTTCTGTTTGAAAAACCCTCGCTGCGGACCCGCATGACCTTTGAGCTGGCCATTCAGCAGCTGGGTGGGTTCTCGATTCTGAACGACGGTCCCATTGGCTCCCGCGAACCGCTGAAGGATGTCGCGCGGAATCTGGATCGCTGGGTGAGCGGCATTGTGGCGCGCACCTACCTGCAGAAGACCGTGGACGACCTCGCCCGCTGGGCAAAAGTTCCTGTCGTCAATGCGCTTTCCGATACCTGGCACCCCTGCCAGGCGCTGGCGGATATGCAGACGCTGCAGGAGCACTTTGGCGCGCTGCGCGGACTGAAGTTCGCTTTCGTGGGTGATGGCAACAATGTGGCGCATTCGCTGATGTTGAACTGCGCGCGCCTGGGAATCGATTTCGTGATTGCCAACCCGCCAAAGTACGATGCCAGCCCGGAAGTGATCGCCCGGAGCACTCTGATCGCGGCGCAGACCGGTTGTACTGTCACCGCCACGCACGACCCCGCCGAGGCTGCCCGCGGCGCGCACGCCATCTATACGGACGTCTGGGCCAGCATGGGCGCGGAAAATGAGGCCGCCGAACGCCGGACCGCGTTTGCCGACTATCAGGTGGATGAAGACCTCTTCGCGCAGGCCGAGCCGAATGCCGTATTCATGCACTGCCTGCCCGCCAAACGAGGCGAGGAAGTCACCGACGCCGTAATTGAATCGCCGCGCTCGGTCGTCTTCGACCAGGCCGAAAACCGCCTGCACGCGCAAAAAGCGCTGTTGCTGATGCTGCTGGCTTAATCACACAGGAAAACTGAACGAATGAAACTTTGGGGTGGACGTTTCGAAACCGGTCCGTCGGAAATCTTTGAACGGTTCTCGAATTCATTACATTTTGACCGGCGTCTGATTGATGCCGATGTGCGCGGTTCGCAGGCCTTTGCCCGCTCGCTCACCCGGGCCGGTGTGCTCACCGAAGACGAGTGCCGCACCATCGTGGACGCCTTTGATTCGATCCGTGCCGACGCAGCCGACCCGGCTTTTTTCGCCGGCGCGACCGATGAAGACGTGCACAGCTTCGTGATCGGGAAGCTCGGACAACGCGTGGGCGCGCTCGCGGGAAAGATTCACACGGGCCGAAGCCGCAACGAACAGGTGTCGCTCGACGTTCGTCTCTGGCTGCGTGATGAATGCGACCACTCCCGCGCGTTGCTGCAGGACCTGATGCAGGCGCTGCTGGATCTGGCCGCGAAGTATCCGCACGCCGTGATTCCTGGCTACACGCATCTGCGCCGTGCCCAGCCCGTGCTCTGGCCGCACTATCTGCTGGCCTATTTCGAAATGTTCGCCCGTGATTTCGAGCGCTTCGGCGAAGCTCGCCGCCGCACCAACGTGATGCCTCTCGGTTCCGGCGCGCTCGCCGGCAGCGGTTTCCCCCATGATCGCGAGGCGATTGCCCGCGATCTGGATTTCGCCGAAATCACCCGCAACAGCATGGATGTTTCGGCCGACCGCGACTTCGCGCTCGACTATCTTTACGCCGCGTCCGTCGCCATGATCCACCTGAGTCGCCTGTCGGAAGACTGGATTCTCTACTCTTCGGAAGAATTCGGCTGGATGGAACTGGGCGACGGCGTCACCAGCGGTTCCAGCCTGATGCCGCAGAAGAAGAATCCGGATTCCTTGGAACTGATCCGCGGCAAGTCCGGCCGCGTGCTGGGTTCGCTGAACTCACTTTTCTTCACCATGAAGGGCCTGCCACTCACGTACAACCGCGACATGCAGGAAGACAAGGAGCCTCTTTTTGACGCGGCCGATCAGGTGAATGGCTGCCTCGAAATGGCGGCCTGCGTGGCCGAATCCGTGGTGCTGAAGGAGCAGGTTCCGTTCGACGCAGCGGACGAAAGCTGGGTGGTGGCCACCGATCTTGCCGAAGCTCTGGCGCGCAACGGCACGGCGTTCCATTCCGCGCATCAGATTGTGGGGAGGCTGGTGCTCGAAAGTGTTCGTTCGGGGAAGAAACCCGGCGATTGGAATGCGGAATCGCTGGCCGCTTTTGCTCCGGAATTCACGCCGGACGTGGCACGCCTGCTCGACCCCAGAGAAGGCATGAAGACGCGCGAAATCCTCGGTGGCACGGGCCCGGAAACGGTGGCGGCTGCACTGGTGACCGCCCGCCTGCGCCTGGCGAACCTGGTATGACCAAGAGCTTCCGGCAGGGTCAGATTCTCAAACTGATACGCAGCCGGAGCATCTTCACGCAGGAGGAACTGGCCCGCGCCCTGAAGGAAGTTGGTATTGAGGCGACCCAGGTGACGCTGTCCCGCGATATGCGGGAACTGGGCCTGGTCAAGACGACGGACGGCTATCGCGAACTGGAACGGGAAACGCCGAACCTGCAGTTCGCGACGCTGGCGACGGAGTTCCTGCAGGATGTCCGGCAGGCGCAGAATCAAATCGTGCTGAAGACGGCTCCTGGCCATGCGAGTTCCGTCGCTGTTGCTCTGGATGACGAGGAATGGCCGGAGATTGTCGGCACTATTGCCGGGGACGATACGATCCTGCTCATTTGCCCCGATACCGAAACCGCGGAATCGGTGCGGAAAAAGCTGCTCAGCCTGCTCGAATCCTGATAGCTACTGCCAGCGGGACCGGATGCGGATGGTCCTGTCGAGATCGTCCTTTACTTCCAGCACTTTCAGTCGCAGATCGGGATCGAGGTCCTTCTGTGCCAGAAACGCGTCGACTGCACTTCGGGCTTCCGCGGCTGTGTGACTGGCCACAAAACTCGCCAGCCAGCCATTCACAAAGAAGATCTTTCGCTGGCGTTTGATGGTGGGCAGCGCGGCCAGAGCCCGGCCCACGTAAGGCACGGTGAGCGATTCCTGATTCCAGGCGTTGAAACTACCCAGGCTGGCCGTCACGAAGTCTTCCTGCACCGCGTTGTCCCTCAGATACTCCTCAAAGTATTTCGCCTTGTTCTCCGGCGTGGCGATTCCGGCCAGAGCCGCGTAGGCCGATCGGCGCCCATCCTCGGATTTATCCCGCTCCGCTTCCGCCGTCACCAGTTCCGCGCCGCCCGGATCGCCTTGCCGGACCAATGTCGAAATCAGATTCCAGCGGTCCCGCTGCTGCAGCGGCACGTCGGGAATCCGGCTCCTGCCAGCCAGCAGGTTCCGGACTTCGGCGAGTCCCTCCGCAGTGGAAGCAGCACCCGTAAAAGCGCGGAAGTACGCAATCCGGAAATCCCGGCTGGGACTGTTTTTCATGCCCTGGATGAGCAAGGCTTCGAATTTTGCGGTGGCCGCGGGCCGCTTCGCGTCGGCCAGATAGGCACGGATCGCAACGCTTGTGCGGCCCATCACACTTTGGGTGATGTCGAGATCCTTCTCGCCAGGCAGGCTCCGCAGCGCGAGATCAATGTATTGTGCGGGAGAAAGTTCGGCCTCACGGACCGAATCCCAGAGCGCGCCCCAGTGCAGCGCCCGTTCCAGTGGATCCGTTACGGTGGCCATGCCGTTCTGCAGCCCGGCCAGACTCTTCTCATCCGGCAGGAACTTCCCGTAGCCGTGGTCGCCGCTGTTGCCAAAGACGTAGTCCGGACAGGGCTTCCCAATGGCCGCTGGCACTTTCGCTGTGGCAGTGTCAAAGGCGACGGAGATCGTCTCTTTTCCGACCAGCATCTGCGTGGAAACCGGCCAGAGCTGACCCGCTTTGAGCGAATCCCGCTGGGTGATCTCGAAGCTGCTGATTTTGCCATCGCCGCAGGCCCAGTTCGTGGTCACGACGGGCATGCCACGCTGCCGGACCCAGGCATCCGCCCAGGCGCGCAGGTCCTGTTTCGAAGCTATGGAGAAGGCTGCGATCAGATCCTGCCAGGTCGCGTTTCCATAAGCATGCTGGTCAAGGAAGATCCGGACGCCACCGCGGAACGCGTCTTCACCGAGCTTGTAGTTCAGCACCTGCAGCAGACTCGGCGCCTTCTGGTAAACGATGGGCCCATAAGCGGATTTGGCGTCCGCCAGATTGCGCACCTGCTGGTAAATGGGCGCCGTGCCCTGGGTTTCGTCGATGTTGTAGGCCACGGGTTTGATGGATTCGTAGAAGCGCTTCCAGACCTCGCCCGCCGGTTCGAGTTCGGCAAGCGTGTGGAAGGCCATATACTGCGCGAAGCCTTCCTTGAGCCAGAGATCGTCGAACCAGCGCATCGTCACCAGATCGCCAAACCACTGGTGGGCCAGTTCATGCAGGACGAGCACGGACCGGCGCTGGTGATCCGTCACATTGGGCGCGGCCCGGAACAGCACGGAATCCTCCCGCAGGAAGGTGGCTCCGGCATGCTCCATGCCGCCGTATGCGAAGCCGGGGAGCAGTACCTGATCATACTTGGGGAAGGGAAAGGGCTGTTTGAAAAACGCGGTCATCCGGGCCATGCCCCGGAGGGTGTAGCCGGAGACTTCCGGCCACTCTTCTTTCGCCCGCGCGAGCATTGATTTCCGCACCAGCAGCCGCATCGGCAGTTCCGTGCCTTCGTACCGCAATGCCTCGAACGGGCCGGCGGCGAAGGCGAACAGGTAGGTGCTGATTGGCTTCGTTTGTTCGAATCGGAAAACGCCGGGCGCGGTCTTTTGTTCGGCGGTGTTCGAGATCACGATCCAGCTTTCGGGCGCCGTGGCTTCGAAGGTGAAGCGGGCTTTGAGGTCCGGCTGGTCGAAGCAGGGAAAGGCCATGCTGGCATCCATGGGGACGAACAGGGTGTAGATGTATTCGCTGGAATCGACCGGATCGGTCACGCGGGTGATGGCCCGGTTGGAGGTTGCGATGGCGGATTCGAAATCCATGGCTACGCTGTTCCTGCCGTCCCGGAGCAACGCGGCAGGGATAACGATGTGCCCGTTGATCTCCTCCGGTTTGGCCGCGGACCCGTTGACCAGGACGTTGGCGATGCGACCGTCACGGAAGTCGATGACCAGATCGCCACCGCCCGGCTCGCGTTCGAAAGAGATTTCCTCGTGTCCGGTCAGCACCGGTGAGTGTTCCACCAGCTTGACTGCAAGGTGATACCGCACCCCCGAGAGGGACTTCGCGCGATCCCGGGCCAGCGCTTCGGAGACTCCAAATGACGGCGGCCCCCCAAGTAGCGGAGCCGCCGTGAGGACAACCAGAAGGGAACGAAAAACTAGTCCGCGCATCGGACCAGTTTAGGGCATTTACGCCATCGCCGGTTCGGGAACCGCTTCGAGTTCGGTAATGCGCTTCGCCAGCAGGGCTTCCAGATTCTCCAGAGCCTTGGCGAAGCCGCTGATGCCTTCCGCGAGTTTGTCAGTCGCCATGCGATCGGCGGCATGCATCGCGTCGAATGTTGCGCGGTCCATGTTGATCTTTTCGATCTCCATGTCGGCGGCTTTCGCCGGATCCAGCTGGCGGGGGAGTTCGGCAACCGTGGAATCGAGCTGTGCGAGCAGGCCGGGCGAGATGGTGAGCAGATCGCAGCCCGCCAGTTCGGTGATTTCGCCCACGTTCCGGAAGCTGGCGCCCATCACTTCGGTCTTGTAACCGAACTTCTTGTAGTAGTTGTAGACCGCGCGCACGGAAATCACGCCCGGATCATCCTGCGGCGCGTAGTCAAGACCGGTGTCCTTCTTGTACCAGTCCAGAATGCGGCCTACGAACGGCGAAATCAGGGTGATGCCGGCTTCGGCGCAGGCGATTGCCTGGTGCAGGCCGAACAGCAGCGTCAGGTTGCAGTGAATGCCTTCTTTTTCAAGAATTTCACCGGCGCGGATGCCTTCCCAGGTGGAAGCAATCTTGATGAGCACGCGGTCGCGGCCGATGCCCGCGGCTTCATACTGCGCGATGATGGAGCGGCCCTTTTCGACGGTGGCTTCGGTGTCGAAGGACAGGCGGGCGTCCACTTCTGTGGAGACGCGCTTCGGGACGATGGCCAGAATGCGCTTGCCGAACTCAACGGCGAGGCGTTCAAAGGCCAGGTTCGCAACTTTGGAAGGCTCGGCGGCATCGCCCAGTTCTTTGCGGGCGGCCAACAGGGTTTCATCCACGATGGAGGCATATTTCGGCATTTCCGCCGCAGCCGTAATCAGCGAGGGGTTGGTCGTGGCATCCCTCGGCATGAATTTTTCGATCGCTTCGATGTCTCCGGTGTCCGCTACGACGACCGTCATCTCGCGAAGTTGTTCCAAAAGCGTTCTGGACATTGTTGGGGTCTCCTCTTTTTGCTTGTGATGCCTGGCGATAATCGTTCAGTTTTACCGGTTCTGGACCCTCCGGTATCGCTTCTATGAGCATAACGCCATTCCGTCGACTCTCATAGCAGAATTCAGCGACAATGAATACGACGATGGGTATAACCGTTTCTCCTATAAAAGTCGCACTATTCCTAACCTTGGGCCTGCTGGTTTCGCTGCGGGTTCTCGCCCAGCCACCAGCGAAATCGCCGTTTCAGGAGGGCGCGGACAGCCTGAAGAATTCCAGATTCCAGGAGGCGGAAAGCTTTTTCCGGAAAGCCGCGGAACTGGAGACGGATAACTTCGGTGGGCTGCGGGGCATCGCTCTGAACCTGTATGCGCAGAAAAAAGCGGATGAGGCAATTCAGTTCCTGCAGTCTGAGACGGCAAAAAATCCGTCCCGCGCGGAACTTCACCTCATCCTGGGTGATTTCGCCGTTCTTCTGAACCGGAATGAGCTTGCGGTTGCCGAGTTCAAAGCCGCTCTGCCTGTGGCCGAAAAGCTGCCGGACCTCTATGTTCCCCGTGGATCTCCGAACGGCGCTCTGGTGCTTCCGGCGGCTGACGCCAACCCTGTCACCGAAGCGATGCGACTTCTGACCGGTAAAGATTCCACGCCGAAAGGGCCCGCTGGCATTCATCTCCGGCTGGCGGAAGTATTTAGCCTGAACGGCGATCACGCGGCATCCGCGGCGGAATGGCGCGCGACGGCGGATCTGATTCCGAAGTCCCCACCGGTTCTGACCGGACTCGCGATGGAACTCGAAGCCTCCGGTAAGTCAAAGGACGCGATTACGGCATACCGGGAATCGCTGTCGGTCAGGCGGAATGACCCCGTTGTGCTCAATAATCTGGCTTACCTGATCGCGGAAACCGACGGAGACCTTTACGAGGCGCTTCGATATGCCCGTCTGGCCAATACGCTGGCGCCCGGTTCTCCGGAGATTATGGATACGACCGGATGGGTAGCGCTCAAACAGGGTTTTATCGACGATGCCGTGGGGACCTTCCTGCGGGTGGTCGACAGACAGCCCGAAAACGCCAGCTATCGCAAGCATCTGGCCCAGGCAATCAACAAGGCCGGTGTGCATTCCCCGGCATCGGACGAACTCGTCAAGGCGCTGCTTCTGCCACCCGTACCGGGTGACGGCATCAAAATTCGCGAGATGATCCGCAACCTTACGACCGAAGCCGCCGAGGGACGGCAGAAAACAAAGTAGTCCTCGCGCCGAGGGGCATCACACCCAGAAAAGCAAGCAAGGCCAGGGTGGTAATCCATGCGGGGCCAGCGATTACCCAGATACAGGCCAGGGGCGACAGCGCAAAGAGGCTCACAAACCGCTGCAGATCCCGTGAGCCGGGCGCTGCGATCAGCAAAGCCGGGATGGTCATGGCGCAGTCGGAGAGGTAAGTGTGCGGCGCAGTCAGGATTCCCCCGGCCAGTACGGCGGCGAGTCCGTACTCGAAACCGCTGTTCCGGATTGTGAGCCAGGTGAGCGCGGCTACCAGAATTGTCCCCACGATTTCCCCGGCGGAACTCCAGGGCAGCAGCGAGGCGAGGCCGTGCATGTTTGGCATGGATTGCGCCCACGGATTCGTGATTGGATTCCGCAAAAGCGCCAGATAGCGCGCGGGCCAGTTCGCACCTCCCGCCAGAAAAGAGAGTGCGGTCAGGATCGCTCCGCCCGTGAGGATTCCGCTCAGAAATCGCCAATTCCGGCGCCGGATAAAGAGTAGCGGCGCGAGAAGGAACAGATGGAACTTGATGGCGCACAGTGAGATCACCATCCCTCCGGTGAACGGGCGTCCAGCCCGGCGCAGGCGCAGGGCCAGCGCAATGGCGAGCAGCAGGACAGCAACATCCTGTCCATCCGCCACGCTGTAGTAGAGCGGGAGTGACCAGCAACAGACTACCGCGGCGTGCTTCCGGTTTTCCGGCCAGATCAGGCAAAATGCGAGGGTCAATCCGATGAGCAGGAAGACCCAAAGGTACGCCGCCTGCAGAAACGGCAATTGGCCGAGGGGCCACATCAGCAAAGCGTCAAATGGCGGGCGAAGGAACAGGCGGTTCGGATTCTCCCAGCCGGCGGCCTCCCGTTGTACCCGGAAGTTCGCGGCAAGGTCGTACATCTTTCCCGTGAAGGCCAGATGCGTTCCCGAATAGATGGCCATGAAGTCGGTGGTGCCGTTGATCGTGATCTGGATGGACGGGCCGAGCAGGAAGGCGTTGACAGCCAGCCCCAGCAGGCTCAGCAGGGCGATACCCTTCCAGCTCCTCAGAAAAATACCTGGTCCGGTCGACATGCGGGAATTGGCTATTAAAGCACATTCGGGACCCTGTGCGATAACCTCAAATACAAGTACTCCAACTATGTCTTTTCCAAAGTTACTCAGCGGTCTGCTGGTCGTGACAGCCGCCACCTCTCTGCAGGCGCAGGCTCCGGCCGGCGGGCGGGGAACGCCCCAGCGAAGTCCCTTTCTGATCAGCCGTCCAGTGCCGGAAGCCGCCGCCGTGGAGCGCGGTAAAGCGGCTTTCGGTCCGGCCTGCGGTTTCTGCCATGGCACCAATGCCACCGGCGGTGAAGGCCCGGATCTGCTGCGGTCCGCCGTCGCGCTGCGCGATGAGGGCGGTGACGAGATTGGCCCCGTGATCCGCAGCGGACGCCCCGGCATGCCCGCGTTCCCGCAAATGTCGGACGCGCAGATCAAAGACATCGCCGCGTTCATCCGGACCCGGCAGCAGGATGCCATTGATCGCGGTTCCTACGCGCTGAAGAACGTGAACACCGGTGATGTGAAACGCGGCGAGAGTTATTTTGCCGCGCACTGCGCCAGTTGCCACGCCGGCGCGGCGTCTCTGAAAGGAGTTGGTGCGAAATACGAAGCCAGCGTACTGATGGGCAAGATCGTTTATCCGGGCGGCCGCGGCCCGGGCGCGCGCTCCACCGTGACGGTGACGGCGGCCGGCAGGACGGTTACGGGAACCCTGGAATACCAGGATGACTTCGAAGTCGGTCTGCGCGATTCCTACGGGGAATACCACGGTTTCAACCGGGGTCCAGGCGTCACTGTGGATGTAAAAGAGCCTCTGCAGGGACACGTGAAACTGATGAGGGCATTCAATGACAAAGACCTGCATGACGTACTCGCCTACGTGGAGACCCTGAAATGAAGAAATTATTTGCACTGATTCTCACGGCGGGCGCACTGTTCGGGCAGGGCCTGGACCCGGCGAAGCTGAAAGAACAGCCGACTGACACCTGGCCGACATTTAACGGCGATTACTCGGGCCGCCGCTACAGCCCTCTGAAGCAGGTGACCGCCGCGAACGTGGGTTCGCTTACGCTCGCCTGGACCTATCGCATCAACATGGGCCCGAACGGCCCCGGCGGCGTTTCCGTGAAGGCCACGCCCATGGAAGTGAACGGCGTCCTCTATTTCTCGGTGCCGGATCATGCGTGGGCCGTCGACGCCCGCACCGGCCGTCAGCTTTGGCATTACGAATGGAAGTCGAAGGGCGGCATCCACATCGGCAGTCGCGGCATGGCGATGTATCGCGACTGGCTCTATTTTGAAACGCCGGACAACTATCTCATCTGCCTCGATTCGAAGACCGGCAAGGAACGCTGGCATGTGGAGATCGGAGACGTTCGTCTGGAATACTTCTCCACGCCCGCGCCGGTCGTCATCGGCAACCATGTCATCGTGGGTACCGGCGGCGACTCGCTCGACGTGCCGGGCTATCTGGAGGCCCGCGACCCGGAGACCGGCAAAACGCAGTGGCACTGGAACACCACGCCGCGCCCCGGCGAAAAGAACGCCGATTCCTGGCCGAACAAAGACGCCATGGAGCATGGCGGTGGCATGACCTGGATGCCGGGCACCTATGACCCGGAACTGAATCTCTATTACCTCGGCACCGGCAACCCGAACCCTGTGTTCGCCGGGCAGGGCAGAAAAGGCGACAACCTCTACACCTGCTCCATCGTGGCGCTGAATCCGGATACCGGGAAAATGGCCTGGTACTTCCAGGCCTCCCCGCACGACACTCATGATTGGGATGCCGTGCAGACTCCGGTGCTGTTCGATGGCGTCATCGACGGCAAACCCCGCAAGCTGGTCGCGCAGGCCAGCCGCAACGGATATTTCTTCGTTCTTGATCGCACCAACGGACAGAAGGTGGTTTCGAAGCCCTACGTTCCCATCAACTGGTCAAAGGGAGAAGACAAACGCGGCCAGCCGATCCCGGATTCGCAGAAAGACCCCAGGACAGATGGCATTCTGAGCATCCCGGCGGCATCCGGCGGCACGAACTGGGCCGCCCCGTCGTTCAGTCCTCAGACCGGTCTGTTCTATGTCAGTGCGACCGAAAACGTGAGCCTGCTGTTCATGACGGATGACGAAGCGAAGCCCGAGGGCTTTGCGGGTAAGGAAAACAACCTGTACACGAAGGCTTCCCTGAAAGCCCTCGATTACAAGACCGGAGCGGTGAAATGGACCCACGAGTATCCCGGCCAGGGTGGCGGGAATTTCGGCATCCTCACCACCGCCGGTGGCCTGCTCTTTACCGGCGACCCCTACAGCAACTTCATTGCGTTCAACCCCACCACCGGTGCGATCCTGTGGCATTCGCGCCTCGGCGGGCAGGTGGCAAACGGGCCGATCAGTTATGAGCTGGATGGCCGGCAGTACGTGGTGGTGGGCGGCGGCGACACGCTGTACGCCTACGCTCTGAATAAGTAACCGCTACTTCCGGGGAGTCGCCGCACGCGCCTTTGCGACGATTTCCCGGACCTCCGCCGCCAGCGTCGGCGCATGGTATGGAATGCCATCCTTGATTGTCCATTCCACGCCATGCCCGTTGCCCGGATACAGTACCTTGAAATCTTCGAGCGGGTTTCCGTTCACCACAATCAGATCCGCCAGAAACCCGGGACGCACCTGCCCGGTCTGTCCTTCCATTCCCAGAATCTTCGCGTTATTCCCGGTGGCATGCTGAATCACCTTGATGGGGTGGAAGCCGGCCTCCTGCTGTAGCTCCAGTTCACGCAGCAGCCCGAAGCCATAGATCTGGTAGATGAAACCCGCGTCGTCACCCGCGCCGATCAGGCCGCCCAGCTTTTCAAAGTCGCGCACGGCCGACATCCAGATGCGGTAGTTTTCTTTCCAGAAGACTTCGTCGGTCGATGTCCAGTGCAGAAAATATGAGCCGTGGTTTGCCGGGTTCGGCCGGAAGAATTCCTCCAGCGCCGGGTGCAGATAATCGCGGAACCAGGGCTGCGTCTGCGCGCGCTGCAGGTCACGGCTGGCCTCGTAGATGTCGAGCGTCGGCACCCAGGCGACGTTTGCTTTCACCATCGCGGCCAGCACTTCGTGGAGCTTTGCCGGGTCGGCCTCCCTCCAGAGATGCCCGGCCCAGCGGAAGCGGTCGCTCTCATCCAGATAGTTGTAGTTGGAAGGGAAGTTTTGCACGCCCCCCGGGATGGCCGCGTCCGGAATGCCGTACCAGTGCTCGATGCTGCGGGTGCCGAAGCGAATGTCGTCCCAGGCGTTGGTCTCTTCCACCCCCGCATGGTGCGCCACCGGAAGTCCCAGTTTGTGGGCTTCGTCTTCCATCGCCTCCATCAAGTCCCGGCGGGCGCCCATGAGTTTGATGCCGTCGACGCCCATCTCCTTGAGCTTGCGGACACGGGCTCGGGCTTCCTCCGCATTGGTGGGTTCCGGCGCGTTGTTGAACATGGGATAGACCAGGAAGCGTGGCGCGGCAATCTCCCCGGCGGCGCTTTTTCGGCGCAATTCGAGAGTCTGCGTGGTCACGCTGCCCACATCCCGCACGGTGGTGATGCCGCACATCAGCCAGATTTTGAACTCGTATTCGAGAGGCTGCGGGATGCCGCCGCGCGAATCCTGCGTGTGAACGTGGGCGTCAATCAGACCCGGCAGAACGTACTTGCCCTTCGCGTCAATCTCAGCGTCCGCCGGCAAATGGCGCGCCGACGAAGCCACGGAGACAATGCGGTTGTTCTCGATCAGGATGTCTTTGGGGCCGGAGGCGGGAGTGCCGTTGCCATCGGCAATGATGGCGTTGCGTACGGCGAGCCGGGGATAACGATGGCCACTGACTGGCAGGTTCTGGGCGGGTAGAAGGGTGCAGAGGAGCAGTGCGGCGGCAGGAAATCGCATTGGGCACAGGATAGCGCAGGCGGGAATCCGTCCCGCCCACGCCATCCGCGGCGCCCGTGGGTTATTTCACCGGATCGTTGACGGTGAACGCATACAGCATGTCCGCCGAACAGATCACAATGTACTGTTTGCCTTCGAGCGTGTAGCTGATCGGACCCGCGGTCAGCGGACCCATCAGCGTGGTGTGCCAGAGGATCTTGCCAGTCTTCGGCGCAAAAGCGATGAAGTTGCTGCCGTTGGCTGTGAAGAGCAGTTTGCCGTCTGTGGAAAGCATGTGCGACGGTCCGCCGCCCGAGGGCCACTCGTGTTTCCAGACCGGTTTGCCGGTCTTATAGTCGAGCGCCAGCAGCGCGGCGCCGTCGGATCCGGCCTGGCCGTCCAGACCTGCCCAGCCTTCCGGATGATCATCGGAATCGGTCAGGTAGAACATGCTGTACGAACGGCTGGTACCCACGAACAGCAGGCCGGTGGCCGGGTCGAAGGTCTGCGCGGGCCAGTTGGTCGCGCCATTGGAGGAGGGCGAAACCAGCACACCGTCGGCTTTCGGAGTCTTGGCCGGGTCATAGACCGGCTGTCCCTTGGCGTTCAGGCCCTTCGTCCAGTTGATGGTATCGATGAACGGCTGGGTCACAAGATGTTCGCCGGTCGCGCGGTCGAGCAGGAAATAATACCCGTTGCGGCTGGCCTGCGCCAGCATTTTGCGCGGTTTGCCGTTGTAGACGCCGTCGATCAGAATGATCGGCACCGAAGCGTCCCAGTCATGCGTGTCGTGCGGGGAAACCTGGTAGTACCAGACCATCTTCCCGGTGTCCGGATTCAGCGCCACGATGGAGCAGGTGTAGAGGTTGTCGCCCTTGCGGCTCTGATCCGCCATCACGGGGTTCGGGTTACCGGTTCCGATGTAATAGAGGTTCAGTTCCGGGTCATAGCTGCCGGGGATCCAGGCCTGTCCCGTGCCGTGCGCCGACGCGTACTCGTCGGGCCAGGTTTCAATGCCGGGCTCGCCCTTGCGCGGCGTGGTGTACCACTTCCACTGCAGAGCGCCGGTTTCCGGATCGCGCGACTGCACGTAGCCCGGGTTATCCATGTGATCGCCGCCGAGGCCCAGCACGACGTGGTTGCCAATGATGACGGGGGCGACGGTGGACGTGTAATCGAGCTTCGGGTCCGCGATTTCCACCTTCCAGCGTTCCTTGCCGGTTTTGGCATCGAGGCTCACCAGGTGGCTGTCCGGCGCTTCGAAGAAGAGCCAGTTGTTATACATGCCCAGGCCGCGGTTGCCGATGGTGCTGCCCGTATTGGCCGGGTATTGGTAGTGCCAGAGTTCGCGGCCCGTGTGCGCGTCCGCCGCCCAGACGTGATTCGGCGAGGTGAAGTAAAGAATCCCGTTCACCAGCAGCGGCGTCGACTTGATCGCGATACCGCTGCCGGAGCCGTACCGGTTGAGCCACGCGAGCGACAGCGTGTGGACGTTCGTGTCATTGATCTGCGTCAGCGGGCTGTGCCGGCGTCCCGAATAGTCGCCATTGTAGGTCGCCCAGGTATCGGTGACGGGCTGGCCAAGCTTCTTCGGATCCAGCATCTGCCCGAACAGCAGACCGGGCAAAAGGGTGAGGGTAAGGGCGATCAGATTTTGCCGCTTCATTTCAGGGTCTCCAGATAGGCCGTCACGTTGTGGATGTCCGTGTCGGTGTATTTGCGCAGCATGTCGACGTGAGCGCGCAGGGGATCGTTGACGACAACCTTCGGGCTGTCGCCATTGCGATTGAAGGAATGGTAATCGCCGGCGGCGTCTTTGAAGGAGACGTTGAAGTCGTCAATCCGGTCAAGCGTGCCGGTGAGAGTCTTGCCATCCGCCAGGGTGACGGTGACGGTCTGGGCACTGCGGGAAGCCGCCGGCGCGCCACCGCGTCCACGTCCACCACCACCGCCGCGGCCAAAGCCGCGCGGCTGCAGCCACCGCTGCTGCATGTCGTGCGCGTTGTAGCGTGCGCCGATGCCCTTCAGATCTCCGGTTGCGGAATGGCACTTGTTACAGCCACCCGCCCCGTTGAAATAGGCCTCGCCGGCCTTCGCGTCGCCCGTCAGCGCGTCCAGGAAGAGGTAGGTGTTGCGGTGATCCGCTGAATAGGTCTGCACATGCAGCCAGGCGACGATGTCGGAAATCTGCGCGTCCGTCAGGTCCGGCTTCGGCATGCCTTTATCGGGGCGTCCATTCTTAATCACGGGACCGACGAGCAGGCCTTTCTCGTCATCGAGCATCAGCAGCGAACGGACCAGGTCCGGCGCGCGGTTGGTGCCCTTTGCGGTATTGCCATGGCAACCGCCGCATTTGGCGACAAAAAGCGGGCCGCCGCGTTCCACGGCCTCCGGATCCTGTTTGGAACCTGCTATCGCAGCGGGGCTGCCGACGATCGTCGCTTTTGTGCCGGGCGTGGAAGGCAACTGCGCGGCGAGGGGAATAGCTGTGAGGGCCAGCAGCGAAGCGGTCAGCGATAACGCACGCGCCCTGGGAGTTTTGAGATGAAGCATGGGGTACACGAGATTTGATGGCTATGATATCAGCCAGTGACTATTGATTCGTTCCCGCGCCGCATCGCCTGCCTGACCGAAGAAACCGTGGAAACTCTTTATCTGCTGGGCGAGCAGGACCGGATCGTGGGCGTGTCGGGTTACACGGCGCGGCCCCCGGAGGCGCGCCGGAAGCCGAAGATCTCAGCCTTCACCACCGCGAAGTTTGAGAAGATCCTCGCGGTTCAGCCGGATCTGGTGCTGGCGTTTTCCGATCTGCAGGCGGAGATCGTGCGGGAACTGATGCGGCGCGGCGTGACCGTGTTCGCGTTCAACCAGCGCAGCGTGGAAGAAATCTTCGACATGATTCTGGTGCTCTCGCGCATTGTGGGAGTGGAACGGAAGGGCGCGGAACTCGCGGTCCGTCTGCGGGCGGAACTGGATGCCATCCGGGCATCAGCCGCAGGGTTCCCCACGCGGCCCCGCGTGTTGTTTGAGGAGTGGAAAGACCCGCTGATCAGCGGGATTCGCTGGGTGGAGGAGCTGATCGAAGTCGCCGGCGGCACGCCGGTGTTCCCCGAACTGCGCTTCGGGCAGGCGGCGCAGGACCGCGTGGTGGACCCGGCGCTTGTGGTTGAGCGCGCCCCGGAAGTGATCATCGCCTCCTGGTGCGGCATGAAGGTCAACAAGGCGGCCATCCGGGGCAGGGAAGGCTGGGCGGCAATTCCGGCCGTCCGCAACGGACATATTTACGAGATCAAATCGACGTACATTCTGCAGCCTGGCCCCGCCGCACTCACGGAGGGCGTTCGACAGTTACACCGGATTCTGTGCCATGTGGCGGGCGTGGCCGTGCCGGAGGACTTGTGGCCCAACGAGAAGACCGATGCGGGTCTGCCGCATAAGGCTCCTGAAATCAACAGTCTGCCCGGTGGGGTAGCGGAACGGCTCCCTTTTCTGTCACCATAGACGATTAACCTATAATGTTTCGATTCGAAACCGCGGGCGAGTCCCACGGCGAGTGTCTGCTCGCCACCCTGACGGGGCTTCCGGCCGGTATACCTATCGCACTTGATGCGATCAATCACGAACTCTGGCGCAGGCAACAGGGCTTTGGCCGCGGCGGCCGCATGAAAATCGAGACGGACCGCGTGTCCGTCGTCTCCGGCATACGCCACGGGCAGACCATTGGGTCGCCCATCGGCATGATCATTGCCAATGCCGATTGGAAGAACTGGACCGAATCGCTACCGGTGGAAGGCGGCGATATGGCGCTTCACAAGCCGGTGTCGCGTCCCCGCCCGGGCCATGCCGATCTCGCGGGAGCCATCAAATATGATTTCCCCGATGCCCGCTACATCCTCGAACGCGCCAGTGCCCGGGAAACCACGGCCCGCGTGGCGGTGGGTGCGCTGGCGAAGCAGTTTCTGGCGAACTTCGGGATTGAGATCCTGAGTCACGTGATTGCGGTCGGCTGGAAGAAGCTGGAACGCGTCGCCACCTGGGAGGAGATTGTAGAAGTCAATCGGAAGAGTGAAGTCCTGCTGGCCTGCGTGGATCCGGAAACGGAGCAGGAGATGAAAGCGGTGGTTGACGAAGCCTACCGAACCGGAGACACTATCGGCGGCATCTTTGAAGTGGTAGCCCATGGGTTACCGATCGGATTGGGCTCGCACGTGACCTGGGATTCCCGGCTAGACGGCAAACTGGCCCAGGCGATTGTCTCGATGCAGGCTGTGAAGGGCGTCGAAGTCGGATTCGCCGAAGAAGGCTCGCAGAGCTTTGGCTCGAAGGTGCAGGACACCATTCATTACAACCGCGAGGAGCGCCAGTTCTTCCGTGGCAACAACCGCGCGGGAGGCATCGAAGGCGGCATGACGAATGGGGAAGATCTGCGCGTACGCGGTTTCCTGAAGCCCATCTCCACACTGCGACGGCCTCTGGAATCCGTTGATCTGGAAACGCGGGAACCTTCGAAGGCCGCCTATGAACGCTCCGACGTCTGCGTGGTTCCGGCCGCGGGCGTGATTGGCGAAGCGATGGTCGCCATCGTGCTGGCCGGTGCGATGCTGGAAAAATTTGGTGGCGATTCGCTGCGGGAGACCAAACGCAATTTCGACAGCTACCAGGAGCAGGTTCGGAATTACTAGATGCTGCACAAAGTTGTCCGCTATCTCAACAACCCGGTTCTCGAACGCGTCGCCGATCCGATTACGGAGTTCGATACGCCGGAACTGCACCAGTTGATCGACGACATGTTTGAAACCATGTATGCGTCGCATGGCGTGGGGCTGGCTGCGCCGCAGATCGATGTGGCCAAACGGCTGACCGTGATCGACATCTCCGGCGGCGAGAAAAAAGAAGAGCCTGACGACCCGGAGCCGGAGAAGATTGTGCTCATCAATCCGGAAGTGATTCTCAAAGAAGGAAAGCAGACCGGTGAAGAAGGCTGCCTCAGCATCCCCGGTTTCCGCGAGCCGGTCACAAGGGCAAAGAAGGCCACCGTGCGGGCGCAGAACGTGAAGGGCGAGTGGTTTGAACTAACGGGCGAAGATCTGCTGGCGCGGGCGATGCTGCATGAGATTGATCACCTGAACGGCATCCTCTTCCTGAGCCACCTGAGTTCTCTCAAGCGCGATCTGATTAAGCGCAAGATCCGCAAACTGCAAAAAGCCGGGGAGTGGGAGTAGACGTTGAACGTCGTTTTTCTCGGCACGCCTGAATTCGCCGTCGCCACGCTGGAAGCCATCCTTGCCGCGGGACACACCGTTCAGGAAGTCATCACGCAGCCGGATCGTCCGAAGGGCCGCAGGCAGGAACTGATCCCGTCGCCGGTCAAGGCGGCTGCTCTGCGCCATGGGTTGCCGGTCTATCAGCCGGAACGAATCCGCCGCCCCGAGTCCGTGGAGCATCTGAAAGCTCTCTCGCCGGAGGTGATGGTAGTGGTGGGGTACGGGCAGATCATTCCGCAGGTGGTGATCGATATTGCGCCGCTCGGAATTATCAATGTGCATGCCTCGCTGCTGCCGGAACTGCGTGGGGCAGCGCCAATTCAATGGTCTGTAGTGCGCGGTTTCGCGACCACCGGCGTGACCACCATGCGCATCAACGCGGGTCTCGACACCGGCGACGTGCTTGACCGCTGGGAGACGCCCATTGGTCCGGATGAGACCTCCCCGGAACTCTCGGCACGCCTTGCGGAAGCGGGAGCCACACTTTTGGTTCAAACTCTGTCAAAATTGAAAGATGGCACAGCGGCGCCGGTTCCGCAGGACGATGCGCTGGCGACACTTGCGCCGATTCTGAAAAAAGAGGACGGAAGAATTGACTGGCGTTTGCCCGCTCAACAGATACATAATCTGATTCGTGGATTCCAGCCATGGCCAGGGGCGCATACGGTGTTTCGGAACCAGTCCCTGCATATCTGGCGTTCGCGGTTGGTTTCCGAATTGCAGGCGGGTTCAGGACTTGCCCCCGGGGCCATCGTGCAGGAGCGGCAGGGCGTTTTCGTGATCGGCGGAGACGGCGCGGCCCTGGAGTTATTAGAAGTTCAACTGGAAGGCCGTAAGAGAATGCCGGCGGAAGTCTTCGCCAACGGCCATCGCCTGACGCAGAACGACGTACTGACATAAGAATTTAATGAGACCTTTCGACTTACCACTTGGATACAAATACGCCACCGCCTACGGCGGCATCCGCAAGCAGGAAAAAGACGATCTTGCTCTGATCATCTCTGCCGTCCCGGCAGCAGCCGCCGCGGTTTTCACCACGAACAAGGTGCAGGCTGCGCCGGTGAAACTCGCCCGAGCGAACATGCGCGCCTCCAAAGGCGTCTGTGGCGCCATTCTGGTGAACGCGGGCAATGCCAACTGCGCCACCAAGTCCGGCGACCGGGTGGCCACCAACACCACCAAGGCTCTGGCTAAGCTGCTGAAACTGCAGCCGAATCAGGTGCTGCCCGCCTCTACGGGCGTGATTGGCGTGGAACTGGACGAGAACCTGATCCTCTCGAAATTGCAGAACCTGGTTGATGGCCTCAGCGATACGGCACTGCCCGAAGTCGCGCGCGCCATCACCACCACGGATCTGCAGCCCAAAGGCGCCTCCCGCGAAGTCACCCTGCGCCGCGGTGTGGTTCGCATCGCCGGCGTCACCAAGGGTTCCGGTATGATCCACCCCCGCATGGCCACCACTCTTGGCTTTGTGATGACGGATGCCGTGATCCCCCAGACGCTGCTGCGCCGCATGCTGGTCCGCGCCGCTGAACTCAGCTACAACCGCATCTCCGTCGACGGCGATACTTCCACCAACGACACGCTGATTGTCATGGCCAACGGCGCTTCGGGCGTCCGTCCGGACCCCAAGGAAATGAGCGTCTTCGAAGAATCTCTCACCGAAACGCTGCAGTCTCTGGCCCGCCAGATTGTGCGCGATGGCGAGGGCGCGCGCAAGTTGATCTCTGTGGAAGTGCACGGTGCGCTCAGCGATGCGTCGGCCGCGTCCATCGCCCGCGCGATTTCGAATTCTCCACTGGTAAAGACCGCGATCGCCGGTTCCGATCCCAACTGGGGCCGCATTCTCTCGGCCGCCGGAAACTCGGGCGTGAACTTCGACCCCACCACCGTCGACATCACCCTGCAGGACGTGAAGGTCTGCCGCAGTGGTCTGGCCGCGCCGTTCGACGAGGGCGATATGAAGCTCCGTCTGGACGATACGGATGTCTCCATCGTCTTCCGGATTGCCGGTAAGGGTAAAGGCACAGCCACCTTCTGGACCTGCGATCTGACGGAAGACTACATCCACATCAATGCCAACTACCGCACATAAATTGTGTGGGCGGCGCTTGTTTGGGAAAAGCGCGGGCGCGCTGGCGCTCGCGTTGCTGTTGCCGGTTCTGCTTTGCCGGGCAGCGGACGAGAAGCCGCTGTCCGGTCCCGCTCAGGCCGTCGCTCAACTCGCTTCGGCACTCAGCCAGGGCGATTCCGTCTCCGCGCTCGAAACCTTCGACTCAAAGTCTCCTTCCTACAGCAAAACCGAAACCGCCGTTGCGGCTCTTACCGCGCAGGCGGAGATTCTCTGCTCCATCGACATCATTGAGGAAAAGTCTTCCGGTGACACGGCCACGCTCGATGTCGATTGGTTCATGACACTGAAGCCGCTCACTGGTTCCGGCAGTTCCGAACGCCGGCGTGAACGCGTGACTCTGTGGCTTCACCAGGTTCGCGGCAAGTGGCGGATCACCTCAGTGCTGCCAATAGTTATTCTTTCTCCCATAACCATCGGCTGAAACGTTCGCGCGAAAAAGTTCCTAAAATTTCCGGAATTTAATTTTCCGCAACTCCTGGTCCGCGAGCGCGTTCAGCAGGATGTATGCGCAATCTTCTTCAGGTCGCGCTCGCGATGGCGGTTGTTCCGGCGTTGCTGCCGGCCCAGTCTGTATTGACCGGGAACTACGACAACTCCCGCACGAACGCGAACCTCTCCGAAACAGTTCTCAACCCGGCTACGGTGAGGCCCGGTACATTCGGGAAATTGTTCACATTATCAGTGGATGGTCAGATCTACGCGCAGCCGCTTTATTTGCAAAATGTCACGGTTTCCGGCAAGGGCGCGCATAACGTTGTGTATGTGTGTACGACGCACAATACCGTTTACGCCTTTGACGCCGATACCCCGGGCGTTCCGCTCTGGAGCGTGAACCTGGGTCCGGCTGTCCCGACTGCCAACTACACTTCGGATGACGGCCAATATACGGATATCACGCCCGAAAACGGCATCCTGGGTACGCCCGTGATCGATCCCGCCACAGGAACTTTTTATGTGGTGGCGGCGACCTTTGAGACCGGCAAGTACCTCTATCGTCTGCATGCCCTCGATACCGGCAGTGGTGCGGAAAAGTATGGCGCGCCCTCGGTGATCCGCGCCACGGTGGCCGGCACCGGAGACGCCAGCGTGAACGGCAACATCGCGCTCGATCCAGCCCAGCACCTGCAGCGGCCCGGTCTGCTGCTGTTGAACAGCGTCGTCTATGTATCGTTCGGCTCGCATGGTGACGCCGTTCCGTTCCACGGCTGGATGCTCGGCTACAATGCTCACAACGTGCAGAGTCAGGTGGCGGTCTTCAACGCCACTCCCAACGGCGGCGGTGGTTCGTTCTGGCAGTCGGGCCGGGCGCCGGCCGCCGACTCGAATGGCAATATTTATGCGGTTTCGAGTAACGGTGACACCGATGAGACCCGCAACTACGGGGACAATGTTCTCCGCCTCGACGCCAAATCGCTTGCCGTGAAGGATTGGTTCGCGCCGTTCAACTTCCAGTTCCTCAATGACACGGACGATGATCTGGGCGCTTGCGGCGCCGTGCTGATCGACGGTACCAACTACCTGGTCACCGGCGGCAAACAGGGCGTGTTCTATCTGCTCGACAAGACCAACTTCGGGCATGTCGCCGCCAACGACGGGCAGATTCTGCAGAGCGTGGATACCCAAAACCCGGGCATCTTCAACATGGCTCTCTGGAATCGTCCGGATGGACCGCTGCTGTACCTGCACACCATCAATTCCGGGGTGACGGTTTACCGATTGGAAGGGGACCAGTTCACCACCACTCCCGTGGCCCGCAGTTTCAATGGCTTTGCCGTGCCGTTCCAGGGTATGGCGCTGTCGGCCAATGGCGTGATTCCCGGTTCGGGCATCCTCTGGGTGCTCGCGACGAACACCTATCCCCTCCCGGCCCACGCGATTCTGCATGCTTACAATGCGGACACCCTCGGCGAGATATGGAACAGCGACATGCTCGCCGCCGATTCCGCCGGCAACTGGATGAAGTTCGTGAACCCCACGGTGGCCAACGGCAGGGTTTACGTCCCCACCGCATCGAATCAGGTGGTGGTGTACGGCACCGGCGGCGATTTCACGCAGACCGCACCGACAGTCACTGGCATCGTCAACGCCGCCAGTTATGCCAATTCGCCGCTGGCACCCGGAGAAATTGTCGCGATCCTCGGTTCCAATCTCGGGCCAGTGGATCTGGCGCTGGGGGGATTCGATCAAAACGGTGTCCTCTGCAGCCACCTCGGCGGCACCCAGGTGACCTTCAACGGTGTTCCGGGCCCACTGGTGTACTCGTCAGCCGCCGCGGTGGCCGCGATTGTGCCCTATGAGGTTTCCGGCTCGAAGTCAATCACGGTTCAGGTGCTTTACGCCGGCCAGAGTTCCGCAAAGATCGCCATGCCCGGCGGTACGGCGTCGCCTGGCATCTTCACGGCGGATGCTTCCGGCAGCGGCCCCGCCGCTGTGCTGAATACTGATTATTCGCTCAACACTCCCGATCATCCCGCGAAGGCGGGCAGCATCGTTGTGTTGTATGCGACCGGTGGCGGACAGACAAAACCCGCGGCGACTACGGGTTCCCTGACGACGCAGGCGGCCTCGTTGGCCTCTGACGTGCACGTGACAGTCGGAGGCCAGGCCGCTACAATCCTCTATGCCGGAAATGCCGGCGGAGAAGTGGCGGGCGCGCTGCAACTCAACGTACGCCTGCCTGCCAGCGTCAAAGGGACGCAACCGGTGGTGGTGACGGTGGGCGGTGTTGCAAGCCAGGCGACGGCAACCGTGTCCATCCAGTAAGAGTCTATAAAGATAACAGTTCGAAACCCCGACTTCCGGGCCATGAAACACTCATGGTCCGGAATCGCACTTTGTTAACGCCAGGAAATTGAAACGCCCATGAAAAACAAATACGCGATCCTGATTGCCGCCTGCGGGATTCTCGCGGCCGGAGTCTGGTTCTTCGTTTCCCGATCCCCCCGCACCAGTCTGGCGCAGATTCAGGGGATCCTGGGCGCACGTTCCGCCACTGCTTCCTCCGTGGTGAATGTTCTCACGGGCGGCTATGACAATGGCCGCACGAATTCGAACCTCAGCGAAGGCCAGTTGACGCCCGCCGTCGTCCGTCCAGGCACCTTCGGCAAGCTCTTTTCTCTCGCGGTGGACGGCCAGATCTATGCGCAGCCGCTCTATGTTCAAAATGTCGCCATCCCCAATCAGGGCACGCACAACGTTGTCTACGCGGTCACGATGCACAACAGCGTCTATGCCTTTGACGCGGACGCGCCTTCCACGCCTTTGTGGACCGTGAACCTTGGACCGTCGGTTCCGACCTCCCTCTACAGCAACGACACCGACGGCGACTACACCGATATCCAGCCCGAAAATGGCATCCTGGGCACGCCCGTGATCGATCCGGCATCCGGAACCATCTATGCTGTCGCGGCCACCTGGGAGGGTGGCAATTTCCTGTACCGGCTGCATGCTCTCGATATCACCACCGGGGCCGAACAGCCGAACTCGCCGGTCGTGATCACCGCGCAGATTCCCGGCTCCGGCGATGGCAGTACCGACGGCGTGCTGGCGTTTAATCCCGGCCAACATCTGCAGCGCCCCGCTCTGTTGCTGCTCAACGGCAACGTGTATGCGGCTTTCGGCTCCCATGGCGACGCCGATCCTTTCCACGGCTGGATTATCGGCTACAGCGCCGTAAACATCCAGAACCAGGTTTCTGTTTTCAATCCGACGCCGAACGGCGGGGGCGGATCCTTCTGGCAGTCCGGCCGCGGTCTGACGGCGGACGATGCCGGAAATATCTATGCCGTGGCCAGCAATGGCACGTCGGATCTGCAGACCAACTTCGCCGACAACGTACTGCGCCTCGACCCTTCCGCGACGAAGCTTGCCGACTGGTTCTCTCCCTACAATGTTCAGGATCTGAATGATTCAGACTCCGACCTTGGCACCACGGGCGCCATGCTGCTGCCCGGCACGAACCTCCTGGTGACGGCGGGCAAGCAGGGGATGATCTACGTACTCGATAAGACCAATCTGGGGCACAGCGCCTCCGGCGATTCCGGAGTGGTGCAACGGATCGATACCGGTGCGTCACTCATTTTCAACATGTCATGCTGGAACCGCCCGGATGGCCTGTTTCTCTACCTGCACACGGTAAATGCTCCAGTGACGGCCTATCGGCTTCAGAACGGCAAGCTCTCCACCACGCCGGTGGCAACGGCTGCGAATGGCTTCCCTGTGCCGTTCAACGGACTCACTTTATCGGCGAACGGCGTTACGCCGGGGACTGGTGTTCTGTGGGCTTACGCGCCGTCCGGATCGCCTCATTCCCCCGGCGTCCTGCACGCTTACGATGCCGAAACGCTGGTCGAGACCTGGAACAGTACGCAGAGTGATGCCGATGCGGTCGGCGGCTACATCAAGTTTGTGAATCCCACCGTCGCGAACGGGAAAGTCTACTTGCCCACATCTTCCAATCAACTGCTGGTCTACGGTTTGAAAACCTCCAATGCCGCTTCGCAGACGCCGGTCATTACAGGCATCGTGAATGCCGCCAGTTATGCCAACGGCGCACTGGCGCCCGGCGAAATCATTGCGATTCTGGGGCAGGGTCTCGGGCCGGCGACGATGGCTGTCGGCGCGGTGGATGGCAACGGCAATCTGAGCGCGCAACTGGCCGGAGTGCAGGTGACGTTCAACGGCATTCCCGGACCGCTGTATTCGGCCTCGGACGGCACCGTGGCGGCGGTCGTTCCCTACGAAATCCCGGGCGCGGACAAAGTGAAGGTTCTGCTGACTTATAACGGCAATGCGGCCCCGCCGCAGGTCCTGCCTGCGGCGACTGCCGCGCCAGGCCTGTTTTCCGCCGATGCGTCCGGCAGTGGTCCCGGTTCCATCCTGAATGCCGATGGCACCCTGAATTCTCCCGATAACCCGGTGCCCGCCGGCAGTACGATCGTGATGAGCGCAACCGGCGGTGGCCTTACCAATCCGCCCTCCACTACGGGCGCGGTCACCAACGCGAGCGCCCCCGTCGCGGCCCCGGTTTCCGTGACTGTGGGCGGGCAGCCTGCCAGGGTTCTGTACTGCGGCAACGCACTGGGGCAGGTGGCCGGCTCCATGCAGGTGAATCTGAAGCTCCCCGCCGGGGTCACCGGCACGGTGCCGGTCATCCTGACGATTGACGGACAGTCGAGTCAGGCGACGGTCACGGTTTCGATTCAGTAGCGGGCGGGGCGGGCTCTTCTTCGAAACGAATCTGCGTGTCGGCCGTGAACTTGCGATAGTCGCGAAAGTCGATGATGTTCCGGCTGCGCAGGTTTGTAGTCCCCATGCTGATTTCCGAACGGACGGGCAGCAGCACTTTCTGCCCGCCCACCTGGTTCCAGTCATAGTCGAGCGTGGTACTGGCGCTGCGGATCGCGAAGTTGGCGGCGGGGTCCGCAATCTGCTCGATCCGCATCACGATATGCGATTCCGGATCGATGTAGACATAGCCATGATGCGCCGTGATGATGCGCACCTCCCGTCCTTTTTCGTCACTGGCCCGCAGTTCGTAGGATGATTTTTCCTGTTTTACTTCGTAGCGGTAAACCTGCACGTTCCGGTCGCGCAGTTTCGCCCAGTGATCCCAGTGGAACTCGGCGGAATGCGGGTGAAAGGTTTCGGCCATGATTCCGGCGAAGTCGCCCTCTGAGATCGCGCCGCCCACATGCTCGTACTGGCGGCTGGAAGGCCTCCCGTTGATCCCGACCAGCTTGTATCGTTCTTTCCCATCCACAAAACCCAGCTGGACATCGAGCAGGTCCGTAGGTTTCCAGCCGCCTCCTTTGACGTCCTGTGCCCGGTGGATGGCCATGTTGCACAGGAAGTTGGGCAGACTCCGGACGTAGGCGACCGCGAACCGGGCCGCGAGGTTGATGCTGCGCCCCTGGTCTTCGATGGATGGCCGCGGCAGCGAGGGCCAGTCCGGGGCGGGCAATTCCGCGCTGAGCACGGGCGCGTTCGGTAGTTGGTCCACCCGCAACAGCGGCGCGCCTGGCATGTCCTCCACCGCCAGAGGGGAGCGTAATGGCCGAACCAGCAGCGACACATCCGCGTTGGGGCGGGGCAGGGCTTCCGGATCCTTCACGATGGAGAACGCCATGTCATCGATCAGCACCTTGCCGGAGCCCTCGATCATGATGCCGATCGACAACTCGCGGGCGTTGGCGTCGATGTTGCGAACGATTTCGACGGGCGTCCACTCCGAACTCCGGACCACACGGTAGTCGAGATGTTCCAGCAGGTTGTCCTCACTGAGCACCTCGCCTGCCTGTTCCGTGCGCAGCCAGAGCCTCGCGAGGTCCGCCGGGCGGGTGGCTTGCAGTCGGAGTGAGGCACGCAGCCGTACCGTCCTGCCCCGCCATGCTTCGGCGTTGAATGTCTGCAGCACGGAACCAAAGCCGGCCACTCGCACGGCGGGCGCGGTGAGCAGGGCACAGGGGGAGCCCGAATGGCAGCCCTTTTTGACCGCTTCCACCTTGTAGGCGGCAGGCAGAGTGGTCCATTCATCGGTCTTCGTGGTGAACCGCAGATTCTGTGGTTCCGTCCTCGCGCTCACTTGCCGGGGTGCGGACTGTACCACCAAAATGGAGATCTCTTTGATCCACACCGGAGCCGTGCCGGCGGACAAAAGCCCGGTTTCAATGGACTCGGCATCCGCGTTCACCGTCACCGTTACTTCGGATTTTGTCCACTCCGGGAGGCGGACCGGCTGGTCCGTCAGATTGTCGAACAGACCGCTCTGTTGGCGGGGACGGTTGACCCGGATCCGCAGTTGCCCGCTGCCGCCGGGTTCCGCCCGGACGAGCGCCGTCAGTCGGATGGTGCTGCCGCGGTAGGGCGCCGCATCCAGCGTCTGGGTGAGCACCCCGCCGGTTTCCACCGGAACGACGGAGGTGGGCGGAATCAGCACCGCGCAGATTGCTTCCGCCTCACGACGCATCTCGACCCGGAAGCCGGCATTCACAGCCGCCGCGTCCATCGTCCACTTCGCCTGCACGGTCTGCGTCTGTGTTTGCGCCATGCAACTGAGGCCGAGCAACAGACAAAACGTGGCGGATCGGACCATAGCGCAGTTATATCACCCGCGCGCTCAGAGCCTGCTCACATCATTGCTCAGATCATGGGCTCAGATCATGGGCAGAGAACGGGGCCGCGGGCCACGGGGAAAGGTCCGTTCCAACAGGTCGAAGTCGCTGGTGGTCAGCGCCACGTTCGCCGCCCCGGCGTTGTCGGCCGTGTGTTCGGCCCTGGATGATTTGGGAATCGCGAACACCGCCGCATGGCGAGTGAGAAACGCCAGTGCCACCTGCCGTGGGGTGGCGTCATGACGGTCGGCAATCTGCTTCAATACACGGCCCGCCTTGGATAGAGGGGCAGGGAATTCGCCGGAACCGAAAGGGCTGTAGGCCACCACGGCGACCCCGTTTCGCTCGCACCACGGAATGACCGCATGCTCAATAGCGCGCTGTTCGAGATAGTAAAGAACCTGATTGCAGGCGATCACGCCGGGACCGGCGACACGCAGGGCTTCGTCAAGGTCGCCAACATCAAAATTGCTCACGCCCCAGCTGCGGATTTTTCCGGTGGCACGCAGTTGCTCGAACGCGCCGAAGGTCTCCGCGAGGGGATATCGGCCCCGCCAGTGCAACAGGTAGCAATCGAGGTGGTCTGTTCCCAACTGCCGCAGGGAACGCTCGCAGGCTTCCACGGTACCGGCGCGGGACGCATTGGAGGGCAGCACCTTCGAAACCAGAAACACCTCATCGCGCCTGCCCGCGATGGCTTTACCCACAACTTGCTCGGCGCGACCGGAACCGTACATCTCCGCCGTATCGATGTGGTTCAGGCCCAGATCCAGACCTGTTTGCAGCGACTGAACCGCGGTGCGGCGCTCAGACGTCTCAATGTTCCAGGTTCCCTGGCCAATCACAGAAACCGGCGTTCCCGCCGCCCCGAACACGCGCACCATCCGGCGGCCTCAGATCTTGCGGAAAGCCAGCACGGCGTTGAGGCCGCCAAACGCGAATGAGTTGGAAATTGCGTATTCAAACGCAGCCGCGCGCGCCACATTCGGCGTGCAGTCCAGATCGCATTCCGGGTCGGGTTCGCTGTAGTTGATGGTGGGCGGAATGAAGTTGTTCGTCAGAGCCAGAATGGCCGCCGTCGATTCGATTGCGCCCGCCGCGCCCAGCGTATGCCCGTGCATGGCCTTGGTGGAAGACATCGTAATCTTGCCGGCATGCTCGCCGAAGACCAGCTTCAGAGCCCGCGTTTCCGTGGAATCGTTGACCGTCGTTCCCGTGCCGTGGGAATTGATATAGCCCACCTGTTCCGGCCCGATGCCGGCATCCCGGAGCGCCATCCGAACCGCCTTGGCTGCTCCTTCCGCCGAGGGTTGTGTGATGTGGTGCGCATCAGCGGACATGCCGAAACCCACAATCTCCGCGATTGGTTTCGCCCCGCGGGCCTGCGCATGTTCCAGCGTTTCGATGGTGAACATAGCGGAACCCTCGCCAAGAATCATGCCATTCCGGTCTTTCGAAAACGGGCGGCAAATCGTGGGAGAGACCACGCGCATCGCCTCCCAGGCTTTCAGAAGGCCGAAACTGAAGGGTGCTTCACTGCCGCCGGTGACGGCGAAATCCGCCATCCCGGAGCGAACCATCGTGTACGCCTGTCCGATCGCATGCGCGGAAGAAGCGCAGGCGGTCGCCACCGTAAAGGCGGGGCCGGTAATGCCGAATTCAAGGGAGACCGCGCTCGCGCCGGCGTTGGCCATCGTTTTCGGAATGGTCATTGGGTGAACGCGCGGCTTGCCGTTTTTGTAGACGTCCCAGAAGCCCTGGTCCTCGGTCGCCTGGCCGCCAATGCAGGAGCCTGTGACGATGGCGGTGTTCTCCAGCAGATCCTGTGTCCATTCGATGCCGGACTGTTTGACCGCTTCGCGCGCCGCAATCACGGCGAACTGCGCGAACCGGTCCATCATGTCGCCGTCTTTGGGCGCGAAATAGTCGGCGGCGCAATAGCCGTCCACCTCGCCGCCGGTGCTGAACCGGAGTCCCCACTCGTCCTGAGCGCGCAGGCGCGCAATCCCGCTGCGGCCCTCGCGAAGCGATTGCAAAAACTCTTCCGTGGTCCGACCCGCCGCGCAAATGACTCCGATGCCGGTAACGACGACTCTTCGCATCAGGAGGCGGCAGGCGCGGAATCGCTGCCGGGATCCGCCCCGACAACCAGTTTGCGCACTCCTTCCACCATGTCGCGGACGCTGCGGATGTTCTTCACTTCCTCGTCGGGAACATTGATGTTGAACTCGTTTTCGAGGGCGAAGATGATGTTCACACCATCCATCGAATCGATGCCGAGCTCTTCAAAGCTGCTGTCGATGGTGACCTGTGAAGGGTCTTTGCGCTGTGTCTCCGCAATGATTCGCAGCACGCGCGTTGTCAGGTCGTCTCCGGCAGTCATCGCCGGGCTCATTTCATCGGGCATAAGAGTTGAGTAACAGTTTCAAAATGATAACCCTTCTCAAGAAGGATTGGTAGTGCTCGCCGTACCGCCTCAAGGGTCGGTTTCACGTCAGGATCTTTCAGGGTACCGCGACCGTCGTGAAGACAGATGATATCGCCATCCTGGACGCGGGAGAGGATTCGCGTGGCAATGTCTTCGGCCGGCAGTTTCCAATCGCGTCCGATGATGCTCCACATTACCCCGCGGAGCCCCAGTTCCCGCTGCATGGCGCGGAAGCCAAACCAGCGGACGCCGAAGGGTGCCCGCAGCACCGCCGGAGTTTGCCCGGTGACTTCACGAATGGCCGCCTGGGCGCGCGCGAACTCCCCGCTGACGAACGCCGGCGTCTTTAAAGCAAAGTTGGGATGAGTGTGGGAGTGGTTGCCCAGTTCGTGACCAGCCGCGACAACCTCCCGCGCGATGCCCGGGTGCGCGACCACGTTTTCTCCCACCTGGAAGAATGTGGCGCGAACGTTGTGCCGGGCCAGAAGGTCAAGAATGTCCACTGTTCCGGGGCACGGGCCGTCGTCAAAGGTGAGCGCGATCGCCTTCCTGCCAGACGGGGCTCTCCAGACGGATGGCGCGAAAACGGACGAGGATCGACCGCGCACGGCCCACGCCATGGCGGAGACCGCTGTGGCCGCGGCGAGCGTGGCCGTGGCGCCGGAGGACATTTGGGGAGTTTATCATGCCACATGTCCGCCGGGGTGCCCATTCCGATGCGCCCTGTCCGGTGCGATAAAGTAACCCTATTCATGGCACAAAAGATTCGTTGGGGTGTGGTGGGAGTCGCGAAAATCGCGATGGTGAAAGTCATTCCGGCAATGCAGCTCGGGCAACTCTCGGAGGTGACTGCCATCGCGTCGCGGGACGCCGCCAAAGCCGCCAGGGCCGCCACAGACCTGCGTATTCCAAAATCCTACGGGTCCTACAGCGAGCTCATCGCCGATCCCGACATCGACGCCATCTACAACCCCCTGCCCAACCACCTCCACGTCCCCGTTTCCATTGAGGCCGCGGAGGCGGGCAAACACGTGCTTTGCGAAAAGCCCATCGCGCTCTCGCTCGACGAAACACGCGAATTGATCGCCGCCCGGGATCGCACCGGCCGAAAAATCGGCGAGGCCTTCATGGTGCACCTGCACCCCCAGTGGCTCCGGACCAAAGCCATCATCGATTCCGGCGAGATCGGCGACCTGCGCGCCATCAACTTCGTCTTCAGTTACAACAACCGTGACGCCAATAACATCCGCAACAAGCCGGAAATGGGCGGTGGCGCGATCATGGACATCGGCTGCTATCCCATCCACACCTCCCGCTGGATGTTCGGCGCCGAGCCGCTGCGGGTTTCGGGCGTCGTGGAGGCCGATCCCGAGTTTGGTACGGACCGTCTGAGTTCCGGCATCCTCGAATTTGCGTCCGGTCATGCCGTGTTCACCTGCGGCACCCAGATGACGCCGTTCCAGCGCACCGTGCTGTTTGGAACGAAGGGGCGCATCGAGATTGAGATTCCGGTGAACGCTCCGCCGGACAAGCCGACTGTCATTCAGGTGTATGCCGGCGAACACCGCACCGAGACTTTCGCCGTCTGCGATCAGTACACCCTTCAGGGCGACGCGTTCTCCCGGGCGATTCTCGAAGACGGCCCCGTGCCGGTTTCGCTCGAAGACGGCTTCCACAACATGGCCGTGATTTCCGCGATGTTTGAGTCGGCAAAAACCGGGGCTGCGGTGCGGCCGGAGGCCCTTTAATCGGGAGCGGTCGGAGACCCCGTCCGCCGCAAACGTGCCATCGGGCACGTTGTACCGAATACACTGGAAGTTCAGGTCCGCCTGACATCCAGACATGCCGTTTACCATTCAACCCGTCCGTGAATTCGTCGTCCGTCCTGCCCTTCCGCCCCAGCTGGCCCGGATGCAGGAGCTCGCCTACAACATTCTTTGGGCCTGGGAGCCCTCGATCCGCGCGCTGTTCCGCCGCCTGGATCCCGTGCTTTGGAAGGATTCCGGCTACAACCCCGTCGTGATGCTGGGCCGCGTTTCGCAGACCACGCTGACGCGCGCCGCCTCCGATCCCCGTTACGTCGCGCAGTACCAGTTGGCCTGCCAGCGCTTCGACGCGCATATGTCCCCGCCGAAGCCCGCGGGCGACAAGCTGGTCGCCTACTTCTCCGCCGAATACGGTCTTACCGAATGTATGCCCGTTTACTCGGGCGGCCTCGGCATCCTGTCCGGCGACCACATGAAGTCGGCCAGCGATAATGACCTGCCGCTGGTGGGCGTGGCCCTGCTTTATCAGCTCGGCTATTTCCGCCAGTACCTGAATGCGGATGGCTGGCAGCAGGAACGCTACCTCGAAAACGACTTCTACTCCCTGCCGATTCAGCCCGCTCTCGATGCCGACGGCAACCAGCGCGCCGTGCAGGTGGAACTGCCCTCCGGTCCGGTGGTGATTCGCATCTGGACCATGGCGGTGGGCCGCATCCGCATGCTCTTCCTCGACACCAACACGATGGAGAACGCCCGCGCGGAAGATCGCAACATCACCAGCCAGCTCTACGGCGGCGATAACGACACGCGCATTCGCCAGGAGATCGTGCTGGGCATCGGCGGTCTTCGGGCGCTGGAAGCCCTCGACATCAAGCCCACCGTGTTCCACATGAACGAGGGGCACTCGGCGTTTCTCGCGATTGAGCGGATTCGTCTGTTTATCGAGCGCCAGGGCCTCACGTTCGAAGAAGCGCTGGAAGCGACGCGCGTCAATAACGTCTTCACCACTCACACGCCCGTACCCGCCGGTATCGACCTGTTCGACCCCGGCATGGTCTACCACTATTTCAACGACTTCTGTCGTACCGCGAAGATCGACTTCGACAGCTTCATGGCGCTTGGGCGCAAGAATCCCCACGATGGTGGCGAGCACCTCTCCATGGCGATTCTGGCGCTGAATGCCTCCGCGTACCGGAACGCGGTGAGCCGTCTGCATCGCGACGTCTCTCAGGAGATGTGGCACAGCCTCTGGCCCACTTTGCCGGTCTGGGAAACGCCGATTACCTCGGTGACCAACGGCGTCCACATGCCCAGCTGGGTGAACGGTGATCTGGCGGATCTTTACGACCAGTACCTCGAACCGGACTGGCGCAATCGCTGGAACGATCTCGCCATGTGGAAACTCATCAAGGACATTCCGGATGAGGAACTGCTCGAAGTGCATCGCCGCCGGAAACGCCGCCTGATCGCATTTATTCGCGAGCGCCAGACAGCCTCCGCCTCCCGCCGCAAGGCCGCCGCGGCGGAAATGCGCTACTCGGCGGAAGTGCTCGATCCCCGCGCGCTCACCATCGGCTTCGCGCGCCGCTTCGCCACCTACAAGCGCGCCACGCTGCTGTTCCGCGATGTGGAGCGGCTCAAGAAGATCCTCTGCAACAAAGAACGCCCGGTGCAGATTCTGATCGCCGGCAAAGCGCACCCCAAAGATCAGCCGGGCAAGGCGTTCATCCGGGAGATCGTGCAGTTGTCTCGTGACCCCGAACTCTGGAAGCACATCGTCTTCGTGGAAGATTACGACATGAAGGTGGCCCGCGAATTGGTGCAGGGCGTCGATCTCTGGCTCAACAATCCGCGCCGCGGCGAAGAAGCGTGTGGCACCAGCGGCATGAAGGCCGCCATGAACGGCGTGCTGAATCTTTCGGTGCTGGATGGCTGGTATGACGAAGCCTGGGAGATCTCCGGCGGCTGGGCCATCGGGGACCGCGAAGAATATTCTGACGAGCAGGATTCCATTCACGCCAGCAATATCTACTACCTGCTGGAGAGCGAAATCGTGCCGATGTACTACGCCCAGGCCGAGGGCTCGCTTTCCACCGAATGGGTCCGCCGCATGAAGGAATGCATGCTCAACCTGACGCCGCGCTTCGATGCCCGGCGCATGGTACACGAATATACGGAGCGCCTTTATGACCCGGCGCACCGCAACTGGGAGCGTCTGGCGGGCGGCAACTTTGTGGAGGCCCGCAACCGGGCGAAGTGGAACGCGGAAGTCCGAAGCATCTGGCCGAAGGTGAACTTTGTGGACGTGGGCGCCGTCCCGCATGGCCCCGTCATGAGCGGAAAAGCCATCTCGGTGCGGGCCGCGCTGGATCTGGCCGGCCTCAAGCCGGCGGACGTCCGCGTGGAATGCGTCATCGGCCGTATTGGAGTCAGCGGTGGTCTCGAAGAGACGGAGATCATCGTGCTGCCTTACACGGAAAGCCACGGCAGCGCGGCCATCTTTGAAACCGAAGTGGTGCCCGCGCAGACCGGTCGCCTCGGCTACGCTCTGCGCGTCAGCCCCAATCATGTGGAAGACCCGCTCACCCGGCCGGTCACGAGCCTGATCAAATGGGGGACACGCTAGTCCCGGTTCAGTCGCGCGGTCTGCGGATTCTCGCCTATGCGGCGGTTTACATCCTTTGGGGCGGATCTTTCCTGGCGGTGCGCGAGATTGTTCTCGTCGCACCGCCTTTTTTGTCCGCCGCCTTCCGTTTCCTCGTGGCGGGTCTGGTGCTGTTGCTCTGGAGCCGCGCCATCCGCGCTCCCTGGCCCACGCGGCGTGAAGTCGGTTCCACCATGTTGCTGGGCATGGTGATGTTCTGCATCAACTATGCCTGCCTGTTCTGGGCGGAACAGCGTGTGGACTCCGGCTATGCCGCCATCATCTCCTCCACCGTTCCCGTCTGGATCTTCGCCGGCGAATGGCTCTGGCTGCGCTCTATCCGCCCCAACAAAGGCGCGTTGGCCGGAATGTTCCTCGGCATCTCCGGTGTTGGCTTGCTGGTCCTGCCCGGAAGCCGGGGTGAGTGGACTCTGGGCGCTCTGGCCCTGCTGCTTGGCGCACTCTGCTGGGCGGGCGGCACGCTGACCAGTCGCCGGCTCCCGGTGCCGAAGTCCCGGCACGCCAGCGCCGGGCTGCAAATGTCGTTCGGCGGCGCGTTCCTTCTTATCCTCGCGGCGGCGTCGGGAGAGGCGCGCCGGCTTCCACAGATCCTCGCGGTCTGGAATCTGCGACTCTCGCTCGATATGCTCTACCTGATCTTCGCCGCTTCCATCGCCACGTTTCTGGCGTACATCTGGCTCATCGATCATGAGCCCGCCAGCCGCGTTTCGAGCCATGCCTATGTGAATCCGCTGATTGCCGTAGTCCTGGGCGCGACAATCGCGGGGGAACGTCTGGCCCCGGTGCAGTTCGCCGGAGCTGCCTTCGTGATTGCCGGCGTCATCGTCACGCTTTGGTCCCGAAGCGCCGCGCGTGCCGTACGATCATAGTTCCAGAATGCTGATTCTCCACGTCCATATCCACGTCAAGCCGGATTGCATCGATGCTTTCCTGGCAGCCACCATCGAGAATGCCCGCAACAGTGCGCGGGAACCTGGTATTGCGCGTTTCGATTTCCTCCGGCATGCCGACGACCCCAATCGCTTCAGCCTCTGGGAAGTCTATAAATCCGAAGAAGCCGTCGCCGCCCACAAGCAAACGGCGCACTTCGCCACCTGGGCCGCCGCGGTCGAAAATCTGCTCGCGGAACCGCGCACCCGCACCTGGTACAAGAGCGTCTTCCCCGGCGACGAGAACTGGTAACCCCTGATGCGTTTTGAACTTGCAACCGCTACGCGCATTGTCTTTGGCCAGGGAGCGATCTCTGAACTGGCCTCGCTCGCGCGGCCTTTCGGTAAGCGCACTTTTGTCGTCAGCGGCAAAGACCGGATGCGCCGCGCCGGGATTATCAACGACCTGGAGGGCGCCGGTTTTACCTGCAGCCTGTTCGGCGTCGCCGGCGAACCGACGCTGGATGTCGTACGCCAGGGGACAGACCTGTTCCGCGCTTCCGGTTCCACGTCGGTGATCGGAATCGGAGGGGGCAGCGTCATTGACGCGGCCAAGGCCATCGCGGCACTCGGGCCGAACCCCGGCGACGTGCTCGAATACCTGGAAGTGGTGGGGCAGGGAAAACCCCTGCCAAACGCGCCCGTGCCGTTTATCGCGGTGCCCACCACCGCCGGTACCGGTTCCGAAGTTACCCGCAATGCCGTGATCGGTTCGCCGGAACATGGCGTCAAGGCCAGCCTGCGGAGCCCTCTGATGCTGCCTCGTATCGCGCTGGTGGATCCGGAACTCACACACGGTCTGCACAAGTCCATCACGGCGAGCACGGGTCTCGATGCTCTCACCCAGTTGATTGAACCGTTTGTCTGCACGAAGGCAAATCCGATTACCGACGCCTTCTGCCGGGACGGCATTCCGATGGCCTTCCGCAGTCTGCCGCGCGCATTTGAAAACCCGAAAGACGCCCAGGCGCGGTTTGGCATGTCCTACGCGAGTCTGTTGGGTGGGCTCTCTCTCGCAAATGCGGGTCTGGGGGTAATCCACGGTTTCGCCGCGCCCATCGGGGGAATGTTCGATGCCCCGCACGGCGCGATCTGCGCCGCGCTGCTGCCGCATGGCATGGCGATGAACATTGCCGCATTGCGGGCGCGCGCGCCGGAGAGCGAAGCTCTCGAACGCTTCGCGGAGGTGGCCCGGCTGCTGACGGGTGACAGGGATGCGACTGCGGAAGCAGGCGTGGAAGCGGTGCGGGAACTGGTGAAAAAGCTGGAAATCCCGGGGCTTGGGACTTATGGAATCGGTTCCGCGGACGTCGACACCGTAACGGAAAAAGCCGCCCGCGCCAGCAGCATGAAGGCGAACCCACTGCCGCTGACGCGGGAAGAACTGGCGGCGGTTCTCACCGCCGCGCTGTAGAAACTAGAACGCCTGCCCGGCCAGCTTATCCATCAGCAGATAGCGGCCGCGGTGGGCTTCCGTTTCCGCCTTGGTTTCCACGTCGATATGCAGGAACTGCACCGCGGTTCCCTTGTTCGCCGCCGGCCATTTCGCCAGTTTGCCGCCATTCGGATTTCCGGTTTTGATGAAATTGGCGAAGTATTCCTCCATCACTGCGGAAACCTTGCTGTCGTCCGGGCCCCATTCGTAGACTTTATTGCCGGAGAGGTTCCCGAGCGCGTATTCGATTTCAGCGGAGTGAACGGCGCCTTTGGGAGCGGGCGGCCGGGCCGCGGGTGCCGCGCCAGGTGTTCCCCCCGGTGTCCCGCGAACCACGCCGCCGGCCAGGCCGGCCGTTGCGTTCCCCATGGCCGCCGTCATTTTGGGACGCGGCCGCGAGAAATAATAGCGGTAGACCGGCTTCCCGCCGCCCGTCTTACCGGCGGCATCGATCCACTTCCAGGTGCTGTAGGCGATGAAGCGGTCACTGGCGAGGTCTGTGGCGGCCTGCGTCACGTCCCCGTTCACCGGCGCATATTCCTTCAGAAACGCGTCCGCATTGTCCGGATAGAGGCGCTTCAGAGCCTTTTCAAAGTTCTCCTGGGTGGGTTCATCGCGCTGGAAGATTGCACGCGCGCCCTGTTCTTCCGAATTCCATCCGGCAAGAAGCGGTACGTGCGCCTGTTTGCCGGCTTTGAAAATCTCAATGGGAGCTTCGGGGAAGAAATAGCCGTCCACTGTGGGGCTGAACCGGGGAGCGCCCGGCTTTGCCACCGCGTCCAGCAGTTGCTGGCCGGTCATAGCCCGCAGCGCCGCCAGATTCGTCGCACCCACCGCGGCGGCGAACTTCGTCCCGCTCTCCTCCGCCTGCGCCAGCGGCACTGCCGGCAGTGCGCCCAGGATGGAACCGCTCTCGCCGATCGCCCCCGCAATCAAATCCTTCGATAATGGGGAAGCCATCTGCGCGCTCACCGCAATCGACCCCGCCGATTCGCCGGCAATGGTGATCTTGTTCGGGTCACCGCCGAACGCCGCAACATTCTGCTTCACCCACTTCAGGGCCGCATTCATATCGAGCAGCGCATAGTTGCCCGAAGCATGATGCGGCGATTCCTTCGTGAGTTCCGGGTGGGCCATGAATCCAAAAATGCCCAGGCGGTAGCTGATCGTGATGGCAACAATGCCGCGCTGCGCCAGGCTCTCGCCGTCGTAGCGGGGCTCTGAGCCGTCTCCCGCCTGAAATCCGCCGCCGAAGAAATACACCATCACCGGCAGTTTGGCGCCGGCTTTCTTCGCCGGGGTCCAGATGTTCAGATACAGACAGTCTTCGCTCATGCCGTTCGAACGGAAGCCCATGTCGCCGAACAGCGGCAACTGCATGCACCGGGGGCCAAACTGCGTCGCCGGGCGCGTTCCGGTCCAGTCTTTCGCTGGCTGGGGCGGTTGCCAGCGCAGATCACCCACGGGGGGCGCGGCGAAGGGCACACCTTTGAACTCGCGGACGCCGGTAGCCTGCGGGCCCGTGCCTTCCAGAACACCGTTTGCGGTTTTCACCGTATCGGCGGCAAGCATGTGGCCTGCCAGCAGCAGGGCGGCGCCAATCCCGGTTGTAATACACTTCCTTGAAATCATCATGGTTTCAGTTCCCGGCATGATCATATCAGTGACATATCAGTGGATCTGCGAACGTCGCCGAGTTTGAACTGGTAAGATCGCTCTTTCCCGAATGTCAAGGCCCGTCGCGAGTTCGCCATCACTTCCGCCGATCATTGGCTTTGCCATCGCAGTGGCAATTCTCTATTTCGCGCGCGAGCTTTTCATCCCACTGGCGTTCGCGGTGCTGCTCTCATTTCTGCTGGGTCCGGCGGTCAAACAACTGGGCCGCTGGCACATTCCGCGAATCCCGTCCGCCGTGCTGGTGCTTCTCATCACCTCCTCGGTGGTTGCGGTGGTGGGCTGGTTCGTCACGGTGGAACTCATCCAGACGGCGGAGAGCCTGCCCGCTTACACAGATAATGTCCGCCGGAAAATTGAGGCTCTGGAGGGCGGGTCGCGGGGGTTCAGCCGTGTGATGTCGAGTCTGGAGGAACTGGGCCACCAGATGGAATCGGCCAGCACACCACAGCCGAAGCCTGGCCATCTGCTGAGCGGCAAGCCTGAGGCTCCGGCCGCGAATGTTCTGCCGGTCCGGATCGTCCAGGACTACACAATGGTCCAGATGGTGCGGGATTACGCGGGTGAGTTTCTGCGTCCCATGGGCACCGTCGGCCTGATCCTGGTCTTCTCCGTTTTCATGCTGATCGACCGTGAAGGCCTGCGAAACCGTCTTTTGCGGCTGATGGGGCAAGGGCAGCTGCAGGCGACGACCAAAGCCATGGACGATGCCGGCCATCGCGTCAGCCGCTACATCCTGATGCAGTTCGCGGTGAACGCCTGTTTCGGCGCCATCATCTCCGCTGGTCTCTACTTCATGGGCGTGCCCAGCTATTTGCTGTGGGGGGTACTTGGCATGTTTCTGCGCTTCCTCCCTTATGTTGGCCCCGTCATCGCCTGGATGTTGCCCTTCCTGCTCTCTCTTGCCGAAAAGGAGGGCTGGACGATTCCTCTTTCCGTGACGGCTCTCTTCTTCTTCACGGAGATGATCATCGGGAATCTGGTCGAGCCCCTGCTTTATGGCGTTCACACCGGGCTTTCCGCCGTTGCCATTGTGGTTTCGGCGGTATTCTGGACCGTCCTGTGGGGGCCGGTCGGCCTTGTGCTCGCCACGCCGATGACTGTCTGCCTCAGCGTGCTGGGCCGCTATTCGCCCCAACTGGAGTTTTTGAATATTGCGCTGGGAGACGAACCCGTCCTCACCCCGGCGGCGATCTTCTATCAGCGCCTGCTGGCTCTCGATCAGCAGGAAGCGCTGGAGGTGCTCGATTCGCTGGGCAAGGGAAGACCGCTCATGGAGATCTTCGACGACATCGTAATTCCCGCTCTCGCCATGGCGGAGCGCGACCGCCAGACCGGCCAGCTCGATAAGCGTCGCGAGGAATTCATCGTGCAGAGCATCAATGAATTTGTGACGGAATTGTGCGAGGCCGACGCGGTTCCGGTGGCCAAACGGGAAACCCGAAAGACCCGCGTCTTCTTCTTTCCCGCTTTTGGCGCGGCTGACGAAATTGCCGCCGCCATGTGTGCCCATTTCCTCACGCAACAGGGCTTCCCCAGCATTACCTTTCCCGTCACCGAATCGCCGGGGCAACTGGTCCGGGCACTGGGCGTTCAGGATGACGATGTCGTACTGATTTCCGCCGTTCCTCCCTTTGCCGTCGGACATGCGCGCCGGGTCTCAAAGGATCTGCTCGAGGCCGGAATTCAATCTGTTCTGGTGGCGGGTATCTGGGGCTATTCGGCGGAACCGGGCTCCGTGCGTCCGCTCCGGCTGCAGAAATCTCTGTCGGCCGCTATCGCACCCACCCTGCGGAATGCAGTGGAGCAGGTCAGAAACGTGGAGCGCGGGGTCCGTCCCGTCTGAATCCACACGATTCCGGCGGCAATATCCCCCATTTCCGATTGAGATATATACAATAGAGGAGACCTTGGAGTTCCGGATTTTCGATGACGAGTACGTGAAGAAGCTATCGGCAGGTGACCCTGAGACCGAAGGGCACTTCTACGCCTACTTTCATCAGTTTCTGTCCCTCAAACTGCGGTACCGCCGAATCGATGCGGATGCCGCCGCCGAGATCCGCCAGGAAACCCTCTTCCGTGTTCTCAAGGTCCTGCGCCAGGGTACGGGCGTCGCCCATCCCGAACGTTTTGGCGCCTTCGTGAACTCGGTCTGCAATAACGTGCTGCTGGAACTGGGTCGCAAGGCCGCCCGGTCCCCGGAGACCGTGCAGGAGTCGCCGGATATTCCTGATCGCGCCATTGATATCGAGCGTGCGTTTATTACCGATGAGCGGCAGCGAATCGTCCGGACAATACTGGACGAATTGCCGGCGAAAGACAGGGAAATTCTCCGCCTTGTGTTCTTTGAAGATGTCGACAGGGAAGAAATTTGCGAGCGGTTGGGCGTGGAACCCGGCCATTTAAGGGTCCTGCTGCATCGCGCAAAGGGGCGTTTTCAGGCCGCCGGCAGCCGGAGTGGGCGAATTATTTCAGGAATTCTTATGCTTCTTTGCAACGGAAGCGGCGGCTTTGTAACTATCAGATGAAGAGCATGGATCACGAGTCAGTCATCGCCGGGCATTTTGCGGAACGCTATTTCCTGGGCGAACTTTCCGTTCCGGAACGGGACAGCTTTGAAGATCACATGTCCGATTGCTCTGTCTGCCGCAGTGAATTGCTCGCCATGGATCAGTTTGCAGCCAATGCCGTGGCTGTTTTTGAGGCACAGGCAAGCCGGCATGCCGTCCCGGTCACCGTCGTTGATCGCCTTCGGGACTGGTTTCGTCTCCGTCCGGTCCCACTGCTCGCCTTTTCCGGTCTTGTGAATGTTTGCCTCCTGATGGTTGTGGGATACGGCGTTACGCATCCGGTGGACAATAGTCCCGGTTCGGCTGAAATCGTAGTTGTTCGGCCGCCGGCCCGTAGTTCGTCCCTCCAGATTGTTGTCCTTCGGAAATCCACTTCCTTTGCGGTACTGCGGTTCGATCTCCCGCATCCCTATCAGAAATATTCCTGGTCGTTCGAAGGCGCGCCCCCCCAATCCCTGCCCGCGCCGGTTGATCCTGAAACTCTGTCGTTCTCCGTACCGGTTCGTTCGCTTGCTCCAGGTGATCACAAGGTACAGGTCCTGGGTGTGGACGGGGAAAAAACCGTGACCATTGGCGAGTGTGTTCTTCGGGTTCCCGCCGGAAGCCGCTGATATTCCAATTCGGATTTATAGTGGCCTTTCGGAACCGCCGGCCAGCTAGTATGCTGCAAGTTGGCTGCTCACCCCAGGACGTGGCTTCGGATCGCCGTATTTCTTGTGCTCGCGCTGAACGGTTGCGCCACAAGAACGGCGGAGTCTCCTGCCGTCGCCTTCGCCTCAGCGGAATCACTCTATCGGGCTGAGTCCTACCAGGAAGCTCTGGTCCGCACACAGGAGGGACTGCGCCGGAACAGCCCCTCTACCGAACTTTATTGGCGTTTCCGCATTTTACAAGCCCGCATCCTGCTGGGAAAACGCGAGGCCGTCGCCGCCACCGAGGCCTTGAAGTTCGAGTTGCCGCTCCACGCCCGAACACCGCGCAACCTGGCTGCCTATGACCTTTGCCTGGGGTTTGCGTCGGGACTTCAGCGGAATTTTCCGGAGGCGATGGCGCACTTTGACAAAGCCATCGCCACCGCCCAGGCGGCCGGTGAGACGGAACTTCTCGCCGAACTCGCCAACCGGAAGGGGCTGGTCGCGACCGGTCAGGGCAAGTCCGCCGAGGCCTGGTCGCTGTATCAACAGGCTCGTGACTATGCCCGCGGGCACAATGTGCACTGGCTCGAAATTGCGTCCACCGGGAACCTCGGCTTTCAACTCATGGAGGACCGAAAGTATGACGAGGCGATTCCCTGGTTCGATGCCGCACGGACTCTCGCTCACCAGTATCACGCCGTCGAAAGCGAAGGCCGCAACGTCGGTAACAAGGGACTCTGTCTTTATTACATCGGGGAAGATGAAAAGGCTCTGGCCAGTTTCAATCAGGCGGTAAAGATCTTCGAAGCCACCGGCAACCGCGCGGAACTGCAGGTCTGGCTGGGCGACGCCGGCAGTGCCTATGCGCGGCTCAATCAATCGGATGACTCGATTCGTTGTTATCAAAAGGCTTTGGAGTTGGCGCGCCAGTTGCATGACCGCTTTCACGTCCGCATGTGGCTGACGGGCCTCGCGCAGCGCGAGATCTGCGTCGGCCGGACGGATCTTGCCGAGAAGTACAACGAAGAAGCGCTGGCGTTGCAGAGGCAGCAGAGCGCTCGGGGGCCCGATGGCTATCTCATCCTGAACCAGGTAAGAATCCGAATGGGCCGGCATCAGTACGCGGAAGCGGAAAAGGGCCTCCGGGAACTCCTCGGGAATCGGGATGCCGCCCCGGCAACCGTGGTGACCGCCTATGAGTACCTGGGTCTGACATTGGCCGCAACCGGCAGGGCCACCGAAGCGGACCGGCAATTCAAGGTCTGCCTCGCGGAATTGGAGCAGCTTCGTCACCGGCTTACAAACGATGAATCCAGGCGGGCGTTCCTCTCCAGTCTGATTGTCTTCTTCCATACCTACACCGAGTTTCTGATGGGACAGGGCCGTCCATCCGATGCGCTGGAGATAGTAGAGTCCAGTCACGCGCGGACTCTCCGGGACCGGCTGCGGGCTTCCGGGTCCCGGGATTTGCCTGCCCCGCGAGCCCGTGGTTTGGAAAGTCTTGCGGCGGCGTCCGGCAGCATTCTGGTGAGCTATTCCGTGAGTGACCGGAAGTCCTGGGGCTGGGTCGTGACGCCCCAGGCTGTCCATGTCTTCGAGGTGCCGTCCACCACACAACTCCGCCCGCTGATCCAGGCGCATGATGCCGCCATTCAGCAGCTCGAAGATCCTCTCGCCAGGGAATCCTCCTCTGCCCGCCGGCTTTTCGACGTGCTGGTTGCTCCCGCCATTCCCTACCTGGGGAATTCCCGGCGGGTGATCATCGCTCCCGATGGAATCCTGAATTCAGTCAACTTCGAGACCCTGATTGCTCCCGGCGACAAGCCGCACTACTGGATTGAGGATGTCTCGATCGCGGTTTCTCCTTCTCTCACTTTGCTGCGCGCGGACCGGACCCCGCCCCGCGCGGCCTCTCTGCTCCTGATCGGTGACGCCAACGCCGTAGATCCCGAGTTTCCGAAGCTTTCCTTCTCGGCCACCGAGATGGAGAGTATTGAGCGCAATCTGTCAGGCGCTTCGCGCACCGTCCTTCGCGGTCCGGAGGCGAAACCGGCTGCCTGGGAGACCGTCCACCCGGAGAAATTTGATCTCATCCATTTTTCAACCCACGCGGCGGCGAACCCCCAGGATCCTCTGGAGTCCGCCGTGATCCTGTCGCCGGATTCCGCGGCCTTCGGCGCGCGGTACAAATTGCGCGCCGCGGATATTGCAAAGAATCCACTGACCGCGCGTCTGGTGACACTGTCGGCCTGCCGCAGCGCCGGCAGCCGCATCTACGAAGGCGAGGGGATTGTCGGTTTGTCGTGGGCCTTCCTGCAGTCCGGCGCGCACAATGTGATTGCCGGGCTTTGGGACGTGAACGACGAATCCGCGACCCGGATCATGGGTCGCCTCTACGGCGGTCTGGCGAAGGGGGAAACACCCACTGGCGCTCTGCGCTCCGCCAAACTCGATCTGATTCATTCCGGAACCGTCTACCGCAAGCCATGGTACTGGGGCGCCCTGCAACTGTTCAGCACCGATGCGCGCTGATATCATAGGGTTTCGCTGACAGAAGGTCTCGATACATCGGATGGCAAGCAGGGATTCCCGTTCTCGTAAAATCACTAAACCCGTTTCCGCCGGTTCGCAGTCGGCAGTCAAGCCGCGGCAGGCCGTTCGAACGCCGCAGCCGGCAGTAGTGGACCCCCCGCCAGCGCCATCGCCTCTCGTGGCCGTCATCATGGGCAGCAAGTCCGATTGGGACACCCTGCGGGCCGCTGCTGAAATCCTCAGGGACTTCGGTGTCCCCCATGAGTGCCGCATCATTTCCGCCCATCGCACGCCGGAACGGATGGCCGAATTCGCCGCATCTGCCGAAGCCTGCGGGCTTGAAGTCATCATCGCCGGCGCGGGCGGCGCAGCCCATCTGCCCGGCATGACCGCCGCTTACACCACGCTCCCTGTTCTCGGTGTCCCCGTGGAAAGTAAGGCCCTGAAGGGCATGGATTCCCTCCTGTCCATCGTCCAGATGCCTGGTGGCATTCCCGTGGCGACCCTCGCTATCGGAACACCCGGCGCAAAGAATGCCGGCCTGCTCGCCGTATCCATCCTCGCGAATAAACACGCGGGCTATCGCGAAAAGCTCCATGCCTTTCGCGAAGCCCAGAAGCGCAAAGTCCTGGAAGACACTCTTTCGTGAAAATCGTACTACCCGGTTCCACCATTGGCGTCCTGGGCAGCGGCCAGTTGGGGCGTATGTTCGCCATCGCCGCCCGCCGTATGGGCTATCGTGTCCACACCTACTCGCCGGACCGCGATTCCCCCACCGGGCAGGTCGCCGACGTCGAGATCGACGCTCCCTATGAAGATCTCGACCGCGTGCGGGACTTTGCGTCCGCCGTCGATGTTGTCACCTTCGAGTTCGAAAACGTGCCCGCCGCCACCGCCGAAACGGCCGCACAGTATGCCCTGGTCCGGCCCGCCGGTGATGTGCTGCACACCACCCAGCACCGCCTTCGTGAAAAGACGTTCCTTCGTCAGCACGGTTTTCCTGTCACGAATTTCGAGGCCATCCGGACCAGCGAAGACCTGCTGCGCACCGTACCCGGCTTCGGCCCGGCCATCCTGAAAACCGCCGGCTTCGGGTATGACGGCAAGGGCCAATACCGGGTGAGTTCGCCGGCAGATGCGCAGGCCGCCTGGCAGAAAATGGCTCATCAGGAAGCCGTGCTGGAGTCCGTGGTCGACTTCGAAGCCGAGCTCTCTGTCGTCGGCGTTCGCGGTCAGAATGGCGACTGCGCCTTCTACGCGCCCAGCGCCAATGAGCATGTGGGCGGCATTCTGGACATCTCCGCTTCGCCTTCCCCTTTCACCAAAGAGGTGGCCGAAACCGCCATCGAGATCACCCGCGGTCTGCTCGAACAACTCAACGTTACCGGCGTCCTCTGCGTGGAGTTCTTCCTCACCCGGGACCACCGGCTCCTGGTCAACGAACTCGCCCCGCGCCCCCATAATTCGGGGCATCTCACCATAGACGCCTGCATCACCAGCCAGTTTGAACAGCAACTACGCGCGGTCTGCGGACTGCCGCTGGGCAGCACGGAAATGCTGCGCCCGGCCGCCATGGCCAATCTTCTGGGAGACGTCTGGGCCGCCGGTGAACCCAACTGGGCGGCCGCCCTCGCACTGCCGGACGTGAAGCTGCATCTGTACGGCAAAACCGAACCCAGGCCCGGCCGCAAGATGGGGCACCTCACCGCAACCGCCGCCACGCCGGAAGCCGCCGCTGCGCTCGTGCGCACAGCACGCAGCCACCTCCTGTCCTAATGGCCGGATTTTCGAACCCTGGACCAGTACCACCAATTCTTCTGCTCATCCGGAAGTTGCGGATTTCGCGCCTGTTCAATGGCGCAGCGGTAGGTGTCCAGCACGCACGGATCCTGCCGGGTCTTCGTGATCTCACACATGCGGTCATAGAGTACCTGCGCCTCCATCGACTTCAGTTGCCGCACGGACCGCACGCCCAGAATTTCAAAGTCTTCCAGCATCTTTTTACCGATGCCGCGCAGGTCTTTCAATTGAACTTCCGACTGAACTTCCACTCTGCGCGCTGCGTTTCCCATACCGGATAGTGTAAATGGCTGCGCGACGAAAAACACCGGGGCGCGACCCCGGCCTCATCCTGATCGGACTGTTCAAACTCGTGAAAGGCCTCGCGCTGATCACCGTGGCGGTCGGCCTGCTCCGTCTTCTCCATCGGGATGTTTCGACCACCGTACTGCATTGGATCGAACTCCTGCGCCTCGATCCGGACAATCACTATCTGCACGGACTCCTGACCCGGATCTTCCGCGTAACCCCCACACAACTCAAAGAACTAAGCGCCGGAACGTTCCTCTATGCAGGCCTTTTCCTCACCGAGGGCGTCGGACTGCTCCGGAAAAAGCATTGGGCGGAATACCTCACCGTTGTCAGCACGGCGGTGTTTCTGCCCCTCGAAGCATACGAATTGCTGCATCGCTTCACCTGGGTCCGCGTCGGCGTGCTGGCGGCCAACCTGGCGATTGTGCTCTATCTCGCGTTGCGTCTCAAACGAGGCCGGTAGTGCTAAACGTCATCGGAATCCGAACCGCTGTCATCGGATGAGCTGTCATAGCTGTCATCGGCGCTGTCATCCGACGAGTCGACTGAATCGTCCGCAGCCTGGTAAGTGTTGTCTTCCCGCCTGTTATCTTCAATCGTGCGGTTGTCTTCGTAATAGTTATTGTTGATGATCGTTTCCGACACGTTGGAAACCCCGCCGCCTTCAAAGAAGCCACCACCACCTCCGTAACCACCTCCGTAACCACCCCCGTAATAGTGATCGTGATGGCCTCCGAAAATCGAGGAAAGAGCGGAAAACGCCACCTCCCCGGCTACGACGCCCGCGGCCGTTTGTGCGGCGTTCCGCAGAAAGCCGGAGAAACCACTCGGCTGTTGGACGTATTCATACTGTGGCGGAGCGTACTGCGGCTGCTGCGCGTATTGAGGCGGTAGGGGCGGGGGCGTCGCCGCCGTCTGGTAACTGCTCGACCGAAAGCCGCCACCCGGCTGCGATTGCGCCTGCGGCGCCGGTTGCGGGGGCAGAAACGGCTGTGGCGGCTGCTGGCGTTTGAGTTCGTCGATCTGCTGTTTGGCCTGATTGAGCGCCATTTCCTGAATCAGCACCGTCTGCGTAAGAATGTACATCGCATCGGGTCGTACGCCGATTCCGCGGCGGATGATATCGTCGGCCTCACGGTCAATCTGAGGCGCCGGGGCCCTCTGGATGCGCCCGGCCAGTTCTTCAAGCAGTTGACGTTCCTGATCAGTCATCGGTGTTCTCCCTCATTTCGAAACCTCTTTTCAAAATACGACAGGCGCGGGCTTTTCGTTCCCGCATCACGGGACCGTGTATTGGCGCTATTCTGTTAGCTGATGACTCTTCGCCACTGTATTGCCGGTACTTTTCTCCTCTGCTCTTCGGCCTTTGCGGCCGATGTTTCCGGTCACTGGACCTTTGAAGGCGACGTCGCCGGCAATCCGGTTCAGATGGAATGTGATCTGAAGCAGGACGGGACCAAACTCGAGGGTACCTGCAAAACGAACAACGGAGATATCAAACTGGCCGGAGCTGTGAACGATCCGAAAGTCCGTTTCAGCTATGCCATCGATTACCAGGGGACGACCTACACCCTCTACTACACCGGGGTGCTCGATCCCGCCGCCGCAACCGCCATGAAGGGCGATATCGAGGTCAGTGGCACCAGCGGTAGTTTCAGCGCGAAGAAGTCCGCCTAAGCGGCTACAAGAGTTCTGTTGCGGCCCGTGTCCTTGGCCTCATAAAGGGACCGGTCCGCCTCGGCCAGCAACGCGTTGCCATCGGCATGTCCCTGCTTTAATTCCGCCACGCCAAAGGAACTGCTCACGTGGAATACACCCTCTGTCGTGAGAAACTGCCGCTCGCTCAACTGCTCCCGGATGCGGTCCATCGCTTCCGCCGCATCTGCCGCTGAAGTGCCTGGCAGCGCGAGCACAAACTCATCGCCGCCCACGCGGGCCAGCAGATCCGTCTTTCTCAGATGTTCGCGAAGGATGCCACCGAAGGCCGCCAGAACGTCGTCCCCGGCCGCGTGCCCCCAGGTGTCATTGACGAGTTTGAACCGGTCCAGATCACAGACACAAACCGTCAGCGGCTCCGCCAGTTCCCGGGCGGACTTCACCATAACGGCAAACTGCCGCTCAAACTCCCTCCGGTTGGCGAGACCAGTCAGCGCATCGGTTCTGGCCTGGCGGGACAGGACGTCCTCGGCATGCTTGCGCTCCGTAATATCGGTGTGAGAACCTGCCATCCGCAGCGGTCGGCCCCGTTCGTCCCATACTGCCTTGCCGCGGTCCATGATCCAGCGCCAGGCGCCATCCTTGTGCATCATCCGGTATTCGGCGGAGTACGCGGGCGTCAGCCTTTCCAGATGGGCATCGAGCGCCGCGAGCGTGGGCGCAATATCGTCGGGATGCAGCAGACGGTGGAAATCCTCAATGGAATCGCCCACCTCGGAATCGTCATAACCCAGCATGCCGCGCCACCGGGCTGACCGGAAGACATGCCCGGAGACCAGATCCCAATCCCACAGAGCGTCACCCGCTCCACGCAGCGCCAGCTGCCAGCGCTCTTCGCTCACGCGTAACTGGTCGAGCATGCGTTCCTGCTCCGTCAGATCGCGAACAATCATCAGCCGGGCTCTGCGCTTCTCGTAGTTCAGTTCATAACTGGTTACGTCCACCGTCAGCACCAAACCATCTTTGGTGCGATGACTCGCGTGCCCGCCATCGGACATGGGCGCGGCGTCCGATGGCAGAATGTCACTGAGACGCATCCCTCCCAGAAAGTCTCCGCGCGTCCAGCCATAGCGGCGTACCGCGGCGTCGTTCACTGTCAGGAATTTCAGCGATTCCGAGTCACACACCCAGGAGGGCAGGGGATTCTGATCGAACAGTTCCCGATACCGCGTCTCACTCTCCGCCAGATTCCGAAGCGCCGTCTCACGATCCGTAATATCGATCGCGGTGCCGCCGATGAACTTCTCGCCTCGTTCGTTCAGGAACGGGAACTTGACCACCAGCAGATCCCGGATTTCCGTGGGGGAGACCGGAATGCGTTCAATCGCCTGAATGGGTCTGCCTTCCTGGAGCATCCGCAGGTCGATCGCCCGCAGGTCCGCCGCCACGTCTTTGGGCCACAACTCAAAATCGCTCTGTCCCAGGCTTTTCCGCGTGTCGCGCCCCATCAGTTTTGACCACGCGTCGTTCACATAGAGCAAACGCCCGGACAAGTCCTTCATAAACGACATCGCGGGGCTGTTATCCATGAAGGCCGTGAATCGGCGTTGCGAATCCCGCAGTTCCGCCTCCGCCAACTCCGCTTTCTGTTTTAACCGCCACGCCCGCCATGCCACCAGCGCCAGGCCTGAAGCCAGCAACGCGATGATAATCAGCGAATAACGGTAAACCGCACTGCGTTTATTGGCCTCTTCTTCCGCCCAGATGGATCGCGTACCCTCGGCCGAAAACGGCGACCACTCATCCAGCTTGGCGCTCAGAAAGCCATTTGTGGTGAGTTCCGCGATGCTGTCCCGCAGCGCGGCGGCGGCCTCCCGCACTTCAGGGACCGCGGCAATCGAAAGAGGCGAGGTCGCTCCCGGCAGATTCGAAATGTTGAAACGCGTCGCCTCACATCCCGCCGGACGCACCAGCAGGATCGCATCCAGCACCCGGCTCTCCACCAGCGAGGCGGGAGCCTGCCCCGTACACACCGCCTGAATCGCCTGATCCCGGTACAGCGTGATCAATTCCGGACTGTTGGGAAGGTACTTCTGCGCGATGATCTTCGTGAACCGGAGCCGGGCATGCGCGACCGTCTTGCCCACCGCTTCCCGGGCGTTATGAATCGGGTGCTCCTGGGTCGAAACCAGGATGTAATCGCTCTCCAGCCAGGGCCGGGAAAGATAGAACATCTTCGCCCGCTCTTTCGTCTGGCCAACCAGCGGCCAGAGTTGCACGACCCGGTTCTTCAGCGCATCATCCAGCGGCATGTCATGCAGCGGAGTCCAGATCGGCCGGATACCCTTGCGGCGGGCGGCTTCGTTCAGGACATCAACCGCCAGTCCGCTCACCGTGCCGTTCGGGGCAATCTTATAAAACGGTGGGGATTCATCCACGCCAACGCGGATTTCCGTGATGGCAGGTTGCCGGTGGGTATAGCTAAACCACGCGATGGCCGCCACTGCCACCAGCGCAACTATACCCAGGACTCGCCAGCGAACGCTTGCGGCGATTCTGATAACACCTGCCATTTCAGGTACTAGTATCTCGCGTCGTATTCCTTACTGGTAGTAGGCAGGTGTGGGAATACGCGATTTATTTGCACCCGCGGTCAGCGTTTCCGGTAGCCCTTTTCCTTCAGATATCGGACCAATTCCTCCGGGCGGTCTGTCTGGATGCCGTCCGCTCCCTGGTCAATTGCCGCCTGCCAGGTCGTCGGATTGTCGGCGGGCCCCAGCCGGTCGACGTAGATTTTTGCGCCCGCCTTCACTGCCACCGCGATCACGTCCGGCTTGAAATCCGAGGCGTCGAAAGCCAGAACCGGCGGATGCAGGTCGTCCACCACCTTCTGCGCGAACTCCGCATTGCGGGCTTCCGGCATGAGCTTCAGGTGCGGATTGAGCTCCTGAAGCTCTTTCGCAACACGGCCACCGGTGTAGATCACCACGTGATCCTGCATGCCGTGAGCCGTAATGTGCTCCACCAGATCCTTCGCGCTGACCTGCTTCACGTCCACATAGATGTTGATTTTCCCGCGCGCATAGTCCAGAGCCTCATCGAAAGTCGGCACTTTCACCCCGGCGAAGTCGGGCATTTTGTTGCCGGCGTCCAGCGCCCGCACCTCGTCAAAGCTCATCTTTGCGATTTCGCCATGCCCGTTGGTCGTGCGGTCCGCCGTGCCATCGTGCATCAGCACCAACTTCCCGTCTAACGTGGTTCGCACATCGAGTTCGAAGTAGTCGGCGCCCACCCGCACCGCTTCCTCGAACGCGGGCATTGTGTTTTCGGGATGATGCAGGTGCTCTCCCCGGTGCGAAATTGCCACCACCGTTTTTGTTTGCGCCTGCAACCCCAGGGCTGCGAGCAGAATGAACGGAATCAGTTTTTTCATATGGCTTTACCAGAAAAGGCGCAGAGCGAGTTCCGTCGTCCGCGCGCCGTTATCGGACGTGATCTTACCGTAGTTCACATTGCCGAGCGTTGTGTTCGGATTCTTGAAATTCGGGTGGTTCATCAGATTGTAGAACTCGGCGCGGAACTGCAGCCGCAGTTTCTCGCGCAGCATCACGTTCCGCATCAGGGACGCATCGAAGTTCTCAATGCCCGGACCGTAGAACTGAAAGCGGGGCGCGTTGCCTGATGTATAAGGCGCGGCCACCGTGAAGGCATCCGTATTGAACCAGCGCGCCAGCGTCTCCTGTCCCTTCGGCAATTGCGCCGCCGCAATCTGGTTCGGGCGCTGCGTGCCGGTAAAGCCTCCCGTCGCGTTGCTCTGGCTTACCGAAAGCGGCAGCCCCACCTGGAATTCCGTGATCCCGGAAATTTCCCAGCCTGCGATCGCGTTCTTCAGGACCGGAATGGTCGTCAGATACTGGCCGCCTTTACCGAAGGGAAGGCGGTACACATAGTTCGCCACCAACCGGTGCGGCACGTCATACGACGCGATTCCATGTTCGGCCTTCAGATTATAAATGTTCTGAATTCCGCTCGACCCGGCGGGTCCATCCACATCGTCCGTGATCTTTGCCCAGGTGTAGGCGAACTGCAGAACCCCATTCTGGAATCGGCGCTGCAGGCTCGTTTGCAGCGAGTTGTAGAACGAGTTTCCGTCGTTCGTCAGGTGTGACACGTTCAGGTACTGCGGAAACGGGCGCAGCGATTGCAGGTTGCCCGGTCCCCACAGGTTCGCCGGCAGCTGGTTCTCCGGCGCCACGATGGGCAGCTTCACGCCTCTGGTACCGACATAGTCCGCTTCCAGCAGCCAGTTGCCGATAAACTTCCGCTGAAAACCAATCTGCCAGGTCTGGTTGTAGGGTGTCCGCGCCCTGAGTTCCAGCCCCGTCACGTTGTTCGTCGCCTTCACCAGGCTGGCGGGAATATTCGGATTGCCATTCGCGTCCACATTGAACGCCGGGGCCGGTACACCGTTCTGCAGGTAATACGGCGGCGTTTGGCCTCCATCGAGGCTGCTGGCGCTCAGCACCTGCGCATACTGCGAAGCAGGCCCGTAGCTGGAATAGCCGATGGCGGGCAGGCGATAGATCCCGTAGCCGCCGCGTACCACCGTGTCCGGCAGCGCATTCCAGGCAAAGCCGATGCGCGGCAGAAAGTCGTGATAAACGTTCGGGCTGAAGTGCGTGGGCGCACCGTTGCGGCCCGCAAACTGCACATCGCCCGGGTTCCCCGTCACGTGGTTCGTGATGGAGGGGTTGAAGCTCGCAAACTGGTTGTTGGCCTCAGAGTAGGGGCCATCCCATTCCCACCGGACGCCCAGATTCAGCGTGAGCGTTTTCAGGATCTTGAAATCGTCCTGCACAAACGCGCCGCCGCTGTTGATATTCAGCCGGTAAGTGTAGTCATTGATGCTGATGCTGGTGGAGGCGGGCGCGCCCAGCAGCAAATCGGCCAGTCCGAAGCCGCTGCCGGTGCCGTTCGGAACCACGCTCGTGAAGGCTCCGGTGAAACTATAGCTGCCGGAAAGCTTGCCGGGGCTGTAGTTGTTGTACATCTGGCGGCGGAAATCCCCGCCAATCTTGACGGTGTGCCGGCCAAGCTGCCATGTCAGGCCTTCGTTGAAAACCCAGCTGCGATCACGGTCGTGGTTGCTCGCGCCGGAACCCAGCTGTATCATCTGGGACACACTCACCACCGGAAACTCGAACAGCGATACGCCTTTCAGGCCCAGTTCCGGCGCGGCCGAACCGCCCGCCGTGGAGTAGTTATCTTCCTGCACCCAGCCAAACCGGAAATCGCTCACCAGAGTCGGGCCGAAGACGTGCGTTTCGCTGAAGGCCGACTGCGTATCGGTCCAGCCCCCGAACGTCTGGTTATTGGCTTTGTTCGGAATGTACTGCACCGCGTTGTTATTCGGACTGTACTGGCCAAAGCGGAAGAATGCCCGGTCGTTATTCCCGAAGTTCTGGTCCAGCCGTCCCAGATACTGCCAGTTATCGTTGGTGCTCGGCGGGGTAACGAAGTAGTTATTGCCGTTGATGCTCGCGTTCGCGGAGGGATAGAACTTCAGAATCTGCGCCGACACCGGATCGATCCGGCTCGCGGGAATCAGATTATTGGCGAACTGAAGCCGCGTCCGACCGTCGGAGGCCAGCGCTTTCGGATCGTAAATCGGGATCACCTTGCCGCCCGCCACCGTCTGCGAGAAGTCGCCGGATTTCTGCAGGTCCGTCGGCGTCAGCGCGCTGTAACCTGTTCCCTGCGAGGAGAGCGTCACATTGAAATCCACGAAAAAGAAAGTCTTGTTGCGCCCGTCATAGACATGGGGGATCACCACCGGCCCGCCGATGGTTCCGCCCGGATCGTTTTGCACGTATTTCGTGGTGCTGCCCGCTGGCGCGAAGAAATCGCGGCCGTTCAGAACGCGGTTCCGGAACAGATCATAAGCGCTGCCGTGCAGCGCATTCGACCCGGATCGCGACGTCGCAATCATCACACCACCGCCCGTGTGTCCATATTCCGCCGAAAACGGCGTCGTGATCACCTTGAACTCCTGAATGGAATCCGGGCTGGGCGTCAGCGTGTAGGTCTCGTCTGAGGGATTCGTGGTCGGCAGACCGTCCACCAGAATCTCATTCGTTACCCGGCGTCCGCCCGCAAAACTGAAGCCATTGATGTTGGTGTATGAATTCCCGTTCGTCGTCACTCCCGGTACCAGTTTGGCCAGCAGAAAAGGGGATCGCCCGCGGCTGTTGCTCGCCAGTTCCGGTAGCTCTACCAGTTGTTCCGCATCCACCACCTGACCAATCTCCGGCGAGACGTAGTTGACCTGCGTGCCGGACGCGGTCACCTGCACGGATTCAGAAACCTGACCAACTTCGAGCACCGGATCCACCCGGCGTTGCTGATTGATCTGCAGCAGAATTCCCGTCTCCACATGTTCCTTAAATCCCGGGGCGCTGAACGAAACCTTCCATGCGCCCGGCTTCAGATACGAAACGCTGTAGTCGCCCGAGTCGTTGGAATTCGTACGAATCGTCGTATTCGTCGCTTCTTCCGTCACTACAATCCCGACCCCGGCGACGGGCAACCCGGACGAATCCGTTACCTTGCCGCCGATGGAACCCGTGTAACTTTGCGCAAACAGGACCATGGCGCTGATCGCGGTCAGTAAGACGTACCTGTGCCACATTTCGGTAAAACTCCTTGGAATGATGAAGGGATGCCGCAGGGTGTCGCGGCAGGTAAACTACATCATTACAATGGTTTGCGGCTGGCGCAAGAAAATATTTGGTTACAAAAGTGACGGTTGGATAACAGGGCGGGTCTAGTTGTCCGCCGGTTTTTCAGCGTGTTCAATCACCAGAAATTCCACCGGACCCTTTGCCGGGACGAGTCGCAATCCCAGTTGTTCGCGGAGCGCCGTGAAGATGGTCGGAGCGTCCGAATCTGGTGTCTCCGCTCCGTTCAGACGAACCGGTCCGCCCGCGCCTTCTCTGGAATAGTGAAGCGTCAGATCGTAACGCGCCGGAAGACCCGTCTTGTCGACCACGGTTCGATCCAGATTGCGCGACAGCACAAGCGCGAAATACTGCATCGTGACGTTCGTACCCTTCAGGCCGTCCGGGGCCGGTCCCATTGGTGGGTAGTCCAGATCACGAGGCTCGTGCTCGCCGAGTTTTGAGCCGGATTTGTCGATCACCAGTTCATAGACGGGCAGCTGTTTCGTCTCCCGCCGGATCTTCAGCTGGAAGCGGGCCTCAATCAGCCGAGCCAGCATATCGTGCAGTTCTTCGGACGTATGCCGCGATTCTGATTTGGCTTCGATATCGAATGGTTCGGTGGCAACCCAGTCTGGCCCGCCCGAGATCTGACGATCCGTCACCGAATAAGCCACCGTCATGATCAGCTTCAGTGGAATGTTGGCGCCGGAGTAGCGCTGGCCCCCCGGCATCTGGCGGATCATGCCGCCCCTCGCGCCGGGTGCGGATGGCTTAATGACGGCCACGTCAAAAGTCTGCGCACCGGCCGTTGCGGCCAGCGTGAGCAGCAGGGCAGGGAATAGGATTCCGCCCGTCACCAACGGCTCCGTTATTCTGCTTTCGGAACTTTGGGCTTGCCGGCGTCAGAATGCTTCTGTTCGCTGGAACTGCCCAGCGCCGGCGACGTTGCGTCGGCGGGCGCGCCACCCGGGTAGCCCGTTTCGGACACGCCGGTCGCGGTCTGGTGCTTGCTGCCGTTCATACCGGCGGAACTGGTACCGCATCCGGAGAGCAGGGCCGCTGCGGACAGGAGTGCAAGAGTCAGGGAGGCTTTCAGGAACATCTCTCTTATTGAACCACATCCGTCCTGAACCACATCGGTGGTTAAAAACGCGCGTCCCAGGGAACCGGATGAGGACTTCCCGACCAACCCACACAATCCAATGGGTTTCCGGAACGCGGACTATTTCCGGTGGTACTCCTTTTGTCTCGCCGGACACACTATATGGACTTTTCTATTGACTACACACTACATGTTGGGTCAATATTGCAAAGGCGCGACATTTCGTGACGAGATCCGTTACAGTCGCGAGGGCATCGTAAGCAGGAGCATCAGATGGGAAAGTCTACCGTAGTGCAAACACAAGCCGAGGAGTTGTCCGCAGTCGAAAACTCCCCAAAACCAAGTCCGGCCGGGGTTACCTTCCCCCGCTATTTCACCAGCCGCCTGGAGGCTGGCCGTACCCCTTATGACGAAGTGCAGTGGGAAACCCGCACTGCGACTATCGGCAACGACAAAGGTTCCGTCATCTTCGAACAGCGCGACATTGAGGTTCCCGCGGACTGGTCCCAGACCGCAACCAATATTGTCGCCAGCAAGTATTTCCATGGCAAACTGGGCTCGCCGGAGCGCGAGCGCAGCGTCGGTGAACTGGTGCATCGCGTTGTCGACACCATAGCCGACTGGGGTATCAAAGATCACTACTTCGCCACCAAAGAAGATGGCGAAAACTTCCGCAACGAACTGGCGCATCTGATGCTGCACCAGAAAGCGGCCTTCAATTCCCCCGTCTGGTTTAACGTCGGCGTCAAGGAATCCCGCGGTTACGGCTGGTTCTACGATCCCAAAGAAGCGCAGATTAAGAAGCTCACCTCGGAAGCCAAACCCCAGTGCTCCGCCTGCTTCATCGTTTCGGTGCGGGATTCCCTCGAATCCATCCTCGATCTCGCCAAGACCGAGGGCATGCTCTTCAAATGGGGTTCCGGCACCGGTTCCAACCTCTCGGCGCTCCGTGAAGAGGACGCCATCCTCTCCGGCGGTGGCCGCGCCTCCGGTCCGCTTTCCTTCATGAAGGGCTTTGACGCCTTTGCCGGCGTCATCAAGTCCGGCGGCAAGACCCGTCGCGCCGCCAAGATGGTCATCCTGAACGTCGAACACCCGGACGTGGAACGCTTCATCTGGTGCAAGGCGAAGGAAGAGAAGAAAGCCCATACCCTCATCGCGGCCGGCTACGATGCCTCGCTCGACGGCGAAGCCTACGGTTCCATCTTCTTCCAGAACGCCAACAACTCGGTTCGCGCCACGGACGACTTCATGCAGGCTGTCGTCGAAGACGCCGAATGGTGGACCAAATCCGTCAATAACGGTGAAAAGGTGAAGCGCTACAAGGCTCGTGAACTCATGCGCCAGATCGCCGAAGCCACCTGGCAGTGTGGTGATCCCGGCATGCAGTTCGATACCACGGTTAACCGGTGGCATCCGTGCCCGAACACCTCGCGCATCAACGCGTCCAATCCCTGCTCGGAATACATGTTCCTCGACGATTCGGCCTGCAACCTTTCGTCTCTCAACCTGATGAAGTTCGTCGGCCCCAACGGCCAGTTCGACGTTCCGGCCTTCCGGCACGCCGTCGATACCCTCATCATGGCGCAGGAAATCCTCGTCGATAACGCGGCTTATCCCACCGAGAAGATCGCGCAGAACTCGCACGACTACCGCCCGCTCGGCCTCGGCTTTGCCAACCTCGGCGCGCTTCTCATGTCGATGGGCGTACCCTACGACAGTGATCGCGGTCGCGACTTCGCCGGCGCCATCAGCGGCATCATGTGCGGCCAGGCTTACCTGACCAGCGCCCGCATTTCCGAATCCACCGGGCCTTTCCCGGGCTTCGCAAAGAATGCCGAGCCGTTCCTGAACGTGATCGCCATGCACCGCGATTCGGTGAATCTCATCAATCACCGCAACGTGCCGAGCGAGATGTTCCAGTCGGCCAAGAAGTGCTGGGAAGATGCCTATCAGCTCGGTAAAAAGGCTGGTTTCCGCAACGGTCAGATGACCGTGATCGCGCCCACTGGCACCATCGGTTTCATGATGGATTGCGATACCACCGGTATCGAGCCCGATCTCGCCCTCGTCAAGTACAAGAAACTGGTCGGTGGCGGCGTGATCAAGATCGTCAACAATACCGTTCCGCAGGCGCTTATTAAGCTGGGTTACTCGCCCGAACAGGTCGAGACCATCGTCAGCCACATCGATTCCACCGGTACCATCGAAGGCGCGCCCGGCCTGAAGAACGAACATCTCGCGGTGTTCGACTGCAGCTTCCGTCCCGCCAACGGCTCCCGGTCCATTCATTACATGGGCCACCTGAAGATGATGGGCGCGGTGCAGCCCTTCGTGTCGGGCGCCATCTCGAAGACCATCAACATGCCGGAAGAGTGCTCGGTGGAAGACGTCATGGACGCTTACATCGAAAGCTGGCGGCTTGGCCTGAAGGCCGTGGCAATCTATCGCGACAACTCGAAGATGGCCCAGCCCATGAGCTCCGGTCAGGGCTCGAAGACAGAGAAGAAGAACGCTGCTTCCGCCGCCGGTGTGGCGGTCGTCAAAGAGGCGATTCAGGAGAAGGTGGTCTTCCGTCCCGTGCGCCGCAAGCTGCCGGATGAACGGCAGTCCATCACGCACAAGTTCTCCATCGGCGGCCACGAAGGCTACATCACCGTCGGCATGTTTGAGGACGGCACCCCGGGCGAAATCTTCGTCTCCATGGCGAAGGAAGGCTCCACCATTTCAGGCCTGATGGATAGCTTCGCCACCTCCATCAGCTACTGCCTGCAGTACGGTGTGCCGCTCAAGTTCCTCGTCGACAAGTTCGGCCATGTCCGGTTTGAGCCCAGCGGCTGGACCGGTAACCCGAACATCCCGTACGCCAAGTCGATTCCGGATTACATCTTCCGGTGGCTGGGCTCCAAGTTCCTGGGTGCGGAATACGCGCTCGCGAACAATGAAGCCGGAACGGCGCAGGTCCTGCGCCCGACCGAACCCAGTCCGCAGGAGAAACTGCCGTTCCCCGTCGCCACCGCCGATGCGCCCATGTGCACCGAATGCGGTGGCATGATGACCCGCAACGGCAGTTGTTACAAGTGCGAGAATTGTGGGGGGACTTCGGGCTGCAGCTAGAAGGTCAGCAAGCAGGATAGCCGCGGTCAGTTGCACAATTTCTCGAACCGCCCGGTAATAACCGGGCGGTTTTTTTATTGGCTCTCGCCTCCGGCTGTTATAAGCTAATCCCACCCAACCCGCCATGACCAACGAACCTGAAACCCGGCCCGACTTCAATCGCTGGCTGATCCCCGTGGCCGCCGTTCTGGTCCAGATCTGCATCGGCTCCGTCTATGCCTGGAGCACCTTCAACCGCCCCATTAACGCGCTCTTTCCCGCGCCGCCGGTCGATTCCTTCCTCGCCTGGTTCAAAGCTCCCTACATCACCTTCAGCGCCGCCCTCGTCCTGCTGGGCCTCAGCGCTGCTTTCGGTGGGCCCTGGGTCGAACGCAACGGTCCCCGTACCACCGCCCGCGTCGCCGCCTGTTTCTTTGGCGCCGGCCTCCTCATTGGTGGACTCGGTCTGCAACTTCGCCTCGAATGGCTCGTCTTCCTCGGCATGGGGATCATCGGCGGAATCGGCTGCGGGCTCGGCTATATCGCCCCCGTCAGCACCCTCGTCAAATGGTTTCCGGACCGGCGCGGCATGGCGACCGGCATGGCCATCATGGGCTTTGGCGCAGGCGCGTTCCTCGCGGGCTACCTGAACGCCTGGCTGATCGAACGGATCGGCGTCGCCAACACCCTCTTCGCGCTTGGCGTCATCTATTTCGTGATCATGAACCTGGGTGCGCAAATTATCCGCCGCCCCGCGCCCGGCTGGAAACCCGCGGGGTGGGATCAGGAATCGAAAACGGTCGTGGCCAGCCTGACCCGCAACGCCGCTCTTCACACCTATCAGTTCTGGCTGCTCTGGGGCATTCTCTTCATCAACGTAACCGCCGGCATTGGCATCCTCGCTCAGGCGTCACCCATGCTGCAGGACATGTTTGGCAAAACCGTGCTCGAAGCGGCCGCCATCGTCTCGGTCATCAGCCTCTTCAACGCCGGTGGTCGCTTCTTCTGGGCTTCGCTGTCCGATTACATTGGTCGCCGAATGACCTATCTCGTCTTCTTCACCCTGGGAGTTCTGCTCTTCCTCGCCATCCCACGCCTCGGCGCGGCGGGCGATTGGGTGCTTTTTCAGGTGGCGCTCTACACCGTGTTCACGATGTATGGAGGTGGTTTCGCCACCATCCCGGCCTTCCTTGCTGACATGTTTGGCCCGAACAACGTGGGCGCAATCCACGGCGCCGTACTCACTGCCTGGAGCGCTGCTGCGATCGTCGGCCCGGTGATCATCACCCAACTATCGGACGCCGCCCGCAAAGCGCTCGCGCCCGGAGCCAGCAAGGTGCACATTTACGATCAGCCCCTTGCCGTCTTGGCCGGGTTGCTGGCGGTGGGAGTAGTCCTGACGTTGCTCGTCAGGCCGTTAGCTGGGGCGAAAGCGGATTAAGCGCCGGCTTTGGCGACCGCTTCGCGAATCGTTTCCGGCTTCGTAAAGCCCTCAAACCTCTGGAAGGTCTTGCCGTTGCGGTCAATCACCAGCGTGAGAGGCAGCTGCCCGATCTGGCCGGAGCCCAGCCCGATCGTGTACTTCACCGGAACCTGCGCCAGAAACGGTTTCACCGCCTCGGCGCCGTCCTCATCCATCGAGATGCCGACCACCTCGACGCCCCCTGCCTTGAGGTCCGTCGCCATCCGGTTGAACTCCGGAATCTCCTGGCGGCACGGGATGCACCATGTGGCCCAGTAGTTCAGCACCACCACTTTGCCCTTCCAGGCCGCCATCGAAAGCGGCGTGCCATCCAGCGCGCGGAACGGGCTTCCTTCCAGCGCAGCCGGAGCGGTGGCCGCAACCGGGCTCGCTTCCTTCGCCGGAGTATTCAAAACGGGGGTGTTCAGGAACGCCAGGTACTGCGCCGAATCGTCCGTGCGGTCCGGCAGAGTCGCCAGCACATTCCGCTCCGAATCATAGACCACGTAAAACGGGATCGCGACCGTGTGGAACTTCTCCGCTTCCAGCTTCTGAAAGGACTCCGATACCGGGTCTGACCGGTCCGTATACAACTCCACCAGCACCATGTTCTTCATCACCGAACTGACTTCCGGACGGACGAACATATTCGCCTTCATCCACTTGCAGTTGGTGCAGGCATCGCCGGTGAAATCGACCAGTACTTTCCTGTTCTCGGCTTTAGCCCTGGCAAACGCGCCTTCAAGATCATTCTCCAGCCACACGAGTTGTTCGGAAGCCGCCCCGCCTGCCCCGCCGGAAAACACATTGCCGGTTGCCGGAGGCACATACGCCTCAAGGCTGCCCAGCCGCGCCCCGAACATTCCAGGAATCAGGCTCAGCCCCGAAGCCACCGCCAGCATGCCGAACAGCAACCGCGCCACACCAAGTTCCGCCTCGGCGGAAATGCCGGGAAGCCGCACATAGCCCAGCAGATACAGACCTGTCATCACGGCCAGAACCACCCAAAGCGCCAGGAAGCGTTCCCGCGTCAGTACGTCCCAATGCATCACATCGTCCACATTGTGCAGGTACTTCAGCATCGCCGCCATCACCAGGAAGCCCATCACTACCTTCACCCGGGCCAGCCATTCGCCGGAGCGCGGCAGTTTCTTCAGCCAGGCCGGGAACAGCGCCAGCAGGAAGAACGGAAATGACAAACCGGTGGCAAACGTTGCCATCCCAGCCAGAGGCCGCAGCTTTCCGCCCGTCACCGATGCCGCCAGCAGAGTGCCCATGAACGGGCCCACGCAGGCAAACGACGCCAGCGCGAACGTCAGCCCCATCAGCAGCGAACCAATGAAGCCTCCCTGTCCGGAAGCGTTGTTCAGCTTCGTCAGAATACCCGAAGGAACCGTGATCTCGAACGCGCCCAGCAGGCTCAGCCCGAATACGAAAAAGATCAGCGCGATGAAGGCGTTCACCCACACGTTCGCGCCGATGTGATTCACGCCCGCCGGCCCCAGCGTAATCGTCGCCAGCAGTCCCAGCCCGGAAAACAGCACCACAATTCCCAGACAAAACGTAAATGCCTGCGCGAAGCCGCCCTTCTGACCCACGAAGTACGACATCGTGATCGGGATCATCGGGAAAACGCAGGGCGTAAAAACGGAAGCCAGACCGAAGCCGAAGGCCAGCGCGAGAAAGCCTGGCCAGTCCAATTCCTGCAACGGAGCAGTTGCCGCGGGTGGAGCCCCCGAGTCCGGCTTTGCTTCCAGGTAACCGGCAGGGATTGCCGCTGCGGTCGCCACGGCCGAATTCTCAATCCGCAGCGTGGCGCTGATCTGCCGGGTTCGCGGCGGAATGCAGCTCGTCCCGCTGCAGGTCTGATAACGGGGCTCAAAGCCGATCGTGACCGGAGTCCCTGTCGGAAGGTCCTTCTTCAGTTCAATTCGGACCAGGAAGGTCTGTGCGCCCTCATAGGTCTCGGTCTCGGCGTTGAAATTGGGGTCAAATTTACGAAGCGGGGGCGGTTCGAAGACAACGAATGATGCGACGGCGGGGCTGTTAAGCAGCGTGATCCTGGTAGGGATTGGACCCGGTGGCGTCGTCAGCGAATACATATGCCACGACGGCTCAATCTCCGCCCGCAGTTTCGCCACCACCATCTGGCCGGGGCCAGCCGACGCCTGGTCGAACGCCATGCTCCACTGAACGTGGTTAAACTTCTCTGTTTGTCCGAAGACCGACAGGCCTGTGAGGGCCAGCAGAACCGCTGCGCGCATATTTACCCAGCTTGCTTATCCGGCTTGCGCAAACTCGCGCAGCTCTTCTTCGATGCGCTGGTTCATATTACTGGATGCAAACTCGCCCGCCACCCGCACCGCATTTTTTATCGCATTGGCGTCAGAACGCCCGTGACAAATGATGCAGACACCCTTGACGCCCAGCAGCGGCGCGCCTCCGTGCTCGGAATAATCGGTCCGTTTCTTGAAGTCCTTGAAGGCGGACCGGGAAAGGGCATAGCCGATTTTGCTCGAAATCGTCGCGGAAAGTGATTCTTTCAGCATCCGGCTCATCATCTCCGCCAGACCTTCCGCGACTTTGAGCGCCACATTCCCCACAAAGCCATCACAGATAATCACGTCCGCATGGCCGGAGAACAGATCTCTGCCTTCCACATTGCCAATGAAGTCGAGCGCCAGGTCCTTCAGCAGCGGCGTTACGTCGCGGGTCAGTGCGTTGCCCTTGTGTTCTTCCTCGCCAATGGAAAGCAGCCCCACCCGCGGATTCTTCACCTTCAGAACCAGCCGCGAGTAAATCTGCCCCATCAGCCCGAACTGCGCCAGCATCGCGGGCTCGCAATCGACGTTCGCGCCCACGTCAAGCACCACAATCGGACTGCCTTTATGAGAAGGGAAGACGGCGGAGAGCGCCGGACGGTCCACTCCGGGAACTTTGCCCAGCACCATCTTGGCGATGGCCATGCAGGCACCGGTGTTCCCGGCCGAGATATAGCCGTCCGCCTTGCCGGACGCGACCAGATGGGCGCACAAATGCATCGAACTGCCCTTTTTACTGCGGGCAGCCTTTGCAGCGTGGTCTTCCATCGTGATCCGCTCGGTGGCGTGGACGACTTCTATGGGATGTTCCCCACCGGCCATGAAACCATGGTGGTCCAGGCGTTGGTGGATTTCATCACGATCCCCGACCAGAATGATCCGGTGACCATATTGACGGGCCGCCAGAATGGCCCCTTCCACCTCGGGAACCGGGGCTTTGTCTCCCCCCATCGCGTCTACTGCAATGGTGATCATTCGCTCAGGTTATCGCGTTTGTATCGGAATTGAAATGCGTTATTCGGCAGCCGTCTCGATAACTTCGCGGCCCTTGTACTGACCACACTTCGGGCACACGCGGTGCGGGGTCTTGGGTTCGTGGCAGTTCGGGCATTCGGCCAGAGCCGGTTTGCGCAGGGCATCGTGGGCGCGGCGGGTCTGGGTCCGCTGATTGGAGTGGCGTCGTTTCGGATTAGGCATTACAGTAACTTCCCTTAATTAATTTCTGTGTTCAAAATGAACGGTCTTCAGTGCGCTCCAGCGGTCGTCGTTCGGACGGCCCCCTTCCGGAGTGGCTTCAACACAATGACAATCAACTTCGTTCCGATTGCCGCCACATACCGGGCAAATCCCTTTACAGGTCTCGCTGCACACACGCTGCATGGGGAGCTGGAGTAAAACCTGCTCCCGCAAAATGTCTTCCAGCTCCAGGCCGGGCAATTCATAGAATCCCATTTCCGCCTCACCCTCGTCGATAGCAACTTCATCTTCGACGGGCGCGGAATGGTCTACCGGCCGATAATACAGGTCGAAACCCGTATCCACCGGATATGTTGCCTTGCCCAGACATCGGTCGCACTCGGCAACCAGTGTCGCTTTTACACGCCCCCGGACGTGAACTTCGCCGCCCGTATGCGCAAGAAGTTCCGCTTCACCCTCGGCCACAAGCGCGCCCGACTGCGCAGTCCCGGAATCGGAGAAGTCAATTTCTCCGGCTTGCCAGGTTTGCGCAAACGGCAGCTTGCGAACCTCCATCTCCTTGATACTGAGTAACATTGGTTGGGTGTGGGCGGTGGAATGGAAACTCCCATATTAGCATGTTGTGACAGTCCATCCCACTTGTCGCGGCGGGTGTCCCATTTTCCCCCCTTTCTTCGCTTATAGTAATGAGGCGGAGGCCCCGGAGAGGACCGCCGGCCTGAACCCAGACAGGAGACTCCGATGAAGCCCTACGACCCGGCCACGGCCGCGAATCTCGCCCAGTTCGTTCAGTTCGCCTACTCGATGTACCAGGCCAGCGTCACGAACGGCAACACTTTAACCCCCACCGTCGACCCGGGCCTTGCCGCCGCCGGCTACAAACTCACTTACTGGCTCGCCGCCCACGACATCACTGCCCAGCTCTTTTACGGTTACATGGCGCAGGGCATCAACAACCCCGGCGACATCGTTCTCGCCATTCGCGGCACCGAGACCCCGGAGGAGTGGATCCTCGATTTTGAAGCGCTCCCTGTGCTTTTCCACGCGGGCGCCGCGGCCGGTTTCGTCGCGCTGGGCTTTAATGATGTCCAGAAGAGCTTTCAATTCCTCGATGGAACCGGCACTATTTCGAGCCTCGCCGACGCCATCGTGCGCATCTCGGCCGCGGTCAACATCACCAGTGTCCGAATCCTCGGTCACAGCCTGGGCGGCGCGCTCGCCGTCCTCAGCGCCGCCGAACTCGCCATCCGGAACACGGCAGGGGTGAAGCCACTGATCGAACTCTATACTTATGCCTCCCCCTCGGTTGGCCTGCCCGACTTTGCCGACTGGTGCAACAACAACATTTCCACCATCTGGCGCGTCTGGAACGTGCTCGATATCGTGCCTTACGTTCCGCCGATTCCGTTTCTGCATGAAGCCGGCCTCGGCCACGCGCTCGTGCAGAGTCAGTCGCAACTCGAAAGCATCGACACCAATCCGCGCTGCGAGCACAATCTCGGCACCTACCAGTGGCTGCTCGACCCGGCGGCGTTCCCTCTGAACAACGGCTGCCTCGTCGCCGCTCCGGCAGCGGACGATTTCGCCGTTGCGGGCGCTCTCACTTCACGCCAACAAGGCGCGCAGGCCCTGCACCGTGCCCTGCTCGCCCACCACTTTGCGAAGTAACCCACACCCGACCTGCGGCAACCCCGCAAGACATTCCGTTGTCGCAGGTTGTGTTCCTTCACCGCTTTGTATTAAAATCAGAATTCTGGCGATTGCCCGGACGATGTACGTGTGCGTTCGAGCTTCCAAAGAGGTAAAGACACTACCCCATGCATGCAATAGTTGAAACTGGTGGAAAGCAGTTCCGCGTCGCCCCTGGCGATGTGGTCCGCGTTCCCAAACTCGCCGGCGAGCCCGGTTCCGAGATCGCACTCGGCAAAGTACTTGCGGTTTTCACAGACGGCGGCGAAGCCAGCATTCTTTCCGGTGCTTCCACCGCTGTTGACGCAGCCCGCGTGAATGCAACCATTACCGCGCATGACCGCGGCGAAAAAGTTCTGGTCTTCAAGTTTAAGCGCAAGAAGCAGTACAAGCGCACCCAGGGCCATCGTCAGGATTACACGGAGGTTCGGATTCGCGACATCGTCGCCTAGTTTTCTGAATCCGGCACATTACTCATGGCACATAAAAAAGGTTTAGGCAGTTCTAAAAACGGTCGCGATTCCAAAGCCCAGCGGCTTGGTATCAAGGCCTTCGGCGGCGAACTCGTCCCCGGCGGTTCCATCCTCGTCCGCCAGCGTGGCACCAAAATCAAGCCCGGCGTCAACGTGGGCCTCGGCAAGGATGACACTCTGTTCGCGAAGGTCACCGGCACCGTTCTTTTCAAAGATCGTGGCCAGATGGGCAAGTTCGTGAACATCGTCGCCGCCGAATTCGCAGCAGCCGAATAACTCGTTCGTTTCGCAGCAAAACCCTCCCGGCCGCTGGTTGCTTCAGCCAGCGGCCTCTTCGTTTTTGTCTTTGCGTTCTCCCTCTCCACCTTGCCTCGTCTTTTGGAACCGTAGTTCCGGTGAAACAAAATGCTCTTAGTCGATGAAGTAAAAATCACAGTGAAGGCCGGCGACGGCGGCAACGGCTGTATGGCTTTCCGTCGTGAGAAGTACGTGCCTCGTGGCGGCCCGTCCGGCGGCGATGGCGGCAATGGCGGCGACATCCGCATGATTGCGACCATCCATCGCAACACCCTCCTGCACTTCCGCTTCAATCCCGAATACACCGCCCAGCGCGGACGCCACGGCGAAGGCAGCAACTGCAAGGGCCACGAAGGCGAGAGCATCCTGATCCAGGTCCCCGTCGGAACCACTGTCTATGACGAGGAAACCGGCGAAAAGCTCTACGACTTCACCAGCGACGGCGAGGAATGGCTCTCGGCCAAAGGCGGACGCGGCGGACGCGGCAACGCCCGCTTCACCAGTTCCACCCACCAGGCGCCCACCGAACACGAAGCCGGCTTCCCCGGTGAATTCAAACGCCTCCGTCTCGAACTCCGCCTGCTGGCCGATGTCGGCCTCGTCGGCTATCCGAATGCCGGCAAATCCACACTGATCTCTCGTCTCTCCGCCGCCCGCCCGAAGATTGCTGACTACCCGTTTACCACCCTCGAACCGAACCTCGGCGTTGTCCAACTGCCCGACCACCGCTCCTTCGTCGTCGCCGACATTCCCGGTATCATCGAAGGCGCGCACGAAGGCAAGGGCCTCGGGATTCAGTTCCTGAAACACGTGGAACGCACCAAAGTCCTCGTGCACCTGGTCGACATGTCGGAAACCGGTCGCGAGCCTGCGGACGACTTTGAAATCCTCATGCGCGAGATGGAAAGCTTCTCCGAAGAACTGACCAAAAAGCCCATGCTCGTCGTCGCCAGCAAGATGGACGTCGCGCAGGATCCCGAACGCGTGGAGTCGCTCAAGAAACTCGCCTGGGATAAAGGCCTTGCCTTCCACGAAATCTCCAGCGCCACCGGGCAGGGAATCGACGAACTGAAGTTCATCCTTGCCGAAGCGATCCTGCCGCCGCTGGGATAACTACGGAAAGCCTGAACAAAACCGGCCCACAGGGAATTACCAACTGATGGGATTCTTTGCAGTTCAGAAACAGAACGGGCTTCGCGCACTCCTCCTGACGGCGGCTCTGTGCCCCCTCGCGTTGTTCGGCCAGAATGACGGGGAAATCCGGGTCGCGGTGACGGATCCGTCCGGCATATCGATGGAGGCGGCCGGGAAACTCACCAATACCTCCAGCGGCGTCGTTCGCTCCTTCCGCACCAATCCGGACGGTACTTACACCTTCACTTCTCTCGCCCACGCGGGCTATCGTCTCCAGGTCACCCGCGAAGGTTTCACCGCCCAAGCCCTCCCGCTGACCGTCGATTCCGCCACTCCCTTGATGGTGAACGTCCGGATGGTGATCGGCGCGGCCGCCGCCTCCGTTTCCGTCGTCGCGTCCACCCCGCTCGCCGGCAGCGATCTCTCCGTTCAGGAAATCCCCTCGCCCGTCCAGACCGCCTCCGCCAAAGACATTGAAAACAGCGGAGCGCTCGATGTGGCGGACCTTCTGAACCGTCGCCTCAGCGGTGTCAATATCAATGAGAATCAGGGCAATCCCTTCCAGCCTGACCTCAACTACCGGGGCTACACCGCCTCTCCCCTGCTTGGCACGCCGGAAGGAATCTCGGTCTATGTCGATGGCGTCCGCCAGAACCAGCCCTTCGGCGACGTCGTCAGTTGGGATCTCATCCCGCGCGTTGCCATCGCCGAGGCCGCTCTCGTACCCGGTTCCAATCCCTTGTTCGGTCTGAACACACTGGGCGGGGCTGTGTCGCTTGAAACCAAAGACGGGCGCGGTCAGCCCGGCACTTCCATCCAGGCGAGCGGTGGCTCTTACGGACGGCGCGCCGTGGAATTCGAACACGGCGGCTCCAATGCGAAAGGCCTGAACTGGTACGTGGCGGGCAACCTTTTCCATGAGGACGGCTGGCGCATCAAATCGCCCTCAGACGTTAAACAGGCCTTCAGCAAACTGGGCTGGCAGGGCACAAGGACCACGCTGGGTCTGACCTTCGCCTATGCGGACAATGCGCTCACCGGCAACGGTGTTCAGGAGCAGCGCTTCCTGGCCGCTGATTACACCAGCGGCTACACCTACGGTGACGTCACCACGAACCGTTCTCCCTCGCTCAACCTCAGTCTTCGCCACGCCTTCAGCAATTCCCTGACGTTCTCCGGAAACGCCTACTTCCGTTACATCCGCGCCGACGCCCTCAACCCGAATCTCAACACCAATTCGCTCGATCAGTCCGTCTACCAGCCCTCCACTGCGGATCAGGCCGCGCTCAAAGCCGCCGGTTACTCCGGTTATCCCACCAGCGGCGCGAATGCCTCCAATACCCCGTTTCCCTCCTGGCGCTGCATCGCGCAGGCACTCCAATATGCCTCGCCCATCGATAAGTGCGACGCCCTCATCATCCGGTCCTTCACCAAACAGAACAACTATGGCCTCTCCGGCCAGGCAACCTGGGTGACCACCCCGGGCGGCCATCACAATCAACTGACGGCAGGCATGGCCTGGGACCGCAGCAGCATTTCTTTTCAGCAGGCAACCGAGTTCGCTTACATCAATCCCGACCGCACCGTCAAAGGCATCGGGTTCTATGAGGACGGCAGACCGACCAGCAATGGCGCGCCTGATGACACCCGGGTCAATCTGCACGGGATTCCCTACACCTGGAGCCTCTACGCCTCCGATACCCTGGCCCTGACGCCATCCCTCAACCTCACCGTCTCCGGACGCTACAACCGCACCATCATCAACAACCGCGACCGCATCAACCCCGGCGGCGGGGATGGCTCACTCGATGGCAATTACGTGTTTACCCGGTTCAACCCCTCGGTGGGCCTGACGTGGAGTCCCGTCAGCCTTCTGAATCTCTACGGCAGTTACAGCGAGAGCAGCCGCGCTCCCACGTCCATCGAACTCGGTTGCGCCGACCCCAACAACCCCTGCAGTCTGCCCAACGCGCTGGCGGGTGATCCGCCTCTGAAGCAGGTTTTCACTCGTACGGTGGAGGCCGGCGTCAGAAGCGCGAACGAAAAGAGCCGCCTCGCCTGGAGTGCGGGCTGGTTCCGTGCAAGCAACCAGAATGACCTGCTGTTTGTTTCCTCCACCACCAACGGAAACGGGTATTTCAAGAACTTCGGCGAAACTCTCCGCGAGGGCGCGGAAGCCCACCTCTTCGGTCGCATCAACCGCTTCACTCTGGGTGGCAACTACACCTTTTTAAGCGCAACCTACCAAAGTGCAGAGGCCCTGGACGGCAGCAGCAACAGCACGAACGACACGGCTCTCGCCGGGTCAAAAGGCATGGATGGGGTCATCCAGATCCATCCCGGCAACGTGATTCCTCTCTCACCCCACCACACGCTGAAAGCCTTTGTGGACGTCCAGGCCACCCGCGCGCTTTCCGTGAATCTCAGCTTCCTCGCCGTCTCCAGCTCCTTCGCACGCGGCAACGAGGACAACCTGAGCAAGCCCGATGGCGTGTACTACCTGGGACCCGGCGCCTCGCCCGGCTATGGCGTGACGAATCTCGCCGCCCGGTATCAGCTGAAGAAACGATTTCAGTTCTTCGTTCAGGTCAACAACCTGTTCAACCATCACTACTACACCGCGGCTCAGTTGGGCGTCACCGGCTTCACCGCGCAAGGCAACTTCGTCGCGCGCCCGTTTCCGGCCGATCGCAGCGGAAACTATCCGCTGGTCCATGCCACCTTCTACGCTCCCGGCGCGCCCATTGGAGCCTGGGCGGGCGTAAAAGTCAGCTTCTGAACTACCGCACTCCCGGCTCCCAGCCGGGAGTGCCTTCTTCAGACCACGCTGACACAGCACGGGAGTTGTGTCGGTCGATGAAACGAGCCTATTCACATCCGACTTGGTAAGCCGTTGCGTGCGTCGAACTTCAGAATGAAGGTAGAAGGGGGGGGATTTTCCGCATCGCCATCAAACGGGATCAGGTTCTGGAATGCTACCCAACGACTTAACCCAATTCTGCCAGTCTTCTTTGCGCTGAGTGGATAAGTTGGGTTTATAGCCAAGCCGCCAGAAGGGCCACCTGGTGTGAGGCGCTTTGCGTTGGTGACAACGGTAGCCTGCTTCTATACCGGCGGAGCGCAGGATTCCGACAAGTTCCTCGGCGACTTTTTCGCCCACGATAAAATCAGGGACGCAGGTCTTCACCTCAGCGAAGTCGGCGGAATCCTTTTTGTCCCCTTCCAAAACCCACCTCGGCTCTTTCCGGAAAATGAGTACACAGTACGTGTACTTGCTTTGTCCGGGAATGGGGCGTTCTCGCAATTCCTGGATCGTTTCAGCAGGCGTCATTCAGTCCTCCCGCAAGTATTTCAGTTGAACAACTTCTTGGCATCGACCGACAAATCGGGTGCGAAGTGGAAGTGAGAATGGCCGCACTTTCAAGCTCTGCCACTTCGAGCGCCCGCGCCGACGACATCTGATAGTTCCTTAGCTGCTTAACTCGCAAGATAAGCAGCCTCCTGTTGAGTTCCAAGGCCAAGACAAGCATCTGGAGTTAGTTGGTGTCCCGCCAAAGACCTTGTCATCACACTGAACTCCATCTGATTCAGTGTAGTTACAAAATGGAATTCAACTTTTACGTCTGACATCTCATTTCCTCTCTTAGTAGAGTTAGCAAACTCACAACACTTTGTTCACGAATTTCCTGGATACGGCAACTGCACGGACCCGAAGATCTCTGCGGGAGCATGCAGAACCCTGGCTTCCAGTTCATGTGGAAGTCGAAACCGTAGGGCGCAGAAGTCTCAACGTTGAAAAAAGCTGCAGCTAAAACGCCAGAAGACATTTCACTGGGCGCGCGCTGATGACTCGTTACTGTGCGCTTCCTTGGCCATTCACTCAGCCCGGCATATCCCGATCAACGAAGCCGACAGTCGAATAAACTTTAGGTGTATTTGTGGATTTTTCTTGAAGTGGGCCAATATCCCAGCCGAGCTGGTATATTGGCCACCCTGGGTCAGAAGCTGTACTTTCCCACTCCCGCATCGGGGTGAGGCAGGGTTTCCGGTATCACCGGAA
>CAIUOG010000132.1 GCA_903900705.1 uncultured Acidobacteriia bacterium
AGTTTCCTGCGGCGCGACGGGACGGTGTGGTCGACCGATAAGGACGGGCTGATTCTGGGCCTGCTGGCGGCGGAGATTACGGCGGTGACGGGGAAAGACCCGGGGCTGCATTACCGGGAATTGACGGAACAGTTTGGGACGTCATATTACACGCGCATCGATGCGCCCGCCACGCCGGAACAGAAGGCGGCGTTTAAGAAGCTGACGCCCGCTTCGGTGACGGCTGGAACGCTGGCCGGGGATGCGATTACGGCGCGGCTGACGCATGCGCCGGGGAACGGGGCGGAGATCGGCGGGCTGAAGGTGACGACGGGGAACGGGTGGTTCGCGGCGCGGCCTTCGGGTACGGAGAATATTTACAAGCTCTATGCGGAGAGTCTGAAGGGCCAGGCGCATCTGGAGCAGATTGTGGCGGAAGCACAGCGGATTGTGACGGAATCGCTGGGGTGATTGGAGGGGGGAGCGAGGACGCTCCCCCGTGCATTACGCTTCGAGCGACCGGCTTTTGTTCGGCACAGCCAGCGAGCCCACGATCATCCCGATCGCGGCCAGCGAGAATGCGCTCATGCCCGCATACGACGCGGGAATACTGAAGAAGTAGGCGGCTGACCCGACCGCGCCGCCGATGAGTGCGCAGTAGGCCCCGAAGGTGCTGGCGCGCTTCCAGAACAGGCCCCCGATGAACGCCGAGAACGCACCGGCGAGGAAGAGCGTGGCGGTGATGTTCAGGTAGAAATAGACCGGTCCCGGCAGCACGTACCAGACGCCCCAGAAGAGAACAAACAGGCTGACGCAGACGTTGACGATGCGGTTCAGCACCACCTGGGAATCCTGCGAGAGCGGCTTGCGGCGCAGGGGCAGAATGATGTCCTGCGAGATGACGGAACTCCAACCCAGCAGGTAGGAACTATTGACGGACATGGTGGCGGCGAGCATGCCGGCGACCACGATGCCCAGCACACCCGAGGGCAGAATGCGGGAGATCATTTCCGGCATGGCCTGCAGCGAGTCATGCCCGGCGCCGAAGTAGGCGAGCGCGCCAATGCCCCAGAGCATCGGCATCATACCGCGGCCGAGGAAGATGAAGCCGGTCCAGAAGAAGACTTTCTTGCTGGTTTCGGGGTCTTTGGTGGCGAAGGTGCGCATGGCGGTGGTTTGCCAGCAGGTGTCGACGGCCATCCAGAGCAGGATCTGAAAAATGATGTAGGCCCAGCCGTAGTCGCCATTGGTGAGGGGGTTGAAACCCTTGTCGCCCATGTTGGTCATAACGGCGTGCTGCATGTTGCTCCAGCCGACGGTCCAGATGACGTAGCCGGTGACGAGGCAGGTGCCGAGGCTGAGCATCACGAACTGAATGAAGTCAGTAATGACGACCGAGACCATTCCACCCAGAACGGTGTAGAAGAGTTCGAGGAAGAGGATGACGGTCATGGTCCACTTCAGGTTGGAGAGCGGCAGGCCGGCGATGATGGTGAGGAAAGTGCCTTCCACCTTGAGGAAGACGCCCATGTTGAGCAGACCGCCGACGGCGACGAGGATGCCGGCGATGAAGCGGAGGCGGCGGCTGTATTTGACTTCGAAGAACTCGGGGACGGTGGTGAGGCCGAGGTCGCGGAGTTTGAAGATCATGAAGCCGGTTGCGCCGAGGAAGATCATGACGCCGCCGGCGAGCAGACCATTCACGAAGGACGAGAAACCGGTTTTGTAGCCGAGTTCCGCGTAGTACATGAAAGTGATGGTGCCGATTTCGGTGGCGGCGAGGGTGGCGATGCCGATGAATTTCCCGAGGTGCCGCCCGGCGAGCAGGAAGTCTGTGGCGTCGGAAATGTAGCGCTTACCGTAAAGGCCGGCGAGCAGGGTGATGGAGAGGTAGACGACGACAATGATCCAGTCGAGAGCGCCGAAGTTCACTGTGCGCTCCTTTTAGCGGCGGCGCGGACGGTTTGCGCGTGCTTCAGGTCGGCGAGCATGTTGCGCAGGTCGGCCACGCCGCGGAAGGCGACTATGGCGGCGATGCCTGCGAAGGCGCTGCCGGCAATGATGAAGTTGAGGGTCCAGAAATCTGCCCAGAAGCCCATGATTATTCGTTCCCTTTCAGAGTGCCGAGTTGTTCGGCGATGTTGGCGATGAGAGCGGTGAAGAGACCGCGGCGGCTGGAGGGCTTACCCTGCACTTCGGCGTCTCCGGAGAGGTAGCCCGCGCTGGCGGATTCGAGTTGCCGGTGGACGGCGGTGAAGCCGGCGGCGAGTTGTTCGGCGAGGGGGCCTGGGGATGGGTCCGCGACGGGATCGTTATTGGCGAGCGCGAGGGTTTTGCGGTTGGCGTCGTCGATTGCTTTGAGGGTGGAGGCTTTGGCCGGAGATGCCGTCTTTGCGAGCGAAAGGATGCGGGTTTCGAGGTCGGCGTAGGGGAGCAGCAGATCGATGGCGGCGGGGGTGGCCGGGATATCGCTGACGCCGAGCAGTTCCACGTCGAAAATGAGTTCCGCTTTGGGCGGAATTTTGCCGCGGCCCGCCTCACCATAGGCGAACTGGTAAGGGACGATGAGACGCCGCCTGCCGCCGACCTTCATGCCTTCAAAACCCACGTCCCACCCGGCGATGACCTGGCGGCGGCCCTGCACGAATTCGAAGGGCGTGTTGCGGTCGACGGAGGAATCGAATTTGGAGCCGTCTTTCAGCCAGCCGGTGTAGTGGACGGTGAAGCGTTTGCCGGGGGCGGCCGGGGCTCCGGTGCCCTCCACAAGGTCAATGAAGCGAAGCGTGGCGAGGTCCTGGATGGGGCGGTCTGTGGGGGGTTGGCCGGAGAGCGCGGTGGCGATAAACAACAGCAGCGGCAAAAAGCGCGTCATAGGGAGAGTATCCTCCGCGGCGTGAGATTTTCCCAGTGCAGATTGTGGCCGGCTGAAAGGGCCAGAGCGGCGGGCGGGATCATGCCGATGAGTTCGCTGCCGGCGATTTCGATCCCGAGGCGGCGGCAATGGTCTGCCACGGCGTCAAAAACAATGTGCATGGGTGTGACTTCGAAGTCTACCAGGTTGATGGAGACCTGGACCTGGCGGCGCGATTCGAGCGGGAGTCCGAGGGCTTTGACGGCGGGCAGGCCACCGGAGGATTCGCGGATTTCCCGGGCGATTTCCCGGGCGGCGGCGAGGTTGGTGGTCCGCAGGTTGATGTTCCATGCGATGAGGAATTTGCGCGCACCGACGACGCAGACGCCGGCGGTGGGGTGCGGTTTTGAGCCGAGATCGGGCGGGAGACCGGCGGGGGCCAGTTTGCGCACGCTTTCAAGGCGGCGGCATTCCGGACGGAACGCGGCGGCTTCGTAAAAGTAGACGGGCACGCCGAGTTCGTGCCAGATGCGCGCGCCGGCCTCGCGGGCGAGAGCGGCACAGTCGCCGAGCGTAACGGCGTCGATGGGGACGAAGGGGACGACGTCGGCCACGCCGAGGCGCGGGTGGACGCCGGTCTGACGAGTCAGGTCAAGGGCTTCGACGGCCTGGCGCACGGCGGCCACGGCGGCGGCCACGATCGTTCCGGGCGGGCCGAGGAAGGTGAGGACGGAGCGGTTGTGGTCGGGATCTGACGTTTGGTCGAGCAGACGCGCGCCGGGGGTGCCGCGAACAGCTTGAGCGATGGTGTCGACGGCGGTGAGATCGCGACCTTCGGAAAAGTTGGGGACGCACTCCACAGTGGGCTGAGAGCGGGTCACGTGCGCTTGTCCCGGAAGGGCCGTTTGAGATGGCGGCGAAGGTAAGGCGGCAGGTGGGTCAGGAAGGCGACCACGGCTTTGTAGGCGAGGCCGGGCACCACGATAATCCGGCCCTGGTCGAGGCCGCGCAGGGAGGCCGCCACGATATCGGCGGGCTTCATCCAGAGCCAGGCGGGGATGCCGCCGCGATCCACGCCGAGAGTGTCGTGAAACTCGGTGAGGGTGAAGCCGGGGCAGAGCGCCTGAACGCGGACGGCGGAGCGGGCGGCGCGAAGTTCGATGGCGAGACCTTCCGTGAAGTTGTTCATCCAGGCTTTGGTGGAGCAGTAACTCGCATTGCCGGGATTGGTGGAAAAGGCGGCGACCGAGGAGACGTTGATGACGGCGCCACGATTGCGATCAACCATGGGGCCGAGGGCGGCGTGGGTGAGGCGGACGGTGGCGAGGACGTGGAGGCGGTGCATGTGGTCCTGCCCGCCGACGTCGGCCTTCCAGAAATAGCCGAGGGTACCGAAGCCGGCGTTGTTGACGAGGAGTTCCAGGCGCGGGGAGTCGCGGATGGCGCTTTCGACGAGAGCGAGACCCTGTTCGGTGACCAGGTCGGCGGCGAGAGTCCGGACGTCGACGGGGAGCGTCCGGGCGATTTGTTCGAGACGGTCCGCGCGGCGGGCGACGAGGAGGAGGTCGTACCCGCGCGCGGCAAGCTGACGGGCGAAGGTTTCGCCGATGCCGCTGGAAGCACCGGTGATGAGGGCTACGGGACGATCGCTCAAAAGCTATGCCATCCGCATGGTGAGGCCGCCATCGAGAATGATGTCGGAACCGGTCATGAAGTCGTTGGTGGCAAGGACTTCAATGGCCTGGGCGACTTCATCCGGAGTCCCTTCGCGGTGCAGCGGGATGCGGTTATCGAGATTATTTTTAACCTGCGCTTCGGTGAGGATGTCCTGAAATCGGGTCCGGATGACGCCGGGCGAGACGCAGTTGACGCGGATATTGCTGTCGGCGAGTTCGCGGGCGAGGACGCGCGTGAATTGCGGAATCGCGCCTTTGACAATCGCATAGGCGGCCGCGCCCATCACGCCCCGGTGTCCGGCGGTGGAACCCAGCAGAATGATGGCTCCCTCTTTCTTCGGGGTCATATGGGGGATGGCGGCGCGGCAGAGGTGGAAGGCCGCGTGAACATGGACGTTGAAGGCGTGATACCAGACATCTTCCGGGACGTTGACGAATGAACCCATGGCGGCCGCGCCCGCATTGTGGACGAGGACGTCAATGCCGCCCAGGCCGGCGACCGTCTCTTCCACGGTGCGCGTGGCGTCAGCCGGGCTTGCCATGTCGGCGGCGATGGAGATCGAGCGGCGGCCCAGAGCTTCGATGGCCGCCTTCACTTCGAGCGCGGCATCAGAATTTGCGTCGCGGCTCTGGATGGCGACGTCAGCGCCGGCCCGGGCAAATCGGAGGGCGGTGGCCGCGCCGATTCCGCGCACGCCGCCGGTAACGAGGCAGACTTTTCCTGCGAGTTTCATCGGAACCAGATTACTGCATGGGTCGCGGAGCGGGCGGGCCTCAGCGCTGCAGGGCGGCGACTTCGCGATTGGCGAAGTCGAGGCGTTCGGCGAGGGTCCGGATGACGAACTTGTGGAAGGCGTAGGCGAGCGGGGGATTGTCGGCCTCCATCCGGTCCATCGCCTCACGGGTCAGGCGGAGGATGACGGTGGGTTCGTCGACGGTGACGGACGCTCCGCGAGGGGCCATGCGGTAGATACCCATCTCGCCGACCATGGTTTGCTGCATCATGCTGCGGATGCGGATCTCCTTGCCCTCATAAGGACGAAAGAGGACACTGACGCGGCCGGAGTAGACGAGGCAGAGGTGATCACCGGATTCCCCCTGGTGAAAGAGCATTTCCCCTGCCGCAAGTTCGACCCTCTCGACGTAGTGGAACAGCTGATCGAGCAATTCACGACCGCCGATTTCGCGAATCAGCCACTCGTCGGCGGAGCGGAAGGTCTCGTCGCGATTGGCGCGTTCTTCGAGCAGCCGGTCTTCGCACCATTCGAGGGCGGGGTCCAACTGGGCGAAGACGCGGCAATGGGGATCATCATCCCGCAGAAAGCCTCCGGCGCGGAGACTGTGCTCGACTTTGGGCGGCAGACCCGCGAGAACGAGGATGACCGAGGCCCGCTCCGTGAACTGTCGCAGCTTGACCAGACTCATCACGGCGGAGGTATCGATGCCAAGTACTTCGTTGAAGGCGAGCAACACCATTCGGCAGCCGCCTGCTTCCTGAGCGGCGACCAGTTCCTTCACGTGGAGCAGGAGGCGGTTGGCGCTGCCGAAGAAGATGAAGCCATGCAGCCACATGATCTGGATGCCATCGCCATGCAGGATGAGTTCGCGGTTCTGCGCCGGGGAGCGATCGAGACGGCTGGCGTATTTGCTGCGATTGAGTTCCAGTTTGACGATGCGGATGCGGCTGGAATTCACCGCAAAGGTGACGCAGGCGGCCAGAACGCCGACCGAGATTCCGGCGAGAAAGCCCCACGCGACAATCGCGACCAGGATGATGATGACCTGGGCGTAGTCGGGCGCGGTCAGGCGTTTCCAGCCCCGGAGCACCCACTCGTTCACCATGTCCCAGCCAAGACGCAGCAACATGCCACCGAGCACGGGCACGGGGGTGTAGCCGAGCAGACCGGTTCCAAAGACGAGCGTTGCGAGGCAGCCCCCGGCGGCTACAATCCCGCTCAGCCGGCGCGTCCCCCCGTTCTGGAAATTGAAGAGGGTCCGGCTGAGTGACATGGTTCCGGTCATGCCGCCGAACAGAGCGGCGGCGAGATTGGCGTAGCCGTTGATGCGCAGTTCCCGATCCACGTCGAGGTCAGCGGCCATCTGGGTATCGACCTCGATGGCGGTCACGCTGAGCAGCAGCGTGATGGCCGTGACGACGACGAGCGCCGCGTAATCTCCGGCGAGACGGAGGATCACGCCGGGGTCCGCATGGTGAAGATTCCGGTAGAGCCAGACGACCGGAACGACCACGCCGCCAGGCACCTTGAGCAGCCAGCCGGCATCCTGGGCCTGGGCGACAGACATGCCGGCGAACCGGAGTCCCAGGTGGGTGATTCCGCCGCCCCCCAGCAGGAGAGCCGGCACGGCGAGGGGACTGTTACTGCGTTTTGAGATGAGAGCAATGGCGACGCTGAACCCAATCCCGGCGAGTAGTTGCAAGATGCGGGGTGGCTGCAGGATGCCGGGCAGATTTTCCGGGGTGGGGTGGATACGGGTGAGGATGCGGACAGCGCCTTCCATGAGGAGCCAGCCCGACGCGGCCATGAAGCCTCCGATGACCGGATAGGGCACAAAGCGCACCCATCGCCCCATTTTGATTGCGCCAAAAACGAGGAGGATGACGCCGGTGAGCAGGGTGCCGATCAGGAGCGAAAGCAGCGCCATGGCGCCGGCCGTGTCCGCCTGACCGTGTACGGCGACGGTGGAGGCCACGGAGGCGGTCATGACCGTCAGGATGGCGGTGGGTTTGGAGTCCGGACCGGCGATGGCGAAGGGGATTTCGCTGAACAGGGCAAAGACGACGGCGGTGACAAAGGCGCCAATGAGGCCATAGCCGATGCCGACCTGTAACTGGCCCGCCAACGGACCGGAGAAGATTGCGGCCGAATAGCTGATGGTTGCGGCCACCATCAGGACAGCGGTGACCAGCCCTGCCATGATGTTGGACTTCATGAAGCTATAGGTTTAGCACGTGCGTTTTCATCCAGTTGAAAACGCACTCTGCTGAAACCGGATTGAAATAATTGCTGTTACTGCTGCGCGTCTTCGAGCGCCGCCTCTTCGGCGGCCAGCTGTTCGGCGAGCGCGCGGCGGGTGGCGTCGTCACGCTTCTTCTGTTCTTCCACAATGGCGATCCACGGGGCGATCAGCGTCTGCGGATCCTCTGTCATATCGATCAGTCCGGCCGAAACGGCGTTGCCTTCGTTGAGCGCCACCACCATGATGCCGTTGGGTTCGGGGCGGAATTCGAGGCGCTGATCCAGCGCTTCGAGGCGCAGGGTGGTATCGATCCAGATCAGGTTGACTTTGACGCGCCGTTGAAAGCCGGCGCGGGTCGATTGCTGCATCAGACTTTGTGTCCAGGTGTCGCGCTTCAGCTTGTCGGCCCAGGGGGCTGCGGCTTTGGCGCGGCTGCGGTCGGCATCACGGCTTCGCTGGTCTTCCAGCCCTCCCTGCTCGCGTGATTCCAACGCCTTCAGATTATTCTCGAGATTGTCCAGGAAACTCATCCTCTACCAGTTTCGCAAGACGACTATCGCCACGGGTGATACCGGAGTTATAACCTGAGTTTCCGGGAATAATCCGAGAGGGGTTCGTGATACACGGAGAGCAATGAAAACACGCATTCTGATACTCGGCGGCGGCTTCGGTGGCGTCTATGCGGCACTCGAACTGGACAAGACACTGGCATGGAAAGAGGACGTGGAGGTCACGCTGGTGAGCCGCGAGAACTTCATCCTCTTCACGCCGATGCTGCACGAGGTGGCGGCGAGCGATCTGGATCTGACGCATATCGTCAACCCGATCCGGAAGATGCTGAAGCACGTCAATTTCTTCCACGCCGAGGTGGAAAGCATCGACCTCGAAAACAAGACCGTGCGGGTGGCGCATTCGGAAGTGCGGCACGTTCACGATCTGCCTTATGACCACCTGATTATTGCGCTGGGCAACGTGACGAACTTCTTCCGGATGCCGGGGCTTGAGGAGACGGCGTTCACGATGAAGTCGCTGGGCGATGCGATTGGGGTACGGAACCACCTGATCGAGATGCTGGAAGCGGCGGATTTTGAATGCGCGGCGGGGGACCGGGATCAGTTGATGACCGTGGTGGTGGCGGGCGGCGGGTTCTCCGGCATTGAGACGATCGCCGGGATCAACGATTTCCTGCGGGAAGCGACCCGCTTTTATTCGCACCTGTCGCAGATGCAGATCCGGGTGGTGGTGGTGCATCCGGGACCCGTGGTGTTGCCGGAACTGGGCGAGGTGCTGGGAGCGTACGCGCAGAAGGAACTGATCGCGCGCGGGGTGGAGGTGCTGGTGAATACGCGGGTGAAGGCGGTGAACGGCAACTGCATCACCCTGAGCGACGGCAGCAGCATCAACGCGAACACGCTGATCTGGACGGCGGGCACGGCGGCGCATCCCATCTGCGCGGCGCTGCCCTGCGCCAACGAGAAAGGCCGACTGCAGGTGAATGAATTCCTGCAGGTGGAGGGCTGGCCCGGCGTGTGGGCCCTGGGCGATGGCGCAACGGTGCCGGATCTGACGACGGGCAAAACGTGTCCGCCGACCGCGCAGCATGCGATCCGCCAGGGAACCGCGCTCGCGCGCAATCTGGCAGCCACGCTGCGGAACAAACCGATGAAGCCTTTCCGCTTCAAAACGCTGGGCCTGTTGGCGGCGATCGGGCGGCGTTCCGGAGTGGCGATGATCCTGGGCTTCCGGTTCTCCGGGTTCCTCGCGTGGGTACTCTGGAGGACCATTTACCTGGCGAAACTGCCCCGCCTCGAAAAGAAGGTGCGGGTGGCGTTAGACTGGACGATCGATCTGTTCTTCTCAAAAGACATTGTGCAGTTCCAGACCCGGCGGTCGGCGGCCATGAGCACGCCCCCGACACAGGATGAGTCACAGATGGGGACAGGAAAGTGACCAGTTGTGGCCGTTTGTGTCACCCGGACACACCCAATGGCCACGACGGATACAAGAGGCGATTTAGTTAGCTCCAGTACCGTCACAGAATCAACAACTTACGGAATCTGCGATATGGCCGTTGATTTGCTACTCTAGGTCACGAATCGGTAGAAACACTACAAACCTGCCCTCTGCTGCAACACGCGGGCGTCAGGGATAACGACCGGACTTCGAGCTTTCGGGAGTGCGGGGTCAAACCAAAACGGTTCGTTATCCTCCGCTTGACGGTTGCAGCACGAGGGGTTTTTTATTTTTGGGGGCAGTGTTACCGAACGTTTGGAACTTCCAGCACCATCCCCAAACCATCCAGCAGTGTCGAGGTAGCGCGCTGATAGCTCACAAATGCCTGCTGATAGCCGACATAGGCATTGAGCAGAGCACTTTCCGAGGCGGCCAGCTGCGTCTGTGAATCCAGCAGTTCAAAGGCGGTGATGGTGCCGAGTTCGTACTTCTGCTGCTCCGCGTCCACGTTCTTCTTTGCCAGATCGCGGGCGATGGTGGCGGCTTCGATGGTGGCGTTGGCGAGTTCGATGGAGTTCATGGCCTGGCGGACATCCTGAATCACCTGCTGCCGCACCTGACGCTCCGTGAGCTGGTCGCGAGTCTTCTGGATGAGGGCATCAGCCAGCTGAACGCGGGCGGCGGTGCTTTTGATGGGGAGCGTGAGCTGGAGCCCCGCGCCATAGGTGGGGGAATTAAAGCCGAGCACGTCCCCCAGAACGTTGGCGAGCCCGCCGGAAGTGGTGCGGGAGGTGATGCCGAGAGCGGTATTGGCGTTCACCTGATTGCCGGCAAGGCCGACGCCGGAACCCTGGATGCTGAGGTCGAGGCGCGGGGTCATCAGATTGCGCGCAACGCGGGCGTTGAGATCGTCGATGGTGATGCGGCGATGGGCGGCATCCATCTCCGGGCGGACGCGGAGGGCGGCGGCGAGTGCTTCTTCATAGGGCAGGATGCCGGCGCGGTCCGGCAGCGCGGAAGGGTCGTCACTGAGGGCGATTTCAGTCGAGCGCATTTCCGGAGTGAGATCGGCGCCCATCACGCGGCGGAGACCATCGAGCGCGGAACGGTAGGCGAACTGGGCCTGGACCAGATCACGCTTGCGGGCGGCGACCTGGGTTTCGGACTGGAAGATGTCGAGGTTGGCGAGCGCGCCGAGGTCGAGAGCCTGCTTGTCGCGATCGTAGGACTTCCGGGCAAGGGTCAGGGTCTGTTCGAGAACCTTGATGTTGTCGCGCGCGCGGATGGCATCCCAATACTGACCCGCCGCGGTGGCCACGAGGTCCGCGATATGGGCTTCGCTCTGGCGGGAGGTGATGCCGAGCTGGGTGCGGGCAATCTGCTGCGGAGCCGTGAACTGGATGCCATTGCGGTTCTGCAGCAGCGGCTGCAGGAAAGTGAAGCCGAGGGTGCCGGAGATGCTGGGGTTGAACAGGTTGAAGGCGCTGTTGGTGGAACTGCGCGAGGCGTTGAAGGTGACGCCCGCCGTTTCGCCGGTGGGCAGCAGTTGTGAGAAGCCGGCGGAAGAGTTCTGGGTCAGGCTGCTCAGAGTGGACGCGCCGGCGATCTGCGAGAACTGCGGCGAGACGGAACGCAGTGCCGTAAAGCCGAGGGTCACGGACGGATCGAACACGGCTTTGGAGGAACGAATCTGGTCGGCAACGGTATACACGTCGAGACGCGAGAGGTTGATATCGGTGGAGTTGCGCAGCACCAGTTCGAGAAAGGTCTTCAGAGTGAGATTGAGCTTACCGTCGCGGATGCGTTCGTTGATTCCTTCCACTTCACGGACGCGGACGGTCTCCGGGTGAAAGCGGTGGTCGAGCCAGGCGGGAACGGGCAGTGTTCCGGCGGGGGCAAGCGGGGCCGCGAGAGCGAGCAGCAGGAGGAGTCGGTTCATGGCGTCCTATTCGTAGCGCAGGGCTTCAATGGGGTCGATTCGGGAGGCTTTTCTTGCCGGATAAATACCAAACACCACACCCACGGCCACAGAGACGCCAAAGGCGATGCCGATGGAGGAGGGCGTGACGATGGTGTTCCATTCCGCGGCGCGGGCAATCAGCCAGGAGAGGAAGTAGCCGAAGGCAATGCCGACGACGCCACCGCCGATGGAAATGAGAATGGATTCAAAAAGAAACTGACGGACGATATCGCCGCGGCGCGCACCAATCGACCGGCGAATGCCGATTTCGCGCGTTCTTTCGAGCACCGTGGCGAGGACGATATTCATAATGCCAATGCCACCGACCAGAAGCGAAATGGCGGCGATGGCAACCATGACATAGGTGAAGATGGACTGCGAACGCTGTTGTTCGGCGAGGAGCTCGGCCGGAATGGTGACGACGAAATCGGCAACCTTGTGGTGCGTGGAACTCAGGATGGCGGAGACGACTTTGGCGGCCACCACACTGTCGGCGCCCTGTTTCAGACGGATATCGACGCCGTCCAGTTCGTCTTTGAAGCTGCCGCCGCGATCAAAGAAGCGGTACTGGAAGGTGTTCAGGGGGATGTAGATGACGAAGTTGGGATCCTGCGACTGGGCGGTGCCGGAGCCGGAGCTGACCTGATTCTTCAATACGCCGACGACCTGCAGCCAGGTGTCATTCACCTTGACGAATTTGTGCATGGCCGAGCCATAGCCGAGAATGGCCACTTTGGCGCGCTCGCCGAGGATGCAGACGGCGGCGCTGGCATCGTCACTCGCGGGGTCAAAAGGCGCGCCTTCGGCAAACTTCCAGTTGTGGATGGCGGAGTAAGCGGGGCGGACGCCGTAGAGCTCCGGCACGTCCGGCGCGGGCTTGGGGAACACCTGCGCGGGATGCAGAGTGCGGCGGGCGGAGATGAGCTCGAGTTCATCCACATTGGCCTGTAAAACACGCACATCGCGTTCAGTAAGGCCGGGGGAGGAACGGCGGCGCTGCTGCAATTCCTGATTGCTGGTGGCCGGACGGGCTTCGATCAGGAGGTTTCTGACGCCCAGCGTTTCAATGAAGCGCAGAGATTCCTCGCGCGCGCCCGCGCCAATGGCGAGCATGCCGATGACAGCGCCCACGCCGAAGATGATGCCAAGCGCGGTGAGCACGGTGCGCGTCTTTTGCGCCCAGAGATTGGTCGCGGCCAGGGTGAGATCTGAGAGGTAGCGGGTGAGCAGCATTATTTCGGCAGGGCCTGCATGGCGCCGGATGCGCTCTTCTTTTTGGCGGCTTCGGTGGGATTCGAAAGAGCCACGAACTGACCTTCGTCCAGCCCGGTGATGACGACCTTCATTTCGTTGCGGCGGACGAGCGTGACATCCTTCGCGACGAAGCCGCCTGGGGTCTGGACGTAGACGAAGGTTCGACCGTCGCTCTCAAACAGAGCCTGCGCGGGCAGGGAGAGCACGCCTTTCATCTGGTCTGTGGTGATGACGATGTTGGAGCTCATGCCGGGGCGCAGTTCCACGGAGGGATCGTCGAGCGCGATGCGGCATTCAAAGCTGCGGTCCCACGCGGGGCCGCTCGCGCCGCCCATTTCGCGGACTTTGCCGTGATACGCATGGCCGGGGACGGCGACGATGCGGAGGATGGTGCTCTGGCCGAGCGAGATGTGGCCGCGGTCGAGTTCGCTGATTTTGGCGGCCACTTCCCAGTTCTTCAGGTCGGGAATCTGGGCGAACGCCATGCCGGGACGCACGGTGTCGCCCAACTGGTAGGCGGGCAGCGTCATGCCGAAGAAGGTCTGGTTCTGATTGGTGTTCTGGAGGATGGAGACGTAGCCATCGCGATGCGCCCGGAGCGTCATGGCATCGATGTTGAGCTGCGCCGTCTTCGCCTGGGATTCGGCCTTGAGACGGGCGGCTTCCTGGATGGCGATAGCGGCATCGTCTGTGGCCTTGCGGTTGGTGAGGTTGTGCTGCAGCTGCACGAGGTGATCTTTGGCCGCTTCGAGCGCGATGGTGTTCTGGCGCGCCGTGAGGCTGGGCAGGAGCGGGTTCTTGCGGACGTCGAGTTCGGCCAGCCGGACGTCGGTGGCGGCTTTTTGCAGCGCGTAGCGGTCTTCTTCGGCCTGCGCTTCTTTCATGGCTTTGGCCTGGATGAGGCGCTGCCCGGTCTCGGCAAGATCGGCCTGAGCCTCGCGAAGTTTATACTCCTGCTCGGTGGTGTCGAATTCAGCGACAATCTCGCCGGCTTTCACTGGTTCACCGCTATCGAGCAGAGTGGTCAGGTGCATGTCGAGGCCGCCGGTCATGGGAGCGGTCAGCATCTCCGGATTGCCGCCGCGCAGTTCGCCGCGGGCCGAGACGTCGAGAGTGACATCGCCGCGCACCACCTTCGCCACCGGGATGATGTCCTTCTTCACCCCTGTGATGTCACTCCAGGCGCGCATGCCGTAGAAGACACCGAGGGCGACCAGCGAGGACACAGACAGCAGAATCACACCGGCGCGCAGCCACCGGCGGCGGGGCGTGTTCAAAACAGGCCGGGAGGGAGAAACGGAGACGGTGCTCATTTCGTTTCCGGTCCGGTTTTGGATTTCGGCGCATCATCTTTCGGCGGTTCCGACAGCGCCACCAGCGTGCCTCCCGCGATGCCCCGCACCGCCACCTCATCCGGATTCTTTGCGATGATCTGCACGGGCGTCGGCACGTAGCGGCCGCCGGTCTTCACGTAAACGGCGGGCTTGCCACCGAGCGTGAAAAGGGCTTTCGAGGGGATGCTGATGGCGTCCGGAATGCGGTCTTCCACCAGATCCGCGCCGGCGTTCATGCCGGGGCGCATGCGGGGGTCGGGTGGTTCCAGGCGGGCGTAGGCGCGAAAGCTGCGGGTGGGTGGCCACTCGTTGAAGCTCTGTTCGGTGAGCGGCGTGATGCTGGTGATTTTCGCCGGCATCACCTTTTCCGGGAAGGCGTCCACACGCACCAGAACGCTGGTGCCGACCTCGATTTTGCCGCGATCGACCTCTTCGATTTTGCTCTCCATCTCGAGGGTGCCGAGGTCAGGGATTTCCGCCAGAACCTGCCCTGCGGCGGCGTGATCGCCCACTTTGAAGGGTTGCGCGTTCATCCAGCCCTGGGAGTAGTTGGGCATGTAGTTGATGACGCCGTTGAGCGGGCTGCGGAGTTCCATGAGCGCGAGGTGGCTTTTGGTGAGCTCCATCTGAGTCTTCGCGCGGTCACGCGCCCGCTCGAGCGCGGCAATGCGGGCTTCCGCCACACGTTTGTGCGTCACCATGGCGGCCTTCTGCACGCGGAGACGCTCTTCGGCGAGGCTGAGGTCGATGCGGCTTTCCTCGCCCTGGATCTGGCTCATGATGGCCTGTTTGGAAGCTTCGAGGCGGGCGCGTTCCACATTGAAGGTGGAAGTGGCGAGGTCGAGCTGGTCCTGATCTTCGGTAATGCGGGATTGCGCGAGGGCCTGATCGAGGGTGGCCTGCACCTGGTTGACGGTGGAGTTGCGTTCGTCGAGTTCCTGGCGGGTGCGACTGGGGTCGAAACGGATGACGACTTGCCCCTTTTTCACTTCACTGCCGGGGGCGGCCTGCTCCACAATCTGGAGATCGGTGACATCAAGGGGCGCGGAGAGTTGCTGCGAATTGTGGGCGACCAACTGACCGCGCGTGCGGACGAGAACGAGGAACTCGCCGCGGCGGGCGGAGGCGAGAGGCAGGTCCGCCAGTTGTTTGGTCTTGCGGAGTTCCCGGACGGCGAAACCGGAGCCCGCCAGGACCAGGAGAACGATGGCGGCGCGAAGGCTGCCGGTGAGGCGGCGGGAGTTCAATTGGAGCCTCCGACAGAAATATCCACGGCGGCGGAGAGATCGGGCAGCAGGCGCGGGTCTTTCTGATCGAGCCGGAAGCGGGCGACGAAGGTCTTGACGGTGATGCCGAGGGGCGAGGTCGCGACCGGGCTGGCGGAACTGAAGTGGGCGGTGAAGACGCGGTCGGGGTAAGCGTCCAGGTGCACCAGGGCTTTTGCGCCGGGCACGAGGACCGCGCCATCGGGCTCACCCACGGCGACTTCCACTTCCATATTTTCGGGGTCGAACAGCTTCAGCAGCGGGCTGCCGGGCCAGATCTGATCGCCTTCCTGCGCATGGCCCATCGAGTTATTTCGATAAACATTCTGCAGTGCGACCATGCCGCGGATAGGGGCTTTGACCGAGAGCTTTTCGGAGTTACGGACCTGGCGCTCCACGGCGACTTTCTGGCGCTCACGCTGCAGTTCGAGCACCCGCAGTTCCGCCCGGTCCGCCGTTTCGCGGGCCTTGATGGAGCGCAGCAGACTGGCCACGTGGATGCGGGCATCTTCGAGGCGGACCCGGTTCTTTTCCTGATCGATGGCGCTCAGAACCGGGCCTTTGCGGCTTTCGATCTCCGCTTTCTGCAGATCGGCGTTTGCCTGGGCGACATCGGAGACGCGCTTTTCGGCGTTACCGAGGTGAGCGGCTTTCAGGAGTTCCACCTGGTGATCGAGGCTGTCCAGCGCGTTTTCGGTGTCGCGCAGGATCTTTTGTTCATTGGCGCGGTCAAAGCTGGCGAGCATGGCGCCCTCGTTGACGATCGCGCCGTTTTCCACCAGCGTGGCGAGCGTGAGGCTTCCGCCCAGGCCTTCAATGCGGGGGACCAGGACGGTGAATGACTGCACCGCGCGAATTACGCCGGTGGCACGCACGGAGGCGCGGGGAGGCGCGGGCTTCAGGGAAGGATCCGCAGCCGGAAGGATCGGGACGAACAGGAACAGGAATAGGGCCGTTAAGCGCACGCGAAAAAGTCCGAAACAGTCTGACGCCGGTGTAAAGAAAACGTTGACTGCGAACTTAGAGGATATAGCAGAGCCTGGTGCGGTTCCGGACCCTTAACGTTTACTGTGATTCCGGCGGGTACTGTGATTCCGGCGGGAACTACCGAACTTCGCTCATGAGTGCAACCAGATTGCCTTCGGAGTCGCGGAAGAAGGCCATCCAGAGTTCATGGTCCGGCATCTTTGCGATCATGCGCGCGGGCGATTCGAACTTCACGCCTTTGCCGGCCAGTTTGGTGGAGGCGGCCTGAATGTCGGCGGTGCTGTAGTACAGGATCGAACTGTAGGTGGATTCCGGGGTTTCCGACTTGGACAGCATGAGGCGGACGCCACCACAGTCGAAGAACGCCATATTGGAGGCTTCAAACAGGAACCGGAGGCCGAGAACGTCACGATAAAAGGCAACTGCGCGGGGCAAATCCGAGATCGTCAGCGCGATCTGCCCGATTGAAGAGATTCCGGCCACGTGGTGAGTATAACCCGAAAATCAGGACTTTATCACTGGCACCTGGTACGGGAGTACTATTACCCCGGCCAGCTTCAGGGCAATCAGAAGGGCGCCCACGGCCGGACTGTGGGCCGGCGGCGCGGAGACGGCGTGGCCTTCCAGTTCGATGAGCATGCGGAAACGTTCGAGGACAGTGGTGCTGTTGAAAACACCTCCAATCCAGGCGACCCGCAGCGGTTTCTCCGGCAGGTCCCGCGTGTTCCACAACTGGCGGCGCACGGTACCGGCCAGCATGGCGAGTTGCATAGCGGCTCGCTGCAGAATATCGCCCGCCACGGGGTCGCCTTCCTGGGCGATCTGGTCCACCAGCCGGGCGAGGCCGGCGACCCGGGAGCGCGGCCACTCCGGGGTGTAAAAAAGATGCAGGGTCTGGTTGGCGTTGGCCGTGCCGGTGGCTTCGAGCAGAGCGGGGGTGAGCGCGGTCACCGGGCCCCAGCCCTCATGTTCGGCGAGCGCGGCGCGCAGAGCCTGGCGAACCACGTCGAACCCGCCGCCCTCGTCGCCGAAGATGTGGCCCCAGCCGCCGGCGCGCGCGGATTCGGATTTCCCGTTCTCCCCAAAAGCGATGGAACCGGTACCCGCCACGACGATGATGCCCGGTTCGCCCATGGTGGCGCCGGCGAGCGCGATCCTGCCGTCGTGAGTGACCAGCAAATGCCCGGCGTCGAACACTTCGTGCAGAAGGCCGGCTTTATCTTCCGGGCCTCCGCTCATGCCGAGGCATGCGCCGCGGAAGCGGGGTTTGCCGGTGGGCATGCCGGCGCGCGAGGCCGCCTGAAGAACGCATTCGCCCATCACGCGCAGGAACTTCGCGCGGCTTTCCGCAGCGGAGACATGATTGCAGGGTCCGGCGGTGGCCCAGCCGATCACCTTACCCGTCTCATCGGAAATCACGGCGACGGTGCTCGATTGCCCGCCATCCACTCCCAGAAAATAGTCGCTCATTGAATTTGGTAGATTTTGCCCATGCCGACGTCGGCAACTTCGCGCAGTCCCCAGCGGGCGGGATCGGCGCGCATGTCCGCGGCGGACATGTAGTTGTTGGCGATCAGCAGGTAGTCGACGCCCAGAGATTTGATTGTACGGCTTGCCAGACGGCGCAAATCGTTGCCGGGGGGCAGATGGATGGTTTCCAGCTGCGCGTCCTTTTCGAGGCCGGAACCTTCGAGGTGCATGCGGACGGGCCATTGATCGTGCCCGCAGAAGAGTTCCACGCGGTCAATTTTTGCGGGCGTGTCGCCGAAAAAGACGTCGATGTACTGGCCGGGACGGAGGACTTCCCAGGCGCGCCAGCGGGTGACCGGGTTGTGGTCGAAGGCGAAATGGATATCCCAGGGGAAGGGGTTCGATTCGGCGTGAACCGGGTTGACCTCGTCATCGCCGCTGTAGAAGCGGGCTTCCCCGATGTTCCAGACGTCACCGCCGGCGGCGCCGGTCTGCACGATGCGCAGGTGGCTCATCACACGGGGGCTGAAGTGGAAACGGTGCTCCCAGAGCGGCTGGAAATCCTGCACGAGCGGGGTCTGCAGAATGTCTTCAATCCTCTCGCCATCGGCCGAATAGTAGTTCACCATCACGGAACGGCGGATATAGGATTCGGGCAGCGGGTCATTGCTCCAGAGAGTCTTATCTTCGGGAATCACATCGTTGATTTTGCGCGCGACGTTGTAGCCCCACCAGCGTCGTTCGAGGAAGCTTATGGGCGAATCGATCTGAAGCGCGACCTGCCAGGGCATGTGTTCGATGTGCCAGTCGCCGGCGGGCGAGTGGTATTTCGGGATGATGGTGGGCCAGGCAAACAGCAGGGAGGCGGCGACGAGGGAGACAAGAAGGGGCGCGGAGAACTCCAGTACGTAGGCCATGCCGAGCGAGAGGAACGGCAGTGCGGGAATCAGGAAGCGGCCGCCGATATTGGCGGGGAAGGTGGCGAGGAAGAAGGCGGCGGGAAGCAGGCAGCGGCGGCCGCGGGGATGTCGCAGGGCGAGCAAAGCGACCGGCGCGAGCAGGAAGACCGGGCCGATGTGGCCACCGGTCTGGCCGGTGACGGTGACGATCCAGAAAAGCGGCTTCAGGCTGGGGAGCTGGTAGGTGCGCAGCACTTCCCGCCAGAAGTTTTCGAGCGTGATGTGGACGAAGGGGTTGGGGAACCACCGGTTGAAGAAGGGCGAGAAGGGGTTCCAGAGCCAGATCCAGTTCTTGATAAGCCAGGGCAGCCCGATGGCGGCGGAGGCGAGGGATGAGGTGACGATGCGCGGGAAGGAACCGAGGTTCCGGTGCGTGATGAGGAGCACGGCGATCATGTAGAGGACCGCGACGAAGCCCGTGTATTTGATGGCGAAACAGAAGCCGGCGAGCAGGCCGATGGGGATCATCAGGCGGTCGTCATCACGGCGCTCCCGCCAGATTTCGAGCAGGTAGAAGAGAGTGAAAGCGGTGGTGGCGAGCGCCACGTCCGTGTAGGCGCTGACGCCGTCGATTCCCACGACGGGCGAGAGATAGACCAGCATGGCGGCGGTGACGCCCGCGCGCGGATGGCCGATGCGGCGGCAGTAGGAGAGGATCAGCAGTGGCAGCGCGAAGAGAAAACTGGTGTGGACGGTGGCCGCGGCGGAGTGACGCCCGAAGGCGAAGGCGAACAGGAAGAGCATTTCCACGCCCTGTGAGAGGCTGGCGTAGAGGTTGGTGGTGATGCGGACGAAGCCGTGTTCACGCAGGTAGCGGGCCACCAGACCGAGGTGATAACTGGAACCGTCCGGGCTGATTTCGGGCGCGAGGCAGTTGGAAAGATAGAGCAGGGCGTAAATCGCAAAGGAAGCGGCGAACAGGTATTTCCAGAAGTTCGGGAGGGGCGGGAGGGGCTCCCGGCGTTTTTGCAGGAGAGTGAGCCACGCGGCGGGCGCCAGCAGCAGAAGGCCCAGCGCGAGAAATACCATGGGCCGCGCCAGATGGATGACGCAGAGGCCAAAGACCGTCATGCTGAGCAGCGGCGCTCCCGTCACGGCGGCCAGCAGTTCCTGCTCGAAGCGTTTGAAGTGCAGCCCCAGCAGCCGGAACAGCAGCGTGCCACAGGCCCAGCAGACAGAGACCGTGAAGGCCGCGGCCAGCACAATCACGAAGACGTTCACCGGAGGGACTCCGCCCGGCGGATAGCGTTGATGATGCTATCGGCGATCTGGAGACGCCCGAAATCGGAGGAGGATGCCCAGAGCACCTGGGGCGCTTCGTCGGTAATCTCAATCGCGTCCGACGCGGCGCGCAGGCACCAGATCAGGTCATGGTGCAGGTGGAAGGGTTCAGACTTTTTGGGCGGAATACCGTGGACATCCAGGCCGGCGAGGAAGGGCGCGAACGCCGGATCCAGCCGGACGCTGGTCTCTTCCACCGCTTCACGCGCGGCGGCCGCGGAAAGCGATGCGTCAGAGGGTTCCACATGTCCGCCCGGCAGCAGCCAGCGGTGCAGGCGGTGGTGGTGCATGAAGAGAATCAGGGGTTCGGAAGGGTGCAGCACGAGGGCGGTGCACGTGATGTGGCCGGGCGTGAACTGGTCCCGCGAGAAGGGCGCGGCGCTCGATTGCAGTATGCCGAGGATCAGTTCCTGGCTTTTGCGGGCGAGGCCGTCGTGTTGAGGGTCGAACGGCGCAACGGTGTCGAGTGCTTCAGCGGCGGTAATCATTTGAGCGGATAAACCAGGTACTTCGCGTTCCGATAAACCGGGTCCCGACCCGGCAAATAGTGCGCGGGCGAAACCACAAGGTAGCCGATGCCCATAGTACGGTATCGCTCAGTTTGGGCGGGGCCGGCGCCGGTGGTCTGTTGCCAGCGACGCCACCATTCGGCGGCGAAGACGGGTTTGTAGTTCACCTGTCCGCCGCCTTTCCAATCGACGTAGACGGCGCGGAGGGCCTCGGCGCGGAAGATGCCGGGGTAGTTGGCTTTGCCGTTATCGGCGAAGAAGAAGACGGCGTCGGCCGGCGTGGAGTGGCGGGCCCAGGAGGAGAGCGCCGCGATTTCCGGCGTATGGAGCGTGGCGGTGCCATTGATGCGGGCGAAGGCGGGAATCGCAAAGTAGCAGGCCAGAAGGGCCAGAGACGCGCGGGATTTGGGCCACGCGAGAGCGGCCACGGTGAGTACCGCGAAGGCCAGGCAGAGAAGCATCTGGGGCGTGGGAGGGACGGCGAGCAGGCGGCTCCGCATGGGCAGCAGCCACGGGAGCAGAAACCAGGCGAAAGCTTCTGGGAAACGCCGCGCGCGGGCCGCCACGCAACCGGCGGCGGCGGAGAGAAGCACCGCGAAGGCGGTGATGAACAGCACGGCGCGCATGGGTTGCAACTGGGGCATCAGCGCCCATTTGCAGCGTTCGAGCAGCAGCCAAGACAACGGCATACTGGCGAGGCCGATGACCGGCAGACTGAGTGCGAAAAGCCGCAGCGCGGGGGGGACGCGCGGCCCCAGGCGCCACAGCGCCAGCATGGCGACCGCGAACAGGAAGCAGTGTTGCAGGATGGCTTCACCGGGCCACATCGAGATCCAGTTGTAGGAGGCCCGGAGCCGCTGCAGTTGTTCGAGCGCGGGCGGCAGAGTGGCGAAGATGCCTCCGGATTCGCCGGGACCGGACTGGAAATGCGCGGCGGCAAGCAGCAGTGCGCAGGCCGCGAGCAAGGGTGGCCAGAGACGGCGTTTTCTGAAGGCGGGCGCCACCAGCCAGAAAGGCCAGGTGGTGGGGGCGTGGAAAAGCACCGCCACGGAAGCCGCCATGCCCGCGGCGCGCCAGCGGGCGTGAGAGGCCAGGCCGATGGCGAGCATCACCAGGGGCAGCGCGAAGCCGCGGGGCACCGGTTCATACTCCACGGTCATGACAGCGGGACCGGTGATGGTCGCGCCCAGAGACCAGAGCAGGGTCACGATTGCGGCGGCTTCGGCATCCAGCCCCAGCGCGGTGGCAATGAGGAAGACACCCCCGAACCCGGCGGCGCGCAGCAGGATATCCAGAGCCATCAGCACGGTGTGGAAATCGAGCCCCGTGAGCCAGCGGAGCGTGAGTGCCGTTTCGTCGTACAGCGTCAAGGCGACGTGCGGGTGTTGGACGATCAGGTCCTGCCGCAGCAGGGAAGGGTCCCGGATATGCTCCAGAATCGGAGCGTAGATCTGGGTATCCTGCTGCAGCCAGGTGTGGCCGGGAAATACCGCCCAGGAAAGAACGCTGAGCAGGAGGAAGAACAGCAGCTTCGCCGAGGCCCTCACTTCGCGGGGAGTTTTTCGAGCTGCTGTCTGGCCCAGGCACGATCAGGATCGAACTGCAGGGACTTCGTGAGCGCGGCGCGGGCCTGTTCGGTCTGTTTCTGCTTCGCGTAGGCGATGCCCATCCAAAGATACGCCTCGGCGTTTTTCGGGTCGAGCGAAATGGCCTTCTGGTAGTCTTTCAGGGCGTTGTCGGGACCGCCGCCAAAATTGTTGGGCAGGTAGTAGTAGCCGACGCCGTGGGCGACCCAGGCGCGGGCGGATTTCGGATCGAGTTCGATGGCTTTATCGAGAGCTTCTTTCGCGCGCTTGCCATAAGCGAGAGCGCCCAGGATGGGATTGGCCGGAATCACCTGGCCGCAGAGAGTGCCCAGAATCCGGTGGTATTCCGCGTTCTTCGCGTTCAGCGCGATGGCATGTTCCGCGGCCTTCACACCGGCCTCCGCGGCGCGCTGGGACCCAGGCTTATCGCGCTTTTCATAGGCCACTTCCGCCACATAGGAGAAAGCCACCGCCGCCCGGTACCATTTGTTCGCATCGCCGGGGGATTTATCCGCGTCCGCCTGCAGAGTCTCCGCGACTTTGGCGAGGCCATCCCGATCCTGTTTATCCCGTAATTTATCCAGATCGTCCGCGGCGAAGCAGATTCCCGCGAGTAAGAATGCCGTGAAAACAAGCCTCATAAATGCAAATCACCCTATCTCTATAATGCTGCCACGCGGCGCTGCACCAGCAGGAAGTAGAGTCCCAGGCTGAGCAGCACAAGGCCGTTAATGGTCAGGACGGTGGGAGCCGACCACAGGGGTACAAGGAAGCCGGTGATCAGGCTGCCGAGGGGCATGCCGCCGCGGAAGGCAACGTTATAGACGCTCATCACGCGACCGCGCATTTCGTTGGTGGTGATGAGCTGTACCAGCGAACTGATCATGGCGAAGGCGCACATGAGAACCGCGCCGGAGCAGAACAGCAGCAGGCAACTGAGGGGCAGTGAGGTGGATTGCGAGAAGCTCGCGATGCCGATGCCGAGCGCGACGAGCATGGTGAGAGCCACCCGGCCTTTGTTCGGAATGTTGCCGAGCGCCGCCACGGTGAGCGCCCCGGTGATGGAGCCCAGCCCGGAGGCCGCGAGGAAGAGCGTGTAGGTCATCTCGTCGCGCTGAAAAACATTCTTCGCGAAGACCGGCAGGAAGGTGATCATGGGCACGGCCAGGGCAGTCATGCAGAAGGCGATCAGGATCAGCGTCACCATGGCGCCCTGCGTCCGGATGAACGAGAAGCCCTGCTTCATGCTTTCGAGAATCGATTCGCCGGTGCGGGCGGGTTTGAAGTTGATGTGCAGGCGGGAGAGCGAAATGATGACCGCGATGAACGAGAGCCCGTTGAGACCGAAACACCAGGCCGCGCCGACGTACTTCAGGGCGAGCCCTCCCAGTACGGGGCCGATCACGCGCGCGAGATTGAACTGGATGGAGTTGAGGGCGATGGCGTTGGGAAGATCCTCTTTTTCGACCAGGCTCGGCACCAGTGCCGAATAGGCGGGTCCGCCAAAGGCCTGCGCGGTCCCGACGACGAAAGAAGAGACCAGGATGTGCCAGACTTCGAGACGCCCGGAAACGATCAGCGCGACCAGCGTGAAGGCCGACGTCATCTGGACCAGTTGCGAGCCGATCAGCAGGTAGCGACGGTCCATGCGGTCCGCCACGACGCCGCCGAAGAGGGAGAACAGAAGAATTGGAATGTTGCCGAGAAAGTCGTCGAGGCCCAGCATGAACGGGTCCCGGCTCTTTTCGAGCACCAGCCAGTTCTGCGCCATTTCCTGCATCCACGTGCCGATGCTGGAGGTGCAGGCCCCTATCCACAGCAGGCGGAAATCGCGGTAATGGAAGGCTTTAAAGACGCGTCGCAGCAAGTACGATCCGTTCTGAAAGGAACCCGCCGCACCCCTGGTGGCACAGGTGGAGCGCGGCGGGCTTCGGTGTTACGGGAGCGGATTTTCCCGCTGGATCAGGTGGAGAAGGTTTCCATCCAGATCATTAAAGAACACGAGCCGGTTGCCCATGGTCTCAAAGGGTTCGCCCACGAAAACCACACCCTTTTCCTTGAGAAGAGCATAGGCTCCGTCGAAATCGTCGTTGGCGATGGCGAGGTGGCGGATGCCGCCATCCTTATTGTTCGCCGGAGTCTGAGGCGCGGCGAGCGGCGTGGCGGCGGGAATGATTTCCAGCATGGTGCCGTTCTTCGCCTTCACGAAATAGTTGCCGGCGTAGGTGTAGTTGATGTGGAAATCGAGGTGATCCACATACCACTGCGCCAGCTTCTGGGGGTCTGGCGATGAGATCGCCGTGTGTTCTATGCCCTGGAACATATAAGCCATGATTGTAGCGCGAGCCGGTCTATTCGCTGAGCACCAGATAGAGCAGTTTGCCGCCGCGCTCCAACTGCACCACGAGGGAGTCGGCGGGACGGAGCCGGTCCACCGCGCCGCGCAGCGCATCGAGGGACGAGATGGGGACGTTATTCACGGCGTAGATCACATCTCCAAGCCGGAGGCCGCCCTGGCCGCCGTAATCGGCTTCGCCGGATCGCGCCGCCACGATGACGCCATAAGGCTTGCGGGTTTCGGGCAGTACGCGGGCGAGATCTTTTGTGATTTCGACTCCCACGATGCCGAGCCTTCGCACGCGGTTGGCTTCGGGCTTGACGAGGTCGAGAAAACGGAACGGATCGTCTTCGCGCTCGATGATTTTCACCTGTGCGCCGAAGCGGTCGGAATCGCGAATGGCGCCGATGTTCACCACTTCATCAAGCGCGAGGCGGTAGAGTTCACGCCGGAACTGGCGGACGTCCGCCACGCTTTTCCCGTTGACGGAGACCACAATGTCGCCTGGCTGCAACCCGCTTTTCGCGGCGGGACCATCGGGGTCGACATCCGCCAGAATGATGCCCCAGTCCTGTTTCAAGCTGAGGCCGGAGGCGAGTTCAGGCGTAATGCTCTGCACGTCCACGCCGATTTCCCCGCGATGCACGTGGCCGTCTTTGCGGATCTGTTCGTAGACGGAGCTCACAATGTTGCTGGGAATGGCGAAGCCGATGCCTTCGCTGCCGCCCGATTGCGAGAGGATAAAGGTATTGATTCCCACCACTTCGCCGTTTGAGTTGACGAGCGGCCCGCCGCTGTTGCCGGGGTTGATGGGCGCATCCGTCTGGATGTAGCCAAGAGGATCATCGGGGCGAACCTGGCGCTCCACGGAACTGACCACGCCGAGGCTGACCGAGTTTTCGAGGCCGAGCGGATTGCCGAACGCCAGCACGATTTCACCCTGCTTCAGCAGTTCTGAATCGGCAAGCTTCAAAACCTGGAGCGGGCGCGGCGGCTCGATTTTGAGCACAGCGAGATCCACCTCGCGGTCCGTGCCAATCACCTTCGCTTCGAGCATGGTGCCGCGCATGAGCGAGTTGCGGGCGTTATCGGCGGGCGCGGCATCGGGCGACCAGGCAAGCTGCACGCGCACCCGGCGGGCGTTCTGGACCACGTGATTGTTCGTAATAATGTAGCCATCCGCGCTGACGATGACGCCGGAGCCAGAACTGCTCTGCCGGGTCACAAGGCCGGCGGTGGTTCCGCTGCTCTGTGCCTCATCCCCGCCCAGCGAGTAGCCGGTGGAGAAGACCTGCACGACCGAACCACGCACGCTCTGCGTCAGGGACTGGATGGAATCGCTGAGGGTACGCAACGAATCGGCCCTGCGGACATCCTGCGCGCCCAGGGCGAGGGACGCGAGGTGAAGTGCGGCGAGAAAACGGAGCGGGCTGGCCATGATGTTTGGGTAGATGAAAAGTGTCCTGTTCGCGATTCCAACGGCTGCAGCCGGACGGCCCGGCGCCGGCAAAACCGTCAAGGTACGAATAAGGGACGCGGAGGGATGCAAATGGGTTCTCGAATGTTATTGACCGTCAACGGGCTTATTCCTTAGACTGATTGGAACGCAGTAGTACCGCGTATCACTTCCGGAGGGAAAAAATTTGAAAAGTATCTATTGCATTCTTGCAATGGGCATGATCGCTGTGCCTGCTGCTTTTGCCGGCCCCACCGTCATCGACTATGTGACCCCGTTCACCTCGAGCAATGGAGTCAGCGCGAACGGTGTTTACCAGGTCGGGCAGACGATTACCGTACCCACTGGTGTTTCTGAACTCGACTCCTTTTCGCTGGTGTTCTACGACGCCCTCGGGGTGGCCCTGGATGGTGTTGTGGAAAACTGGAACGGCTCGGCGGCGGGTTCCACTCTCTTCACGGGTGGCCCGGTTGCATCCCCGGGGAGCACACAGGTTCTGGGTGGTTATTTCGCGTTCACTTATAACACCGCAATAGCCGTTACGCCCGGGACGCAGCTTTTCCTTGGCCTCGTTGCGGATGGCGGCGGCACGTTCGGGGGAAATGTCGCCTGGTTTGGGTATCCCGGCAACCTTTATTCCGGAGGGAACCTTCTTTTTAACACCGGCGGCGGCCTGAGTAGCGTCTTTGGCGTGGGCGAGGACATGGCGTTTTCGGCCAGCTTCGACACCGTTACTCCGGATGCTCCGGAGCCTGGCTCGATTGGCCTGATGGTGGCCGGCGCGCTGGCGATGGCATTCGGACGCCGGCGTATTCGCTAGTCTGGCGTCTCTTCCAGGGCGGCGGCGAAGGGTATCCCTTCGCCGCCGCTTTTTTTGTCGCCCGCACCATTATGATTGGGTAGATGAAAAGTGTCTTCTTCGCGGTTCTGACTGTCACACTCCTCACCGCCGGCCTTTCGGCATCCGGCCGGTCGATGGAGGTCTACGACATCGACGTGGAGGGAGGCAAATGTCTTCTGGTGGTTTCGCCCTCCGGCGAGTCGTTGCTCTACGACCTGGGCTGGCCTGGCTATGAGGGCCGCGACACGCGCCGCATTGTGGCGGCGGCGAAGGCCGCGGGGCTGAAGCAAATCGATTACCTGGTGGTATCGCACTATGACCTCGACCACATGGGTGACGTGCCCGCTCTGGTGGCGAGCTTTCCGGTTCAGCATCTGATTGATCACGGCCCGCTCGAAACCAGCGGCAAAGGCGCGGAGGAGCGATACCGGAAGTACGCCGCGATGTTCGGCGGAATTGATCACCTGGTGGTGAAGGCCGGCGACAAACTGCCGATCCGGGGAATCGACGTCACCGTGATCACGGCGGCCGGGAAATGGATCGACAAACCGCTGCCCGGGGCGGGACAGCCCAATCCGCTCTGCGCCACCACGCCCGATAAGCCGAACCGCCCGGAAGATCTGGAAGACAACATGTCAATCGGGCTGCTGTTCACGTTCGGCCGGTTCCGGATGCTGGATCTGGCGGATTTCGAGTGGGATTACGACCATAAACTGATGTGTCCGAATAACCCCGTCGGCACGGTGGACGTTTATCAGGTGAGTATTCACGGGCAGGATAAAGGTGTCTCCCCGGTGCTGGCGCAGGCGCTGCACGCGCGGGTGGCCCTGATGGGCAACGGACCGACGAAGGGTGGCGCGCCGGGCACGTTTGAGACGCTGAAGGCCGCTCCCGGCCTCGAAGATATCTGGCAGCTGCACTCTTCGCTGAACGGCGATAAAGAACACAATCCTCCGGAGCGCTTTATTGCCAATGTTGAAGGGCCGAAGGATTTCTCTTACTGGCTGAAACTCTCCGCGACGGAAGACGGGGCTTTCACCATTCGCAACAGCAGGACCGGCGTCACCAAGGTGTATCGCCGTCGCTGACAGGGGGCATGAGGGAGATGCTGAACAACATCGGAGCTTACGGGGAATGGGCGGCAGGGCTGGTTCCGGATCCGCCCCGGCTTTCGTACCGGAAGCCCGGCTGGGCAAGTCTGAATGCCTGGAAAGCCCAGGCGCGGCAGCGGTACCTGGATGCGCTGCTGCGACCGGAATCGGGCGGGACACCGCGGGCGACCGTGCAGCACCATATCGAGTTCGACGGTCTGGCCATCGAACATCTCAGTTGGCAACTGCCGTACGGACCGCCGACCGAGGCTATCGTGTTAAAGTCGGCCGGCGCGTCCGGCAAGCTCCCCGCCGTTCTCGCGCTGCATGATCATGGCGGCAACAAGTACTTCGGAACGCGCAAGATCACCCGGATCAGCCAGGATGTGCACCCGGCCATGGCGGCGCATCAGGAGCGCTTTTATGGTGGCGTGGCGTGGGCCAACGAACTGGCGAGGCGCGGTTATGTGGTGCTGGTGACCGATGCGTTTTCCTTCGGCAGCCGGCGGGTACGCGCCGGTGACCTTTCGGACCCGGTGCGCCGTGGCCTGACGGAGCAGAATCCGGAGGCGTCCGATGAGATTCAGCGCTACAACGCCTGGGCGGAGGCACATGAGCACGTGCTCTCGAAAAGCCTGTTTTGCGCCGGAACCACCTGGCCCGGCGTGTTTGTGGGCGAGGACCAGCGGGCGCTCGACTACCTCTGTTCCCGGCCCGACGTGGACGCCACGCGAGTGGGCTGTGGCGGGCTTTCCGGCGGCGGCCTGCGCACCGTCTACCTGAGCGGCGCTGACCCCCGCATCCGCTGTTCGTGCGCCGCGGGAATGCTGACCACGTGGCGCGATTTCCTGCTGAACAAGGCCTACACGCACACGTGGATGGTGTACATCCCCGGCCTGCCGCGGGATCTGGATTATCCGGAGATTCTGGGACTCAACGTCCCCAACGCCGCCATGGTGCTGAACAACCATGAGGATCAGCTGTTCACTGTGCCGGAGATGGAACGCGGCACCAACATGCTTACTGAGATTTACCGCAATGCCGGCGCGCCGGAGCGGTTTCAGGGAAAGTTTTACCCCGGGCTGCATAAGTTCGACCGGACCATGCAGGCGGACGCGTTTGCCTGGTTTGACAAATGGCTGCGGGCATGAGACTCAGGCTGGGCCTGGCGACCACGCCGCTCCTGTTAGCCGGATGCGCTCAACAGCCCGTCTTTTCCGTGCCGCCGCAGCGCACCGCGCAGGAGTTCCGTGTGCAGGATCTGTTCCGCGCCGGGGCGCCCACACAACCGCCGGGGATTCGATTGGTGAGTGGCATTCGGCCAACCGGGATCGGCCTCGACTGGACCTGGACCACGGACCACGCGGCACTGCGGCTTGCGCTCGATCCGCAGTCCAACGCCCGGTGGGACCTCGATGCAAGAATCACCTGCGCCGGAGTGGTTCTGGACAAAACGGGGCCACAACACCTCACGTTTGTGGTGAACGGGGAGACGGTTGGCAAAGCAACGCTCGACGCCGCGCGAATCTGGAACCTGCGTTTTCCGGTGGAACCGGCCCTGCTTAGAGCCGCCGGCTCCGGGGAGGGCGTACTGGTGGAGATCCTGATCGACCGGACTCTGCCGGATGCGGGCGGGCCGCCTTTCGGCGTATTGCTGCACGAGATCGGGTTCACGCATGAGCTGTCCGGCGCGGATCAGAAACACGGGGTGGCACAGTGACTGCGTGGCGGGTTTTGCTGGGCGCGGCTTTCGTTTTCGCGGTCTGCCTCGCGGCCGGACGGCTGCTGTTCCAATGGTTAGCCGTCCGTCTGCGCGGCGGCGAACGAGTCTACCTCGAATTTCTCACCGGAGCGGCCCTGGTGAGCACTGCGATGTTCGCGCTTGCCAGTGTGCACCTGGTCTACACTTCCGTGCTGGTGGCGGCGGGCGGCCTGTTGCCGCTGTGCGCGTGGTGGTTCCGGCGACCGGCGGGCGCGGTCTCCTCTGCCGGCGCGAGATTGACGCCTCTGTGGCGGACTCTGTTCGTGCTTACCTGGCTGACCTTTGGCGCGCTCTATCTGATCACGGCGATGACGCCGGAGACGAGCCCGGACGGCGTGAGCTATCACGTGGGCCTGATCAGCCGTTACTACCAGCACCGCGGCTTCTACTTTGTCGACAGCATGTTCGGCGGCCTGGCGGAAGGCGTCGAGATGCTGTTTCTGCCCGCTTTCGCGCTGGGCCGCCATTCGGCGACGGCGGTGGTCCACCTGCTCTTCTTACTCACGCTGCCGTTCGGAATGCTCGCGTACGGCAGGCGTATCGGCCTGCCCGCGGCCGGAGTGGTGGGTTCGCTGCTGTTCTATCTCGCGCCGGTGGTGGGGCGGGACGGAACCATTGCTTATGTGGACGTCGCCACCGCCGCGGTGGTATTCGGAGTCTACCTCTGCCTCGAAATCTGGCGCAGGGAAAGCCTGGAAGCGATGCTGGTTCCGGCCGGGTTGCTGGCGGGTTTCAGCTACGCCTGCAAGCTGACCGCGTCGCCGATCGCGGTGTTTCTGTTTATTTATATGGTCGCGGTGACGCTCGCGCGGCGGGACGGGTTCCCAACGCTCTGGCGTCGCGCCGGAGTCACCACGTTGCCTGCAATCCTGGTGGCGGGTCCGTGGATCGTGCGAAATGCCATCCTGTTCCACAATCCGTTTTTCCCGCTTTTTAACAACTGGTTCCCGAACCCGCATCTTTACCCCATCATCGAAAGTGAACTGCGGCGACTGATGGCGCAAATGGGCGGCGTACCGCTGGCAAAGCTGCCCTGGGAAGCCACTGTCGGCGGCAAACTGGCGGGGGTCATCGGACCGGTTTTCCTGCTGGCTCCTCTCGCGCTGCTCTCGGTCCGCCACAGCGCGGGGCGACTGCTCCTGCTCGCATTTCTGCCGCTGTTTCTGCCCTTCTTCTCGAATAACGGGGGACGGTTTCTGATCCCCTCGCTCCCGTTTCTCGCGATGGCGCTGGCAGTCGGCATCGTCTCCATTCCCCGGCTGGGTCCAGGGTTGGCCGTGATGGTTGTGCTGGCGCATGCGGTACTTTCGTGGCCGGATCTGATGGACCGCTGGTCGCCGGGCTTTCAGTGGCGGATTGACAATGCGGACTGGCGGGCGGCGCTGCGCATCACCCCGGAAAACGTATATCTGCGGGAACACTGGCGGGACTACCTGCCCGGCCTGATGCTGGACCGTCTGGTGGCGCCCGGAGAAGTGGTGTTCTCGCCCGCGATGGGTCAACTGGCCTACCACCATCGCGAGTTGCTGGGAACATATGAATCGTCGAAAGCGCGCCTCGCGTTTCTGTACTTCATTACGCCGCTGGAGCAGCCGCTGGCGAACACTTTCCACCGGGAAATCCACTTTCCCGCAGTGAAGACGGACCGGGTACGCCTGGTGACGCGCAGCACTAACGACAACGATCTTCGGATTGAAGAACTGCGGTTTGCGCTGGGCAAGAGCGAACTTCCCCGGGAGGCAGCCTGGCGCATCACCGCTTCAGCAAACCCGTGGGAGACGCCGCTCGCGTTCGACAACGGGCCACTTTCCTTCTGGACGTCCGGCCGGACCGTGACGCCCGGCCTGTGGCTGGAAACCGATTTCGGACACATGGCGGAACTGGACCGGCTTCTCGTGGCGCAGAGTGAGGACCAGCGCTGGACATCTCTGGGGGTGGAGGCGATGGAAGACGGGAAATGGACCCGGCTGCACTCGCGCGAATCCGATACGGTGGAGCCGGCGCGCGCCTCCGTTCGCATGGAAGCCCGCGATGAACTGAAGCGAATGGGCATCCGCTGGATCCTGATTCCGGATGGCGCGTACGGGGCGGATGATCTGCTCGGCAACCCGGCAATCTGGGGCGTTACGCAGGTGGCTGTGGCCAATGGCTTCCGGCTCTGGAAACTCAACTGAAACGTGACAGGTGCGTTAGAATCAAGCTTTCAGCGGGGCGGAACTACAGACTTCGAAACAGGCGCCACTTTTACTTGCATATGAGACGCTCATTACGGGTTGGAGCGGGGAACCGGACAACGCTCGTTCCCGTTCTGTTGTGCCTGTTCACCCTGTTTTCGGGTGGCGATAGGGCGTTTGGACAACAGTACGCGTTTGAATATTTCGGGGTGGAACAGGGCCTCACGAATCTGGCCGTCAAAACTCTGTATCAGGACCGCACCGGCTTCATCTGGGTGGTGACGGAAAAGGGCGTCTTCCGCTACGAGGGCGTGCGCTTCCGGGAGTTCACACCCGCGCAGGGGCTGCCGCCGAGCGTGACCGCGTCCATTGGGGAGGCGCCCGATGGCTCCGTGCTGGTGGGCAATCAGGCGGGGTTGTTCCGACTGCGGGGCGAACGCTTTGAGAAGCTGCCGCTCCCTGCCGGTAAGCGCATCAACGGCTACAACAGCGTTTTGCTGGATGGCAACCGCACGTGGCTGGGTACCGACGTGGGTCTGCAGGTTGCGGCCATCCGTCCTGATGGAGGCATAACGATCCAGCCGGGTCCCGCGCTCCCGCCGGGTATTGCGAAAGATATCCAAAGCATCTTCGTCGAAAAGGTGGCGGGCGGCCACGACCGGCTCTGGTGGGGTTGCGGCAACGCGCTGTGTAAATCAGAAAACGGACAGTTCGCTGTTCTGGGCGAGGAAAGCGGCCTGAAGGCCTCGCACGTCCAGGCGATCCTGGCGGACCGGGAAGGCAATCTCTGGATTGCGCAGAACCGGCGACTGCTGCAGTTGAAGCCGGGTGCCGCGCGGTTTGAAGAGGCTGATCCGCAGCTTCCTCCGGTGGGTCCCGGCAGCAGTCCGCGAATTGATTCCGATGGACGTTTGCTGGTTCCCACGACCGGCGGTCTGGCGGTGCGGATCGGCAACCGCTTTCATGTGCAGGGGCGAATGTCCGGACTGCTGCCGCCGGTGTATTCGGTGCTGCAGGATCGGGAAGGTTCCGTCTGGCTGGGCCTGGCCGGGCGTGGTCTGGCGAAATGGCTCGGCTATAGCGAATGGGAAAGCTTCACGGCACAGAGCGGGCTGACCGGCGAAACCGTTTATGAAATTCTGCCGCAGCGTGATGGTTCCATCTGGGTGGGGACCGAAGCGGGATTCTTTCACGGCAAGCGCGGCGAGTTTGGCTGGGACTGGCAGCAGCAGAAAGCCATCGGACAGGCGCCCGTTCACGCCGTGCAGCAGGCGGCGGACGGCGCGTTGTGGCTTGGCACGGATGGCCGGGGAGTGGCGCGCTTCGACACAAAGTCAGGCAACGCGCGCTGGTTCGGACGCGATGCCGGTCTGGCCGCCAATTCCCCCAATGCCGTGCTGATCGACAAAGATCAGACAGTCTGGGCCGGCACCGAAAACGGCATCTTCGTGAGCGCGCGGGGCAGCGGGAAGTTCCGGCATATGGAAGGCGGGCCGCTGGAACGCTGCTGGGCGTTGATCGAAACAGCCAATGGCGATATCTGGGCCGGCGCAAAAGACGGCCTGTGGCAGTTCTCAGGCGGCAAATGGCGGCAACTTACCCGGCAGCAGGGGTTGCGGAGTGAAGCCGTGGTTTCGCTCGCGGCAGATCCCAACGGGGCCATCTGGATCGGGTATCGTCTGGCCGGAACCATCACCCGGCTGACTTTCCGCGATGGGCAGCCCGAGTTTGCGCATTATGATCCCCACGCGGATCACCCCGCCGATATCACCTACTTTCTCGGTTTTGACTCGAAAAACCGACTCTGGGCGGGGACTAATCTGGGCGTGCAGGTACTTGACCAGGCCTCCGGCCGCTGGGACCGGTTCGATCATCACGACGGCCTGATCTGGGACGACTGCGATCTGCACGCGTTTGCCTCGGAGGCCGATGGCCATGTCTGGATCGGGACCAGCGGCGGGCTTTCCCGTTTCCTGCCGCGCATGAATCCCGTGCAACCCGGCCCCCCGCGGACCGTGTTCACCAGCGTGCTGGCCGGAAAGAACGAGATGGACCCGGCGCACAGCATGACGCTCGAATATACCTCCGATCCGCTGCTGGTCCGTTTCACCGCGCTGCGATTCGGGCGTGATCGCGATCTGGTCTTCCGGTACCGCCTGACACCGTTGTTCACCCAGTGGAAAGAGACGATCACACGCGATCTGCAGTTCCCCGCCCTGCCCCCGGGCAACTACCGTCTGGAGGTGGAAGCGCGGGATTCCAAAAGCGCCTGGAGTGAAACCCCCGCCGTATTCGCGTTTGTGGTGCTGGCGCCCTGGTGGCGGACCTGGTGGTTCATGGGTGGCTGCATCATGGGCACCGCCGTCCTGGCGGGCTTCTTCTTCCGCCGCCGCAGCGCGCAGGAAGAAGCCGTACGGCACGCGCTCGAAAACGCGGTTGCCGAACGCACGCGCGAACTTTCCCACCAATACCGGCACGATGTGCTCACCGGCCTTCCCAACCGCCTGCTGTTCGGCGAACGACTGGCTCGGGAGTGCCAGAATGCGGACCGGAACGACAGCCGGGTGGCAGTACTGTTCATCGACCTGGACCGCTTCAAGCGCATCAACGACACCTGGGGCCACCAGATTGGCGACCTGTTCCTGAAGCAGATTTCCGAACGGCTGCGCGCCGGGCTGCGCGATTACGAGACCATCGCCCGCATCGGCGGCGACGAGTTCATTGTGCTGATCCCCGGGCTGAGTGACAAGGCGGAAGCCAGGGCGCGTGGCTGGGATCTGCTGCGCGCGCTTGAAGCCCCTTTCCGGATTGAAGGCAAAAACGTGTTCGCCACCATGAGCGTGGGCATTGCGGTCTTCCCGGACGACGAACGGGATCCCAGCGCTCTGATGGCGGCGGCCGACGCGGCCATGTACCGGGCCAAGGGCGCCGGCAAGAACCAGGTGCAGCTGTTTGAAGCGGGCATGACGGAGGCGGCGTCCCGTCCGCAGAACATCGAAGACCGGCTGCGCGAGGCCCTGAAAACCGGCGGCTTCCGGCTGCGGTATCAGCCCCAATACACCCTCGCCGGGAAGCTTGACGGCTTTGAGGCTTTGCTCCGGGTGGATGGCTATGAAAAGGAACTGCCGCCGTCGGAATTTATCCCCATTGCGGAGGAAAGCGGCCTGATCGTGGAACTCGGCGCATGGGTGCTGAAAGAGGCCTGCCGCCAGGTGATTCTGACTCTCGCCGCTGTGGCGGGGTATTGCGCGATGGCGCAAACACCCCAGGGGGCGCCCGCGGGCCGGGGCGCGCAACCGCCGGTTGAAATAGACAAAACAGCGCCGACGGAAGACTTCAAACCTTCCTCCCTGAACCAGCCGGGCAAACAGTACCCCGAGGTGAACTCGCAGAGGCGCGTCCGCACCCAGTTGCGGGCGCCGAACGCGCAGAC
>CAIUOG010000133.1 GCA_903900705.1 uncultured Acidobacteriia bacterium
CCCGCGCTCGCCATGCGATAACCCTCTCGTGACCCACTCTTATCCACTTCTCCGCGCCGGCCAAACCGCCCACCCCACCTCTCTCCCCCTTTCTGCCGCAAAAAATGAAAAATTTGCAGAACTGTCAGCGCCAGTGCAAAAATCCCCATAATGCCGGTTGAAAAATGTACCACCTCCGGAGGTGCTAACCCGCACCGATTCTGGAAACAGAGGAGGGCCGGCATGTGTTCAGGGGCAAAGACGTGGAAGAAGTCAACGAGCTCAAGCGGGAAGGCCTGAGCATTCGGGCGATCAGCCGGTTAACCGGCTACGACCGCAGAACGATTACGAAGTATTTATTGGAGCCTGTGGGCAGGCCAGTTTACGGGCCGAGACCGGCACCGGTGAGCAAACTGGAGCCTTTCAAGCCGTACCTGAAGGAACGTTTGCAAGCCGGTGTCTGGAATGCCCAGGTACTGCTGCGCGAACTGCGTGAACGAAATTATCACGGCAGCTATACGCTCCTGACCGACTGGCTTCGGCCACAGCGGAAGGAGGCGTTTGCAGTGGCTGTGCGGCGCTTCGAGACGCCTCCAGGCAAGCAGGCACAGGTCGATTGGGGCCATCTCGGTTCGCTGTCGGAAGCTGGCACTGAACGCCAGTTGTGGGCATTCACCATCACGCTTGGCTACAGCCGAAGGATGATGGCCTCGGCCGCCACCGACCAGAAACTCAGTACGCTGCTGCGTATGCACGAAGCCGCATTCGCAGAATGGGGCGCAGTGCCTGAAGAGATTCTCTACGACCGGATGAGGACCGTCTGGACAGGAACCGATGAGCGGGGCGAGATCGTATGGAACGCCATCTTCCTCGACTTTGCCCGTTACTGGGGCTTCAAGCCGCGGCTGTGCCGTCCTTACCGGGCGCAAACCAAAGGGAAAGTGGAATCCGGTGTGAAGTATCTGCGCCGAAACTTTCTATGTGGACTCCAGGGCCGTGAGCCTACCAATCTCGCCGATCTGAATAGCGAGTTGCGCCGCTGGGTGGCGGAGGTCGCCAACCGTCGAGTCCACGGGACTACGCATCAACAAGTGCTGCTCCGCTGGGATGAAGATCAGTTTGCCATGCATCCGGTGAACGCTCGCCCACCCTATCCGCACACCGACGAAGAGCAGCGCAAAGTGGCGCGCGACGCCTATGTCTCATGGCTCGGGAGCCGCTACTCGGTGCCGTGGATCTACGCCGGTAAGGAGGTCTGGGTGCAGGATGACGGGCGTTCGATTGAAGTCCGCTACGGGAGCGAACGCATTGCCGTGCACACTCCGTCAGTCCGGCAGCATCAGGTGGTCACGCTCCACGAACACCATGCCGGCATCCCGCTCGGCGGCAATCACCAAGGCGGCAAGACGCTGATCCATATCGCGCAGAGTGCCCCTATCGTGCAGCACAGACCGTTGGCGGCCTATGATGCCATCGCGACAGGAGGCACCCGATGACTGTGATCGAACTCCTGAGAACCACACTCGCGGGAATGAATCTTACCGCCATTGATGCTCGTCTGGAAACACTACTGGAGAACGCCTCGAAGAAAGAGCCGTCTTACGCCGATTTCCTGCTGGAGGTGATGAGCGCGGAAGCCGACGCCCGGAAGCAGCGTTACGTCAAGACTCGCCTGCAACTGGCGCACTTGCCGTATGTGAAGACGTTCAGTCAGTTCGACTTCGGCTTCCAGCCTTCGATCGACGAGCGGCAGATTCGGGAACTGCGAACTCTGCGCTTCATTCATGAGGCATCGAATGTGATTCTGCTCGGGCCGCCCGGAGTCGGCAAAACGCATCTGGCCGTAGCTCTGGCCGAGACTGCGATTCAGGCCGGGCAAGCGGCCTACTTCATCACTGCGCACGATCTGGTGACGGATCTTGGGCGCGCTTATCGCGAAGGTCGCCTCGATCGCCGCCTGCGCATCTATGTTGCTCCGAAAGTGCTGATCATCGACGAAATGGGCTACCTGCCGCTGGACGATCTTGGTGCCACGATCTTCTTTCAACTGGTCAGCGCACGGTATGAACGAGGCAGCATCATTCTGACCTCGAACAAAAGCTACGGCGAGTGGGGTTCCATCTTCGGCGATCCGATTATCGCCACCGCCATACTCGACCGTTTGCTGCACCATTCCAGCACCGTGAACATTCGTGGCGAGAGCTATCGACTGAAGGAGCGACGTAAAGCAGGGCTTGTCCCGCTGCCCGAGCAGCAACAATCGGAAGTTCCTGCCTCGACGGCCGCTCGCGGTAAGCGCAACCATTCGGCGTGAGTTTTTTCAGGCATGGGCAAATCTATCGATCCGATCTTATCCAGGCTTCAGACCGACGGCGAAGTCGTTTCCCGGCTCCGCCGCCGTCATCATCGTTCCGATGAGTTTGCGGCTAGCTATTCCTTGGCAGGTTGCTCTCCAGCAGAGCCTACCTCCGCTTCACCAGCCGGTTCTATTCTCAACCGACCGGCTGAACTTGTAAACCACCATCTCCGCCAAGTGGTGTATTTTTCGATTGGCAGAATGGGGATTTTTCAACCGGTATTGACAAATGACGACGATCTCAACACCCTGCGAGGAACCCTTCCTCTAATCGACCGCCTCCTGAAGCCGGACCGCCACTGCTACGTCTTCGCCGCCCCCAGCCGGATCGGTGAAGCGACCGACGCTATCTCAGCCTACTGGCCAATC
>CAIUOG010000134.1 GCA_903900705.1 uncultured Acidobacteriia bacterium
CAGTGGTATTCGTTCATGGCTGTTTCTGGCACATGCACCGATGCAAATACGGCAAGCCCGCGCCCGCGACCAATAAAACCTTCTGGGCGGAGAAACGCCTGGGCAATGTCGAACGGGACAAGAGAAACCGGGCGGCGCTGCGCAAGGAAGGCTGGAAGGTTTTCGAGATCTGGGAATGCCGGCTCCGAGACGAGGCCAGGCTCAAAGCCCAACTCGACGAAATCGTCGCTTATGTCAGGACGTCCTCGTAATACCGCACGTACCGCGGAATAATCTTTTCCGTACAGAACCGCGTCAAAGCCGTGTGGCGCGCCGCTGTGGCCATCCGGCCATGCAGCCCCTCGTCCGTCAGCAGTTCCACCGCCCGCGCGGCCTGGCCTTCCACATCCCCCACGTTCCCCAGAAACCCGTCCACACCATCCGTGATCAGTTCCGGCACTCCGCCCACGCGCGTTCCGATTGCGGGCACGCCACACGCCATGGCCTCCAGCGCGGCCAGCCCGAACGACTCCATTTCGCTCGGCATCAGCAGCACATGCGCCAACCGGATCAGGCTTTGAACGTTGTTCTGTTTGCCCAGGAACTCTACAGCCTTCTGCACCCCCAGCTGACCCGCCAGATGTTCCGCCGCGCCCCGCTCCGGCCCATCTCCCACCATCAGCAAACGCGCATTCGTGTGCTTCCGGACTTCGGCCAGGATCCGGATACAATCATTCACCCGCTTTACCGGCCGGAAATTCGAAAGATGGATCAGCAGCTTCTCCCCATCCGGCGCAAAACGCGCCAGGCCGCTGCGTTCCGGATCGGGCGCGTAGAGCGAGCAGTTCACGAAATTGTGAATCACACGCACCTCATTGGTCACGCCGAATACCTCCAGCGTCTGACGCCGCAGGTCGTCGCTGATGGCCGTCACGCCATCGGATTCTTCAATCGAGAACTTCGTAATCGGGAAATATGAGGGGTCTGTGCCCACCAGCGTGATATCGGTGCCGTGGAGCGTGGTCACAAACGGCAGTTTCCGCCGCTTCTGCACCATCTGCCGGGCCAGCATGGCAGAGATGGAGTGCGGAATCGCGTAGTGCACATGCAGCACGTCCAGATCGTAGCTCTCCGCCACTTCCGCCATCCGCGACGCCAGAGCCAGACAATAGGGCGGGTACTGGAAAAGCGGGTAGTTCGATACCTCCACCTCGTGATAATGAATGCGCTCCAGATTCGGATCGAGTCGGATCGGATTCGCGTACGTGATGAAGTGAACATCATGCCCGCGCGCGGCCAGTTCCATGCCTAACTCGGTCGCGACAATACCACTGCCGCCGTACGTTGGATAGCAGGTGATGCCGATGCGCATGCTCTATCGGATGTAGAGATAGAGCGTGTGGCTTCGGCCTTCGCCGTCGTCGGGAATAGTCATCGTCTTCACCGGAGTCCAGCCGCCGATACCAAAATCGTGCGCCACGATCCGGGTGCCCTTCTTCAACTGGGCTTCGAGCATGGGACGGGCCTTGATGTTCGATTCCGGCAACAGATAAACGGTGATCAGGTTCGCCGACGAATAATTCTGCTTCAGAATGTCGCCATGCACGATGCGGGCGGATTTCTGCAAGCCGAGCTTGCGGATCTTCGCCTCGCTGGAAATGAAGAGGTCGCCATCCAGTTCAATCCCGGTGGCGTCGGCATGGTACTTCTGCGCCGCCATAATCACGATCCGGCCGTCGCCGCTGCCCAGGTCGTACATCTTCTCGCCGGCCTTGAGTTGCCCGAACTCCAGCATCTTGTCGACAATCAGTTCGGGCGTCGGGTAGTACGGCGCGAGCTTTTCACCGGTGGGTGGATTGGTGTCCCCTTGCGCCGGAACCTGCTGCGCCGGGGCGGAAAAACCCGCCAGCAACAGACAAATGAGGGCTAAACTCTTTCGAATCATCAGCGTGAAAACTCCTGGGCATGAGGCCCGGCAAACTTGATTCTATACGGGATCCGGAACCCCTCCACATCCGTTCCACAGACCATGTGAAAAAGCCTGTGGAAAACATCACGCCAGAGCCCGTAAGCCACCGATTTGCAACACAGATGTAACAGAATGCACCGCATTGAAGCAACCGCCCAACATGCCCATAAGCCGCTGATTCCAATGGGCATTAACCAAGGTTATTACTGAATTTTTGCAGCTAAACCCAAACCTTCGTTGGGGCGTCGCCCCCGGCGCATAACTGGCACGAGCCCGCGTCGGCATAATAACTTGCGTCCAGCTCCGCCAGGTAGTAAAGGGGAAGCGAACCAAAGTCGTGCGTTTTCGGCGTGGGCTGGTAGACGATCACGGCCAGTCCGAGGACGATGGCGCCATAGCTTTCGAGCGTCGTCTTCAGGTCAGCCAGATTCCGACCGGAGTGCAGAATGTCGTCCACCAGCATGATCTGCTCTCCCGGCTGGGGAGCGATAAACGGGCGGAAGCGGTAGGCGCCACCCGGCGTCTCCCGTTCCGCCCAATACGCTTTCTTCGCCTGCAACGCTTCACAGAGCCCGTAGGCGACAGGCAGCCCGCCCGTGGCCGGGCTTACGATCGAAAGGTCTTTCAGTGATGTCCGGATCTCCGTGTTCCGCCGCAGCAACCGGCTCAGCCCCACCGTCAGAACCTTGGCGTGTTCGTAGTGCTGCAGCGCCAACGGCACCTGCAGGTACTCATCGGAATGCGAACCGTTCGGAAACTCGAAATGCCCGGTGCGCAGCGCACCCGTATCGCGCAGCACCGTCACCACATCTTCCTGCTCCGGCAGAAACTTCATAAAGACTCTCCGACCTCAGGATACAGCCGATCATGACAAAATGATGAGTCTACCGCTTGACAACCGCTCTATAAAGTAATGCGATAGGGACCATCAGTACTCGCAATCAAGATTTACGAAACTAACTTCCTCCTCAGCGCACTAATACTGTAGATGCAACGTATGGAAGATATGGGGATGCAAATGCCAAACATGGAAGCTCTTCGCAACGAAGCGCTGTTCGCGGGCGCACTGGATCCGATGACCCTTCGGTTTCAAATCGTTGAATACGACAAGTTCTCCGGCGAGCTGCTCAGCGTGCCGGGCGGAAACATGGGCCTCGAAGAGGCCATCGAAACCACTGCGGGACTCATTCAGAAGCGGCAGGATTCGCACTTTTGCCTCGAACCCGTGGGCTTTATCCAATAGTCGGTCAGGTCCGTTTTTAACCAGAGATCACAATCCAAGCTGCGCTTTCAGCTGCGATAAATTCTGCCCTCGCGGACTGCTCTGTTACCCTGATTCTTAGCCTGCAACGCCTGTTCCGTCAGCCCCTGATGAGGGCTGCGCGGAACCCCGTCATGGCGGTGCGGGACCTACTGAGGAGATACGGACTTGCACCAGACTGACGGGGATCTTTTTCGCTACATCAATCTGAAATTGGCGTCGCTGGGACAGCCAACCAGTTCAAAAATCTCAGATCCTGCCTTTCTTGAACTGGCCGGACCTCTGCTGCGGAATTTTCATCAGAAGGATCTTCTCCTGGGTGGGCGCCACTGTCCGGCCGATTCCCGCATCCAGGCCTATCTCGATTCCTACCTGGAAGGCACGGCGGTTCCGCGTCTCCCGTCCGACACTTTTGTTCTCGATCGCCCCGGGCTGGCGCGTGCCATGTCCCTCCCCGCCGGCGAGGATTTTTACTCTTCTCCGTATCTGAAGTCCTACCGCGTCGCCCAGGGAGTCCTGCACAACCCGAAGAGCGACCGCCGCACCACCAAAGGCATCTTCCACGTGGTGGAAGGTGGACTCCCCGTTCCCGCCGACAAAATCACCGTGCCGAAGCAGGCTTTTCGCGCCCTGCTGGACGCCGCCTTCTGTCCGCCCGATGACGTTCTCGCACTGCCCTACACCGCGAATCAGCCCGAACAGGTCCGGCTCTTCGTTTCTCTGCTGCTGCGCCCGGTTATCTGCCCCGCCACGGGCGCCGAACCGGAAAAGCGCATGGAAACGCGCTTCTTCGCGCCGGCCAGTCTGGTCAGTAATCTCGACTTCATTGAAGGAATCTTCGGCAACGCGGGCGACCCGTTTCTGCCGGAAAATGATGCCGCGCTCGACACCGAGGGCTGGAGCGGACACACCGGCTGCGTCATCCTTGCCCCGCACCTGGTGGGCTTCAAAAAGAAAGATCTCGGCCTCCCGCGCTTTGACGACGCCACCGCGCTGCAGCGCCGGGACGGCATGTGCTGGAAGGACGAAAACGAAGCCTACAATGGCGGCGAGGCCTTCAAGATCACCTGCCGGGACATGCGCGGCGTGATCGTCACGGTGATCGCTGACAACTACTACGGCTATTGCAAGAAGGAAGTCAAAACCCAGATCAGCTACGCGGCCAACCTGTTTGGCATCTGCGAGGAGGAGCACGCGGGCGGCGCCATCGCCTTCCCTGCCTACGTGCTCGGCCAGGAATTCTATGCGGGCCGCACGGTTCTCACCAAAAAAGTGGTTTACGAAGAAGCTATGAGCTTCCTCGGCGACCGCGTGGAACTCCGGCCGGAGCGTTATGCCGTCGACAAGACCTGGTCCGATATCTTCTACGTCCCCGAAAACGCCGACTTCCTCGTTCGCGAGGGCTGTGTCCGGTGGCCCTGGAACGGCTCCACACATCAACTCGTGCTGCGCGCCGGCGAAACCTACGTACTGCCGTGGGGCACCAAGATCCGGCTCGAAAAGCAGACCGGCGGCGCATCCTGGCGGCTTATTGCATCCCGCGCGGATGGCATTCTCTGCCACAAACCCTGTACCGTTTCCGGCGGCGGCAAATCTGAAATCTCAAAATCGCTCGACAGCATCGTCTTAAAGGGACCAGTTTTCGTCAGCGACTACCACGGCGACATCGAACAGGTAGCCGCCATCCTGCAAAAAGACTTCTCCGGCATTTACCGGATGCCCACTGACCCGGTCCGGGCGCAGCGACCGATCCTCAGCCCGGAACGTTCCCTTGGCTCCGTCATTCAGCTGCTCACACCGTCCAACGGCTATACCGATGAGCACAATGCCTGGGTCCGCGCCCTGCCGCCCACCATCCGCCAGCTGATCGTCACCGTCAAACGTTACTATCGCCCCGCGTGGGGCGAAAACTGGCAACGCTTCTTCACCGTCGACCGCATCAACGGCTACCTCGGCAACGAACTCAAGTTCGATAACCAGAAACTCACCGGCAACTACCTCCGTGTCGGTTATGACCCCAGCGGTTCCTGGCGCATCTACAAGCTGCGGCCCGACTTTAACGCGGCCGACAAAGTGCAGGTGGAAGACGACATCACCGCCTCCGCCGTGGTGCCCGCCTCCAGCCTGAACAATCTGGACCCGAAATACACCAACCAGAGCGTGAAACTGCTCACCAACTGCGAAGCCCTGCTGTTCCAGCGCCCGGACGATGCCGTCCACCGCGGCTTCGACAAAGACGCCGAAGCCGACCTCGCCTCCCCGGGCAACTTCATCTCCAATTTCGAGCCCCTCACCGTGGAGAAGGCGCAGGCTCTTGTGGATCAGGTGGTCAAGTTTGACCAATATTCAGACCCCATGAAGAACCTGATCGCGGACTTTGCCAAATCGCCGAAGACGCAATTCGTGGTCTCCTCCGCGCACGCACGCCTGGTGGACGGCAAGCCCTCGAAAAACCCGCGTTACCTGCAGCGCAGACCGGATCTCGCCAATCCCCGCAACGGCTACCTGGCCGAAATTGGCACCCGTCTGGCGCGCGAAATCCCCCCGGATCAGAAGGTTCACTTCCCCGTCAGCGCCGTACTGGCCGGACGCCGCAACAATCCGCCCGAACCCGGCGTGCCGCCACTCGCCGTCTACAGCCCCATCCATTACCAGGAACTGCCGGAGCTGTTTATGGATTTCATCTGCAGCCTGACCGGTAAGTCGCCCTCCACCACCGGCTTCGGCAGCGAAGGAGCCCTCACCAAAGGCCCCTTCAACGCGCTTTGGCCCGTGGTGGACGTCAACAACGCCCTGGTTTCCGCCATCGTTACCGGCTACGGCGGCTTCACCACAGCCGCCGGACACGTGGGCCCGAAGTACCGCGTCGACCACGACAACAGCATGCTGGTCCCGGAGATCTGGTGCCGCATGCGCGTCCACGAACGCGAACCGCAGTTCCTCATCGAAAAAGGCCTGCTAGAGAAGGTGGAAGACTTCGAGTATCAGGGCCGCACCATCTTCGCCAGCCGTCTTGGCTACCGCATCACTTCCACTTTCGTGGACCGCTTCCTCGGCCGCATTTTCGAAATGCCGGGCACGGTCTTCCCGGATGAATTGCTTCGCCCCGAAACGCAGGGGCTGGACGTTTTTGTGGAAGGCGTGGAGGCCATCTGCGAGGCCCAGCGCGGCGTCGCCCTGAACTACTTCGAAGACGGCAGCGTGGAAGCAGCCTGTCCGCCGGTCAAGGCCCTGCTGCACATCATGGCCTACGGCGAGTATCAGGGTAAGAAAGTGACGGACCCGGCAATCCGCGCCATGTTCACGCGTGACGCCATGCTGGCCAGTGATTGGTACCAGGAACGTCTGCGCGTGAAACAGCAACGCGACATCGCTCTCTGGACCCGGCACGTCGCCGCGACCGGTTCGGATGCCGCCCGTAAACGCCTCGCTCACGTAAGTTCCGGGGCTTATCTTCGGGAACTGACGGGAACCATCGGCGCAGATCCCTTCCACCTCCAAACCCCGCAATGAAGGGGAAGACCGGGGCAGCGGAGGATCTGCCCCGGCGTGGAACCGCTCCGTTCGAGCGATTCCGCTGTTCTACTGATACAGGCGTAAAACGCTGACAAAAGCGGTCAGCTTTTTCGCGTTTTTTACTGCCCCTTGTCCGGGAGCGTCGACAGTTCCCGCCGCAGCCAGGCGCTCGCGAGTTGCATATCGCGCTTCACGGTGGAAAGGCTCAGGCCCAGAGCCGCCGCGATTTCCTCCCGGTCCAGCCCGCCGAAGTGCCGCAGTTCCATGATCCGGGCTTTGCGTTCATCAAACGCCGCCAACCGGTCCAGCGCCTGATGCACGGCCAGAACTTCCTCGGATTGCTGAACGCTCACCTGCATCGCCTCCGTCAATATTTCCCGCTGCGCGCTGCCACGTTTGGCGGAGAGGCGTTTCCGGGCAAAATCCACCAGAATCTGCCGCATGATCTGCGCGGCCACCCCGAAGAAATGCGCACGATTCTCAAATTCCGGAACGTTCTGTCGCAGCAGCCGCAGATAGGCTTCATTGATCAGCGCGGTGGGCTGCAGCGTATGGTCGCTGCGTTCCCGCCGCAGACAGGCCGCCGCCACACGCCGCAGTTCCTGCTGCACAATCGGCGTTAGCTCCGCCAGCGCCCGCGGGTCGCCTTTGCGCCAGTCCGACAGCATTTGCGTCACATCCGGGCTTCTTCCTTCAGCCGTCATTTCCCTCCGCCGTCAATTTTTCAATAGTAATGCAAACCGCGCCGTCGTATCGACATTTGAGCAGGGCCTTTCCCCCGGGAAGAGTTGCCTGACACAATGTAGCCATGCATCGCAGACAGTTTCTGGCTGGCATGGCGGGCGCGCTCACCGCGGGGCCGGCTCTGGCCTCGGGAAGGCCCAACGGTCCTGTCGTGGACAGCCACGTCCACCTTTTCTCCAACGACCCGAAGCGCTTCCCTCTCGCGCCCAACGCCACCTACAAACCCACCCCGCTCCCCGTCGAGGAATATGCCCGCTTCGCCGTCGCCGCAGGCATCGACCATGCCGTGATCGTCCATCCGGAACCCTATCAGGACGATTACCGTTATCTGGAATACGCCTTCGCCCACGAACCCTCGCCGGGCTTCTTCAAGGGAACCTGCCTCTTCGACCCCACCGCGCACGACACGCCGGACCGCATCGCCGCTCTGGTGGGCATCAACCCGAGGCGGATCGTCGCCCTGCGGATTCACGAAACCCACAAGCCCGGCACCCCTTCGCTCTCCGACGGACCCATTAAGGATCGCGACATGCGAGCACCCGCGATGAAAGCCACCTGGCGTCGCTGTCATCAGCTGGGGCTTTCCATCCAGATGCACTTCCTGCCCTGGATTGCGCCACAGATTGCCGAACTGGCAGGGCAGTTCCCGGAGATGCCCGTCATCCTGGATCATCTGGGGCGGATGGGTGAAGGCTCCGCCACCGAAGCGGTCGGAGTGCTGCAGCTTGCGAAACTGCCTCGCGCTTACATGAAGTTTGCGAATATCAGCAGTTCGTCAAAGGAGAAGTATCCTTTTACGGATGTAAAGCCCATGGTGCGGCGTGCCTTTGACGCCTTCGGACCGGACCGGATGCTGTGGGGTTACTTCGGACACGACGCCGCGGGCTTCAGCAGGGAAGTGGAACTCTTCGACATGATGTTCGATTTCGCAAAGGAAGAAGACCGCCAGAAGATTCGCGGAAAGAACGCCCTGAAACTCTTTCAGTGGGCTTAATCAGGAAGAGGGCTTAAAACAAAAAAGGGCAGCCCGTGAGGGCTGCCCTTTTTGCTGTTGCCGGATGCTGTTTACTTGAGCGGTCCGAGCAGCGCCACAATCCCGAGCGTCAGCGTGTTCTGGCTCTTGTTCGGAGCAAGCTTGCCGCGATCAAAGAAGGGCTGGTCGGAGGCGTCGTGCCGGAATTCCAGGCGTCCCACCAGGTGATCGTTCAGTTTCGCTTCCCCGGTGATCGTGCCTTCCTTCAGATTCTGCTTCTTACCCGTCGCGAAGCCATTCACGTCGGAGAAGACTTCCGTGCGTGCCGCCACCGCGAAAAGCTTGGTGAGCTGGTAGCGGGCCGCAATCGCCGCGCCGTACCAGGTGTCATAACCACCGCCGTAACGGTTGTTGCGGGCGTAGTCAATGTTGATGTAAGCGTTGAACTTGCTGTTCGGAGTGAGCAGAATCGTGGTATCCACCAGGTTCCGCTTGCCCACCTTCGGTCCGGGATCGGTTGCGCCCACATAGTAGTTCGCGCTCCATGTGTACTTGGGCTTGGTCAGCGCCATCGTAAGACCCACGTTCTGGAAGTCATGGCTGCCCCAGACCGTGTTCCACGCGTTCACCAACTGCACGCCAACCGTCAGTTCCTTGGTGATCGGAGTCGCGGTCTTGATGCCGAAATGGTAGTACGGAATTGCCCAGGCGAACAGCAGTGAACGGGTGTAGTTCCAGTTCGAACTGCTCTCAATCACTTCCGCGCCGGCCGAGGTCACAAACTGACCGAAGTCGATTTCGGTGCCGTGCGTTTTGGTCGGCTTGAAGATCGCGTACATCTGTTCCACATAACGGAGACCTTTGTTTTCGATCGCGGCAGGATCGCCCGCATGGATCAGGCGCATGGTCTCACCCACGCCGACATCGAGGTGGATACCGATCACCTTATCGGACTTGTCCACGGTGAATTTCGCCAGGCTGAGGCGGGGAGTGCCCGAGTGCAGGTCGAAGTTCTGCAGGCCGTTCAGATCACCCGTGGGATTGTTCCCGTTGTGTGTGACGTAAGCATCTGCAAGTCCGCTGAATACCCAGCCGTCGTACTTTGGCGGAGGCGCCGGAGGGGTGGCGTCCGCGGGCTTGGCCGGATCCGCGGGCTTTGCGGGATCGGCGGGCGCCTGCGGCGCGGCCTGTTCCGTCGGGGCTGCCGCAGGCGTTGCGACAGGGTTTTCGGCGGCCGCTCCGGGCCATGAGCACACAACGAGCGCAAGAATACTAAGGGGTATCCGCATAATTATCTCCTGAGAATTATTGATCTGGGAATCGGCACTGACAGGGTGCTCGGGGCGTTTTGAAATTTCAGTTTACGGTTCCGTGAAGAAGGTGCGGAAATAGATTTTTTCGATTGGGAGCATAGAGAGGCTGCGCTTCCCCCCTCCGAATGCTTCAGCGGAACTGAAAGCCGCGTGTTTTGGGGCTCTCAGACACTAAAAAGGGGCCTGCGCGCGCCTCGATAGAAAGCAGTGATGCTGTCTATCGAAACTTTCGCAGGCCCCTTACAAAACGCCAACGGGTTCAGGAGGTTAGATGTCGTAGTACAGGGAGAACTCGTAGGGATGCGGCCGCAGACGAATAGCCTCCGCTTCATTTCTCCGTTTATAGTCGATAAAAGTCTCAATCAGTTCTTCTGTAAATACGTCGCCTTTCAAAAGAAATTGATGATCCTCTTCCAGGCACTCCAGCGCCTCGTCGAGCGAGATCGGCATCGACGGCACCGACTTCATTTCTTCCGGCGAAAGGTCGTAAATGTCCTTGTCGAGCGGCTCGCCCGGTTCGATCCGGTTCAGCACGCCATCGAGACCAGCCATCAGCATGGCGGAGAACGCGAGGTACGGATTGGCCGAAGGGTCCGGTGGACGGAACTCCACCCGCTTCGCCTTCGGACTCGCCGAATACATGGGGATCCGGACGGCCGCCGAACGGTTGCGCCGCGAGTACGCCAGGTTCACCGGCGCTTCGTAGCCCGGCACCAGGCGCTTGTAGCTGTTCGTGGTGGGAGCAATAATCGCCGAAAGCGCCCGCGCGTGCTTCAGGAGGCCGCCAATGTAGTAGAGCGCCATCTGACTCAACCCCGCGTAGCCGTCACCCGCAAACAGAGGCTTATTGTCGCGCCAGATCGACTGGTGCACATGCATGCCGCTGCCATTGTCCCCAAAGATCGGCTTCGGCATGAAGGTCACCGTCTTGCCATACTGATTCGCCACGTTCCGCACGACGTACTTGTACGTCATCATGTTGTCCGCGGTCTTCACCAGCGTGTTAAACCGCTGGTCGATCTCGCACTGCCCCGCCGTCGCCACTTCATGATGGTGGCACTCGATCACCAGGCCGCAACGCTCCATCACATTCACCATTTCCGAGCGCAGATCCTGATAGTGATCCGTCGGCGGCACCGGGAAGTAGCCTTCCTTATAGCGCGGGCGATAGCCCTTGTTGTCCTTCTCGCGGCTTGAATTCCAGCGCCCTTCATCGGCGTCGATGAAGTAGAAACCCGAGTGTGCGTTCTGGTCGAAACGGATGTTGTCGAAAATGAAAAACTCGGCTTCGGCCCCGATGAACGCCGTATCGCCCACCCCCGTATTCTGCAGGTAGAGTTCGGCCTTGCGGGCAATCCAGCGCGGATCGCGCTCATAGTTCTGGCGCGTCAGAGGGTCCCGCACGTCGCCAATCATCACCAGCGTCGGCGTCTCCATGAACGGATCCATGAACGCTGTGGAAGGGTCGGGAATCAGGAGCATGTCGCTCTCGTTGATCGCCGCCCAGCCGCGGATGCTCGATCCATCAATGCCAAATCCATCGGTGAACGAAGCTTCCGACAGTTCCCCGATCGGGTAGGAGATATGGTGCTGCAAGCCGGGAATATCGGCAAACCGCACGTCAACCTGGCGCGCGCCGTTTTCTTTTGCAAACTGCAGGACTTCACTGGGTGTCATAAGAACTCTGTATAACCGTAAGAAACCACAGTTTATCGTGTTCTGTATGGTCGCAGCACACCGGTTGACACTGTGGTTGATATTGCTCGCCCCGGCCGTGGCATCGGCGCAGGATGCGGGCAGCCCGCCCAAAAGCTATCTGTGCCACCGCGCCGCGAGTCCGCTTCGCATCGACGGACTGCCCGACGAGGCCGCCTGGAAGGCCGCCCCCTGGACGGATGACTTCGTCGATATCGAAGGCGCTGCCAAACCCCGGCCCCGCTTCCGCACCCGCGCAAAGCTCTTGTGGGATGACGAGTACCTCTACATAGCCGCCGACCTCGAAGAGCCCGACGTCTGGGCCACCCTCACCCAACACGACTCCGTCATCTTCCGCGACAACGACTTCGAGGTCTTTCTGAACCCTTCGGGAGACAGCCGCAACTACTTCGAGTTCGAGATGAACGCGCTCAACACCGGCTGGGATCTCTTCCTGCCCAAGCCATACCGCGAACAGGGCAAGGCCGATAACGGCTGGGAGATCCCGGGCCTGAAGACGGCCGTCCACGTGGAGGGAACGCTCAACAAATCCGGCGACAAAGACCGTGGCTGGACCCTCGAAATCGCCTTCCCCTGGACCGCCTTCACCGAACGCAGCGGCTTCGGCAGGCCCAAACCGGGCGATGTGTGGCGCATCAACTTCTCCCGCGTGGAATGGCGCACCGAAACGGCCGCCGTCGGCTACCGCAAGCTGCCCGGCAAGGAAGACAATTGGGTCTGGTCCCCGCAGGGCGTGGTCGACATGCACCGCCCGGAACGCTGGGGCTTCCTGCGCTTCGACTGATTAAAGCAGAGCTTCGAAAGCTTCGAGCGACTCCGGAATCGCGGTCGCCGTCGAGACCGCCGCGTAGTAATCCGCCGTCAGCTTCCGCTTCGCGCCAATCCACTGATAACCCGGAATACCAAACAGGCTCCCGCGCTCAATCATTTTTCGCCGCGGCTCCGGAAACGGCGACACACCGAACTCCATGCCGCGCGTCTGCGTCCGCCCCAGCCACGGCGTGTGAGTGCGCCCGCGGTTCTCTTCCCAGATGCCCAGCCACGGAAACTCTTCGCGTTTCCACACGTAGCCCACCACCACCTTCGACGCAGGCGACCAGCCCACGAAGTGCGCGACCTCCCGCGCCGGGTCCATCAGATTCGCCCAATACCCGCCCGACGGCTGCTCGCTGTAGTACAACTCCAGGTTGCGATCCCCCCACTGCGGCCAGTCGAAATCCGTGCTTTCGCCGATCGCCCGGGACTTCGTCGCCGGCATACGGAACTGGGTGGCGCCGTTCTCCAGAAACGGAGGTCCGAACGTCACATGCTGCGTCCAGGCGATGGGCCGGTCCAGCGCAGAGAGATTCTCCACCGTCTCCCGGATATGCGCGCGCCGACCCGCCAGCGTGATGGTCCGCTCAAATGCAAGCTGCGAATCGCGCAGCAGGCAACTCGCGCGCATCCCGCCGGGAATCACCTCGAACGCATACGGCACAATCCCGCCCTCCGCATGCGCCACCACGCCCGCTTTCACTTCATCCTCCGACGGTGGCCCGAACAGGTCCAGACAAAGGTTCTGACCCATGATCCCGGCCAGCAGCCGGCTCTCCGAATCATCTCCAAAAATCGGATACTTCTCCGCCGACCACTCGCTCGGCTCCACCGACGGCCATGGCGGAACCCACAGCGGATTCACCCCGGTCGACTTCTCCAGAATCTCCGCAATATGCCCGCCCTCGGCGAGGACGGTCACGCGAATCTGGTCGTTTTCAATCTGGAACGCCCGGCGGTTATGAAAGAGGGTCGAAGTCATCGGCAACCTGCTATTACACACCGTTGCCGGGAGTTTGACAACGGCCTGACGTTGATATACGCTCACGGGAGCTTGAGACGTTTCAACATCCTCCTATGAGCACTCATAAATCTCCCGCTTTGCACAACGCGATGTGGCCCGGTCTGGTGGGCAAAGGTGGCGACGCGGAGCCCCCCATCGATCTCGACACGATGCTGAACATGACCGCCGCCGCCGAAGTGGACGGCGTGAAGTTCGATGGCGCGGATCTCTTCCTTTCCCTGCCCCACACCGACATCGACTCCACCGATGACGACCTCAAGGTTCTTGCCGACAAGCTCTCCAGCCGCAATCTCGTCGCCGGTTCCCTCGTCGCGCCCGTCTGGGGACCCACCGGCGGCGGTTCCGCCATGGGCAGCGATGATGACATTGCAAAGTTTCTCACCCAGGTCCGCAAGGCCTGCCAGATCGGCCAGAAGCTCCGGGATCTCGGCATCCGCAGGTACGGCGTGATTCGCATCGATTCCGCCACGGGCGTTGAAGACTGGGCAAAGGATCCCGCGGGCAACACCGCAAAGATCGCCGCCACCTTCCGCGAAGCCGGAAAGATTGCCGAAGGGTTTGGCGAACGGCTCGCCGCCGAAGGCGAAATCTGCTGGGGCGGCATGCAGAGCTGGCGTCGCAACGTCGAACTGCTCGAACAGGTCGGCATGCCCAAAACCGTTGGCTTCCAGGCGGACATGGCCCACACCATGCTCTTCACTATGGGCTTCAACGCTCCTGAGGACCGTCTCCTGCCCGAAGACTTTGACTGGTCCCAGGGTGACCAACTCGCTGCAGCCTACCGGAAAATGGCCGGCGCGCTCCGCCCCTGGACCTTCGATTTCCACGTCGCCCAGAACGACGGCACCGTGAAGGGCACCGGATCACACGACAAAACCGGCCGCCACTGCCAGGCGACCGACCCCAACGGCAAGCTCGACGTCGTTCGCGACGCCGGCGCCTGGATGCGCGATGACAACGGCGTCGTAACCCGCGCCTTCGCCCACATCTGCTGGGATGGCTGCATGTTCCCCAATGACGTCATGATGAACCAGCAAACCTGGAACGACATCCTCGCGACAATGATCAAAGTGCGCGACGCGCACGGCTGGGAATAACCAACGCATATGAAGAAGAAACTGAACATCGGAATGATCGGCTACGGCTTCATGGGCCGTACCCACTCCAACGCCTTTCGCAGCGCTCCGAACTTTTTCGACCTGCCGTATGAGCCTGTCCTCAGGACCGTTTGCGCTCGCAACGCCGAAAAAGCGCAGGGCTTTGCCGCCCAGTGGGGCTATGAATCCGTCGAGACCGACTGGCGCGCCGTGGTCGAAAACAAAGACATCGACATCATCGACATCGCCAGCCCGAACGACACGCACCACGAAATCGCCATCGCCGCCGCCAAAGCCGGCAAAATGGTCATGTGCGAAAAGCCGCTTGGCCGCAACCCCACTGAATCGGAAGAGATGACCGCCGCCGTGGAAGCCGCGGGCGTACCGAACATGGTTTGGTACAACTACCGCCGCACCCCCGCCGTCACCCTCGCCAAACAGCTGATCGATGAAGGCCGCCTGGGCCGCATTTTCCACTACCGCACCGTCTTCCTGCAGGACTGGACCATTTCCGCCGACCTCCCCCAGGGCGGCGCCGGTCTCTGGCGTCTGGATGCCAGCGTCTCTGGCAGCGGGGTCACCGGCGACCTGCTCGCCCACAACATCGATACCGCCATGTGGCTCAATGGCCAGATCGATGAGGTGACCGCGCTCACCGAGACCTTCATCAAGACCCGCAAACACAGTCTGACCGGTGAGGATCAGCCCGTCACCATTGACGACGCCAGCCTCTTCCTCGCCCGCTTCGCCAACGGCTCTCTGGCCACCTTCGAAGCCACCCGTTACGCGCGCGGTCACAAGGCGCTCTACACCTTCGAAATCAATGGCGAGAAGGGCTCACTCAAGTGGGATCTGCATGACCTGCACCGCCTCGAATACTTCGAATACAGCCCCGAAGGCAAGATGCGCGGCTGGAAGAGCATCCACATCACAGACGGCGACCACCCCTACATGAACCACTGGTGGGTACCCGGCCTGCAGATTGGCTACGAACACACCTTTATCCATCAGGCTGCCGACTTCATCACCGCCGTCGGCGAAGGCAAAAGCGCCGCGCCCACTTTCCGGGACGCGCTCAAGACAGACTACGTCACCGACGCCGTCCTGAAGTCCGCCAAAACCCGCCAATGGGAAAAGCCCAAAACCGCTTAAGTTTTCGAATTCTGACGAGGATATAACGATGCGACGCTTCTTTTTGATTCTTTCGACGGTCGCTCTGGCGACCTCGCTGTTCGCGCAGCAGGCTCCTCCGCCCGCCGCCGGACGCGGCCCGGGCGCACCCGCCGGTGGACGCGGACGCGGTGGACCGCCTGTCCCCGTACTCGAAGAAACCGGCTTCACGCCCATCTTCGACGGCAAATCCCTCAAAGGCTGGGACTGTGACCCCGACTTCTTCAAGGTTGTGGGCGACACCATCGTAGGAGAAACCACCGCCACCCACCAGCCGCCCCAGAACATTTTCTGCATCTGGAAGGGCGATCAGCCCGCCGACTTCGAACTGAAACTGCAGTACAAACTCACCGGCGCCAACACCGGCAATTCCGGCATCCAGTACCGCAGCGTGGAACTGCCGGACGTGGCGAAGTGGGTGCTCAAAGGTTACCAGTTCGATATCGACGCCAACCAGACCTACACCGGCCAGCTCTACGAAGAACGCAACCGCGGCTTCCTCGCCCTGCGCGGCCAGATTGTCTATATCCCGAACGGCAAAAAGGTCGGCTCCATCGGCACCACCGGTGACAGCGACCAGCTCAAGAGCTTCATCAAGCTGGAAGACTGGAACGACGTCGACATCATCGCCCGCGGCAACGTGCTCACCCACCTGCTGAACGGCCACGTGATGAGCGTGATTATCGACGATGACCTGGCCAACCGCCGTCTTTCCGGCGCCATCGGCATCCAACTCCACAAGACTCCCAACAACATGAAGATCGAAACCCGGAATATTCGTTTGAAAACCTTCTAGCGTTCAACTATTGATTGACAATTCAATAACAGTTCAATCAAGCTGGAAATTCAACAGGACCGCTTTTCACGGCGCCAGCGCCGCGGGAAGCGGTCCTGCTCCATTCCGGGAGCTATACTTGCCAACCATCAAAGAAGTCGCGGAGCGCGCCGGGGTTTCGGTCGGAACTGTTTCCCACGTCATCACCGGCTCGGTACCGGTCAGTGATGACCTTCGCGTGAAAGTTCAAACCGCCATTCGCGATCTGGACTATCACCCCAACCACGTCGCCCGCAGCCTCAAAACCAGCCGCACCCGCACGCTCGGCATCATCGTCCCGGATATGACGATCTCCTTCTTCCCCCAAATCATCCGGGGAGCGGAAACCGCCGCGCGCCAGAAGGGCTATGCTCTGATCGCCGTGAACTCGACCGAATCCGGCGAGCGGCAGACCGAAGTGCTCTCCCTGCTGCGTTCCCAGCAGGTGGAGGGCATCCTCCTGGTCATTGCCGCCGGTTCCGCGCCCACCAATCAGATGGCGCGCCTCATCGAAGCCGGCATCCCGGTGGTCTGTCTTGATCGTGTACCGGACCGCATACCCGTGGACTCCGTTTCGGTGGAAGACGTCACCGCCGCCGAAATGGGGACCGAACATCTGCTGCAGATGGGCTACCGCCGCATCGCCATCATCACCGGCCCGCTGGCGCTCAAGAACGAACGCCGCCGCCTGCAGGGCTACGAACAGAGCCTGGAGCGCGCCGGCATTGCTCCGGATGACGATCTGGTCTGGCAGGGCAACCTGCGCACTGAAGATCTGGAAGCCATGTGCCGCGAACGCCTCAGCAACCCCGCCCGTCGCCCGGACGCCATCTTCTGCACCAACGGCCCCACCGCGCTCGCCGCCCTCCGCGCCATGCGCAGTTGCCGTATGACCACCCCGGATGACCTTGGCTTCGTCACCTTCGACGAACTCACCGTGGACGACCTCTTCCGCCCCGCCATCACCACCATCCTGCAACCGGCCTACGACATCGGCTACAAGGCATCCGAGATCCTGCTCGAACGGATCGAAACAGGGAAAGACCGCACCGACGTCCGCACCGTGCGCCTGCCGGCCACGCTGAAAGTCCGCGACTCTTCCCGCCGCGTCTCCATCGTCAAACTGTCCGAGACTTATTAATTCGCGTCCGGCGTCTTCGCGATCTGATCGATCACCACCGTCTTCACCGGAGCCTTCGCGCCCTCAAGGTGCAGTCCCAGCGTCTCCTGCACTGCCGTAAAGATGGAGGGTAATTCAGGATTCCCTTCATCGCCCCATTCGAGCGTCACCGCGTAAGACTCTTTCAGCCCCGTGCGATCGAGAACCGGCCGCTTCAGAATCAGCGCCAGAATCTCCGCCATCTGCTCCATCGAGATGCGGGTCGCCTTCAGACTCCGGTCGCTGCGATTCACCGAACTGTCGTCACCCGGCACGGCCGTCAGCTTCGGCCCGGACTTCGCCACTGTGAGCGCATAAACGGACATCTCTTTTTCGCCAATATGCGCCGCCAGCCCGAACCGCTCCGTGAGCAGGCCCTTCAACATCTCCGGTATCGCTTTTTTGGGATAATCTTTCGGCAGCTTCGCCCGGATGTCGATCCGCTGGTCCGTCAGCCATGGCGGCCCGGAAATCTGTTGCTCCGGCACCTGATAGGCCACCCGCAGGACGTCCATCAGCGACGTGTTGGTGTAGGTCAGAAATCCATCGTCCACGCTCATGGACGTGCTGATGTGCCCCATTTCCTGCGGGGACGACATCCGCACCGCCGCGACTTCAAACGCAGGCGTCTGCGCCAATAAAAACGGCGCGCTCAACATCAGAAGAGAAATTGATCTCACCTGCGTTAATACGCGCCGCGTACCGTTTCGTTCGTTCGGATCAGTCTACCCCAGACCCAGCACGCGCCGGTTCCGTGCCGTATCAGACCCCGCGCCCGCGAAGTCGTCAAACGCCTTCGTCGGCACGTCAATCAGGTGCTTCGCAATGAACGGAGCCCCTTCGGTCGCGCCCTGCACGCTGTCCTTGTAGCAGCACTCCCATTCGAGTACCGCCCAGGAACTGTAGCCCGCCGCCGTCAGCCGCGTGAATACCTGTCCGAAATCCACCTGGCCATCGCCCAGCGAACGGAAGCGGCCCGGCCGGTCTTTCCAGCCGAGGAACGCCCCATAGACACCCGCTCTGGCCGACGGACGGAATTCCGCGTCCTTCACATGGAACGCCTTGATGCGCGGACCGTAGATATCAATGAATCCGACGTAATCCATGCACTGCAGCACAAAGTGCGACGGGTCATAGTTGATCGCCACACGCGGATGATTGCCCGTCGCTTCAAGGAACTGTTCGAAGCTCGCGCCATCATGCGTATCCTCACCGGGATGCAGCTCATAGGCGAGATCGATGTTGTTCTCGTCGGCATAGTTCAGAATCGGCATCCAGCGCTTCGCCAGTTCTTTGAAGCCTTCTTCCACAATGCCCGCCGGGCGCTGCGGCCACGGGTACATAAACGGCCAAAGCAGGGCCCCTGTGAAGGAGGGCGACACCGTCAGCCCCATATTCGCCGACGCCTTGATCACATACATCATCTGCTGCGTGGCCCACTCGGCGCGCGCCTTCGGATTCCCCTGTACTTCCGGCGCGGCAAAGCCATCGAACAGCTCATCGTACGCCGGGTGCGACGCCACCAGTTGTCCCTGCAGATGCGACGCCAGTTCCGTGATCACCAGGCCATTCGTCTGGCCCTTCAGATCGTCGCAATAGGCCTTCGATTCCGCCGCCTTTTTGATGTCGATCACGCGGCCATCCCACGACGGCACCTGCACGCCGGCATAGCCCAGGCTCTTCACCCAAGCCGTGATATTCGGCAGCGTGTTATATGGCGCGCTGTCCCCCATGAACTGGGCGAGAAAAATTGCGGGTCCTTTGATTTGAGACATTTTCGTTGGCTCTTTCATTCGGCGTTAAGAACGTTCCGGCATCAGCACCCAAACGGCGCCTTTTTCAGCGGATTCCACGGCCTTGTAGATAAACTGCATCCCGCGCAGACCGTCATAAACGGTCGGGAACTTATACTCGGCGCGCGTCATCGGATTGCCCGCAATGTGCCGCCGGATGGCCTCCACCGCGTCGACATAGATGGTGGCGAACGCTTCCAGATAGCCTTCCGGATGACCGGTCGGAATCCGCGTCACCGCTGTCGCTTCGGCCGAGAGATACCCGGCATTGCCGCGCGAATACGTCTGGCGCGGCTGCCCGTGCTTGTAAACGTGCAGATAATTCGGATTCTCCTGCGCCCACGAAATCGCGCCTTCCGAACCATAAACGCGCAGCGTCAGCCCGTTCTCTTCACCACACGCGATCTGGCTCACCGTCAATACACCTTTGCCGCCGCCCTCAAAACGCATCAGCGCATTCACATCTTCATCCAGCTTGCGATCAGGGAGGAAAATGCTCGTATCCGCGCAGATGGAAACCAGCGGATCGCCCGTGACATACTCCACCAGGTTCAGCGCATGCGTTCCGATATCGCCCAGCGCGCCGCCAATGCCCGACTCCGCCGGATTCGTGCGCCACGAAGCCTGCTTCGACCCATGTTTCTCCTGGGGCGTCATCAGCCAGTCCTGCAGATACTCGACAAGCACCTTCCGCACCACGCCCAGTTCGCCCGAAGCAAACATCTTCCGTGCCTGCCGGACCATCGGATGCCCCGTGTAATTGTGCGTCAGAGCGAAAACCAGGCCTGACTTCTCCACAATCTTCACCAGCTCTTCGGCCTGCTCCAGCGTGAGCGCCAGTGGTTTATCGCAAACCACATGGATCCCCGCTTCGAGGAACGCCTTCGAAGGTCCGAAGTGCGCGTTATTCGGCGTCACAATGCTGACGAAGTCGATGCGCTGGTCCGCGGGCAATGCCGCCTCGGCCGCCGCCATCTCCTCGTAGCTCTTATAGGACCGCGGCACATGCAGGCGCGCGGCGGTCGCCGCCGAATTCGCCTCATCGCGGGAGAAGACTCCGGCGGTCAATTCAATCTGCTGGTCAAGTGCGGCGGCGATGCGATGGACGGCTCCGATGAAGGACCCCTGCCCGCCACCGACCATCCCCATACGCAGTTTGCGGTCTGGCATAAGTCGGAATTTTATCAGAGGCCAGGGGGTGGACTGCCCTTACCTACTCAAACTGCAACTGAGCAATAATTAACGTCGGCATCGCCTGATTCCAGTTCTCCGGAATCGTGTCAAAAGGCAGCCGGAAACTCTTCGTCTCCCCGGGCGCGAGCGACCCCGTCCGTCCGCCCACCACAAACGCCCGCTCCCGCGCAATCTCCACGCCCGAATAATCGCTGAACACGCAGGTCACCTCAGCCACCTTCACGGTCCGGCTCCCCTTGTTCGAAATCTCGCCCAGAATCTCCACCAGCCGCGAATTCACATAACTCTCGGCCGCCTGCATGTGCACGTTCGAAAGTGCCAGGCTCGAAAGGTATGCTTTCCCTTCCTGCGTCAGCCGGGGTGGTGGCGGCGCGGCGGGCGCGGGCCCGAACGTCAGCCACCCGAACACACCCAGAATCAACACGCCGGCAAGGCCAACCACGATACTGGCGGGAGAGATTTTAACGTCCGGCAACGGTCATTTCTCCGATCATGATGGTCGGCGCGGACACAGAACCGCGGAACTCCAGATCGTTCCCGATCTCCGCCACGCCATTCAGCATTTCCTGCAACGTACTCGCAATCGTCACTTCCGAAACCGGGAAGGCCAGTTCCCCGTCGCGAACCCAGATGCCCACCGCGCCACGCGAATAATCGCCCGTCACCGTATTGACGCCGCTCCCGATCAGTTCGGTCACATAAAAACCGTTCTTCACGCCGCGCAGAATCTCTTCCGCGCTCTTCTGCCCCGCTTCGAGGAAGAAGTTTCCATACCCGATGCCGGCATTCCCCGTAATCCCGCGCGACGCGTTGCCGGTTGTCTTCATCCCCAGCTTCCGCGCCGTATAAGTGTTCAGCAGGTAATTCTTCAGAACGCCCCGCTCAATCACCATCGTCCGGCGCGTCGGCACGCCCTCATCGTCAAACGGCTGCGAACCAAACAAACCCGGGAGGGTGCCGTCGTCGATCAGCGTAATCCGCTCATCCGCGATCTTTTCGCCCAGCTTCCCCGCGAGGAATGACGCCTGCCGGTAAATCGCCCGGCCTTCCACCGCCTCAAACAGATTCCCCAGCAGCGTGCGCGCCACACGCGGCTCGAATATCACCGGGACTTTCTGCGTCTCCACCTTCACCGCGCCCAGCCGCCGCACCGTCCGCTCCGCCGCCATCCGGCCCACCAGCGCCGCGTCTTCCAGACCCGCGTAATCCCGCGCAATGGTGAACCAGTAATCGCGTTCCATGCTCTCGCCCTGCGTCGCCACCGGCACGGCCGAGATGGAACAGTATGTCGACCGGTACGCGCCCGCGAAACCGCGCGAATTCGCAAACACGCGCCCGCCGATATTTGAATCGAACGAGCCGCCTTCCGAGTTCGTAATGCGCGGATCAAACGCCAGCGCCGCCGCTTCCGCGCGCTTCGCCGCATCGATCTTCAGCTCCGTCGGCAACCCCGCCACATCCTCTGAAAACAGCCGCAGGTCCGTCCGCAGCGACCCCAACTCCTCCGGCTCCGGCAGCGCCGCATTCGGATCTTCCGTCGTCACCGCCGCCAGATCAATTGCCGACCGCACCATCTGCCGGATCCCGTCCGGCGTCAGGTCAGACGTGTAAGACGAGCCCATCCGCCGCCCGATCAACACGCGCAATCCCGCCCCGCGCGACCCGGCTTCCTTCAGCGTTTCCAACTCGCCCATGCGAACGTTCGCCGAAAACTCCGCCCCGTCCTGCATCGTGCATTCCGCGTCCGTCGCGCCCGCGTCCCGCGCCTGCCGGATCACCGACTGCGCGATTTCCTGCAACTCACTCAGCTGCATTAAGCCGTTCCCCCGACTGTCATCCGGTCGATCCGGACCGTGGGAATCCCCACGCCCACCGGAACGCTCTGGCCTTCCTTGCCGCACACGCCGATGCCTTCGTCGAGTTTCAAATCGTTCCCCACCATGCTGACGTGCTTCATCGCCTCCGGACCGTTACCGATCAGCGTGGCGTTCTTCACCGGCCTCGTCAGCTTGCCGTCCTCAATCAGATAGCTTTCCGATGCCGAGAACACAAAGTTCCCGCTCGTGATATCCACCTGCCCGCCCGCGAAATTCGCGCAGTAGAGCCCGCGCGGCACGGATTTGATGATGTCCGCCGGATCGCTTTCCCCGGCCAGCATGAACGTGTTCGTCATGCGCGGCATCGGAATATGCTCATAGCTCTCGCGCCGTCCGCTGCCCGTGGGCGCCGTGCCCAGAATCCGGCTCGACAGCTTATCCTGCAGATAGCCGCGCAGAATGCCGTTCTCGATCAGCACGTTGCGCTGCGTCTGGTTGCCTTCATCGTCCACATTCAGTGACCCGCGACGCCCACCGATCGTGCCGTCGTCAATAATCGTGCACAGCGGACTCGCCACCTGCTGCCCGATGCGCCCGCTGAAAGCCGAAACGCCCTTGCGATTGAAGTCCGCTTCCAGCCCGTGGCCCACCGCTTCATGCAGCAGCACGCCAGGCCAGCCGGGCCCCAGCACCACAATCTGCTCGCCGGCCGGAACCTCCGCCGCGCCCAACTGCATAATTGCCTGCCGCGCGGCTTCCTTCGCGAAGTATTCGGGAGTCCGCTCCGTCTGAAACCAGTCGAGTTCATACCGACCGCCGCCGCCCGCGTGTCCCTGCTGCGGCACGCCGTCCGTATCTTTGGCCAGCGCGAGCACGCTCATCCGAGCCAGGGGCTGCCGGTCGAAATTCAGCACGCCATCGCTGGTCGCCACCATCACCTGCCGCAGGTTGTCCGCATAGGTCACCTGCACCTGGAAAACGCGGGAATCATAAGCGCGCGCCGCGCGGTCCGCACGCTGCGCCAGTTCAACCCGTTCCTTAAAGGCGGTCTCACTGGGTGCGGTCAGAACAGGGTACAGGTTCCGCTTCCGGCCTTCCTGCAGCGAGGCCGTCTCCACCTTCGCCGGGCCGGACGCGATCAGCGCCGCCACCTGCGCCGCATGCCGGATCTTCTCCGGGCTCAGATCGTCGGAATACGCATAGCCAGTCCGTTCGCCGGAGATCACGCGAACGCCCACCCCGAGCGACACGCCCTGCGTCGCGCTCTTCACAATCGACTCGTCTATGCTGATCGAGCTTGTCGCAAGGTATTCAAAATAAAGGTCCGCATAGTCGCCACCCCGTGACAGCGCTTCGGAAAGGTAGTTTTCCAGATCCCGCCGCGAGATGCCGAACCTGACGGCGAAAAAGGAATCGGAAAAGCTCATATCGGTATTTAGACTCTGCCTTCCACTCTATCAACAGGAAGTTACAGGGCTTCGCCCACCCCTGCCGGGTATCGATATAAGCTTTAGGTGAGAGAATATCGCTTTGAACCCCTTTTCACTCGAAGGTAAAACTGCGCTGATCACCGGCGCCAGCCGCGGAATCGGTCTGGCTATCGCGCGAGGCATGCATGCCGCCGGAGCCACTGTCGTGCTGGCCGCACGCTCGAAAGACAAGCTCGAAGCGCTTGCGAAAGAGCTGAACGGCCGCTATGTCGAGGTCGACATGATGGATACCGCCTCCATCGCGCGCGCCGCCGAAGCCGCCGGAGACGTGGATATCCTGGTCAACGTCGCCGGCACCAACATCCGTAAGCGTTTTGAAGACGTGACGCCGGAGCAGTACCACACTATCGTCCAGACCAACCTCCACAGCCTGGCTGAAATGACGCAGCTCGTCGGCAAGCGCATGATCGCGCGCGGCAAGGGCGGCAAAATTATCAACATCGGCAGCCTCACCACCTTCAGCGGCATCCCCTACATCGCCGTCTACGCCATGACAAAAGGCGCCGTCGGCCAGCTCACCAAGGCACTTGCCGCTGAATGGGCGCAGTTTGATATTCAGGTAAACTGCATCGCCCCCGGATTCATTCTCACAGACCTCAACCGCGCCATGTGGCAGCCCGAATCCATGAACGAATGGCGCAAAGCCATCCAGGCAAATGACCGCATGGGCACTCCGGAAGACATCGCCCCCGCTGCAGTCTTCCTCGCCTCCCCCGGTTCCGACTACGTGACCGGCCAGGTCATTGCGGTCGATGGCGGCGCTTCCACCACCATGAAATGGCCCATGGCCGCGCCCCCGTCCACAACCTAAGAATCACCGTGCGCAACATCGTACTGATCGCGGGGACTGTTCTGATGGCGGCGGCCCAGTTGCCGCCGCCCGAAACCGCCCCCGCCATTGAGTACACCTGCCCCATGGATCCCGACGTCCGGGCCAAAGCGCCCGGTCGCTGCCCCCGCTGCGGCATGAAGCTCGAACCGGGCATCAAACAACCGGTCGAGTACCGCATGACCGTCCGCGCCAACCCTCCCGCCATCCCGGCAGGCAAACCCGTTGAACTCCACTTCGAACTGTTCGATCCCAAAACCAGCCGGCCCGTAACGAAATACGAAATCGTCCACGAGAAGCTCTTCCATCTCTTCCTCGTCAGCGCCGACCTCGAAACCTTCGTGCACGACCACCCCGAGCCCCAGCCCGACGGCAGCTTCCTCTACCGGACCACTCTCCCCAAACCCGGCATCTTCCGCCTTCTCGCCGATTGTTACCCCGCCGGCGGGACTCCGCAACTGCTGCCGCGCTACCTCACCACCGCCGGCTACGACAAATCCATCGGCGAATCCATCGGGCATCCGGCCCCGGACCTCGCCCCGAAACAGACGGAAAACCTCACCGTCTCGCTCCGCATGGACCCGCCGGAACCCCTTCCCGGGCGCAAAACAATGCTGTTTTTCACTCTCAATCCGGGCGACGGCTTAGAGCCCTATATCGGCGCATGGGGCCATCTTCTCGCCGTCAGCGCCGATCTGGTCGACAGCCTTCACGAGCACCCCATCTATGCCGATGGCCGGCCCGAAGTGCAGTTCAACCTCTTCTTCCCGCGCGCTGAGACCTACCGCGTCTGGGTGCAGTTCCAGCGCAAAGGCATAGTGAACACGGCCGTTTTCACCATTCCCGTGAAGGAATTGCGTTAGCCCGCCAGCCCCGGCACGCCGCCCGCGCTCTTCGCCGCCCGCACCGCCCGCATCACCGCCATCGCCAGTGCGTCGGCCGCCGCCACACCCACCGAGTCCACGCTGGCCTTTTCCTTACCCAGTGAGATCGCGAACGTCATATCGCCATCGGCCATCGTATTCACTGGTGAAATGGTCCGCGCCACCCCCAGACTCGCCAGCGCCGCCATCTTATTGGTCTGCACCTTGTCGAGACGCGCATTCGTCGCCACCACCGCCAGCGTGGTGTTCCCCCGGAACGGCGCGCGTTCCGGAATCCCGTGCCTCATCGCCGCCGCGGAATTGACGAACTCCCGGCTCGTGGGCGACAGTCGCGCCCCCGCCAGAATCTGTCCGTTCGCGGGATCCAGCACATCCCCCAGCGCATTCACCACCACCAACGCGGCCACCACCACGCCGGATCCCAGCGTCAGCGACGCGCTTCCCACCCCGCTCTTCATCGCCTGCCGAATTCCGAAAATCTTACCCACCGTCGCGCCCGTCCCCGCGCCCACGTTCCCTTCCACCACCGGCCCGTCATTCGCGGCCAGCGTGGCCTTCTCACCCATTTCGCGTCCCGGACGCACATCCGCCCGCCCGATCGCCAGGTCAAACAGAATCCCGCCCGGCACAATCGGCACGCGCGCCACACCCGTGTCGAACCCCACTCCGCGTTTTTCCAGCACCCGCCTCGTCCCGGACGGCGCTTCGAGGCCGAACGCGCTCCCTCCCGCCAGCACAATCGCGTGCACAAACGGCGCAACATGTGACGGCGACAGCGTTTCCAGCTCACAGGAACCGGTCGCCGAACCACGCACATCCACGCCTCCCACCGCATCGGTTCCGCAAAGGATCACCGTGCAGCCGGTCAGCGCTTCATAGTCGGTCGCATGACCAACCAGAATTCCAGGAACATCTGTAAGGCCTTTCATCAGGTCACTCGTATGCTAGCATCGGTTTCGTAGCCCCGGCATCCACCGAATTACAGTGCTTGACTTTCTGAAGGCCCCGATCCAGGCGATACAGGACTTCTACCTGCTCACGGGCCGGGCGCTCCGCAACGTCGCCAAAAAACCGCACTACGGCGACGACATCAAGCTCCAGATGGACTCCCTTGGAGTCGGTAGCATCCCCATCGTCCTCCTCACCGGCTTCTTTTCCGGCGCGGTGATGGCGCTCCAGATGGGCCGCGCGCTCCAGCAATACGGCCAGACCGGTCGCACCGGCACCGTCGTTTCCATCATCCTCGTCCGCGAACTCGGCCCCGTGCTCACCTCCCTGATGGTCGCGGGCCGCAACGCCTCCGGCATCGCCAGCGAAATCGGCTCCATGAAGGTCACTGAGCAGATCGACGCCATGCGCGCACTCGGGACCGACCCCGTTCAGAAACTCGTCACCCCCCGCATGATCGCCATCGCCGTCATGCTGCCCTGCCTCACCGTTATCGACGATTTCGTCGGCATGCTCGGCGGCTGGATCATCGGCAAACTCATCTACGATCTCGACTGGCTGCAGTACTGGTCGCAATGCTGGCGCGCGCTTCTCTGGAGCGACGTGGTGCAGGGCCTGCTGAAGCCCTTCGTCTATTCCTTCGTCATCTCTCTCATCGGCTGCTTCTACGGCCTGCGCGCCTCCGGCGGCACCCAGGGCGTGGGCCGCGCCACCACCCAGGCGATGGTGGCCGCCTCGGTCTCCATTCTGGTCCTGAACCTGTTCATGGGCCTGATCTTCGTCAAGTACTCGGGCTATTGATGGCGAACTCCCTCGTCCGCTTTGAAAATGTCAGCGTCGTCTTCGAAGACGGCGTCCGCGGCCTCGACGGCATTTCTTTCGACGTCCTCCAGGGCCAGACCCGCATCATCCTCGGCGCGGCCGGCAGCGGCAAGACCGTCCTGCTCAAGACCGCCATGGGACTCAACCAGGCCACGGCAGGCAAGGTCTTCCTTTTCGACGAAGAGATCACCCGCAGGCCTGAGAAAGAAATGTTCACCCTCCGCTCGAAACTGGGCATGCTCTTTCAGGAAAGCGCCCTGTTCGACTCCATGACCATCGCGCAGAACGTGGCCTATCCCCTTCTCAACCAGACCGAAAACCGCATGCCGCGCGACAAAATGGAACCCGCCGTGCGCGATTCGCTCCGCTTCGTCGAACTCGAACACACCCTCGAACGGTACCCCAGCGAACTCTCGGGAGGCATGCGCCGCCGCGTCGCCATCGCCCGCGCCGTCGTCACCAAACCGCCCGTCCTGCTCTACGATTCCCCCACCGCCGGGCTCGACCCCATCACCGCCCACACCATCATGGCCCTCATCATCAAGGAACGCGACGTGGATAACACAACCGCCCTGGTGGTGACCCATCGCTATCAGGACGGGAATCTGGTCGCCAACTTCCGGTACAATCCGGAGAGTGGACGTCTCGACCCCGCTGTCGAAATCGGCACCAGCACCATCTTCATGGTGTTGAAGGAAGGCCGTCTGGTTTTTGAGGGCAAACAGGCAGATCTGGAAGCCTCCACAGACCCGTACATCAGCAAATTTGTGAAGCGCCCCGAAAAGGAAGCAGCAGCTTAGGCAGCAGAGGGAACATCAACAAACTGACATGGCATCGCAAAAGAAAGTGAGCTGGGCGCAACTCCGGGTGGGTATCGTGGCTTCGGTCGCGATGGTGATCGCGGGTCTGCTGATCTTCCTCCTCACCTCGCAGGGGAACCTTTTCTCCGGCGAATTCGAACTGCGGACCTACATGACAGACTCCGCCGGCATGGCGGAAAACGCCCAGGTGCGCCTCAACGGCATCTTCATCGGCCATATCAGCAAGGTACAACTCTCCGGCTCGCACGACCCCAAACGCACCGTCGAAATCCGCATGAAGATTTCGAAGAAGTACCTCGATCTCATGCCCGACGACTCGCGCGCCGCCATCAGCGCCTCCAACCTGCTCGGCGACAAATACATCAACATCACCAAAGGAAGCCACCCGAGGCACGTCCAGGCCGGCGGCGAAATCGAATCCGTCACCACGCAGGACATCCCGGAGATCCTCACCCAGGCCTCCGGCCTGCTCGGCCAGTTCCAGACCATCCTGGGCCGCGTGGATGGCCTTCTCGCCATCGTGGATGCCGGTCAGGGCAATGTCGGCAAGTTCCTCAAAGATGATTCGCTTTATGACCGGCTCAACGCCATCGCCGGCGAAGTCGCGCAACTGGTGAAAGACGTCAAGAACAGCGACGGCACCGTCAGCAAAATCCTCTACAGCGACGAACTTTACAAGGATCTGCGCCGCGTCATCCAGCGCACAGACGATATGCTCGCCCAGGTGCAGCAGGGCAAGGGCACCGCCGGCAAACTGCTCTACGATCCCGCCATTGCCGAAGAAACCCGCGCCACCATTCAAGAAGCAAAGCTGATGCTCGACAACCTGAACAAAGGCAAAGGCACCGCCGGCAAGCTGCTCACCGACGACCAGATGTCGAAGCAGATGACCGCGGTTCTCGAAAAGGTCTCCACCGCCATCGACAAGCTGAATCAGGGTCAGGGTACCCTCGGCCAGCTCATGGTGAACCGCGAACTCTACGACTCCATGAACGGCGCATCCCGCGAACTCAACGGCCTGCTCGCCGACATGCACAAGAACCCGAAAAAGTTCCTTACCATCAAACTCGTCCTGTTCTGATGCCCGAAAGTATCCGCCTGATCGTCAACGCGGACGACTTCGGCTTTACGCGCGACGTCAATCAGGGAATCGTCGAAGCCCACCTGCACGGCATCCTGACCGCCACCACCCTTATGGCCAATGGCGACGCTTTTGACGACGCGGTTGCGCTGGCGCGAAAAACCCCAACTCTCGACGTCGGCTGCCACCTCGTCCTCGTCCAGGGCCGCAGCGTGCTCCATCCCTCCCGCGAACTCCCCGCCACGCTCAAAGACCTCATCAGCGCGCTCCGAAGGCGCGAGATCCCCATCCAGGACGAGATCTTCGCCCAGATCCGCCGCATCCTCGCCGCAGGCATTCAGCCCACGCACCTCGACACCCACAAGCACACCCACCTGCTCCCGCCCGTACTCGAAGCCGTGGCCCGCGCCGCGCGGGAGTTCAACATCCCCTGGGTCCGCCGCCCCTTCGATTTCGGCATGGACGGTAAAGCCCGCCTCACCAAACGCGTCGTGTCACTGGGGATGCAGATCCTGCGCCCCCGCTTCGCCTCAGCTCTCTCCGGCCTGCGCACCACAGACCATTTCGCCGGCTTCCAGATCACCGGCACGCTCAACGACGGCAGCCTGGCGGAAACCCTCATGCGGCTCCCGCCCGGCCTGACCGAATTCATGTGTCACCCGGGCCACCTCGGCCCGGAACTGCGCAACGCGGCCACCCGGCTTAAGGCAAGCCGTGAAATCGAGTTGGCCGCGCTGCTCTCGCCGAGGACGCGGCAGGTCATTGAGCAGCGCGGCATACAGCTGATGAACTATCGGCAGAACGGGGCTATTGGCTTAGGGTAAAATTGACGTCGATCTCCGTAATCACCTCCACCGCGCTCCCGTTCAGCGTCGTCGGCCGGTAACGCCACTGCTTCACCGCCTCCAGCGCCGCGTTGACCAGCAGCGGCGGCCCGCCGATCAGTTGCAGGTTCCGGATCTCTCCATCGGTCGAAATCACCGCCTGCAGCCGCACCACGCCCTGTACCCGCGCCGCCCGCGCCAGCGGAGGATACACCGGCTTCGGCCCGAAAACCAAAAGCGCGGACTGCACCCCGGTACTCACATGGACTGGCCCCCGCGGCGCCTCCGCCTTCGCCCGCACCGGTTCCGGCTTCGTCGGCGCGGGTTCCGGCGGCAGAGTACCCTGCCCCGGAATCACCGAATAGGAGCCCGCCAGTCCGGGCGAGAACGCCACGCCCGTGATATCCGGCGCATCGTCCGCCATCCCCACCTCCCGCCGCAGCACCGGCGCGCCTTTGGGCACGGACGTCACATACAGGGTCACCGGCGTACGGCGCGCCGTACCCGACACCGCCGCGACCTTCTCCCGCACTACAGGCGGCTTCGGGCGCACCGGCAGATAAATCGGAATCTCGAACTTCGGCTGCAATAGTTCCGGATGGAGCATCGGCAGGATGATGGCCACCGCCACCAGTCCTGTTTGCAAGGTCAGCGAAGCCGCCAGCGTCCACGGTCTTCGGGCGTGCGTCTGCGTCGGCACGAAAGTCTGTTCGAACATAAGTTCTCCCTCATTTCGCAGCAGCTGAATTTAGATTTTCGAAAGGACCGGTTCGCTCGAATGAGCCGCGTGCTTGTTTGGTTTCAATAGGATAGACACCACAATCCCAAAGAAGTTCCCGGAGATTCCGGGTTCCCGCAACTACCCGCCGATGGCGTACATCGGCCGCGGCGGTGGCACGAATTTCGCGGAATTAATCTCATGCCCCAGCCACTTCTCTGAGACATTCCGCCGGATCACCGCCTGAATCTCTTCATCCGAAGCATTCGCGCGCAGCAAACCCTTTACATCCGTCTCGTCAATAGCGAACAGGCAGTACCGCAGCTTCCCGTCAGACGTCAGCCGGATCCGGTTGCAGTTCAGGCAAAACGGCTTGCTCACAGACGCGATGAAGCCCACCTGCCCGCCGCCGTCCACATACCGGTACTCCGTGGCGGGCGCGCGCGGATCCGCGTCCGGCACCGCTTCAAGCGGCCCGATCTCTTCCGAGATCATCGCAATCATCTCGTCCGCCGTGAGCACCTTCTTCCGTCCCCACAGCAGTTGCGAATCCAGCGGCATGAACTCAATGAAACGAGGCTCAAAGCCGCGTTCCCGGCAGAATCGCGCCATCGGCACAATATCCGGTTCAATCAGATTTTTTACCGCCACCACGTTGAACTTGATTCTGGTGAACCCCACGCGCACGGCTTCGTCGATCCCCGCCATCACGCGCGGCAGATCGTCCCGGCGCGTAATCTGCCGAAAGCGCTCCCGATCCAGCGTATCGAGGTGGATATTCAGCCGCCGCAGCCCCGCGTCATACAGTTCCTGAGCGTGCTTATCCAGCAAAACCGCGTTCGTCGTGAGCGCCAGATCCCGGATCCCCGGAATCGCGACCAGCCGCGCCACCAGCTTTGCCAGATCTTTGCGGACCAGCGGTTCGCCGCCCGTGAGGCGCAGTTTCGTCACGCCCAGCGGCGCCGCCGCGCGCACAAACCGCTCAATCTCCTCAAACGACAGAATCTCGGCGCGCTCCGTGAACTGCACGCCCTCTTCCGGCATGCAATAGAAGCAACGGATGTTGCAACGATCCGTCACACTGATCCGCAGGCTGTCATGCACCCGTCCGAATTTGTCGATCAGAGACACAATAAAGTTTTACCGGATCGCGAGCATGCGTTCGAGCGGCAGCAGCGCGCGGGCTATCAGTTCCGCCGACAGTTCGACGCGAGGCTCCAGCGTCCGCAGCGAATCCCGCACTTTTTCGAGCGTGTTCATGCGCATGAACGGGCACTCGCTGCAGTTGCAGTTCTCGTTCGCCACGTAGTGGAACCGCTTGCCGGGCGCAACGCGCTCCAGCGAGAAGTTCACGCCGCTTTCGGTCATCACGATGAACTCCCGCGCCTCACTCGCCCCGCAGAAATCAATAATCGCCGAAGTCGAGCCGATGAAATCCGAGTTCCGCAGCACATCCGCCGGGCACTCGGGATGCGCCACCACCACCGCTTCGGGATAGGCCGCCTTCGATTCCAGCAGACGCCGCACCGGGAACGTATTGTGCACAATGCACGAGCCCTGCCAGATTTTCATGTTCTGACGGCCCGTCTGCTGCTGCACATAAGCGCCCAGGTTGCGGTCCGGCAGAAACAGCACCATCCGTTCCGGGGGAATCGAATTCACCACCTGCACCGCGTTGCGCGAAGTGCACAACAGGTCAGACTCCGCCTTCACTTCAATCGAAGTGTTGATATAGCTGACAATCACGTGATCCGGATTCCGCCGCCGATACTCGCGAATCGGCTCCACCGGGCACGAATCCACCAGACTGCAGCTGGCGTCCTGATCGGGAACCACCACAACCCGCGAAGGATTCAGCACCTTGGCCGTTTCCGCCATGAACCAGACACCGCAGAACGCGATCACATCGCCTTCCGCCTCTTTCGCCTTCCGGGCCAGTTCCAGCGAGTCGCCGACGAAATCGGCCAGTTCCTGAATCTCCGCGTCCTGGTAGTGATGGGCCAGCAGAATGGCGCGGCGATCCCGCTTCAGATCGAGAATCTCTTCCGCAAGGGTAGTGGTAGCGAGCATGGCTATTTGCCGGACAGTTTGGTTCCGGATTACTTCGTTTCAGAGGTCGCCGCGGGCTTTGAGTCCCCTGACGACGAAGAAGCGGAAGACGAAGAAGCGAAAGACGACGAGTCCGACTTCGCTTCACCCGAGCCCTTCGACTCCGCCTTATCGGACGACCCGGAATCACTTTTCGATTCACCGCCACCCGATTTTGAATCATGGGGCTTCGCCGGAACCGTTCCGCTGCCCTTGGCGTAGTCCGTCGCATACCAGCCCGACCCCTTCAGGTGAAAGGCGGGCGCGGACAAAACCCTTTCTGTGACTCCGCCACATTCGGCGTGCGTCTTCAGAGGTTCATCCGAGAACTTCTGGATTACTTCGAATGTCTTGCCACAGGAGTGGCACTTATATTCATACAGAGGCATACAGCAACCCTATCTTAACAACTGTCACGGGACGCGTCCGAAACCCGCTCGAAACAAACCACTTCCCAAACAAAACGCCGCCGTGCCTCAGGCGGAGAGGCACGGCGGCGCCAAGTGAACCACATACCCGGGTATCCCGGGAAACAACTACTTCTTCTTCGGAGCGGCCTTCTTCGGCGCAGCCTTCTTCGGGGCCGCGGCGGAGAATGCGTTGTCAGGCAAACCCTTGATGCTTTCCTTCGGATCGTCCACCGTCAGCGTCAGCATGTAGGGTTCCTTCGTGAAGGAGTCCACAACCGCTTTGAACTCAATCGCGTCGCCCACATTGATCGCCTTCTGGTTGATGGCCTTTTCGAACTTCAGAGTCGCGTCGCCACCGGCATTGTCCACGTTCACAACCAGCTCTTTCTCGTTGACCGTGACAATCTTGGCCTTGAACATGCCAATGTTTTCCGGAGGAATCAGCGAACCCTTCACGCTGTCGAAGTAGGTCGCGCCCTGGTCGCCCTTGAGGGTGTCACGAATCTGACGCCACAGAGCGATGTCGGGGTGAGCCTTGTTGAAGGCCTCAATGTCGCCGAACTTCTTCGCTTCGATTTCTGCCACGCTGTCGATGTGGAAACCGGCGGGAGGCAGCGCCGCGCCGGCGGCCTGCTTCTTCAGGTCATCCAGTCCGGAGTTGTCACCGTGATAGCCCGCATAGGCGCGATCCAGATACGAACTCGCGGGACCGGCGGCAGCCGGCGGCAAAGCATTCGGGCCGGTCACCGTGAGCGAACGGGCCAGCGAGTACAGGGCTTCCGAGTAACGGGCCACGTTCTTCTGGCGGATGATCACGCTGCCCAGCCAATAAGAAACCTGAGCGGAATCCGGAGCCAGTTCCAGAATCTTCTTGAAAGAGGCTTCGGCTTCGGCATCCGACTTCTTCGTCATTGCCACCCAGCCCAGCACCGAACGGGACTGCAGTTCAAACGTCTTCCGCGCATCGGCCCACTGCTGATCGGTCGCGCCCGCCGGCTTGGCCGACGCGGCAAAGTATTTGTCGAGGTTATCGACGATAGACTGCGCGGCCTTCTGACCACCATCCAGCAGCTCCGGCGGTCCCGGCTTGCCGTACGCCGCCATCGCCAGACCCAGCTGGGCCTGCGCCTGCATCAGCGTCCGGGCGCTCTTCAACTTGCTGTCGGGATACTTCTGTTCCCATTCCTTCAGCTTGTCGAGCTTCTTCTGGGGGTCGGATTCCTTGCCCGCCGAGGTCGCGAGGTCGTATTCGCCCTGATCTTTATAGGGAGATTCCTGCGCCGCCTGGGGAGCGGGTTCCGGAGCCGGATGCGCCCAAGCGCCGGTACGGATGGTAGCCGCGGCTACCACCAGCCCAAGTGTCAATCTCGTTAAACGATGCCTCACGTTCTGTTGCCTCCCGCCTCTTTGTCAAATACCGGTTCGTTCAACGGCCTGTCTCTCGCTTTTGACAGCCCGTCTTAAGAGAATATCCTAAGAACAACGGCAAAAGCGGAGTATACCGAACCACAGTCGATCCGGCAATCAAAACCGCGTCTGGATTGTGGACGCCACCACCGTCCCGTGAGTTCCCCGCCCTGTTGTTTTTCACTCCGTAACTGTTACAATCGCCCAAGTCTGGAAAACAGTTTGCGCCCTATCGATCTCGCCGTCATCCTCGCCTATCTCGCCGGTGTCACATGGTTCGGCGCGCGCTTCAAAGAATCCCAAAAGTCCCTGCGGGATTACTTTCTCGGCGGCCAGACCGCCCCCTGGTGGGCCATCGCGCTCTCCATCGTCTCCGCCGAAACCAGCACCCTCACCATCATCGGCACGCCACCCCTCGCCTACAAAGGCAGTTTCGTCTTCCTGCAGGTGGTCTTCGGGTACCTGCTCGCCCGCCTCGTCATCTCCACCATCTTCCTGCCCCGCTACTTCGAGGGCCAGTTGTTCACCGCCTACGCCCTCATGGAACGGCGCTTCGGTCCCCACGTCCGCAAGGTGACTTCCGGCATATTTCTCGTCACCCGCGCGCTCGCCGAAGGCGTTCGCGTCTTCGCCATCTCCATCGTCATCTCGATCATCCTCCACACCGGCGGCCTCGCCTCCATCGTCGTCATCATCCTGCTGACACTCTTTTACACTTTTGAGGGCGGCATGACCGCCGTCATCTGGACCGACGTGATCCAGATGATCATGTACGTGCTCGGCGCCGGCGTCAGCTTCTACGTCCTCGCGGGCCGGATCCCCGGCGGCTTCCCCCACGCCATGGACGTCGCTTCCGCCGCCGGAAAGCTCCAGGTTTTCGATTTCCATTGGTCCTGGACTTCGCCCTACACCTTCTGGGCCGGGCTCATCGGCGGCACCTTTCTCACCACCGCCAGCCACGGCACCGATCAGCTGGTCGTCCAGCGCCTGCTCAGCGCGAAGAACGAACGCCAGAGCCGCCTCGCCCTTCTCACCAGCTGGGGAGTGATCTTCATACAGTTCACCCTGTTTCTCACCATTGGCGCGATGCTCTGGGTCCTGCGGGACGGCAAACCGATTACCGGCTCGTCCGACAAGCTCTATCCCGCCTTCATCTGGGAATCGCTTCCGGTCGGCATCGCCGGTCTTGCCATGGCGGCCATCATTGCCGCGGCGATGGCGAACCTCTCCGCCGCGCTCAACTCCCTGGCCTCCGCCACCGTGGTCGACTTTTACCAGCCCATGACGCAGTCCCGCCGATCGCCGGAACACTACCTGCTGGCCTCGCGCCTCTCCACCGTCGTCTGGGGCCTGGTGCTGGCCGCCATCGCGCTCGTCGCCAGCCAGTGGGGTTCCGTGCTCGAATCCGGGCTGTCCATTGCGTCCGTTACGCTGGGAATCCTGCTGGGCGTCTTCCTGCTCGGCGTGCTCACGAAACGGCCGGGCGAACGGGCGGCCATCGTCGGCGTAATCGCGGGTGGCCTGGTCATGATCTTTGTCAAACTCGGCACCAAAATTCCTTACACGTGGTGGGTGCTGATCGGCAGTTCGGTCACCTTCGGGGTCGGCTGGCTGGCGTCGCTCGTCGTAAAGCCCTTCGCCGTCACAGAGAAAGCAAAACAATCATGAGTCAGGAACGAGTCATAGAACTTCGGCGGGACCTCGGGCTGGCCACAGCGCTCGCCATCGTGGTCGGCACCGTCATCGGCAGCGGCATCTTCCGTGTGCCCCAGGCCATGATCCAGAGCGTGGGCTCCGTCCACATGGTCTTCCTCGTATGGATCGTAGGCGGCGCGCTCACCATGGCGGGCGCTCTCACCTACGCCGAACTGGCCGCCGCACTCCCGGGCGCGGGCGGTGAATACGTCTATCTCACGGAAGCCTACGGCCCCATGTGGGGCTATCTCTATAGCTGGACGCAACTTTCCGTAGCCAAGAGCGGTTCCATCGCCACCCTCGCCACCGCCTTTTTTGAGTACACCGCGCATTTCATCCCGGAATTCGAGAAACTCTGGTTCACCCTCGGCCCGTTCCCCATTAAGTACGGCCAGATATTCGCGCTGCTGCTGATTCTCGCGCTGGGCGCGCTGAATTACATCGGCGTCCGGGTGGGCGGCAACGTCCAGGTGGCTGTCACGGTCGTCAAGGTCACGCTCATCGCGGTCGTCATCGGCGCGGGTCTTCTCTACGCCCACCCGGCGGCCCAGGCCGATCCCCTGCCCGCCCCGCCGCTCCAGACCGGCTTTATTGCCGCGCTGGTGGCGGCGCTCTGGGCGTATGACGGCTGGAACAACGTCGGCATGGTGGCGTCGGAAATCCGCAACCCCAAACGGAATCTCCCGCTTGCCCTGATTGGCGGCACCGCCCTCGTCATCGCCATTTACATGCTGGCAAACTGGGCGTATTTCCGCGTGCTCACGCCCGCCGAAGTCGCCGGACACAAGCTGGTGGCCGCCGAAATGATGCAGCGCGTCTGGGGTCCCGCCGGCGCCGCGGCCGTTTCCCTTGCCGCCATGATTTCCATCTTCGCCGCCCTCAACGGCTCTATCCTCACCGGCGCGCGCGTTCCTTACGCCGCCGCCCGTGACGGCCTTTTCTTCAAATCCGTCGCCCGCGTCCACCCGGCGTTTCACACGCCGGGCGTTTCCATCATGATGCTCACCGGCTGGTCCTGCTTACTGGTGCTATCAGGAAAATACGATGATCTGTTTAATTTCGTGATTTTCGGCAGCTGGATCCTCTACGCAATGGCCACCGCGTCGGTTTTTGTTCTGAGAAGGAAACGGCCCGACCTGCCCAGACCCTATAAAACCCTGGGCTACCCCGTAGTGCCCGCACTTTTCCTGCTGGGTGCGGCCGTTCTGGAAATTCAGACCCTGATCGACAAACCCCGTCAGGCCATTACGGGGATCGTGTTGATTTTATTAGGCCTTCCGTTCTATTTTTATTGGAGAGGCACCGCTCAAAAAGCTCCGGTCGATCAGGAAAATTAAAACGAATCGACAGTTCCGGCACTTGCGTTCCGATATTTTGTTCTGAAAATAGAACAATCCCCTTGCAACAGCCCTGCGGAATGAGCTACAAATCTATCTAAGGAACCGCGACGCTTTCGCCGCTCGTTCCGGATACGGAACGGCACCAGCCACCCGCCGGTGTCGCTCTCAGCGATATCACAGGAGTCACCAGGAATGGACGTATCGAAAATCCTCGCGGAACTGCGCCAGGAAAGAGAACAACTGGAAGAAGCGATTGTGAGCCTTGAACGTTTGGCGGCCGGTCGCGGC